>NZ_JBEGHG010000023.1:0-570502 GCF_040675865.1 Burkholderia sp. LMU1-1-1.1 | reverse complement strand
GTGCCGGCCGCTGTCGCGGCACCGGCCGCCGCAGCCGCCGCGCCCGCCGCCGGCACGGCCGTGGCCGCCCCGGCCAAGCGCGACGCGCCCGAGAAACGCGAAGAGCGTCCGCATGCGGCCCCGGCCAAAGAAGAGTCGATCCGCGTCGATGCTGTTAAACTGGATGCCTTGCTGGAAGTGGCGGGCGAATCGGTGCAGGCCGCCAACCAGGCCGCCGTGCTGCTCGAGCGCCTGCTGCAATTCAAATTCGAGGGCCAGGCCCAGACCCTGATGGCCACCTTGGCGGAAACGCTGGAGCGGGCGTCGCGGTATTCGACCGAACTGCAGCGCGCCACCCTGGCGACGCGCATGCAACCGGTCGGGCGCCTGTTCCAGAAATTCCCGCGCCTGGTGCGCGAGCTGGCCAAGGACCTGGGCAAGGACGTCGAGCTGACCATCGAGGGCGCCGAGACCGAGGTCGACCGCGTGGTCGTCGACAGCCTGTACGATCCGCTGGTGCACATGCTGCGCAACTCGCTGGACCATGGCGTCGAGTCGCCGGAAGACCGCCTGGCGGCGGGCAAGCCGGCCAAGTCGTTCATCTCGCTCAAGGCATGGCAGGAAGCCAACAGCGTGATGATCGTGCTGCAGGACGACGGCAAGGGCATGGACCCGGTGGTGTTGCGCACCAAGGCCCAGCAGAAGGGGTTGATCAGCGAGTCGGCCAATTTGACCAACGACGAGTGCTTCCAGCTGGTGTTCCTGCCGGGCTTCTCGACCAAGGAAGTGGCGTCGAGCGTGTCCGGCCGCGGCGTCGGCATGGACGTGGTGAAGACCGCCGTGGAGAAGAACCGCGGCGCCATCCACATCGAATCGGCGCTGGGCAAGGGCACCAAGTTCGCCATCCGTCTGCCGATCGAGCTGTCGATCGTGCCGACCATGCTGGTGTCGACCTCGGGCGCCGCGCTGGCGCTGCCGATGGCCGTGGTGCAGCGCGTGGTCGAGTTGCCGGACGTGTTCATGGAAGTGGGCGGCGCCCCGGTCCTCAAGGACCAGGGCCGTCCGCTGCCGGTGCGCTCGCTGGCCGATTCGCTCGGCTACGAGAGCTGCCGCGAGAAGGTCGGTATTGTTGTCGCCGCGCCACAGCCGTATATTCTGGCGGTGGAAGCGGTCGACGGCACCGCCGACCTGGTCATCAAGCCGATGACCGCGATTACCGTCGAGGGCATCACCGGCACCGCGCGCTCGGCCGAGGGCGAACTGGTGCTAGTGGTGGGCCTATCGTTCCTGATGGACGGATGCAGGGGAAGTGTACGCATGGCGGCCTAGTCGAAAGATTAAGCCAACAACACAAAAGCCTGCGTCCACGCAGGCTTTTTTTTCGTTTGCTTTTTTATTTTCAATACCGAATTTTTAAAGGAGTCATAAAAAGTGTATCGGTAGGCGGAACCGCATCGGCTCACGAGGCCCGACAGCGGCGGTCGCTATCGCATTGCACAATATGGCATAATCGAAGTGGATCACTCACACAGGCAGCAGCAGTAAGCACACATCATGATGAAGACGCTTTACGACAAACTCTGGGAATCGCACGTGGTCAAGGCCGAGGAAGACGGCACCACCATCCTCTACATCGACCGCCACCTGGTGCACGAAGTGACCAGCCCGCAGGCCTTCGACGGCCTGCGCGCCGCCAACCGCCAGCCGTGGCGCCTGTCGGCCAACCTGGCCGTGGCCGACCACAACGTGCCGACCACCTCGCGCGCCGACGGCATCGCCGACCCGGTCTCGCGCCTGCAGGTCGAGACCCTGGACAAGAACGCCAAGTCCTACGGCCTGACCTATTTCAACATGAACGACAAGCGCCAGGGCATCGTCCACGTGATCGGGCCGGAGCAGGGCGCCACCTTGCCGGGCATGACGGTCGTCTGCGGCGACTCGCACACGTCGACCCACGGCGCCTTCGGCGCGCTGGCGCACGGCATCGGCACCTCCGAGGTCGAGCACGTGCTGGCCACGCAAACCCTGCTGCAAAAGAAATCCAAATCGATGCTGGTGCAGGTCGACGGCCCGCTGCCGGCCGGCGTCACCGCCAAGGACATCGTGCTGGCCATCATCGGCAAGATCGGCACCGCCGGCGGCACCGGCTACTGTATCGAGTTCGGCGGTTCGACCATCCGCGCGCTGTCGATGGAAGGCCGCATGACCGTCTGTAACATGGCGATCGAGGCCGGCGCGCGCGCCGGCATCATCGGCGTCGACGACACCACGATCAACTACGTCAAGGGCCGTCCGTTCTCGCCCGTCGGCCCGCACTGGGACCGCGCGGTCGCCTACTGGCGCACCCTGCACTCGGACGCCGGCGCCCGCTTCGACCTGGTCGTCACGCTCGACGCCGCCGACGTCAAGCCGCAGGTGACCTGGGGCACGTCGCCGGAGATGGTGACGTCGATCGACGGCCGCGTGCCGGACCCGGACCTGGAAAAGGACAGCGTCAAGCGCGACGCGATGGAAAAGGCGCTGGTCTACATGAACCTCAAGCCGAACACGGCGATCGAGGACATCCGCATCGACAAGGTCTTCATCGGCTCGTGCACCAACTCGCGCATCGAGGACTTGCGCGCGGCGGCCGCCGTGGTGCGCGGCAAGCAGCGCGCCTCCAACGTCAAACTGGCGATGGTGGTGCCGGGTTCCGGGCTGGTCAAGGACCAGGCCGAGCGCGAAGGCCTGGACCGCATCTTCAAGGACGCCGGTTTCGAATGGCGCGAGCCGGGCTGCTCGATGTGCCTGGCGATGAACGCCGACCGCCTGGAACCGGGCGAGCGCTGCGCCTCGACCTCCAACCGTAATTTCGAAGGACGCCAAGGACAGGGCGGACGCACCCATCTGGTGTCGCCCGCGATGGCCGCCGCCGCCGGTATCGCCGGCCACTTCGTCGACGTGCGCACGCTGCGCTGAATTTTTTTGATTGATACCACGAGTACACCAACATGAAAAAACTATTCGCCCTGTCCATCATCGCGCTGATCCTGACCGGCTGCAATACAGTCAACGGCTTCGGCAAGGACGTGAAAAAAGTCGGTGAGTCGCTGGAAGGCGCTTCGACCAAAAAATAACCGCAGTACGGCGGGCCGCGACGGTCCGCCGTCGCACAACCCGAACGAGATCATGGATAAATTTACGATATACGAAGGCCTGGTGGCCCCGCTCGACCGCGCCAACGTCGACACCGACGCCATCATTCCGAAGCAATTCCTGAAGTCCATCCATCGCACCGGCTTCGGCCCCAACCTGTTCGACGAGTGGCGCTATCTCGACCACGGCGAACCCGGCATGGACAACAGCAAACGCCCGCTCAACCCGGACTTCGTGCTCAACGAGCCGCGCTACCAGGGCGCCTCGATCCTGCTGACCCGTAAAAACTTCGGCTGCGGCTCCTCGCGCGAGCACGCGCCGTGGGCGCTCGACCAGTACGGCTTCCGCGCCATCATCGCGCCGTCGTTCGCCGACATCTTCTTCAACAACTGCTACAAGAGCGGCTTGCTGCCCATCGTGATTCCTGAAGCGCAGATCGATCATCTGTTCAACGAAGTCAAGGCCTTCCCCGGTTACCGTCTGGTGGTCGACCTTGAGCAGCAGCGCATTTCCACCAGCAATGGCAGCGTCTCCTATCCCTTCGAGATCGACGCCTTCCGCAAATACTGCCTGATGAACGGACTCGACGATATCGGCCTGACCCTGCGCCACGCCGACACCATCCGCGAATTCGAAGAGCGCCATCTGGCAAACCAACCCTGGTTGGCTAACGTCATCTAATCTCGAAAACTCACATGAAAATCGCAATCCTCCCGGGCGACGGTATCGGCCCGGAAATCGTCGCCCAAGCCGTCAAGGTCCTCAATGTGCTGGGCGAATCGTTCGAGCTGGAGACCGCCCCCGTCGGCGGCGCCGGCTACGCGGCCCACGGCCACCCGCTGCCGGAAGGCACGCTGGCGCTGGCCAAGTCGGCCGACGCGGTGCTGTTCGGCGCCGTCGGCGATTACCAGTACGACACGCTGGAACGCGCGCTGCGTCCCGAACAGGCCATCCTCGGCCTGCGCAAGAACCTGGGTCTGTTCGGCAACCTGCGTCCGGCCATCCTGTACCCGGAACTGGCCGGCGCCTCGACCTTGAAGCCTGAAGTCGTCTCCGGCCTGGACATCCTGATCGTGCGCGAACTGACCGGCGACATCTACTTCGGCCAGCCGCGCGGCGTGCGCGAGTGCCCGGACGGCCCGTTCAAGGGCCAGCGCGAAGGCTACGACACGATGCGCTACGCCGAAGGCGAGATCCGCCGCATCGCCCACGTGGCGTTCCAGGCCGCGCAAAAGCGCGGCAAGCGCCTGACCAGCGTCGACAAGGCCAACGTGCTGGAAACGTTCCAGTTCTGGAAGGACATCGTCACCGACGTCCACAAGGAATATCCGGACGTCGCGCTCGACCACATGTACGTCGACAACGCCGCCATGCAACTGGTGCGCGCGCCGAAGAAGTTCGACGTCATCGTCACCGGCAACATGTTCGGCGACATCCTGAGCGATTGCGCGGCGATGCTGACCGGTTCGATCGGCATGCTGCCGTCGGCCTCGCTGGACGCCAACAACAAGGGACTGTACGAGCCGTCGCACGGTTCGGCGCCTGACATCGCCGGCAAGGGCATCGCCAATCCGCTGGCGACGATCCTGTCGGCCGCGATGATGCTGCGCTACACCTTCAACAAGAACGAGCAGGCCGACCGCATCGAGACCGCCGTCAAGTCCGTGCTGGCGCAGGGCCTGCGCACCGCCGACATCTTCGAACCGGGCACCATCAAGGTGGGCACCGAGGAGATGGGCAACGCGGTCGTCAAGGCCCTGGCTTAAACTATTCAAAGGATAAAAAATGAAACTCGTAGGCTTGGTAGGTTGGCGCGGCATGGTCGGTTCGGTCCTGATGCAGCGCATGCAGGAAGAGGGCGATTTCGCCCACATCGAACCGGTGTTCTTCACGACGTCGAACCCGGGCGGCGACGCCCCGAAGATGGCGAAGAATGAAACCAAACTGAAAAGCGCGACCGACATCGACGAACTGAAAAAGTGCGAGATCATCATCTCGTGCCAGGGCGGCGACTACACCACCGAGGTGTTCCCGAAACTGCGCGCGGCCGGCTGGAACGGCTACTGGATCGACGCCGCGTCGACCCTGCGCATGGAGAAGGACGCCGTCATCGTGCTGGACCCGGTCAACCTGCACGTCATCAAGGACGCGCTGGGCAAGGGCGTGAAGAACTACATCGGCGGCAACTGCACCGTGTCGTGCATGCTGATGGGCCTGGGCGGACTGTTCCAGCACAACCTGGTCGAGTGGATGACGTCGATGACCTACCAGGCGGCATCGGGCGGCGGCGCGCAGCACATGCGCGAGCTGCTGACCCAGTTCGGCACGATCAACGCGTCGGTCAAGGCCCTGTTGGACGATCCGGCTTCGGCGATCCTGGAAATCGACCGCCAGGTGCTGGCGACGCAACATGGACTCTCCCCCGAGGAGACCAGGCAGTTCGGCGCGCCGCTGGCCGGCAACCTGATCCCTTGGATCGACAAGGACCTGGGCAACGGCCAGTCGAAGGAAGAGTGGAAGGGCGGCGCCGAGACCAACAAGATCCTCGGCCTGGGCGCGGACTTCGGCTCGAAGGCGATCCCGGTGGACGGCCTGTGCGTGCGCATCGGCGCCATGCGCAGCCATTCGCAGGCGTTGACCATCAAGCTGAAGAAGGACGTGCCGATCGACGAGATCCACGACATCATCGCCGCCAACAACCAGTGGGTCAAAGTGGTGCCGAACACGCGTGAAGCGTCGGTCAAGGACCTGTCGCCGGCGGCCGCCACCGGCAGCCTGACGATCCCGGTCGGCCGCCTGCGCAAGATGAGCATGGGCGACGATTATCTGTCGGCCTTCACCGTCGGCGACCAGTTGCTGTGGGGCGCGGCCGAACCGCTGCGCCGCATGCTGCGCATCGTGCTGGATAAATAAGCGCCACGCCATCGTGGTAGCAGAAGGGGTTTTCTCTATGTGCTCTCATAGGGAAAACCCCTTTTTTGGTTTAAATTAGGCACAGAGCTGACAACTCCTCATGTATCACTTGAGAAACGGCGTGCAAAGCTTGCATGCTCATGTGCATGGTGATATGTTGATATATCCGGGAAAGTAACATTTTCCCTCTGATAACCTACTGCCGCCCACTATGCCCTTCACCAATCGCACCAGCATCGTTTCGTTCGCGTTGAAAACACTCACCAGCGCGGTCGCCGGTGCGGTGTTGTTGTCCGCCGCCGCGAACGCCGCCGGACTCGGCAAGCTGACCGTCCTGTCCTCGCTGGGCCAGCCGTTGCGGGCGGAGATCGAACTGACCGCCGTCACCCCCGAGGAGGCCAGCGGCCTGGTTGCCCAGTTGGCCTCCGCCGACGCCTTCCGTACCGCCAACATCGATTTCAATCCGGCGCTGACGTCGCTGCGCTTCGAAGTGGAACAACGCAACGGCCGTCAACTGATCCGCGTCTCGTCCACCCAGCCGGTCAACGAACCCTTCGTCGACATGCTGCTGGAACTGAAGTGGAACGGCGGCCGCATGGTGCGCGAATACACCTTCCTGCTCGACCCGCCCGACATGCGCTCGGCCAATTCGCCGCAAGTGGCCGCGCCGGTCGATCTGAGCCGCCAGGCCAACGCTCCGGCCGCAAGCGCGAGCGCAAATCCGGCACCCGCGAGCCCGGCGCCGGCCAGGCCGCAGCCGGCCAAAAAGCCGACCGAGCAGTACACCGTCAAAAAAGGCGATACGCTCAGCCGCATCGCCAGCCAGGTCAAGCCGGGCGACATCTCGCTGGACATGATGCTGGTGGCGCTGTACCGCGCCAACCCGGAGGCGTTTTCCGGCAATAACATGAACCGCCTGAAGTCGGGCCAGATCCTGAAGGTGCCGGATTCGGACGCCGTCCGCTCCATCGTGCCCGAAGGCGAGGCGCGCGGCGTGGTGGTCGCGCACGCGGTCGATTTCAACGCCTACCGCGCCAAGCTGGCCGGCCAGGTCGCCAACAGCACGCCGGCCAAGGAAGCGGAGACGACGCAAAACGTCAAGGGCAAGATCACCGCCAAGGTCGAGGAAAAACCGAACGCCGTCAACGAGGCCAAGGACAAGCTGACCTTGTCCAAATCGACCGCCGCCGCGCCGGTCGCGGGCAAGACGGGCGTGGCGGCCGAAGAGAACATCGCCAAGCAAAAGCAGGTGGACGAAGCGGCCGCCCGCGTCAAGGAACTGGAAAAGAACGTCAATGACCTTGAAAAGCTGATGGCGGTAAAGAACAAGACGATCGCCGAAAAGCCGCCCGTGGCTGCAGCCCCGGCCACTCCGCCGGCCGCCGCGCCGGCGCCGGCCCCGGTCGCCGAGCAAACCCCGCCCAAGCCGAAGCGCACCTTGGCCGTGCCGCCGAGGAAGCCGGTCGAACCGAGCTGGTACGAAGTGATGATGGAGAACATCCAGCTGGTCGGCCTGGGCGTCGCCGCGTTGCTGGCACTGGTCTACGGCATCATCCTCGCGCGCCGCCGCAAGAGCAAGAAATTCGTCGTGGTGCCGGGCGAGATCGTCATGCCGCCCGATCCGACCACCCCGATACAGCCGTTCATCACCGAGGCTGGCGCCCAGAACGTCGACACCAACAACAGCGTATTCAACTCCAACTTCGCGCCATCGGCCAGCCAGCTCGACACCAACGAGGTCGATCCGGTGGCCGAGGCCGACGTCTACATCGCCTACGGCCGCGACGCGCAGGCCGAGGACATCCTCAAGGAAGCGCTGCGCACGCATCCCGAGCGCCATCCCGTGCGCCTCAAACTGCTGGAAATCTACGCCACCCGCAAGGATGCGCGCGCCTTCGAAAGCCAGGCCTCCGAGTTGTATTCGATGACGCGCGGCCAGGGCGATGAATGGGCGCAAGCGTCCGCCATGGGCCAGTCCATCGACCCGACCAATCCGCTGTATTCGGCCGCGCCCGACGGCGCCGGCGGCGCGGCCATGTCGGCCGCCGCCGTGCCGGTCGCGGCCGGCGCAGTGGCCGCCGCTGCCGCCGCCTCGGACTATTCGGCCACCGACTTCGGCAACGACTTTGGCACCGGTGACGATTTCGGCGCCGAGCGGCCGGCCGCGCCTGGCGCCGGCGGCCTCGATCTGGACCTGGGCCTGGATGCGGCGCCCGCCGCGCGCGACAACACGATGGACTTCGGCAGCGATCTGGGCGACATGGAAACGGCGCTGCCGCAACCGGCCGACGCGTCGGTGTCGCCGGCATCGGTGGCCGCGCAATCGGACAACCTGATGGACTTCGACCTGGGCGACATGAACTTCGAGCCGGTCGCCAGCGCCAAGGCGCCGATCGAGATGCCGGCGCCGGCGCGCGAGGAGCCGGCCGACGATCCGTTCGATCTGGCCTTCGATGCGCCTGCCGCATCGGCCCCGGCGGCCGCGCCGGCCGACGACCCGAGCATGGACTTCAGCCTGGATCTGCCGGAAGACACGGCCAAGGCGGCCGAGCCGGCGGAGCGCGTACCGGCGGCCAGCACCGATCCGCTGGACATGGACATCATGGGCTTCGACATTCCGGAAGTGCCGGCCTTGACCGAGCCGCCCAAGGCCGAGCCGAAGGCCATGGACTTCGACGAACCGCTCGAGTTGCCGGAAGACGCCGAATCGATCACGGCCGCCCCGGCGCCCGCGCCCGAGTTCGACCTGTCGGACATCAACCTCGACCTGGACAATGAATTCACCGGCGCGGCGGCGGGCGCGAAGGCGGAGCCAGCGGAGCCGGCGGCGACCCCGGCGCGCGACGATGCCATGTCGGCGCACCACATGGAGATGGACACCAAGCTCGATCTGGCCATCGCCTACCAGGAGATCGGCGACAAGGAAGGCGCGCGCGAGCTGCTGGACGAAGTGCTGCGCGGCGGCAGCGACGACCAGATCGCCAAGGCCAACGCCATGAAAGCGCAGCTGGGGTAGGCCACGGACCGTCGAGTAACGCGGAAACACGTAGGGCGGATTAGCGCAGCGTAATCGGCCATGCGTGCGTCTCGACGGCTCATGCATTGGCCGATTACGGCGTTCCGCCTAATCCGCCCTACGTGATCATGGCCCCGCCGAATCCCGCGACCGTCCCTACGATATAATGCCAGCCTCAAACATCACCTCGGGCAGCAATTGAAACGGATAGCAATCGGCGTCCAGTACGACGGCACCGCCTGGCACGGCTACCAGAAACAGGAAGACGGCCACACGGTCCAGGACAAGCTGGAACAGGCGCTGGAAAAATTCGCCACGGTGCGCCTGGCCACCACCTGCGCCGGCCGCACCGACACCGGCGTGCACGCGCTCGAACAAGTGGTCCACTTCGACACCGACCTGACCCGCGACGCCCATTCCTGGGTGCGCGGCGTCAACGCCTTCCTGCCGCCGTCGATCGCCGTGCGCTGGGCCAAGGAGCTGCCGGGCGACCCCACCGTCGACGACTTCTTCCACGCCCGCTTCAGCGCCCGCGCCCGCACCTACCACTACGTGCTGTACAACAACCCGACCCGCTCGCCGTTGCTGGAGGGACGCGCCGGCTTCTGCTTCCGCCCGCTCGACGTCGAATTGATGCGGCAAGCCGTCCAGCCGCTGCTCGGCTGGCACGACTTCACCGCCTTCCGCGCCGCGCAATGCCAAGCCAAGTCGCCGGTCAAGCTGATGCACGACATCCAGATCAAGCGCGTCGGCGAGCTGGTGGTGTTCACCATCACCGCCAACGCCTTCCTGCACCACATGGTGCGCAATCTGGTCGGTTCGCTGGTCTACATCGGCACCGGGCGCGAAAAGCCGGAGTGGCTGGGCCAACTACTGGAAACCAAAGACCGCCACGCCGCCGCGCCCACTTTCATGCCGGACGGCCTGTACCTGGCGAAGATCGACTACGACCCCAAATGGGAATTGCCGCTGGAGACGACCAGCGCCTTACCTTGGTTCTAAAGAGGAAACATCGCATGCCACGCACCCGTATCAAGATCTGCGGCCTGACCCGCGTGGAAGACGTCCAGGCCGTCGTGGCCGCGGGCGCCGATGCGATCGGTTTCGTGTTCTATCCGAAAAGCCCGCGCTACGTCACCCCGGAGCAAGCGGCCGCGCTGATCGCCGCCGTGCCGCCGTTCATCACCTGCACCGGCTTGTTCGTCAACGCCACGCCGGAGGAGGTGGCCGCCACCGTCAAGGTGGCGCCGATCGCGCTGATCCAGCTGCACGGCGACGAGACGATAGAAGAGTCGGCCGCCATCGCCGCCGCCTGCGGACGACAGTTCATGCGCGTGTTTCGCGTCAAACCCGACACCTCGCCGTCCGATTTGCTAGAATACGAACAACTATGCCGCGCCGCCAGTCCCCTGTTCACCAGTTTGTTGCTGGATACATATGTGGATGCCTACGGTGGCGCAGGAAAGGGTTTTGATTGGTCTCTCATTCCAAAAGATCTCGCGCCTCGGGTCGTTTTAAGTGGTGGCTTGAGCGTACACAACGCGACTGACGCGGTGGCCGGTGTACGCCCCTACGCCGTCGACATCAGCAGTGGTGTCGAAGCGTCCAAGGGGATCAAGGACGCCCGCAAGATCGCCGCCTTCGTCGCGGCGGTGCGGGCCGGAGATGACATGATTGAAAGCGAAACCCACCATGAAAGCACTACCTGAGATCGGCGCCGCCGCGCCCCTGTTCCACGCCAAGGATTACGACCTGCCCAACGCCAGCGGCCACTTCGGCCCGTACGGCGGCTCGTTCGTCGCCGAAACGCTGACCTACGCGCTGGCCGAGCTGAACGAGGCTTACGAGCGCTACAGCAAGGACCCCGAATTCCTCGAGGAATTCCGCTATGAGCTGAAGCATTTCGTCGGCCGTCCATCGCCGATCTACCACGCCAAGCGTTGGTCCGAGCAGGCCGGCGGCGCGCAGATCTACTTCAAGCGCGAAGACCTGAACCACACCGGCGCCCACAAGATCAACAACGTCATCGGCCAGGCCCTGCTGGCCAAGCGCATGGGCAAGCCGCGCGTCATCGCCGAGACCGGCGCCGGCCAGCACGGCGTCGCCACTGCCACCATCTGCGCCCGGTTCGGCCTCGAATGCGTGGTCTACATGGGCAGCGAGGACGTCAAGCGCCAGGCGCAGAACGTCTACCGCATGAAGCTGCTGGGCGCGACCGTCGTGCCTGTCGAGTCCGGCTCCAAGACGCTCAAGGACGCGCTCAACGAGGCGATGCGCGACTGGGTCACCAACATCGAGAACACCTTCTACATCATCGGCACCGTGGCCGGCCCGCATCCTTACCCGATGCTGGTGCGCGACTTCCAGTCGGTGATCGGCGAGGAGTGCCTGGTGCAGATGCCGGAGATGACCGGCCGCCAGCCGGACTACGTGCTGGCCTGCATTGGCGGCGGCTCGAACGCGATGGGGATTTTCTACCCGTACATCGACCAGAAACAGGTGCGCCTGATCGGCGTCGAGGCGGCCGGCGAGGGGCTGGACGGCGTCAAGCACGCGGCCTCGCTGACCAAGGGCTATCCGGGCGTGTTGCATGGCAACCGCACCTACCTGCTGCAGGACGAGAACGGCCAGATCATCGAGACGCATTCGGTCTCGGCCGGCCTGGATTATCCAGGCGTGGGCCCGGAGCACGCCTACCTGAAGGACATCGGCCGCGCCGAGTACGTCTCGATCACCGACGAGGAGGCGCTCAAGGCCTTCCACGATTGTTGTCACATCGAGGGCATCATCCCGGCGCTGGAATCGTCGCACGCGCTGGCGTACGCGGTGAAGCTGGCGGCGACCTTGCCGAAGGACCGGATCATCCTGGCCAACCTGTCCGGCCGTGGCGACAAGGACATGCATACCGTGGCGGAGCGGATGGGTTTGAACTTCAACTAATCCATATAACAACTCTACCAAGGAAAAGCCATGTCCAGAATCGCAGCAACCTTCGCCGCCCTGAAGGCGAACAATAAAACCGCGCTCGTCACCTTCATCACCGCCGGCGATCCCGGTCCCGAGCTGACCGTTCCACTGATGCACGCGCTGGTCGCGGGCGGCGCCGACATCCTCGAGCTCGGCGTGCCGTTCTCCGATCCGATGGCCGAAGGCCCGGTCATCCAGCGCGCCTGCGAGCGGGCGCTGGCGTTCGGCGTCGGCATCCGCGACGTGTTCGGCTACGTGGCGGAGTTCCGCAAGACCAACCAGACCACACCGGTGGTGCTGATGGGCTACGCGAACCCGATCGAGCGCATCGGCGCCGACGCCTTCATCGCCAAATCGAAGGAAGCGGGCGCCGACGGCGCCATCGTGGTCGACTATCCGCCCGAGGAGTGCGAGGAGTTCGCCGCCGCCATGCGCGCGGCCGAGCTCGATCTGATCTTCCTGCTGGCGCCGACCTCGACCGAGGAGCGCATCCGGCAGGTGGCCAAGGTCGGTGGTGGCTTCAGCTATTACGTCTCGCTCAAGGGCGTGACGGGCGCGGGCAACATCGACACGGTGCAGGTGGCCGAGCGTCTGAAGGAAATCCGCAAGCACGTGCAGTTGCCGATCGGCGTGGGCTTCGGCATCCGCGACGGCGCCACCGCGCGCGCGGTGGCCGAGGTGGCCGACGCGGTCGTCATCGGCAGTCGCATCGTCCAGGAGATCGAAAAGCACGGCAAGGAAGGTTCGGTCGCGGCCGTGCAAGCCTTCGTCAGCGGCATCCGCAGCGCCCTCGACGCCTGACCGGTCCTAGGCGACCGTAGCTCCCTCCGGCCGCTTGGCCGCCATCAAATTCCGACCGCTCACCTTGATACATAGTTAAGTACTGACTATGTTGAAGGGGAGCGGTCGTGCGCTTTGAATGGGATCAACGCAAGGCAAAAGACAATCTTCGTAAGCACGGGATTAGTTTTGAGGAAGCGCGCACCGTTTTTGATGACCCGCGTGTCGTCGTCATGGCCGATCTGGCGCATTCTGGTAGTGAGGATAGATTTTGGGCTATCGGACGGGCTGCTTCGTCAAGTATTTTGCTAGTTTGTTATTGTTATCGCGGCTCAGACCGGATCCGTATCTTCTCAGCTCGGAAAGCGACGAGGTCCGAGTCTAAACTTTATAGATGAGGCGAGACATGTGCGACGAAGATTTTGACATGAAAAATTGTGTTGTGGTCGATGCGCCTTGGGTAAAGGGGATAGGCAGGGACGTGCAGCTGAAGTTGTCCTATCGGGTCATCGAGTACTTCGGTGAAATTGGCGAGCGACTGGACCTGCCGCCGGAACGTATCATGGAGATTTACCTTCGTCACATTGCCGATACTGAGTTCAGTATCCCTATCCATACGCCCGCCGCCGACGACGAAACCGGGGCTACGGCAGTAGGGGATTCCCTCTAAATCCCGCCGAATTCCATGACGAAAGCTAAAAATTATTGTATTGCAATGTTCGACAGGCGTACAAGAAACGGCTACACTTCGGCCACAAGTTAGCTGCAAGGAGAATTTATGAGTTGGTTGGAAAAACTGCTGCCCCCAAGAATCCAGCGTTCCGACGTTGCCGCCCGCAAGACGATGCCGGAGGGCCTGTGGGTCAAATGCCCGTCGTGCGAAGCCGTCCTGTACCGCACCGATCTGGAATCGAACCTGCATGTTTGCCCCAAGTGCGACCACCACATGCGCATCCGCGCCCGCGAACGCCTCGACAGCCTGTTCGACGCCGGCGGACGTTATGAAATTGGCATGGATACCTTGCCGGTCGATACGCTGAAGTTCAAAGACAGCAAGAAATACCCCGACCGCCTCAAGCAGGCGATGGAAGCCACCGGCGAGACCGACGCCATGATCGTCATGGGCGGCGCCATCATGAGCATGCCCGTCGTCGTGGCCTGCTTCGAATTCGAATTCATGGGCGGCTCGATGGGCTCCGTGGTCGGCGAGCGCTTCGTGCGCGGCGCGCAAGTGGCCCTGGAACAGAAAGTGCCGTTCATCTGCATCACCGCCACCGGCGGCGCCCGCATGCAAGAGGGCCTGCTGTCGCTGATGCAAATGGCGAAAACCACCGCCATGTTGACCAAGTTGTCCGAGAAGAAGCTGCCGTTCATCAGCGTGCTGACCGATCCGACCATGGGCGGCGTGTCCGCCTCGTTCGCCTTCATGGGCGACGTCGTGATCGCCGAACCGAAGGCGCTGATCGGCTTCGCCGGCCCGCGCGTGATCGAAAACACCGTGCGCGAGAAGCTGCCCGAAGGTTTCCAGCGCTCCGAGTTCCTGGTCACTAAGGGCGCCGTCGACATGATCGTCGACCGCCGCAAGATGCGCGAAGAAATCGCCCGCCTGATGGCATTGTTGCAAAACCAGCCGGCCGAAGTTATCGCATAGTTAATATTGCAGCTTCAATGCCCGGCACGACGGCGCGCAATCGGATATCATCCGGCCTGCGCGCCGTTGCCATTTTCAGAGTCACATCATGTCGAACCTCCCAACCACTTTGCCCGCCTGGCTTGCGCTGCTTGAATCGCGCCACGCCGAAACCGTCATCAACATGGGCCTGGACCGCGTTCTCGCCGTCAAGGAACGCTTGCAGCTGAGCTTTAGCTGCCCGGTCATCATGGTGGCCGGCACCAACGGCAAGGGCTCGACCTGCGCCATGCTGGAATCGGTGCTGCTGCGCGCCGGCTACAAGGTCGGCCTGTACATCAAGCCGCACTTCCTCGACTTCAACGAGCGCGCGCGGATCAACGGCGACCTGGCCAGCGACGAGGTGCTGGTCGACGCCTTCAACACCGTCGAGGCCGCGCGCGGCGACACCCCGCTGACCTATTTCGAATTCACCACGCTGGCCATCATGAAGCTGCTGGCGGGCGCCGGCATGGATGTCGTCATCCTCGAGGTCGGCCTCGGCGGACGCCTGGACGCCGTTAACATAGTCGACGCCGACGTCGCCATCGTCACCAGCGTCGATATCGACCACACCGATTACCTGGGCGACACGCGCGAGAAGATCGGCTTCGAGAAGGCTGGCATCTTCCGCTCCGGCAAGACGGCGATCTGCTCCGATCCGGTGCCGCCGCAGTCGCTGATCGACCACGCCAACGCCATCGGCGCCGACCTGTGGCTGATGGGGCGCGATTTTAATTACTCCGGTGACAAGCAGCAGTGGAACTACGGCGGCCGCTCGCAACGCCGCAATTCGCTCGCCTATCCGAGCCTGCGCGGCGCCAACCAGATCCTCAACGCCAGCGCCGTGCTGGCCGCGCTGGAGGCGCTCAAGCTGGAATTGCCGGTCGGCGCGCAGGAAGTGCGCACCGGCCTGGTCACGGTGGAGCTGCCGGGCCGCTTCCAGGTGCTGCCGGGCCGTCCGACCGTGATCCTCGACGTCGCCCACAACCCGCACGCCGCGTCGGCGCTGAACCAGAACTTGGGCAATATGGGCTTCCACCCGTACACCTACGCCGTGTTCGGCTCCATGCACGACAAGGACATCGACGGCGTCATCGCCGCCATGTCCGAGCATGTCGACCACTGGTGCCTGACGAATCTGCCGTCGCCGCGCGCGGCCAGCGCGTCCGAACTGGCCGCCAAGGTGCAAATCGTGCAAGCCGAGAAACCGGAACGCACCATCAATATCTTCGACGATCCGGCCGCCGCCTATGCAAATGCGATGAGCCGGGCCGGGGAGAATGATAGAATTGTGGTCTTTGGATCTTTCCTCACGGTCGCAGGCGTCATGGCGGCGAGAAAATCCTCACTCCATTGAACGCACAGGACTGAAATCACGCATGGGCTTGTTCTCGAAATTCGGTAAAAACAAGCAAGAGACCGCCGGTCAGGACAGCGGCTATTACACCAGCGCGGATGATCAGGCCGCAGCCGAGCGCGCGCGCTCCAAGCGCGCGTCGTCGGCCGACGGTCCGGCCAAGTCGCGCCGCGCCAAGGATCGCGAGGCGGACGATCCGGTGTTGCCGGAAAAGAAACGCGCGCGCCGCCGCCTGGTCGGCGCCATCGCGCTGGCGCTGGCCGTCGCCGTCGGCTTGCCGATGGTGCTCGATTCCGAGCCGCGTCCGCTGGCGTCCGACATAGAAATCAAGATTCCGGCCAAGGATAAGCCGTCCGCCGCCGGCCGCGCGCCAGCCGCCGCCGTCCCCGCCAGTGCCGCCCTCGACAGCAAGGAAGAAATCGTCGACGACGTCAAGCCGGGCAAACCCGCTGTGGCTGCCGCCCCCGCGCCGTCCGCCGATGAGGTCATCAAGGCCGACAACGCCCGGCAGGAAGCCGAAGCCCAGGCCGATCTGAAGGCCGAGGCCAAGGCCAAGGCGGAAGCCAAGGCCGAGGCGCTGGCCAAGGCCAAGGCCGACCACGAGGCCAAGGCCCGGGCCGACACCGAGGCCAAGGCCAAGCTGGAAGCGGAGCGCAAGCGTGAAACCGAGCGCAAGCTGGCCGAGGCGAAGGCGGAAGCGAAGGCCAAGGCCGATGCCGAGCGCAAGCTGGCCGAAGCGAAAGCGGCGGCCAAACCGGCGCCGGACAAGTCATCCGAGGACGCCCGCGCGCTGGCCATCCTGGAAGGCAAGGGCGCGGCCAAGCCGGCCGCCGCCGCAGCCGAATCGGGCCAGAAATTCGTGCTGCAAGTGGCCGCGCTGAGCGACCAGGGCAAGGTGGACGAGCTGCGCAAGAAACTGAAGGAAGCCGGCATCAGCTCCTTCACGCAGAAAACGCCTTCCGGCGAGATCACCCGCGTGCGCGTGGGGCCGTTCACCAACAAGGAAGAGGCGGAAAAGGTGCGCGCGAAGCTGAGCGGCATGGGCCTGAGTGGCCGCCTGGAAACGATTTGATCCAGGCCGGCTGACGTGACGATTTTCGATTATCTGGTGATCTTCGTGATGGTCGCGTCGGTCATCATCAGCATGCTGCGCGGGCTGGTCAAGGAAGTGCTGTCGCTGGCCGGCTGGGTGGTCGCCTTCGTGGTCGCCAACGCCTACGCCGCCGCGCTCGCCGTGATGTTGCCGGTCGTGGTGCCCGGCGAGGTGTTGCGCCTGATCCTGGCCTTCATCGCCCTGTTCATCGGCGTGCGCATTTTGATGGGCCTGCTGGCCATGGCGCTGGGCGCCTTGCTCGACGCGGGCGGCCTCAGCTTGTTCGACCGGGCGCTCGGCGCCGTGTTCGGCGTCGGCCGCGGCCTTGTAATCGTGCTGACCGCCGTCATCTTGTGTGGGATGACATCGCTCCCACAACAGGATTTCTGGAAGGAAGCGTTGCTCAGCCCGTATGCCGAGACCGGCGCGCGGGTCGTCAAGACCTTCCTTCCCGCTGCGATGGCGCAGCATGTGAACTTTTGAATTTCTTGCATCACCGTTTTTAATCTGCGTCTTTAATCTGTATTACCCAGTCCAGGAGCACCATCATGTGTGGCATCGTCGGCGTCGTTTCCCATCAACCTGTCAATCAACTGCTGTATGACGCCTTGCTGCTGTTGCAGCACCGCGGCCAGGATGCAGCGGGTATCGCGACCAATCACAGCAGCATGTTCGCCATGCACAAGGCCAACGGCCTGGTGCGTGACGTTTTCCGCACCCGCAACATGCGCACCCTGCAAGGCAACTCGGGCATCGGCCACTGCCGCTATCCGACCGCCGGCTCGTCGAGCGAGGAAGAGGCGCAGCCGTTCTACGTCAACGCCCCGTTCGGCATCACCCTGGCGCACAACGGCAACCTGACCAACTGGGAACAGCTCAAGCAAGAGATGTTCAAGAACGACCGCCGCCACATCAACACCGACTCCGATTCGGAAGTGCTGTTGAACGTGCTGGCCCATGAAATCCATATGGCCACCACCGGCATCTCGATCGACGCCGACACCATCTTCGACGCCGTCACGGTGCTGCACCGCCGCGTGCGCGGTGGCTACGCCGCCGTCGCGCAGATCGCCGGCGTCGGCCTGCTGGCCTTCCGCGATCCGTTCGGCATCCGTCCGCTGTGCCTGGGCATCAACGAAACCGAGCAGGGCGCCGAGTACCTGGTCGCCTCCGAATCGGTGGCGCTCGAAGGCATGGGCTTCCGTTTCCTGCGCGACGTCGCGCCGGGCGAGTGCATCTTCGTCGACGCCGACATGCAGCTGCACAGCCGCCAGTGCGCCGACAATCCGTCGCTCAACCCGTGCGTGTTCGAGTTCGTCTACCTGGCCCGTCCCGACTCCGTCATCGACGGCGCCTCGGTCTACGCCACCCGCCTGAAAATGGGCGAGTACCTGGCCGAGAAGATCAAGCGCGAATTCAAGGACGGCGAGATCGACGTCGTCATGCCGATCCCGGACTCGTCGCGCCCGGCGGCGATCCAGCTGGCGCTGGCGCTCAACGTCGAATACCGCGAAGGCTTCATCAAGAACCGCTACATCGGCCGCACCTTCATCATGCCGGGCCAGGCCGCGCGCAAGAAATCGGTGCGCCAGAAACTGAACGCGATCGCCTCCGAGTTCAAGGACAAGGTCGTGCTGCTGGTCGATGACTCCATCGTGCGCGGTACCACCAGCCGCGAGATCGTGCAGATGGCGCGCGAAGCGGGCGCCAAGAAAGTGATCTTCGCCTCGGCCGCGCCGCCGGTGATCTACCCGAACGTGTACGGCATCGACATGCCGACCCGCGACGAGCTGATCGCCTACGGCCGCACCACCGAGGAAGTGTGCCGCGAAATCACCGCCGACCACTTGGTGTACCAGGACATCGAGTCGCTGAAGCGCGCCATCTCCGACGTCAATCCGGAGCTGAAGAACTTCGAAGCCTCGTGCTTCGACGGCATCTACGTGACCGGCGACGTGTCGAAGGAATACCTCGACAAGCTGGAGTACGCGCGCCACCACCCGAAGGCCAAGACCTCGCACGAGGACGCCGGCCGCTCGCAACTGAATCTGAATCTCGCGACCGCCGAAGGCTGATGTCGCGCCCGGTACGGTTCGCCGTACCGGGCTTTTTTTTTGACCATCCAAGCATATGAACGATAAGAAGAACTACGGTTTCACCACCACCATCCTGCACAACGATCGCCTGAAGGGCATCGAGCATGGTTCGCTGCACAAGCCGATCCACACCTCGGTCGCCTTCGGTTACGCCGACGCGCGCCAGCTGGCATCGGTGTTCCAGGGCAAGGAGCCGGGCTTCCGCTACGGCCGCCAAGGCAACCCGACCATCTCCGCGCTCGAGGACAAGGTCAACAAGATGGAGCAGGGCGTCGGCACCTTGTGCTTCGCCACCGGCATGGGCGCGATCGGCGCCGTGTTCCAGGCGCTGCTGCGCGCGGGCGACCACGTCGTCTCGTCGGCCTTCCTGTTCGGTAACACCAACAGCCTGTGGCAGACCACGATGGCGCAGGGCGTCGGCGTGTCGTTCGTCGACGCCACCGACGTTGCCAACGTCGAGGCCGCGATCACCGGGCAGACGCGCGTGGTGTTCGTCGAGACCATCGCCAATCCGCGCACGCAGGTGGCGGACCTCAAGCGCATCGGCGAGCTGTGCAAGGCGCGCGGCATCCTCTACATCGTCGACAACACGATGACCACGCCGTACCTGTTCCGGCCGAAATCGGTCGGGGCAGGGCTGGTGGTCAACGCGCTGACCAAATCGATCGGCGGCCACGGCAACGCGCTGGGCGGCAGCCTGACCGACACCGGCGAATACGACTGGACCCAATTCCCGAATATCTACGAGAACTACAAAAAGGCGGCGCCGCCGCAATGGGGACTGGCGCAGATCCGCGCCAAGGGCCTGCGCGACTTCGGCGCCTCGCTGGGGCCGGAGGCGGCGCACCACATCGCCGTCGGCGCCGAAACGCTGGCGCTGCGCATGGAGCGCACCAGCGGCAACGCGCTGGCGCTGGCCGAGATGCTGGAGGCCGACGAGCGCGTGGCGGCCGTCCACTATCCGGGGTTGACATCGCACCCGCAGCACGGCATCTCGAGCGAGCTGTTCCGTAGGCACGGCTCGCTGCTCAGTTTTGAATTGAAGGACGGGATAGACTGCTTCGACTTCCTGAACCGGCTCAAGCTGGCGATCCCGGCGTCGAACCTGGGCGACACGCGCACCCTGGTGATCCCGGTCGCGCACACGATCTTCTACGAGATGGGCGCCGAGCGGCGCGCCTCGATGGGGATTGCCGAATCGCTGATCCGCGTCTCGGTCGGCATCGAAGACACCGACGACCTGCTCGACGACTTCGCCTGCGCGCTGGAAGGCTGCTAAACCACGGAGACGTGTTAAACCACGGAGGCATGCTAAACCACGGAGACACGTAGGGCGGATTAGCGAAGCGTAATCCGCCATGCATGCTTCGTCGGCGGCTCATAGATGGCGGATTACGGCTTCGCCTAATCCGCCCTACGTGTCTCCACGTTGAATCATCTGCCTGGGGCCTGGCTTAGTGCCAGCTACGCATCAGGCCGACCGCCAGGCCTTCCAGCGCGAACTCGTCCGCCTCCGGGTCGACCTTGATGATCTTGAAGTCCGGATTCTCCGGCAGCAGCTCGACCAGGGTGCCGGTCTTGCGGTAGCGCTTGACCGTGACGTCGTTGCCGATCCGCGCGACGACGATCTGGCCGTTCTTGGCGCTGTCGACTTTCTTCACGGCCAGCAGGTCGCCGTCCATGATGCCGGCGTCGCGCATCGATTCGCCGCGCACCTTGAGCAGGTAATCGGGCTTGGACGAGAACATCGCCGGGTCGACGCTGTAGCTCGTCTCCAGGTTTTCTTGCGCCAGGATGGGCGAGCCGGCGGCCACGCGGCCGATCAACGGCAACGACATCATCAGCGACACCGGCACCTTCGGCGTGGCCGGTTCGGCGTGCACGCCCAGCAAACGGATGCCGCGCGAGGTGCCGGCGGCGATCTCGATGGCGCCCTTGCGCGCCAGCGCCTGCAAGTGCTCCTCGGCCGCGTTGGCGGATTTGAAGCCCAGTTCGTTGGCGATCTCGGCGCGCGTCGGCGGGAAGCCGGTGTTTTCGATGGCATCCTTGATCAGATTGAGAATTTGTTCCTGGCGTGCGGTGAGCTTGATCATGAGTGCGGTTGGGCCTGTGTATATAGACAGTCTGTATTTTTGTACAGTATGGCCCGCAATGCAAGGAAATTTGTTGTGTTCAGCGAAATAAAATGAAAAAAGTTCGTACAACCCCTGTCATCGTGGCTTCAGCAGCACGCGCGTGGTCGCCGCCGTCAGCGGAACCTGGTATCCGCCACGCTCGGCGACCAGGCCCTGCGGCTTGATTTTGCCGCCCGGGCTGTCGATCAGCAGCCTGGCCGCCGGCGTGGCGGCGGTGGCCGGCGCCAGCTCGAGCGTGATGGCGCGGCTTTTCGGATCGTAAGTGGCGCCGTCGATCTTGCCCGCCTCCAAAGTGATCCAGGCGCGCGCCGGCGCCACGAACAGGCGCGTGCGTGCGCTGTCCTTCGGCGTGATCCGCACCATGCCGTTCTTCTCCACTTGCAGGTTGCCGCCGAAGCCGAGCCAGCCGAAGGTCGGGTCCTTGACCACGTACGTGGCGCTGGCGTACGCGTGGCCGTAGAAGCCCATGCCGTAGTCGCCGCTGTAGGCGTCCCAGCGCATCATGTCCGGCCAGGCGTGGAAGGCGGCCGACGAGAAGCCGTCGCGGTCGATGTTGGTGATGCCGCCGAGCAGGCCGCCGTAGGCCACGCGCAGCAGGTGCAGGTCGGCCGGGTTGGCGCGGTAGGCGTCGAACAGCGGCACCGCGTTCAACGTCGAGCCGTAGTGGTGGATCTGGCGCTCGATGCGCGCGGTCTTGCCGCCGTACAGGAAGTCCCAGTAGCGGCGGGCGTTGCCGTTGTAGCCCCAGCTCGGGATCGCCGGGTCGTAGCCGAGGATCACCTCGCGCGTGATGTCGGCCTGCTTGCCGTAGCCGAAGTGGCGCATCCACGCGTAGACCTCGGCCTGGCCGGTCGAATCCCAGGCCATTTCGCTGCCGAACGGATAGGCCAGCGTGCGCCAGTGGTCGGCGCGCCGTTTCATCATGCCCTCCATGTCGGCCGCCTCGGCCGTCATGCCCTCGCGCTGCAGGTCTTTCAAAATATCGAGGAAGACGTCGCCCTCCATCAGGCCGAACTGCGCGTACTCGGGCGCGTCGCGCACCATCGCCACCGTGGTTTGGTAGGCGCGCTGCAAGTACCAGCGCCAGTCGTGCGCGGTGACCAGGCCGACGTGGTTGCGCGCCAGCCGGTACAGCACCCAGTGGCCGATGGCCACGTGCGGATAGTTGTAAGCGCGGCCGAGGTCGTCGGCGTCCTTCTTCGACCACGAGGCCCAGGTGCTCCAGTTGGTCTTCTGGTTGTAGTAGCCCGGGAAGGCTTTCGGGTCGTAGTAGAACAGGCTCTTGCGCACGGCGCCGGCCTGCGGGCCGTCGGCCACCTGCAATTTGCCGACGACGGTTTCATTGACCAGCCGTTCCAGCTTGGCCACCTCGGCGGCGTCCGGATTGTCGAGCTGCTTGCTCATCGCCGCGACCCAGCTGCCGCCGCCTCCCTCGTCGCTCATGCCGGAGATCCACACGCGCGGGTCGTCGGTGACGATGCGCTTGGCGTCGCGGTCGTAGGTGAGGATGGCCGGCGCGCGCTTGAACGGGTCTTTCTTGTCGTCGAACCATTGCTGCGTGGTGGAGAACTTGCCGAGGTCGGCCACCGCCTGCTCCAGCGGCTTGGTGACGAAATAGCTGACCGTCTGCACGCTGCCGTCGGCGTAGGTGATCGACAGGCGCGCCGGTCCCCAGCCGTTGCCGCGCACCGTGTAGCGCGCCCAGCCTTTGGCGCTCGACTTGAGCGGCGTGACGGCCAGCGCGTTCTCGGGCGAGCTGGTGATGCCGACCACTTTTTGCGGACTCTTGAGGAATAGTGTCGCCTCCAGGTCGGTCGGCACCACGTAGCCGGGGATGCCGACGGCGACCGGGCGCTTTTGCGCGATCAGGGCGGCCTCGATGGCGCGGATCGACGGCGCCGTGGCGAAGCGCACGCCGATGTCGCGCCGGGCGCCCGCTTCCAGGGTGATGCTGGTGGGCGTGTTCCACTGCTCGCCGGCATTCTTCCATTCGTTCTCGGCGTAGGCCTTGCTGGCGACGGTCCAGTCGTAAAAGCCTTCGGACGTTTGCGCGCGCGGGCTGCGGTCGGCCAGCGGACGCCACGCTTCGAGCGGCGTGCGCCCGTCCGGCGTGACGATCAGCGCCGGCCCCTGGCCGTTCAGGCGCGTCACCTGCACATAGCCGGCGTCGCGGCCGATATAAGGGTCGGCGAAACTGGCGCTGGCGTGGGCTTGCTCGAGGGTGCGGTCGGTGATGATGTTGTCGAACACCATCGGCATGCCGAGGCCGCCGATTTCCACCGGCGCATTGGAGTTGTTGATCAGCGTAAACCGCAGCACCAGCGCGCCGCCGTCGTTGAGCCAGCGTCGCTCCACCGTCAGCGGCAGGTCCTTGCCCAGGGTGGCGGTGATGTCGGCCGCCGCCAGGATCTTGCCGCCGGCCGGCAGCGGGCTGATCGGACGCCGCGCGGCGGACGAGGAGAATTCCTGCCAGGCCCCGGCGCCACCGCTGCGCACACGCAGGTTGAGGTCGCCTATGTGGGCGTAGCCGTCGTACTGGCGCTCGGCCTCCCTCGGGCCGGGCGTGAAGTCGAAGCCGGGATCGGCGATGGGATCGAGCCGCGCCAGGGTCTGGGTGTCGGTGCGCAGCGCCAGCAGGAACTGCTTGGTGCCGTACGCCTTGGTGGCGATGTCGGGATGGCTGGGTTTGGCGGCGGGGGCGGGCGCTTCGGCGGCGAGGGCGGAGGCCGCGATGAAGAGGGAAAACAGCAAAGGGGACAACGCACGGGTGGGTGGCATATCGGAATCCTGTTGGTTTTACAAGATGTTAGCATTGTCGCGGGGCCGCGAAGGGGTAGATTTTCGGCCAAAAAGCTGATATAGTCGCGGGCTTACCTCTTCCCACACCTGTCTTGACGCCAGGGTGGGCTATATTCACAGTCCTTAAGGGAGTTTGCATGCGTCACTATGAAATAGTATTTATCGTCCATCCGGACCAGAGCGAGCAAGTGCCCGCCATGATCGAACGTTACAAAACCACCGTAACGACCCGCGGCGGCGCCGTGCACCGTGTTGAAGATTGGGGCCGTCGTCAGATGGCTTACTCGATCCAGAAACTGGCTAAAGCACACTACATCTGCCTGAACATCGAATGCGACAACGAGACCCTGGTCGAGCTGGAAACCGCCTTCAAATTCAATGATGCCGTGCTGCGTCACCTGACCGTCAAGATGAAGAAAGCGGAAACCGCTCCTTCGCCGATGATGAAGTCGGTACAACGTGAAGATGCAGCGAAATCGCATCGCACCGAAGCCCCAGCAGCTCCTGTTGCCGCCGCTCCAGCGGCCTAATTGTTGCAAAACCGAGCTGACACAGCTCCAGTGAATCAAAGCCAATTCATTGCCTTGATCGCCGAACGGGACGCCTTGCGCTATACCCCGGCCGGCATGCCGATCGTGAACGCTGTACTCCAGCACCGGTCGCAGCAGATGGAGGCGGGCATAGCCCGGTTGAGCGAGTTTGAGATTTCCGCGGTCGCCGCGGGCGAGATCTCGGGCCGCTTCAGCCAGGCGCCACTGGGCGGGTTGTACCAGTTCACCGGTTTTATCAACAAGAAGACACGCAACAGCAAAAGCCTGGTGTTTCACATCATTGATTTTAGTGCTGTCCCAGACAGCTCAATTTAGATACAGGAGCCTCAAATGGCATTCGGTAAAAAGTTCGACAAAAACAAGCTCAAGCTTAAAGAAAAGCGCAAGCAACAAAATCCACTGTTCAAGCGCAAGAAGTTCTGCCGCTTCACCGCCGCTGGCGTTGAGCAGGTTGACTACAAAGACGTTGATACCCTGAAGGACTTCGTCCAGGAAAACGGCAAGATCATGCCAGCACGTCTGACCGGCACCAAGGCGCACTACCAGCGTCAAGTTGACACCGCCATCAAACGCGCCCGCTACCTCGCGCTGCTGCCTTACACCGATCTGCACCACGCTTAATTGCGTAGTCTAATCCTGGAGAAAAACTATGCAAATCATTCTGTTAGAAAAAGTCGTCAACCTGGGCAACCTGGGTGAAGTCGTTAAAGTTAAAGACGGTTACGCACGTAACTTCCTGATTCCGCAAAAAATGGCCCGTCGCGCTACCGCGTCGGCTGTTGCTGAATTCGAAGTCAAGCGCGCCGAACTGGAAAAAGCCGCTGCCGCCAAACTGGCCGCCGCTCAAGCCCAAGGCGAGAAACTGAACGGCATGACCGTGAACGTTTCGCAAAAAGCTGGCGTCGACGGCCGTCTGTTCGGCTCGGTCACCAACTTCGACATCGCTGAAGCGCTGACCAAAGCTGGTTTCGCTGTAGAAAAAGCTGCCGTGCGCATGCCTACCGGTCCTCTGAAGACCGTTGGCGAGCACCCTGTCAGCGTTGCTCTGCACACCGACGTGGTGGTCGAAGTGACCGTCGCCGTCGTCGGCGAAGCAGCCTAAATTACTTGCACGGGCAGTAATGCCTGTTGTGCTGGTAATAATGGCAAGATATGAAAAAAGCCGGGTTCGCCCGGCTTTTTTCTCGCCAATTTTTTCGCAGCATCGCCTTGGCGGCGGTACTAAGCAGGTATAATTCGCGCCATGAACACCCCCTCCGATCCGCAACTAGATTCACTCCGCGTCCCGCCGCATTCCATCGAAGCAGAACAGTCCGTCATTGGCGGTCTGCTGCGCGACAACCAGGCGTTCGACCGCATCGCGGACATGATGCATTCGGAGGACTTCTACCGTTATGACCACCGCATCATCTTCGAACAGATCGTCAAGATGATCAACGGCTCCAAGCCGGCCGACGTCATCACGGTATTCGAGACCTTGACGCAGATGGGCAAGGCCGAGGACGTCGGCGGCCTGGCCTACCTGAACGCGATGGCGCAGAACACGCCGTCGGCGGCCAACATCCGCCGCTACGCCGAGATCGTGCGCGACCGTTCCATCCTGCGCCAGCTGATCACCGTGGCCGACGAGATTTCCGGCCAGGCGTTCACGCCCCAGGGCAAGGAAGTCAAGCAGATGCTCGACGAGGCCGAGTCGAAGATCTTCGCCATCGCCGAGCAGGGCGCGCGCGGCGCGGCCGGCTGGCTGCCGGTGCAGCCGCTGCTGACCCAGGTGGTCGAGCGCATCGATGAATTGTATTCCCGCGACAACCAGTCCGAGATCACCGGCGTGCCGACCGGCTGGATCGACCTCGACCGTATGACCTCCGGCCTGCAGCCGGGCGACATGGTGGTCGTCGCCGGCCGCCCGTCGATGGGCAAGACCGCGTTCTCGATGAACATCGCCGAGAACGTCGCGGTCGAGGAGGGCCTGCCGGTGGCCGTGTTCTCGATGGAGATGGGCGGCGTGCAGCTGGCCATGCGTATGCTCGGCTCGGTCGGCCAGCTCGACCAGCACCGCCTGCGCACCGGTAAACTGAACGACGAGGATTGGCCGCGCCTGACGCACGCGATCCAGAAAATGAACGACGCCCAGGTGTACATCGACGAGACGCCGGCGCTGAACCCGATCGAGATGCGCGCCCGCGCGCGGCGCCTGTCGCGCCAGTGCGGCAAGCTCGGCCTGATCGTGGTCGACTACCTGCAGCTGATGACCGGCTCGACCCAGGGCGACAACCGCGCCTCCGAGATCTCGGAGATCTCGCGCTCGCTCAAGGGCCTGGCCAAGGAACTGCAGTGCCCGGTGATCGCGCTGTCGCAGCTGAACCGCTCGCTGGAGCAACGCCCCAACAAACGTCCCGTCATGTCCGACCTGCGCGAATCGGGCGCTATCGAGCAGGACGCGGACGTCATCATCTTCCTGTATCGCGACGAGGTCTACAACCCGGACTCGCCCGATAAGGGAACGGCCGAGATCATCATCGGTAAGCAGCGTAACGGCCCGATCGGCTCGGTGCGCCTGACCTGGATCGGCCAATACACCAAGTTCGGCAACTACGCCGGCAACCTGGCGCTGTACCAAGGCGACTAAGACCGGCAACACCACTGGGGCCGCCACAGCAAACAGGGCGGCCCATCATGACGCGGTCCGGGGCACCCGGACGGCGGTCTGTAGCAGTAATCACGACTATGAAACGGAGAAAGACATGTTTGGACGCTTGATGCCCACCGAGGGCAAATTTTTTGACCTGTTCAATCAACACGCCGACCTGTGCGTCAAAGGTGCAAAAGAGATGCTGGGGTTGATGTCCAACTTCGACGACCTGGAAAACCGCGTGCACGCCATCGAGAGCATCGAGAAACAGGCCGACAAGATCACCTACGCCACCGTCGACCTGTTGCACAAGACCTTCATCACGCCGATCGACCGCGACGACATCCACAAGCTCATCACGCGCCAGGACGACATCCTCGATCTGCTCGAAGACGCGGCCCAGACCGTCTCGCTGTACGACCTGCACTCGGTCACGCCGGAAGCCAAGCGCCTGGCCGAGCTGGTGCTCGCCTGCACCGAGAAGGTCAAGGAAGCCGTCTCGCTGCTGCACAACATGGACAACTCGCGCCAGATCGTCGCCATCTGCGAGGAGATCGACCGCCTCGAGTCGGACGCCGACCACGTGATGCGCGCCGCCATGTCCAAGCTGTTCCGCGACGAACCGGACGTGCGCAACCTGATCAAGATGAAGGCCATCTACGAGATTCTGGAAACGGTGACCGACCGCTGCGAGGATGTGGCCAACATCATCGAAGGCATCATCGTCGAAAACGCATAATTACAAAAAGAACAGTCCATGAATACCATAACAATGAGCATCTATGTGCTGGGCATCCTGATCGCCCTGGCCTTGGTGTTTGACTTCATGAACGGCTTCCATGACGCCGCCAACGCGATCGCCACCGTCGTCTCGACCGGTGTGCTCAAGCCGCAAACGGCGGTGGCGATGGCGGCGCTGTTCAATTTCGTCGCCATCTTCGTGTTCCACCAGTTGACCGTGGCCGCCACCGTCGGCAAGGGCACCATCGACCCGGCCGTGGTCGACCA
Source organism: Burkholderia sp. LMU1-1-1.1 (assembly GCF_040675865.1). Lineage (NCBI taxonomy): Bacteria > Pseudomonadati > Pseudomonadota > Betaproteobacteria > Burkholderiales > Burkholderiaceae > Burkholderia > Burkholderia sp. LMU1-1-1.1. The sequence continues at coordinate 542,369 of NZ_JBEGHG010000023.1, read as the reverse complement.
GTACGTCATCTTCGGCGCGCTCGTCGGCGCCATCGTCTGGAACATCGTCACCTGGTATTACGGCATTCCGTCGTCGTCGTCGCACGCGCTGATCGGCGGCCTGGTCGGCGCCGCCGTCGCCAAGAGCGGCACCGGCGCGCTGATCTCGGCCGGCCTGATCAAGACGGTCGCCTTCATCGTGCTGTCGCCGCTGCTCGGCTTCGTGTTCGGCTCGCTGATGATGCTGCTGGTGTCGTGGGTGTTCGTGCGTTCGACGCCGCGCCGGGTCGACAAGTGGTTCCGCCGCCTGCAACTGGTGTCGGCCGCCTCGTACAGCCTCGGCCACGGCGGCAACGACGCGCAAAAAACCATCGGCATCATCTGGATGCTGCTGATCGCCGCCGGCTATTCGCAGTCGACCGACGCGATGCCGCCGCTGTGGGTGATCATCTCGTGCTACACGGCGATCTCGTTCGGCACCTTGTTCGGCGGCTGGCGCATCGTCAAGACCATGGGGCAGAAGATCACCAAGCTCAAACCGGTGGGCGGCTTCTGCGCCGAGACCGGCGGCGCGATCACGTTGTTCACCGCCACCGCGCTCGGCGTGCCGGTGTCGACCACGCACACCATCACTGGCGCCATCGTCGGCGTCGGCTCGGCGCAAAAGATGTCGGCGGTGCGCTGGGGCGTGGCCGGCAACATCGTCTGGGCGTGGATCTTCACCATTCCGGCGTCGGCCTTCGTCGCCGCGATCGCCTGGTGGGTCGGGCGGCATATCATGTAACGCGCAAGGGAGCCGAGGCTCCCTTTTTTATTGCACGCGGGAGTCCTTCGGCTCCGCCTTCCCTAGGAGTTGCCCCTCGCCGGGCGAATGCGTAGCTCGTCGCCGACCCGTTGAATGTCGAGATCGATGTCGGCGCGGCCGTAGGCGATTTCTGGCGGGATCGGGATCGCCTGGAAGTTACCGCTTCGGAAGGCCTTGGTGGTATGGCGGCGCAAAGCGGCAACATCATGCCCAGCGATGCGCCACCGACAGTGGGGCCTATAAAAGCGATTGTATCGGCGTTCTGCAGGCTAACCCGCAGCAGCAATTCGAAAATGGCCATCAGCCATGGAAATATCCATGTAAGAATTCGAAGTTCCATGATCTCTGCCGGGAAGTGGAAGTGGCTAATGTAGCCCTCTGGTGCACAGGCGGCTTGATTTAAGTTGCAGTAGAATCGGATAACATCCCGAATGGACAGAACATGCAAAAGATTGATTTCGGAGCGTTGATGCAGTTGGCGCAGGCGTCCGCCGCAGTAGGCTTGCCTTGTAGCTGCAACCAGGCATCGCTGGCGGCGTGGCAGGCGTTGCCGATGACCTTGGAGTTGGACCGCTTCGAGGACGTCGGCACGTTGATGGAAGATCCGTATGATGAACCGACCTTCGTCGAATTCCATCCGAACGGGACGCGCTACGAAAGCGCGGATGCGCCCATCGCGCCGCGTTACTATCCGTACAACCGCTGTACGGTGTCGCGTTGCATGAATTGCGGCCGCAACTACCTTCGCTATAACGAAGCCGGCGGCTATTTCACCGAGCTGCGCATCCGCGCGTTGCAGCCTGATTTGCTGGTGGACGCGGCAGCCCCGTAAACCACGTAGGGCGGATTAGGCGGGACGCCGTAATCGGCCATGCACGCGCCGCCGGTTACGCATGCATGGCCGATTACGCTGCGCTAATCCGCCCTACGTGATTTAGATGATGCTTGAGTTGTCGGTGGAGGGCTTTACACCGCGTCCGGCGCGAACAGCTTGTCGTAGGCCGCCAGCAGGCTCTGGTGCATGGCGCTGCCTTCGAAGTTCGGCCCCAGCGTCTCCAGGCCGAAGAAGCGCTCGGAGCCATCGAGCAGGGCCTTGGCCATCGCCAGGGTGTCGGCGCCGTACAGCAGCTCCAGCGAGCGGCGGAAGTTCTCCGGCTCCTCCAGCCTGACGATGCTTTCGATGCAGCGGTACACCAGGCGGCGTGGCTTGGGCAGGTCGCCGTAGTGGTGGATCCAGTTGCAGCCCTCCAGCACCGCCTCCTCGTCGCCCACCACCAACGCCAGCAAGGTTTTCAGTTCGCCGATGCGCAGCTGTTTCCACGGCGTGCCGGCCGGGACCGCCAGGCCGAGGATTTCCCACAGCGGCCGCTCGTCGTTCAGGTTCGAGGTCTGCAGCTCCACCAGCAAGGCGGTGCAATCCTGCGCGCTGAGCTCTTGCAGGCGCACCAGCAGCGGACGCAGCGCGTTGCCGACGCTGTTGTTTTCCCACTCCAGGTCCTCGACCGGATAGATTTCCGAGAAACCCGGCACCAGGATGCGGCAGCTGTAGGCGCCTTGCTCGTCGAAGTCGGCCACGTAGATGTCCTTGCCTTCGGCGTGGAGGGCGTCGACCAGCCACTGGTAGTCCTCACCGGTGGTGGTGCTGAAGTTCCAGTCGACGAAGGGATAGTCCGATGTGTCGCTCAGGAAGTCCCACGCGATCACGCCGCTCGAATCGACGAAGTGGGCCTCCAGGTTGTCGACGACGTCGATCTCGCCGGGGTCGAAGCTTGGCTCCGGGAAGCCCTCGAGCGCGTCCAGCGGGCGGCCCTGCAGCAGTTCCGTCATCGCCCGCTCCAGCGCGATCCCCAGGCGCGGGTGCGCGCCGTAGCTGGAGAGCACGCCCTGGTCCTTCGGGTGGATCAGGGTGACGTTCATGACCGGGTATTTGCCGCCCAGCGAGGCGTCCTTGACCAGCACGCCGAAACCGGCCGCGCGCAAGCCTGCGATGCCGGCCTCGATGGCGGGGAAGCGCGCGACGACATCGTCCGGCACCTCCGGCAGGCACAGGGCCTCGGCGATGACGCGGTACTTGATGGCGCGCTCGAAGATCTCCGACAGCGCCTGCACGCGCGCCTCGGTGACGGTGTTGCCGGCGGCCATGCCGTTGCTGACGTACAGGTTGCCGATGATGTTGACCGGGATGTAGGCGGTGGCGCCGTCGCGAAGGCGCTGGTAGGGCAGGGCGCAAATGCCGCGCTCGACGTTGCCCGAGTTGAGGTCGACCAGCACGCCGGCGTCGATGTCGCCCTCCGGATTGTAGAAGGCGTGCAGCTCGGGGTTGAGCATGTCGGACGGCCACGCGCCGTCGGCCGCCGGCGCGAACCATTTTTCCTGCGGATAGTGGACGAAGGGCGCATTGGCGCGCTGCGCGCCCAGGTGGTAGTGGGTCCAGAAGTAGTGGGTGGCGAGACGTTCGACGAACTCGGCGTAGGCGCTGGCGCGCGCGGCCAGCTCGGTGGTGCCCTTGCCGTTCGAGAAGAGCATCGGACAGTCGCCGTCCTTCATGTGCGCCGACCAGATGCCGTCGACCTCGTGCAGCGGCGGCGATTCGGTCAGCCGGAAGCCGCGCCCGGCCAGCTTGGCCTGCAGGGTGGCGATGGTGGTTTCGAGGGCGGCGTCTTTGCCGGGGATGTAGGTTTCAGTAGTCATTGAGCGATCTCGGAAGGGGAGGGGCGGACGGCGCGCGAGCTCTTGCCGCGCCAGCGAGGCTGAATGCTGGCTTCAAGCTTACCACCGCCGGGGCCGCGATGTCGCAAATGCGCTATGATGCCGCCTTTTCCAGATTCACTCAGGCATCAATGACATTACCTCCGGGCAAGACCCCGCGCGGCGGGCGCCACTCCCGGTTCCGGCGTTACACCGAAACGGTCATGAACGCCGCGTTGCTGGGTGGGCTGGTGGCGTCGCTGAGCTACCGTATCGGATTGCATGGCCGCCTGGGCGTGACCCGGTACAGCGTGGCGCTGGCGCCCGAGCGCCGCCTGCCGCGGCCGCTCAAGATCGCCTTCGCCTCCGACTTCCACGCCGGTCCGCCGACCCACGCCGGCATCTTCGCCGACCTGTTCGCGCGCATCGACGCCGAGCGGCCCGATGTGCTGCTGCTGGGCGGCGACTACGTGCACGGCCCGGCGCGCTACGCGGATGCGCTGTGCGCGGCGCTGGCGGCCTGCCGTCCGCCGCTGGGCAAGCTGGCCGTGTTCGGCAACCACGACCTGATCACCGACCACGGGCTGATCGAGCGCATGTTCGCGCGCGCCGGGGTGGAGATGCTGGTCAACCGCGCGCGCGCCTTGCCGGCGCCGTTCGACGGCGTGTCGGTGTGCGGCATGGACGATCCGTGGACCGGCGCGCCCGACGGCCACGCCACCTTCGCCGGCGCCGGCCCCACGCGGGTGCTGCTGATGCACGCGCCGGACGGCCTGCTGCGCCTCGACGGGCACCGCTTCGACGTCGGCTTCGCCGGCCACACCCACGGCGGACAAATCGCCACCGGCGACGGCACGCCGCTGGTGATGCCGCGCGGGCCGCTGTCGCGTCCCTATCATTATGGGCGCTTCCCGGTGCCCGGCAATGGCGAGCTGATCGTCAGTCGTGGCGTGGGGTGCAGCGGCATCCCGGTGCGCATCAACGCCGATCCGGAGCTGGTGATCTGCACTGTGCAATAATCCGTCGTATGAACAAACCGCTCCCAACCATATTGCTCACGCCCGAAGATCCCGGCGCCGCCGAGTGCATGGCGTTGATGGCGGAGTTGTCGACCGTGCTTGAGGAGATCACCGGCAGCAGCGGCAAGGCCTCGTTCGACGCCGACGACGTGCGCGGCCCGATGGCGTGCTTCGTCGTCGCGCGCGACGCCGCCGGCGTGGCGCAGGGCTGCGGCGCCTTCCGGCCGCTGGAGCCGGGCGTGGCCGAGATCAAGCGCATGTATGCGCGCCGCCACAGCAGCGGCATCGGCAGCGCCGTGCTGACCTATTTGGAGCGCGAGGCGGCGGGGCTGGGCTATCAGGCGATCTGGCTCGAGACGCGCCTGGTCAACCGCCGCGCGGTCGACTTCTACACGGCGCGTGGCTACGCGCGCATCGCCAACTACGGCAAGTACATCGGCAATCCGCTCGCTGTTTGCTTTGAGAAACAACTACCCGGAAGCTAACACGCGCGGCTTAGAAACACCTTACGTGTAAGTGTCGTCTTACAAGCGAATGCTCCGGGCTCCGCTTCCGTGCCGGCGCGATGGGGTTCAGAATGTGGCCTGTTTCATCAAAGGCTAGAAAAACCATGCGTATCATCGATCAGCGTTACCTCTCCAGCGACAACCGCTACTCCACCCAACCTTGCCTGCTCAGTATCCTCGAAGTTGACGACGCGTCGGCCACGCCGGCCGCGCTGGCGTCGCTCGACCAGCGTTTGCTGGCGATGCTGCCCGGCGTGCGCAGCCAGGCCGGTTTGGTCGGCATGCGCGGCGACGACGTGCCGCAGATCGTGCGCGTGGTGCAGCAGGTGGCGCTGGAATTGCGCCGCCTGGCGCTCAACGAAGTGACGGTGGGTTTCGTCGGCGTGGTGCCGCGCATGAAGGGGCGTTACCGGCTGGTGCTGCCGTATGCGGCCAAGAACGCCGCCGCGCCGGCGTTGCGCATCGCCACGCAAATGGTCAGCGCGTTGCGCGCCGGCCGCGCCTTCAATCTGCCGGCCGCCGTGGCCCGGTTGCGCGCGCTGGCGGACCGTCGTTTGACGGCACGCCCGGCGGTGGCCGCCGTCGCGGCATAGTTGCCGTCCCGGCGAATGTCATGGAACAGCGATAACCCTACGTGTCTCCCGGTGTTTCACATGCCCGTATCGGCCAATTACGACGTTCCGCCCAACTCGATCTCCATCCCCTCGTACGCCAGCAGGACCTTCAGCCCGCCGAGCAGCGACGCGTGGCGCGCCATCACATCGGCGAACACCGCCTCGAGCTCGTCGTCGCCGCGAGTCGGCTCGTGATGGGTGCAATATAGCGTCCCGGCGCCGGTGCGCAGCGCCAGCGCGAACGCCGAGTCGAACGTGCCATGTCCCCACCCGCGCTTGGCGGGATACTCCTCCCTCGTATACGAACAATCGACGATCAGCGCGTCGACGCCCATGGCCATGGCGTCGATGGCGGCGCTGCGCTCGCGCATCCAGCGCTCGTAGGCCGCGTGCTCCGGGTGGCCGGCCGGATGGATATTATAAAAAGGTTCATGGTCGCCGGTGAAGAACAGCGACTTGCCGTTGCAATCGATGCGGTAGCCCAGGTCGGTCACCGGATGGTTCATCACCACGTTGTTGACGGTGGCGTCGCCCACCCGCACCGGCTGGCCGACCGTCAGCGTGTGGTACTCGATGGTGGCGTCCATCTGCGTTTCGCTGACGGGAAAATAACTATTTTGCAATTGCACGCCCATCACGTGCTCGATGCCGTTGCCGGTGACCGGGTCGGTGACGCCGTGCAGGCGCACCCGGCTGTCGCGCACGAACAGCGGCGTGAAGAACGGCAGCCCGTGGATATGGTCCCAGTGGCTGTGGGTGATGAAAATGTTGGCGTGGATGGCGGTGGTTTTGTTTTGGATCAAGGATTGCGCGAGCGAAAACAGGCCCGTGCCGCCATCGATGATGATCAGCGTGTCATCATCGGTGCGCACTTCGATGCAGGTGGTGTTGCCGCCGTAGCGCGCGGTGCGTGGCCCCGGCGAGGGGATGGAGCCGCGCACGCCCCAAAATCTGAATTTCATGCTCTATCCCTAGTGATTTTTTTGTAATTTTCGCTCGTGCCGGGTGGTTTTTTCGCCCTTCCACCAACGGCCGATGATAGCTTTTTTTTCCCGCGCGGGGGCGAAACAGCACAAGAAACAGCACGGCGAAACGGCAATTGTGTCGCACGATACATTTCTCCATGTACAACAGCTTGCACTACGGCTACACTCGGCAATGCGTCGATGCCAGTCACTTCCCTTAAACGGTAACAAAAAAACAATCATGCAAGAGTTAAATCAAACGCAGATTGCCCAGCGCCTCGACCAGTTGACGGAACTCAGCGTTGAGCTGGGCGGCACCCACGACACCGATTCCCTGCTCGAGCGGATACTGATCGTCGCCAAGAGCATGACCAACGCCGACGGCGGCACCTTGTACCGTCCCAGCGCGGACAAGCGCTTCCTCGATTTCAATATCCTGTGGAACGACACCCTGGGCATCCGCCAGGGCGGCGCCAACGGCGAGCCGGTCAGCGCGCCGTCGATTCCGCTGTACGAGGCCGGCGGCGACAAGAACCTGGCGTCGGTGGCGGCGTACGCGGCCCATTTCGGCGTCTCGGTCAATATCGAGGACGTCTACAAGGCCGACGTCTTCAACTTCTCCGGCATGGTCGATTTCGACCGCCAGCGCAACTACCATTCGCAATCGTTCCTGACCGTGCCGATGAGCGACCACGAGGGCGAGCTGGTCGGCGTACTGCAATTGATCAACGCCATCGACGCCGAGACCGGCGCCATCCGCGCGTTCTCGCCGACCGACCAGCGCTTCATCGAGGCGCTGGCCGCGCAGGCGGCGGTGGCGCTGACGCACCAGCGCCTGATCCGCCAGCTCGAGGAGCTGCTCGAAGCGCTGGTCAACCTGATCAACATCGGCATCGACGAGAAGTCGCCCTACACCGGGCGCCATTGCCAGTTCGTGCCGGAGTTGACGATGATGCTGGCCGAGGCGGTGCACGCCACCGAGACCGGGCCGATGGCCGGCTTCCGCATGACCGACGCCGACCGCAAGGAACTGTGGCTGGCCGGCCTGCTGCACGATTGCGGCAAGATCACCACCCCGGTGCACGTGGTCGACAAGGCCACCAAGCTCGAGACGATCAGCGACCGCATCAACACCATCGACACCCGCTTCGAGGTGCTGCTGCGCGACGCCGAAATCGCCGCGCTCAAGCAGAAGCTGGCCGCCGGCGGCGACCCTGTCCGGCTGGCCGCGATCGACGCCGAGCTGGCGCGCCGCCAGGCCGACCTGCGCGAGGAGCGCGACTTCATCCGCTTCGCCAACGTCGGCGCCGAGGCCATGTCGGCCGAGCACCAGCAGCGCGTGCGCGGGATTGCCGCGCGCCGCTGGACCGGGCCGGACGGCGACGAGCGCGACTTCCTCGACGCCGACGAGGTGCTGAACCTGACCATCCGCTTCGGCACGCTGACCGAGGCCGAGCGCAAGATCATCAACAACCACATCGTGGTGACGATCCGCATGCTCGAGGCGCTGCCGTGGCCCAAGCACCTCAAGAACGTGCCGGAATACGCCGGCGGCCACCACGAGCGCATGGACGGCAAGGGCTATCCGCGCGGCCTGACCGGCGACCAGATGTCGGTGCAGGCGCGGCTGATGGCGATCGCCGACATCTTCGAGGCGCTCACCGCCAAGGACCGTCCCTATAAAAAGGGCAAGATGCTGTCGGAATCGCTGCGCATCCTCGGCCAGTTCTCGCTCAACGGCCACATCGATCCGGACCTGTTCGACATTTTCATCCGCAGCAAGATCTATCTGGAATTCGCGCGCCGGAACATGGACGAGAAGCAGATCGACGTCATCGACGAATCGCTGATTCCCGGCTACACGCCGTAAGGAGCGCCCGTGCCACAGTGGAGCCGTTGGGCCAAAACGCTGCTCAAGTCCGGTCCGCGCTGGCTGCTGGGGATGCTCATCACCGCGCTCGGCGCCACCTATGCGCTCGGTTTCTACGACAACGGCACCGTCGCCCGGCTCGACAGCCTGATCGCCGGCGAGCGCATGAAGCTGCAGGCGCCGGTGCTCGATCCGCGCATCGTTATCGTCGACATCGACGGCAAGGCGCTGACCGAATTCGGCCGTTTCCCGTGGAGCCGCGACATCCAGGCGCGGCTGGTTTCGCAACTGACCCGGCACTACCGGGTGGGCGCGGTCGGCTACGATATCTCCTTCCCCGAGCCGGACACCAGTTCCGGCTACGGCGTGCTGGAGCGGCTGTCGGCCGGCGAGCTGAAGGACGTGCCGGCGCTGCGCGAACGGCTCGAACAGTTGCGCCCGGCGATGGACTACGACGGCCTGTTCGCCGCCGCGCTGCAAGGCCAGCCGGTGGTGCTGGGCTTTAACCTGTCGCCGGACCAGGTCAAGGGCGCGCTGCCGGCGCCGCTGTTCACCGAACAGGATTTGAACGGCCGCGAACTGCTGGCCTATTCGGCCGACGGCTACGAGGCCAACGTGGCGCCGCTGGCGCGCGCCGCCGCCGGCGCCGGCAGCTTCTCGGTGGTCACCGATCCGGACGGCATCGTCCGCACCGCCGGCCTGATCCAGCAGGTCGGCGCCGATTACTACCCGTCGCTGTCCTTGGCCACGGCCGGCGTCTACCTGAAGGCGCGCGCCATCAAACCCTACCTCGACCGCCCGGTCGAGCGCATGTCGCAAAGCCAGCAGGACAGCGGCGGCTACGATTTCCTGTCGTTGTTCCTGCCCGGCGGCCAGCGCCTGATCCCGGTGGGCGAGGCGATGACGACGGTGATCCAGTTCCGCGGCGAGGGCGGGCCGCGCGGCGGCGCGTTCCGCTACGTGTCGGCGGCCGACGTGCTGGCCGGGCGCGCGCCGGCCGACTTGCTCAAGGGCGCGGTGGTGTTGATCGGCACCACCGCGCCCGGCCTGGTCGACCTGCGCGCCACGCCGGTCAATCCCGAGTTTCCCGGGGTCGAGATCCACGCCAACATCATCAAGTCCATCCTCGACGACCAGTTTAAGGCGCGCCCCTACTACGCCTTCATCCTGGAGGCCGGGCTGATTCTGCTGGCCGGCTTGTTGCTGACGTTCGCGCTGCCGGCGCTGGCGCCGTTGCAGGCCATCCTGCTGGGCGCGGTCGCGCTGGGCGCCAGCATCGGCTTCAACTATTACCTGTACAGCGAGCGCGACCTGCTGTTCAACCTGGCCATGCAGCTGATCGTCATCGCCGCCATCTTCGTGTTCAACGTGGCGTGGGGCTACTTCTTCGAGGTGCGCAAGGGCAGGGCGCTGGTGTCGCGCTTCGGCGAATACGTCGCCCCCGAGCTGGTGGCCGAGATGGCCGCCAATCCCGAGCAATACCATATGGACGGCGAAAGCCGCGAGCTGACGGTGCTGTTCGTCGACGTGCGCGGCTTCACCACCATCTCCGAGGGCCTGACGCCGAAGGCGCTGCGCGAATACATCAACCTGTACCTGACGGCGATGTCGGAGGACATCCGCGACAGCCACCGGGGCACGCTCGACAAATACATCGGCGACGCCGTCATGGCGTTCTGGGGCGCGCCGGTGGCCTTCGCCGACCACGCCCGCCGCGCCGTCGCCACCTCGCTGCTGATGCAGGCCAGCGCGCAGCGCCTCAACGACGACTTCATTGCGCGCGGCTGGCCGCCTTTGAAGATCGGCATCGGCCTGAACACCGGCCTGATGCACGTGGGCGACATGGGCTCCAAGATCCGCCGCGCCTATACCGTCATGGGCGACGCGGTCAACCTCGGCGCCCGGCTCGAGGGCATCACCAAGGTCTACGGCGTCGGCATCGCCGTCGGCGCGGCCACGCGCGCGGCGGCGCCGGAGTTCGCCTACCGCGAGCTGGACCTGGTGCGGGTCAAGGGCAAGCGCGAGCCGGTCGCCATCTTCGAGCCGCTGGCGCCGGCAAGCGAGCTGGACGCCGCCACGGCCGAGGGGCTGGCGCGCTGGCACGAGGCGCTGGCCGCCGTGCGGGCGCAACAGTGGGATAGAGCGATGTCAATAATTTCCCAATTGCATGATCTAGACCCCGGCAGCCGCCTGTATTCCTTATACACTGAACGCATCGCCTACTACCGCGCCCATCCACCTGGCGCCGACTGGGACGGCGTCACGACGTTCGAGACGAAGTAGTGTCAAATACGCAAAAATAATCGTTTGCAATGTTGAGCGCGGCGCGCCACAGAAAGCGAGAAATACATGCTTATTTGCAAAAAAAAGCTGGCGGCCGCGCCAAAGCCGACTAAACTTCACGTAATATTTGTTTCCACTGGGATATATCCCAAGGGCTCCGCGTGTCCGTGCCGCGCGAGGTTCACCGTGCCACCCATCCATAGAATACCCGCCCATGGCGCCGTCACCGGCGCGGTGGGCTGACGACCAGCCCCGATAGAGGAAGTCTTCATGACAGCAGATCTTGATTGCCAACGCCGACGCCAACCTCTGCGCGCCGGCTCACCGTTGCGGCGCAAGCTGCTGTCGGTGCTGGTGGCCACCTGCTACGGCGGCGCCCAGGCCGCCCCCGTCAATCCGACCGTGGTGGCGGGCCAGGCCAGCTTCAATTTCCAGGGCAAGACGTATTCGATCACCAACACGCCCAACGCCATCATCAACTGGCAGGGCTTTTCGCTCGGCGCCGACGAGGTGGCGCGCTTCATCCAGCAAAGCGCCGACAGCAAGGTCCTGAACCGCATCACCGGCCAGGACCCCAGCGTCATCCTCGGCTCGCTGCAATCGAACGGCAAGGTGTTCCTGATCAACCCGAACGGGGTGTTGTTCGGCGCCGGTTCGCGGGTCGACGTCAACGGCCTGGTCGCCTCCAGCCTGGCGATCTCCAACGCCGACTTCCTGGCCGGTAAAAACAACTTCGCCGGCGCCGCCGACGCGGGCAAGGTCGTCAACCAGGGCGCGATCACCACGCCCGCCGGCGGTCAGATCTTCCTGATCGCGCCGGCGGTGGAGAACAGCGGCATCCTCTCGTCGCCGAACGGCGACGTGGTGCTGGCGGCCGGACACAGCGTGCAATTGTTCGATACACGCGATCCCAACGTGCAGGTGGTGGTGTCGGCGCCGGCCGACCAGGCGCTCAACCTGGGCAGCATCGTCGCGCAGGGCGGGCGCGTCGGCGTCTACGGCGCACTGGTCAACCAGCGCGGCACGATCAACGCCGACAGCGCCGTCCTGGGCGCCAACGGCAAGATCCTGCTCAAGTCCAGCCGCACCACCTTGCTCGAGGCGGGCAGCACCACCAGCGCCCGTGGCACGGCCGATGGCAACCTCAACACCGGTGGCGACATCGTGCTGCTGGGCGCGCAGGTCGGCCTGACCGGCAACGCCGTGGTCGACGCCAGCGGCGGCGCCGGCGGCGGCACGGTGCTGGTCGGCGGCGATTATCAAGGGAAGAATACCGTGCTGCCGAACGCGCAGCAAACCTATGTCGGCAAGGACAGCGTGATCAAGGCCGACGCCACCGGCCGGGGCGACGGCGGCAAGGTCATCGTCTGGAGCGACCGGGCGACGCAGGTGTTCGGCGCCATTTCCGCGCGCGGCGGCGCGGCCGGCGGCAACGGCGGTTTCGTCGAAACGTCCGGCCATTACCTGGACATGCGGGGCCGGGTCGACACGCGCGCGCCGCTGGGCGCCACCGGCACCTTGCTGCTGGACCCGAGCGACATCTACATCGCCAGCGACATCGCCACGGCCACGGCCGCCGGCATGACGGCCGGCGCCACGCCGCCCAACAACGGCGGCACCTTCCTCGAAACGACGGCCGTGGCCGATTCGCTGCTGCTGACCGGGACGTTGCAGGGCGCGCTGGCGACCACGGACGTCACCGTCTCCACCGCCAACAGCGCCGGCACCGGCGGCGGCAAGATCAGCGTGCTCAGTCCCGTCACGTGGACGTCGGCGCACGGCCTGACCCTGAACGCCGACGCCGGCATCGAGCTGAAGGCGTCGATCGACGGCGCCAACGCGCCGCTGCGCCTGAACGCGGGCGGCGCCATCGTCCAGACCACCAGCCCGATCGACGGCCTGCACGCGGCCAGCCTGGGCGCCCTGGCCGCCGGCAATATCGTGATGGATAACACCGGCAACACCATCACCGGCGTGTCCAAGCTCGATTCGACCGGCGGCAGCGCGTCGCTGACGGCCGCCAGCGTCAACCTCGGCGCCAGTTCGGTGGCCAACACCGGCACCCTGTCGGTGACGGCGGCCAGCGGCGACATCACGCTCGGCCAGACGATGTCCATTTCCGGCGGCCTGACCTTGAACGCCGCGAACAACATCCTTGCACCGAACAGCCTGGAGGTCGGCGGCGCCTTTACGCTCGCCGGCGGCCATTGGTCGCAGACCGGCGCCTTGCCTCTGTTCATCGCGCACGATTTCCGGCTCGATGGCGGCACCTTCGTGCGCGCGACCGGCGGCAACGGCGGCGCGGCCACGCCGTATCTGCTCGACGACATCTATGGCCTGCAAGGCGCCGGCGGCCTGCCAGCGTCCACATGGTTCAGCCTGAACAAGGACATCGACGCCAGCGGCACGATCAACTGGAACGCGGGCCAGGGCTTCGCGCCGCTCGCCAGCACCGATTATCCTTATGCGGGCACCTTCAACGGCAACAACCACGCGATCACCGGCCTGGCCATCGACCGCGCCGGTTCCAACAACGTCGGCCTGTTCTCGCTGCTCGGTGGCGGCACCATCAAAAACCTCACCGTGGGCGGCAGCGTGCGCGGCAATACCAACGTCGGCGGCGTGGTCGGCAGCGCGGTCGCCGGTGCCGGCGGCATCATCGACAACGTCCACTCGTCCGCCAGCGTCACCGGCGTGACCAACGTGGGCGGCCTGGTGGGCGACAACGGCGCGGCGGTCAGCAATGCCGGCGCCAGCGGCGCCGTCACCGGCCTGGCCGGCGCCAACGCCGCCAACGTCGGCGGCCTGGCCGGGCGCAATATTGGCGCCATCAGCGCCTCGTCGGCCGGCGGCGACGTCAACACGACCGGCTTCGGCTATGCGGGCGGACTCGTCGGCAGCAACGCCAACGACGGCGCCCACGTCGGCGCCATCACGGCCTCGCACGCCAGCGGCAATGTGACCGCGACCGGCGAGATCGTCGGCGGCCTGGTGGGCGACAACAACGGCGGCGTCATCAGCATCGCCTATGCCACCGGCGACGTGCAGGGCGGGCGCAACGTCGGCGGCTTGGCCGGGCGCAACAATACGCTCAACGGGTTGGGCGGCACCATCGCCAACGTCTACGCCAGCGGCGACGTCAGCGGCAATCTGCTGGACTTCAGCCTGAACCACGCGAACATGGGCGGGCTGCTTGGCGAGCTGTTCTCCGGCACGGTCGCCAACGGCTACAGCAGCGGCGGCGTCGACGGCCACCTTTTCTCCGGCGGTGTCAGCGGCATGGTCGGAACGTTGGGCAGCGGCACGTTGAGCAACGGCTACTTCAACGCCGATGCCGCCGGCACCGCTTCGGACGCGGCCGGCACGGCGCTGACCGGGAAACAGAGCCAGCAGCAATCGAGCTACGTCGGCTTCGACTTTTCCACCGTCTGGCGCAACTACGACGGCCACACCCTGCCGATGCTGAAGAATTTCCTGACGTCGAAAACGATCGCCGTCAGCGGCGGCAGCGGCGTCACCAAAACCTATGACGGCGCCTCCGCCGCGTTCACCGGCAGCGCCACCGGCGTGGTCGCGGGCATCAACGGCACCCTGGGTTACGACGGCGCCGTCAACGTCGGCACCTACGACGTCGGCGGCTTGTGGTCGACCCAATACGACATCACCTACACCGGCACTAGCGCGCAACTGGTCATCCAGCCGCGCACGGTCACGGCCACCGTCACCGGCACCAAGACCTACGACGGCGTCGCCTACATGGAATTGCCGGCAACCTACACCTTCAGCAATCTGGTCGGCGGCGACACGCTGGGCATCTCCGGCCTGGTCAGTTTCAGCGACAAGAGAGCCGGCAGCGGCAAGGCGATGAGCGTGGCCAACCCCACCCTCACCAACAATGACCTCGGCAATTACGTTCTGGGCGGGGCCGTCAGCGGCAGCGGCAGCATCACCAAGGCGTCGCTGTCGCTGTCGGGCTTGAGCGCCTTGTCGCGCCAGTACGACGGCACCGTCGTGGCCCAGCTGGGCGGCAGCGCGTCGGTGGCCGGTATCAACGGCGACGACGTGGCGCTGGCCGGCGTGGTCAGCGGAACCGCGACCTTCAGCAACAAAAACGTCGGCACCGACAAACTGGTGACGGTCCACACCGGCGGCCTGAGCCTGACCGGCGCCGATGCCGCCAACTATGTGCTGGTCTCGCCGTCGGACCTGAGGGCCGACATCACGCCGGCCACGCTGACGGCGTCCGGCTTCACGGCCAACAACCGTGTCTACAACCTCGACTACGACAGCGCGACGGCCTCCTACGGCCGCCGCGCGACCTTGAACGGTGGCGTGCTGGGCGGCGTGATCGGCGGCGACCAGGTTTCCATCGGCGGCGCCAGCGCCAGCTTCGCCGACAAGAACGCCGGCACCGCCAAGAGCGTGACCGTCAACGGCGTCACCTTGAGCGGTGCCGACAGCGGCAACTATGTGGTGGGCAGCTTGCAGACCGGGCTGACGGCCGATATCACGCCGGCCGCCCTGACGCTGTCGCTGGCCGCGCGCGACTACAACAACAGCGCCGCCGGCACCCTGGCCGGCGCCACCTTGGGCGGGGTGTTGGTTACCGCCGGCGGCGCGACGGACGCCGTCGCGCTGGCCGCCAATGGCGCCACCGCGACCTACGCCGACAAGAACGCCGGCATCGACAAGGTGGTTACCCTGGGCGGGGCGGGCTTGTCCGGCGCCGACGCCGGCAATTACACGCTCGCGGCCGCCAAGGGCACGATCACGCCGCGCGCGCTGGCGACCTGGACGGCGACCGGCGGCGGCCTGTGGAGCGACGCCGGCAATTGGCAGGATGGCATCGCGCCGTCCGGCGCCAACGTGCTGGCGGCGGCGCTGAACAACGCCGGCGGCATCGTCACCTACGACAGCGGCGCCGGCGCCACCACGTTGACGTCGCTGCGCGCGGGCGGGCAGGGCCTGAGCCTGACCGGTGGCGCGCTGACCCTGACCGGCACCGGCGCCGACGCCTCCTACGCCAACGGCGGCGGCCTGATGCTGGGCGGCGGTGCGCTCGTGCTCAACGGCCACATGCAGATCAGCAATCTGGTGTTGAGCGGCGGCTTGCTGTCCGGCACCGGCGGCGCCACCCAGCTGGGCATAGCCGCCCTGTCGCAGAGCGGCGGCGCCATCGATATCGACGGTACGCTTACCGTCGGCAACGGTGGCGATGTCGCGATCGGCAACGCCCGCGCCAAGGCAGGCATCACCTTCAACGCCGCACAGGGCGCGATCACCCAGACCGGCGCGCTGGTCACCGACAGCCTGCATGCGTTCGCCGCCAACGGCATCGCGCTGACCGATGCCGGCAACCAGGTCGGCGCCTTCGAGGCGATCGTCAACGGCAGCGGTAGTATCGCGCTCAACAACACCGTGCCCAGCGGCGAGCTGGCGCTGGGCACCATGACCAGCGGCGGCAACATCGTCATCGACAACACCGGCGGCATCCACACCACCGGCGGCATCGCCGCCGCCGGCGGCCTGGTGTCGATCACCGCGCATAGCCCGATCACGGTCAACCACGCGATCAGCGCCGCCAACATCGTGCTCGACGCCAGCAGCGACATCAGGCTGGGCAACCATTCGGAGTTGAACGCCGGCGCGGCGATCAGCCTGACCGCCGGCCGCGACATCCAGTTGGGCGGCAAGCTGAGGGTGCCGTCCAGCGGGCGCATCACCGCCACCGCCGCCAGGGGCGATATCACGTCCCTGGCGGGGACCACCATCAACAGCGACGGCGGACCGGTGACGCTGACCACCGTGCAAGGCGCGATCAATGTGCCATCGAGCATATTTATCGGCCAGACGACGGCCACGCTGAACGACGGCGCCGCCGACGCGGCCGCCAAGGCCGCGGCCGATGCCGCCGCCAAGGCCGCCGCCGACGCGGCCGCCAAAGCCGCGGCCGACGCCGCAGCCAAAGCCGCCGCCGACGCCGCCGCCAAGGCAGCGGCCGACGCCGCCGCTCAAGCCGCCGCCGACGCCGCAGCCAAAGCCGCAGCCGACGCCGCAGCCAAAGCCGCGTCCGATGCCGCCGCCAAGGCGGCCGCCGACGCCGCAGCCAAAGCCGCGTCCGATGCCGCCGCCAAGGCGGATGCCGATGCAGCGGCTTTGGCGGCAGCGGACGCCGCCGCCAAGGCCGCCGCCGAAGCCGCCGCCGTGGTGGTGGCGACGCAGGGCCGTCCAGGCGAACCGGTGGGGCAGGCGCTCAACACCACGGTCAATGTGATCAACACCGTCGCGGCGACCACCGTCCAGCTCGGAGGGGGCGGGCGGAACGAGGACAAGACGCCGGACACCAAAAATCGCGCCACCGCGCCCGACAAGGACACGGAGCCGGCCGTCGGCGACGGCGGCACCGCCAAGGTCGTCGGTAAGGCCGACGTGGCCAAGAAAATGTATTGCAACTAGAGCGGCCCGAAATCCAACACCCGCGACGGCGATTTAACAGTTGATACTTGCAATTGGGCATCATTCTTGGGCCGAACATGTTAACATCGGAATAGTGAGTGAGCCTGGGCGTGTCGAACAATTAACATTCCCCCGCAGATGACAGCAACAAAAATCCGAAGAGCCGACGATGACCGATAGTTTTCCCCGCTTGCTAGCCAGCGCCATCCTTGCCTTGACCGTGTCCACGGCCTGGGCGGGGGAGCCCGCGAGCGACAGCGCCGCCATTCGTTTCGATATTTCCCGATTCGATGTCCGGGGCAATACGCTGCTGCCAGCGGGGCGGATCGAACAGTTGCTGGCGCCGTTCACGGGCAAAACGCGCGACTTCGGCGATGTCCAGCGCGCGCTCGAGGCGCTGGAGGGGGCCTACCACGCGCTGGGCTACAACGTCGTCACCATCGAGCTGCCCGAGCAGGAACTGAACCGTGGCGTGGTGCTGCTGCGCGTGGTGGAGACCAAAGTCGGCCGTGTCAGCGTCAAGAACAACCAGTACTTCGACGAGGCCAACATCCGCCGCAGCCTGCCCGCGCTACAGGAGGGCCGCACGCCGAATCTGACGGCCGTTTCGGCCAATCTGAAGCAAGGCAACGAGAATCCTTCGAAGCAGGTCACGCTCAAGCTGCAGGGCGGCGAAAAGGATGACGAAGTCGACGCCGTGCTGGAGGTCAAGGACCAGCCGGTCTGGAAGGCGATGGCCAACGTCGACAACACCGGCACCGAGCAGACCGGCAAGACCCATCTGGGCTTCATCCTGCAGAACGCCAACCTGTTCGGCCTCGACCACGTGGCCTCGCTGCAGTACACCACCTCGGCCGAGGAACCGGGCCGGGTCAAGGTCTACGGCGCCGGCTACCACATCCCGCTGTACGCGCTGGGCGATTCGCTGGACTTCTTCGCCAGCTATTCCAACGTCGACTCCGGCACCGTGTCGGCCGGGCTGTTCAACCTGGCCGTCAGCGGCCGGGGCGCCGTCTACGGCGCGCGCTACAACCAGTCGCTGGTCAAGCGCGGCGAGTATGACTCGCACCTGACCTACGGCGTCGACGTCAAGGCGTTCAAGAACAACGTCGAATTGGTGGGCCAGCAGCTGGGCAACCTCGGCAACGACGTCACCGTGCATCCGCTCAGCCTCGCCTACACCGGCAGCCTGCCGCTGAAATCGGGCGAGGTCGGCGGCCAGATCACTTTGCTGCGCAATATCTCCGGCGGCTCCAAGGGCGGCCAGCGCGACTTCACGCTGGCGCGCAGCGGCGCCAAGGCCGACTACACCGTGCTGCGCCTGGGCGGTAGCGTGACGCGGGCGCTGGTCAACGACTGGCAGCTGCGCGCCATCGCCAACGGCCAGTACACCCGCGACGCGCTGATCCCGGGCGAGCAGTTCGGCGCCGGCGGCGCCACCTCGGTGCGCGGCTTCATCGAGCGCGAAGTCTCCAACGACAGCGGCGTCGCCGTCAACCTGGAGGCCTACACCCCCAACCTGTGCGGCCGCCAGGCCTGGAACTGCCGCCTGCTCGGCTTCTTCGACAACGCCTACATCAAGCGCAACCATGCGCTGCCGGGCGAACTGGAAAGCACCTCCATCGGCAGCGCCGGCGTGGGCGCGCGCCTGGTGCTGTCGACCTACGTCAACCTGCAACTCGACTATGGCCACGTGCTGCGCGCCGGCGCCACCGGCCGCGCCGACGCCAACCGCTTGCACCTGCGTTTGGGTCTTGCTTACTGAACGCCCTGGAAAGACCACAATGAACAACCACCATACCCACTCCAGCCGCCATATCGGCCGCCAGCCGTCGTTCGCGAAGCTGCGCCGCAAGGCGTTGGCCGTGCTGGTGGCGGCCGCCTTCGGCAGCGCCCAGGCCAATCCGGTGGCGCCGACCGTGGTGCACGGCGCGGCGACCTTCAACCAGCAGGGCAACCTGTATTCGATCACCAACACGCCCAACACCATCATCGACTGGCGTAGTTTTTCGGTGAACGCGGGCGAGGTCACCCGCTTCATCCAGCAAAGCGCCGACAGCAAGGTCCTCAACCGCATCACCGGGCAGGACCCGAGCCGCATCCTGGGCGCGCTGCAGTCGAACGGCAAGGTGTTCCTGATCAATCCGAACGGTGTGCTGTTCGGCGCCGGTTCGCGGGTCGACGTCAACGGCCTGGTCGCCTCCAGCCTGGCGATTTCCAACGCCGACTTCCTGGCCGGTAAAAACAACTTCGCCGGCGCCGCCGACGCGGGCAAGGTCGTCAACCAGGGCACGCTCACCACGCCGGGTGGCGGCCAGATCTTCCTGATCGCGCCGGCGGTGGAGAACAGCGGCGTCATCTCGTCGCCGAACGGCGACGTGGTGCTGGCGGCCGGGCACAGCGTGCAACTTTTCGATTCCCGCGATCCGAACGTGCAGGTGGTGGTGTCGGCGCCGGCCGACCAGGCGCTCAACCTGGGCAGCATCGTCGCCCGGGGCGGGCGCGTCGGCGTCTACGGCGCGCTGGTCAACCAGCGCGGCACGATCAACGCCGATAGCGCCGTGCTCGGCGAACGCGGCCAGATCATCCTGAAGGCGGCCGGCACAGCCATGCTGGAGGCGGGCAGCGTCACCAGCGCGCGCGGCGCCAATGTCAACACCGGCGGCGACATCGCACTGCTGGGCGAGCGGGTCGGCCTGACCGGCAACGCCGTGGTCGACGCCAGCGGCGGCGCGGGCGGCGGCACGGTGCTGGTGGGCGGCGACTACCAGGGCAAGAACGCCGCGCTGCCGAACGCGCGGCAAACCTTCGTCGGGCGGGATGTGACGATCAGCGCCGACGCCGGCATCAACGGCGACGGCGGCAAGGTCGTCGTCTGGAGCGACGAGGCGACCCGCATGCACGGCGCCGTGTCGGCACATGGCGGCGCGCGGGGCGGCAATGGCGGCCTGATTGAAACCTCGGGCCATTATCTGGATGTGGCGGGCGCCCGCGTGGAAGCCGGCGCCGTGGCCGGCCAGGGCGGCAGGAACGGCACCTGGCTGCTCGATCCCTACGACATTTCCATCATCAAGGATTCCAACATCCCGACCCCGCTGTCGGATCTGACGCCGTTCGGCCAGGCCACCAGCGGCGTGACCGAGGTCGACTCCGGCGCGTTGAGCGGCGCCACCGCCAACGTGGTGCTGCAGGCGCGCCACGATATCACCTTCGGCGCGGCGGTCCACAATGCCAACAGCGGCGTCAGCCTGACGGCGCAGGCGGGCAACAACATCAACCTCAATGCCGAGCTGGCGATGACCGGCGACATCCGGCTGACGGCCAACGACAACGGCGCCGGTACCGCGAGCGGCAGCGGCGCCGTGACGATCGCCTCGCTGGGCAGCGCCACCACGCTCGACAGCCGTGGCCATGGCATCTCGCTGGCCGGCCGCGTCGTCAACGTCTACGGCAAGGTCGATGCCGGCGCCACCGGCAACCTGACGATCGAAGCGACCAGCGTGGCGATGGGCAGCAATGCCACCGTCACCGGCGGCGATATCGGTATCAAGGCTAGTACCCTGGAAATGGGCGGCGGCGCCCGCATCAGCGGGCAGGGCGGCGGGGCCAAAGTGCTGATCTCCTCGGACGGCGATGTCAACGTCGGCACCGGCGCGGCTGGCGGCAACGCGTTGGCGGTGAGCGAGGACACGCTCAAGAAGATCGACAACGCCGACGTCACCATCGCCAGCGCCAGCGCCGACGGGGTAGTCGCGGTGACCGGTTCGCTCGACTTGACCGGTTCGAGCGGCTACGTCCGCAATCTGACCCTGGGCTCGGGCCGCACCGGCAATGTGCTGATCGACGCCGCCACCCGGATCAACGGAACGCTGACCTTGGACGCGCTGGAAGTGAACGTCAACGCTGCGACCCGCGCCGATACGGTGGCGATCGCGGCCAACGCGCTGGACCTGAACGCCAACGTAACGGCCAATCTGGCCAGCGTCCGTCCGTCCGGCGGCGGCTATCATATCGAATTGGGCGGCACCTCCTGCGCCAACGCGGTCAACTGCCTGCTGGTCAGGGATATCCGCTATCTGAAGGTGCCGACCTTGGTGATCGGCAGCCAGGACGCGGAGCACAACGTGGCCGGCATTGCCGTCGCGGGAATCGCCACCACAGGTTCCCTGGCGGCGCAGCGGGACTCGGCCACCACCAGCATCGCGCTGCTGAGCAACGGCGGCGCCATCACGCAAACCGGCGCCATCAACGTGGAGAATCTGGCGGTCGCCAATGGCGGCGACATCACGTTGAACAACGCGGGCAATCGGGTGGTCAACCTGGCGGTGTCGCAACATGGCGCCGGTCATGACCTCGTGTTCAAGAACAGCTCCAGCACGGCCATCGCCACGATGGTCGGCGGCGATATGTATCAGATCAGCGGCATCGATACCGATGGCGACGTGACGCTGGACGCCGACGGCGCCATCACCACGGCCGGCGGTGTCCAAGGCACGCCCATCACCGCCAACCATCTGACGATGTACGCCACGGGCGGCATCGGCTCGACGGCGGCGCCATTGCTGACCAAGGTTTCGCAACTGTCGGCGGTCAATCGCGCGGGCGGCGGCAGCACGGCGGCTATCAACATCGCCAACGTCAACAACACCGCGCATGCGGATACGCTGACGGTGACGAAGGCGCAGCAGCTTTCCGTCGGCGGCGACAACAACGGTGCGATCACCATCGATAATACCGGTGCGATGCTGATCGCTGCGGCGCCGTGGCCGCTGCCGGACGATGGCTGGTATGGGGTGAGGACCAACACCGGCGCGATTACGCTGCAAACCCATAGCCCGTTGACGATCGAGGGGATGGTTAATTCCTACTCCGGCGATATCAGCCTGGTGGCGGGCGACAGCTATGATCTGAGCAATACGATGACTTTCGGTAATGGGGCCATCGTGACATCGGCGGGCGGTTCGGTGACGATGACGGCGACCAGTTTTGACCTGGCCGCCGGCAGCACGATCATTGGTTCGAACGGCAGCTATACGCAGATTACGCAGATGCCGCCGACGCCGACGCCAACGCCAACGCCAACGCCGACGCCAACGCCAACGCCAACGCCGACGCCAACGCCGACGCCAACGCCGACGCCGACGCCAACGCCAACGCCAACGCCAACGCCAACGCCAACGCCAACGCCAACACCGACGCCTACGCCTACGCCGACACCGACGCCTACGCCGACGCCAACGCCTACGCCTACGCCGACGCCGACGCCAACGCCGACGCCGACGCCGACGCCAACGCCAACGCCGATACCTACGCCGACGCCGACGCCGACGCCGACACCGACACCGACACCGACACCTACGCCAACACCGACACCTACGCCAACACCGGTGTCAGCCGATATCTGCACCATCGCGCCGAACTCCGCACTATGTCAGGTATTGTCGCCACCAAGTGCGAGCGAGCCGGCCAAGCCGGTGCAGCTGGCCAGCATAGAAGTGATCAAGACGGTCACGCGCGCCACGGCGTCCGCCCCGTCGCGCGGGGCCGACGACAAAACCGACGAACCATTGTCGAGCGAACCGAAGTCGCAAAGCAGCACCACCACCACCGAAAACACCGGAAAACAAAATGTCCCTGCCAAGAAAACCTACTGCAACTAGGCATGTTGCAACCAAGAGTCTGCTCCAGGGGCTGATGCTGCTGGTGCTGTGTAGCGTGGTCAGCGCCAGTTGGGCGGCGCAGGTGGCCGGCACCATCACGCAGCTCAGCGGTCCCTTGCTCGCCAAGAAAGCCGATGGCGCGGTGCGCGTGCTGTCGCTGCGCTCGGAAGTGGAGAGCGGCGACACGCTGATGACGGAGAAGAACACCTACGC
The DNA here is from genome assembly GCF_040675865.1 of Burkholderia sp. LMU1-1-1.1. NCBI lineage: Bacteria > Pseudomonadati > Pseudomonadota > Betaproteobacteria > Burkholderiales > Burkholderiaceae > Burkholderia > Burkholderia sp. LMU1-1-1.1. The sequence goes on along the minus strand of NZ_JBEGHG010000023.1, from coordinate 519,311 downwards.
GCTGGTCAAGTTCGTCGACAACAGCGAGATCACGCTCAAGCCGGGGACCACCTTCAAGGTCGAGAACTTCGCCTTCGACGCCGGCAAGCCCGACGGCGACCAGGCCTCGTTCAGCCTGGTCAAAGGGGGGCTGCGCTCGGTCACCGGCCTGCTGGGCAAGCGCAACAAGGAAAAGTTCTCGATGAAGACGCCGAGCGCCACCATCGGCATACGCGGCACCACTTTCATCGCCGATCTGGTCGAGCCGTCGGCCGAGGCGGTGGCCGCGCGCGAAGCGTATCTCATGGCCAGCACGGCGTCGCTGGACGCGCTGGCGCAGCCGCTGCAACCGCTGATGCTGGCGCAGGGACCGGTCTTGCCGCCGCCGTCGAGTCCCCAACTGCCGGCTGGTTTGTATGTCCAGGTTCTCGACGGCCTGATCAATGTCAGCAATACCGCCGGTGCGCAGCAGTTCAGTGCCGGCCAGTTTGGTTACACGCGTAGCACGTTGACGCCGCCGGTGATTATTCCGACCAACCCGGGGCTGAAGTTCTTGCCGCCACCTACGTTCGTCATCAACACGTCGGCGTCGGGCTCGGGCTCGGGCGCCCCCAAGGCGGCGACCGTCGACTGCGAAGTGCGCTAGCGCCCGCGGCCACCGCGCGGCACCGGCAGGAACGCCGCCAGCGCCGCCAGCGCGGCCGCGCCGTGCAGCAGATAGGTGACCGGATAGCCGTAGCGCGTCACCAGATAGCCGGCCACCACGTTGCTGGAGGCCGCGCCCAAACCCTGCACCATCATCACCGCCGCCAACGCCAGATTGAAATGGCCGCTGCCGCGCGTCAGCCGCTCGACCAGGAAAGGCGTCAGGATGCCGAGCAGGCCGACGCCCACGCCATCGAGCAGCTGCACCGGATAAATCATCGCGAAGTCCGAGAACGCCCACGCCAGCACTCCGCGTAGCGGCAAGCTGAGCATGGCCAGCATCACCGCCGCCCGTACCAAACCGCGCCTGATGATCCAGGGCGCAGCCAGCGCTGCGGCCAGCGCCGCCAATTGCGACACCATGGTGATCACCGCCGTGGTTTCGAACGGCTTTTGCATTTGCACCGCGAACTGCTGCGAGATCAGGCGCGCCAGCGGCGCGTTCCCGAAGTGGAACAGCAATAGCGACACGCTCAATAGCAGCAGCGGCAGGTTGCGATACAGCGTGCGCAGCGGCGGCGCCCTGCCGCCGCCTTGCGCGCCGGCGGCCTCGTGGCCGCCCTGCATGCCGCGCGCGGCCGCGTGATCGATCGTCCCCGGCGCGATCGCCAGCGTGGCGGCGATGGCGGCCACCGTGGTGACCAGCATCAGCGCCGCCACGCCGGGCAGTCCGAACCAGACACTGGCGGCCCAGGTGCCGCCCAGCAGCACGATGTTGCCCGCGTGGTTGTAGGCCTCGTTCTTGCCGAGCTGGGCGCCGAAACGGTCCGGCCCCACCACGCCCAGGGTGATGCCGACCAGCGCCGGCATGATCAGCACCCCGGCCACCGCCGCCAAAGCCTGGCTGACGAACACCACCGAGCGCTCCGGCCAGGCGATACACAGGAACGCGCCCAGCGTGATCAGCGCCACCGGCAGCACGATCATCGCCCGCTTGTGGCGGCTGCGATCGGCCAGCGCGCCGGCGGGCAGGCCTGCAAGGAGGCCGATCACGCCGCACGCCGTCGCCAGCAGGCCCAGGTCCATCGGGCGCCAGCCCTTGGTGCTCAGGTAGGCGTCCAGGAAGGGCCCGAGGCCGTCGCGCGCGTCGGCCAGGAAGAAATTCAGCAGCGCCAGCGCCATCAGGCTGGCACCCGCCGGCGCGGTCCCGGCGCTCGCGGCGTTCGCGACGCCTGCCGCGTTGCCGGCCGGGCGGGCGGACAGGGCGCCCGGCGCCGTCATGACCGCACCCACAGCAGCGCCAGGGCCGCGGCCAGACCGGCCGGCATCACCACCGCGCCCAGCGCCAGGAAGCGCCAGGCGCCCACCTGGATGCCCTCGCGCCTGAGCGCCGTCAGCCACAGGATCGTCGCCAACGATCCGCTCACCGACAGATTCGGCCCCAGGTCGATGCCGATCAGGGCCGCCGCGCGCAGTGTGCTGGAGGCGTCGACATGGTCCAGCGTCGCGGCGCCCAGCAGGCCGGCGGGGAGGTTGTTAAAGAGGTTGCAGGCGACGGCCAGCAGCGCGCCTGTGAGATTGCCGGCGTTGTCCGGCCAGCGCGCTTGCAGCGCCTGCAACTGCGCCGCCAGCGCCGCCACCACGCCGTGCTGCTGCAAGGCCTCGATCAGCACGAACAAGCCGGCCACCATCAGCAGCACGTCCCACGACAGCGCGCGCAGCGTCGCTGTCGGGACGACGCGCGTGCTGACGCTGACCAGCAATAGCGTCAGCACAGCCGCCGCCAGCGTGACGGGGCCAAGCGCCATGCCGCGCGCGGAAGCGGCCCCCAGCAGCAGCGCCGCGCCAGCCAGGGCGCCGACGGTGAGGCGGCCGGCCGTTGTCAGGCGCGGTACCTCGATATCGCGTCGGATCGCCGTTGTCAGCTCGCCGCGCAGCAGCAGATACAAGGCGACGCCGGTGGCGGCGATCGCGCCCAGCGACGGCAGCAGGAACAGCGACAGCCATTCTCCCAGTCCGGGCATCTGCTCGCCGAACATCACCAGGTTGGCGGGGTTGGAGACCGGCAGCACGAAGCTGGCGGCGTTGGCGACGAAGGCACAAATGAACAAATACGGCAGCGGAGGGGCGCCGACGGCGCGCGCCACCGCGTACACGGCCGGCGTCAGCACCACGGCGGTGGCGTCGTTCGACAGCAGCACCGTGACGACCGTGCCGGCCAAGTAGACCAGTAAAAACAGGCGGTGGCCGGAGCCGCCGGCGGCGCGCGCGGTATGCGCCGCCAGCCAGTCGAACACGCCGTGGCGGCGTCCCATCTCGGCCAGCAGCATCATGCCGGCCAAAAAGAGATACACGTCCCAGCCGCGCGCGGCGCCGGTGGCGATGCTTGCCGGATCGATCAGTTTGAGCAGTATCAGCGCCAGCACCGCCAGGGTCGCCCATACGGCTTCCGGCACGCGCCAGGGGCGCAGGACGATGCCCGCCATCGTCAAGCCGGTGATGATCCACAATGTATTTTCAGTCGACACGCGCAGGGTACTCCAATGACGGTTGATTGGCCGGCGCGGGGCCGGGTGATGCCGGTGGCGCTGGCCGCGCATGGGGCGTCGTGCGCGCCGTCGCCAAGTCGGCGCCGACCGCTATCGCTTCGAGGGCGCTGCCGGAGGCGCCACGCGTGCCGATGCCGGTGGCGGCGAATGGCTGTCCGGCCACCAGCCGCGCACGGACCAGGTCCGGGCGGAAGTAGATGATGTCGCCGTTGGCGAGGATAACGCCATTGGCTTCGCCGCGCGGCCCGCGCAGCACCACATCGATGGTGCCGGACGCCTCCAGCCTTTGCAGCGGCTGGCGCGCCATCGGCGGGATGGGCGCAGCCGGTGGCTCGTCGTCGATGCTGGCGCCCGAGGTCAGATTCATCAAGGCCATGGCGCGGATGACGCCATCGGCGACCACATGGCCGACGACGCGCACCCGCTGGCCCGGCGCGATGGCGGCGCCGATCCGCGCGCCGAGGTGTGGGGCGAAGAGAACCAGCGTGCCGTCGTTCAGCCGCAGGCCGTTCGGATCGCCGTACGGGGTGGTGAGATAGCGCGCGACCAAACCCTCTGCCACCGGCGCGGGGGCGGTGGCAGAGGGCCCGCGCAATGGGGGCGGTGGCGCCGCCCCGGCCTCGCCGAGGCAAAGGCCGGATAGGGCCACCGCCAGCGCCACTGCGGGTGCCAGCGAAGCCGATGACATTGGCACGATCGGGTTACTGCTGGCCGACCGGCGGTGGTGGCGGTGCTTGGGTTCCCGGCGCCGCCGGTGGCGGTGGCGGCGTATCGAGCGGCCGTTTGCCGGCAGCACCGCGCGGCTTGGGTGGCGGCACGGGCTTGGCGGCGTTGCCTCGGCGGGCCTCCGCCGGCGGGGGCGGCGGCGGCGGCGCGTCCGCGCCTGGCGGTGGCGGGACTGGCGATCCCGGTGGCGGTGCCGGAGGGGCAGGCGGTGGTGGTGCCGGTTGGCCCGCTGGTGGCGGTGGGGCTGGATCGGTTTGCGGCGGGGCGGCGGATGCGGCCGTGGCCAGTGACAGTGCGATCAACAGCATCGGGTATTTAAGAACATTCATGACTATCTCCTTGTGTGATGTCGAGGGGTGGTAGTCATGACTATGCAGATAGCGTGCCAAGCCTCCCAGCCCGCTGTTTACACAGGCGCGCACGCCGGGGTGTCCGCTGGTGTGACACCGGGGTGTCAATAGAACGGACAGCTGTCCGCCGCCGTTACTCCATCTGGTATTGCGCCAGCTTCCGGTACAACTGCTGGCGCGACAGCCCCAGGCGGCGCGCGGCCTCGCTGCGGTTGCCCGCCGCCGCGTCGAGCGCGCGGCGCAGCATCGCCAGCTCGACCTGCGCCAGCGCGCGTTCGAGCGTGCCGTCCCAGTCGATGTCCGTCGCGTTGGTGGTTGCTGTGCCGGGTGGTGCGCCGGCTGGGCGCGAGGCGCCCAGACCGAGGTGTTCGACCTCGATCAGGTCACCTTCGCTGAGGGCGATGGCGCGCTGCATCGTGTTACGCAGCTCGCGAACGTTGCCCGGCCACTCGTGCGCCTCCAGCGCGCGCAACGCCGGCTCGCTCAGACGTTTTCCGTGGCCGCCCGCCTGGCCGCGCAAGAAATGCGCGGCCAGCAGCGTGACGTCGCCCGCGCGGTCGCGCAGCGGCGGCAGCGTGATCGTGATGACCTGCAGCCGATACCACAGGTCGGCCCGGAACGTGCCGGCGGCCACCTCGGCCTCCAGGTCACGGTGGGTGGCGGCGACGATGCGCAAGTCGACCTGCTGGCTGTGGCGCGCCCCCAGCGGCGTCACTTCGCGCTCTTGCAGCACGCGCAGGATCTTGGCCTGGGTCGGGAGCGCCATGTCGCCGATCTCGTCGAGGAACAAGGTGCCGCCGTCGGCTTCGCGGAAGCGTCCGGGCCGATCGGCGGTGGCGCCGGAGAACGCGCCCTTGACATGGCCGAACAGTTCGCTCTCAAGCAGTTCGGCGGGGATCGCCGCGCAGTTGACAGCGACGAACGGCGCTGCCGCCCGGGCGCTGTTCTGATGCAGCGCCTGCGCCACCAGCTCTTTGCCGGTGCCGGTCTCGCCCAGCACCAGCACCGAGTTGGCGCTGTCGGCGACCAGGCCGATGCGCTTGAATATGGCCCGCATCTCCTCGCTGTTGCTCAGCATCTGTTCGCCGGCATGGATGCCGTCGTCCGCTGCCGGCGTGCCAGGCGCTTCGCGCGCCGCTTGGCGGCCGGCCTTGAGCGCTCGGCCCAGCGCCATGGTCAGCGCGTCGCGCCCGAGTGGCTTGGCCAGGTGGTCGAAAGCGCCCAGGCGCATCGCCTCGATGGTGTTGGAGCCGCTGGCGTAGGCCGTCAGCATCAAGCATGGCACACCCGGCGCGATGGACGGGGCCGCGCGCAGGAAGGCCAGTCCGTCGTCGCCGGGCAGGCGCAAATCGACGATGGCGGCGGCTATCCCGCCCTCGGCCAGGGCGCGCAGGCCGGCCTCGCAACTGGCGGCCAGGCGCACGCCGTGGCCCAGGTCCTCCAGCGTCTCGGCCAGGGTGGCGCGGAACGCCGCATCGTCGTCGACTATCAGGATCATGGCCATGGGAGCTCCAGTTCGATGCGGGTGCCGGCGGTGTGCCGGGCGTCCAGCGCCACGCGGCCGCCATGGGCCTGGACCACTTCGCGCACCACGGCCAGTCCCAGGCCGGTGCCGCCATCGCGGCCGGTGACTAACGGATCGAACAGCGTGGCGCGCAGCGCCGACGGGACGCCGCTGCCGTCGTCGGACACCCAGAGACGCAACAGCGCGCCGTCGCGCGCCGCGCCCACTTCGATGTGGCCTCCGGCGGCGGTGTGGGCCAGCGCATTCAATATCAGGTTGTCGATCACGCGCTCCATTTGCGCCGGGTCGAACAGCGCCGTGGCGCGCGCGGCGTCGTCGAGACCCGCTTGCAGGTCGAGGCCCAGCGTCACGCGGAGATCGGCGGCCGCTTCGGCATGCTGCTGGGCGCATTGCGCCAGCCAGTGCGCCAGCGCGACCGGCGCGCGTTGCGGATGGAAGGAGCGGGTCAACGCGAGCAGGCTTGCCACCAGCGTTTCGAGCCGCCGCACCTGCGCCAAGGTGGTGTGCAGGGCCGCCTCGGTGCGCGCCTGGCGCCGCTCCGGCGGTGCCGCCAGCGCGTTGTCCACCTTCATGCGGATGGTGCCGAGCGGATTGCGGATTTCGTGCGCCAGGCCGGCCGCCAGGCCGCCCAGCGCGGCCATGCGTTCGCTGGCCACCAGCAGCGCCGACAGGCGTTGCGCTTCGCGCCCCCAGCGCGTGAGCAGCAGGGCGAAGCCGGCGCCGGCCAGCACCAATGAGCCCAATAACAGGCTCAGGGCCAGGATCAGGTGTCTGAGCGCGCCGTCGGCGATGGTCGCCACCCGGGTCAGGGTCCAGCCGGCGACATTGGCGGCGACGGGACAGGCGCTGTAGACGACCGCCTCGCGCAGTCCCGGCCGCACCTCGTCGACGGCGGCGCCGGCCGCCAGCGCCTGCTCCGACAACGCCGCCAGCCGGGGCAGCTCGGCCGCCGGCACGTCGGTCTTGGCGCCGCTGCCGTCGTAGGTCGGGAAGGCGTAGGCAAACACGCCGCGCCGCCGCTCCCACAGGCCGCCCTCGACGCCGGCGTCCTCGCGCAGGGCCATGTCGACGACGGCGCGCGCCGTCGCGGCATCGCCGCTGGCGCCGACGTCGATGCGTTCGCCGCCGGCGCGCATGATCTGGCACAGCACGGCCGCGCGGGAGCGGGCCGCGGAAATCTGCCAATCGGCGCCCTGGCGGCCCAGCTGCAGCAGCAGCCAGACCAGCAGCACGACCATGGCCGCGATGGCGGTCCATAGCCACAGTAGATCGCGTTTTAACATTCCGCCCAGCGCCACATTGACCCTTTCGTGTCAGGTTGATATCTCGATTGTAGCGACAATCCGGCCGGTTTCTGTGCGCGAGCGGACGCGCGCGCCGAAAAAGTGCTTGACCTTCCAATCGTGGGATACTTGAAGCTAGTGTTAGTACCCGCCAATTGAAGGACCATGATGAATTCAACCGCTGAAAAATCAGTCTCGCAATCGATCAAGATCGAGGGCATGAGCTGCGCGTCCTGCGTCGGGCGCGTGGAGCGCGTGTTGGCCGCCGTGGAGGGCGTCAAACAGGTCAGCGTCAACCTGGCGACCGAGATGGCGCGCGTGGAGTCGGCGCTGCCGATCGATTTCGACGTGCTGCGACAGGCGGTCGACAAGGCCGGCTACCAGGCCAAGCCGCCGCCGGCCCCTTTCTCTCCCCCCGCCCCGGCGGTGGTCGCCCCGGGTGCCAGCGGCTACGCGGTGCTGCTGGCGGCGCTACTGTCGCTGCCGTTGCTGCTGCCGATGCTGCTCGAACTGGCCGGCGTCCACTGGATGCTCGACGGCCGTATTCAATTTTTGCTGGCGACCCCGGTGCAGTTCTGGCTCGGCGCGCGCTTTTATCGGGCCGGCTGGCTGGCCGCGCGTGCCCGCAGCGGCAATATGGATTTGCTGGTCGCGATCGGCACCAGCGCCGCCTACGGTTTGAGCATCTACCAACTGCTGACCGCCACCTCGGCCATGCCGCATCTGTATTTCGAGGCGTCCGCCGTCGTCATCACGCTGGTGTTGCTGGGTAAATGGCTGGAGGCGCGCGCCAAGCGGCAGACCACGTCCGCGATCCGCGCGCTGCAGGTGCTGCGGCCGGAATCGGCGCGCGTGCGGCGCGGCGACCAGGATATCGAGGTGCCGATCGCGCAAGTACTACCCGGAGAAATGGTGGTGGTGCGGCCCGGCGAACGCATCGCCGTCGACGGCGTGGTGGTGGAAGGCGCCAGCCACGTGGACGAAGCGCTGATCACCGGCGAAAGCCTGCCCGTGGCGCGCCATGCCGGCGACCGCGTGACCGGGGGCGCGATCAATGGTGAAGGCATGCTGCTGGTGCGCGTGACTGCGGTCGGCGCCGAAAGCACGCTGGCGCGCATCATCCGCCTGGTGGAGGACGCGCAGGCGGCCAAGGCACCGGTGCAGCATCTGGTGGACCGCGTCAGCGCGGTGTTCGTGCCGGTGGTGCTGGTCTTGGCGCTGCTGACATTGGTGGGCTGGTGGCTGGTGTCCGGCGATGGCGAGACCGCCATCATCAACGCGGTGGCGGTGCTGGTGATCGCCTGTCCGTGCGCACTCGGACTGGCCACGCCCGCCGCCATCATGGCCGGCACCGGCGTGGCCGCGCGCCACGGCATCCTGATCAAGGATGCGGAGGCGCTGGAGCTGGCGCACCGCATCACCACCGTGGCTTTCGATAAGACCGGCACGCTGACCGAAGGCAAACCATCGCTGGCGGTGTGCGAGCCGGCGCCCGGCGCCATCGACGAGGCGCGCCTGCTGCAACTGGCGGCGGCGGTGCAACGGGGCAGCGAGCACGCGCTGGCCCGCGCGGTGCAGCAAGCCGCCGGGGATAGCGCTGCCGGCGCGCCTTTCGTCCCCACCGTCGCCGGCGACATCACCGCCTTGCCCGGACGCGGCGTCGCCGCGACGGTCGACGGCATGCGGTTGCTCCTTGGGAGCACGCGCTTGATGGAGGAGCAGGGCGTCGCGCTCGCCGCGCTGGCGCCGCGCGCCGCCGAACTGGAACAGCAAGGCCTGACCGTCTCGTGGCTTGCCGCGCAGTCGCCGCAACCGGCGCGCTTACTCGGGCTGCTGGCCTTCGGCGACCTTGTCAAGCCGAACGCACGTGCCGCCGTCGAAGCGCTGCACGCTTTGAATATCGAGACCGTGCTGCTGACCGGTGACAACCAGGGCAGCGCCGATCACGTCGGCGCGTCACTCGGCATCCGGAGGGTAGTCGCCAACATGCTGCCGGCCGATAAAGCCGCCGCCATCGGCGCCATGAAGCGGCAGGACAAATGCATCGCCATGGTCGGCGACGGCATCAACGACGCGCCGGCGCTGGCCGCCGCCGATGTCGGCATCGCCATGTCCAGCGGCACCGACGTCGCTATGCACGCCGCCGGCATCACGCTGATGCGCGGCGACCCGGAGCTGGTGGCCGCGGCCATTTCGATCTCGCGCCGCAGCTACGGCAAAATCCGCCAGAATCTATTCTGGGCGTTTATCTATAACCTGGTCGGCATTCCGCTGGCCGCCTTCGGCCTGCTCAACCCCATGGTGGCTGGCGCCGCGATGGCGCTCAGTTCCGTCAGCGTGATCAGCAATGCGCTGCTGCTGCGCCGCTGGAAGCCCCAGGCGCGACCCGCTAGTGAAGGAGTGAAGGTATGAATATCGGACAAGCGGCCAGCGCCTCCGGCGTCTCGGCCAAGATGATCCGCTACTACGAGAGCATCACGCTGATTCCGCCGGGGCGGCGCAGCGAATCCGGCTACCGCATCTATAGCGAGAACGACCTGCATGCGCTGCGCTTCGTCAAGCGCGCCCGCACGCTGGGCTTCTCGCTGGACCAGATCCGGGAGTTGCTGTCGCTTTGGCAGAACAAGGAGCGTGCCAGCGCCGACGTGAAACACATCGCCCTCGGACACGTCGACGAGCTTAACCAGCGCATCGCCGAATTGACCGAAATGCGCGACACGCTGCAAACGCTGGCGCGCTGCTGCAAGGGCAATGACAGGCCGGATTGTCCTATTCTTCAAAGCCTGGCCGATCCAAAGTAGCCCGGGCTATCCGGTGTATCTGTCGGGGCGGGACGGAACCACGTATAATCGCCAGGTTTTGGTGCCCGCGCGTCCGTCTGGATGCGCAGTTAAACGGGAAACATGGCGCTGGCCCAGCCAGCCAACATGTGCTGCCCCCGCAACGGTAAACAAGCGTCGTCGTCGACGACCATCCGCCTCGCTGTGCCACTGTGCTTTTGCATGGGAAGGTCAGGCGGATTTGCTTGCGAGCCCGGATACCGGCCAAAGAGGTGGAAGCGCCCAGGCGCTTCCTTTCAATCCGCTCACGGGGAGGTGAGTGGCTTGCTTCTGTCGCTGGATCATTCAATGCCCAACCTGCCTGCCGACGCGGCCATCCGCTCAATCGAGACGCTGCTGTATTCCATTTCCAACGTGCTGTATCTGCCCGTGCTGCTGGGGATCGCCGCACTGACCTTGTACATGCTGGTGTGCTTCGGCACCTTCGGCGCCGAGTGGATCGAGCGACGGCGCGGCGTGCGCATGCTGGTGGCCACCGCGCGGCACGACATGGCGACCGTGCTGACGGCGCAAGAGGGCGAGCCGGGACTCGATGCGCGCCTCGAACGCGTGGTGCAGCGCGCCGACGCCGCCGGCGTGCGCCGCCTGGACGGCGTTCGCTTCGTGGTGCGGGTCGGTCCGGCGCTAGGTCTGATGGGCACCCTGATCCCGATGGGGATTTCGCTGGCCGGCCTGGCGCAGGGCAATCTGCCGAAGATGGCCGAATCGATGACCACCGCCTTCACCGCCACCGTGGTCGGTCTGGCATGCAGCGTGTGCGCCTATGTTCTGAGCCTGGTGCGCGAACACTGGCTGCGCAGCGACCTGACCGACATCGCCTACGCCGCCGAAACCATGCTGGCGACGCACGGACACAAGCCGCACCTGATCCGCGTGGAGGCCTGATGCGTTTTCTGAACCGCCACCGCTACAGCCGCATCGGCGAGCACACCGAGGACCCGTTGGCCGGCGTGGCCAACCTGTTCGACGCCAGCATCGTCTTCATCGTCGCGATGATGCTGGCGCTGTTCTCGGCCTGGAACATGATGGACCTGCTGGACCCGAATTCGGAAGTCACGATCGCCAAGAAGAGCGCGGACGGCCGCGTCGAGGTGCTGACCAAGAAAGGCGCCGAGATCACGGTGAGCCGCGTCAGCGACAAACCCTTGTCCGGCTCCGGCAAGCGCTTGGGCACCGCCTACCAACTGCCGGACGGGAAGGTCGTATATGTTCCGGAATAAGCGTTTTGGAACACTGGAAGTCGTCTTACTGCTGCTGATCTCCTTCTTCATCGTCGGCTATGTGCATTCGGCGCAGGCGCCGCGCACCCTGGCGCTGATGCTCGGTGACGTCGAGTCCCGGCCCGCGGTGCTGGCGGTGCGCGGTTTGCAGGCGGAGCTGAAGGCGCTCAATGTCGTTATCCGCATCATTCCCAACAACGGCATGACGCAGGCCGACCGCAATGCGTTGGCCAGCGCCGATGTGGCAATCGTCAACGCCAAGGGCAGGCTGGCGATGGCGGGACTCAAGGACGAACTGCAGGCGTTGAGGAAGTCGCGGCATCCGGTGTTCGCCGTCGGCGGCGCCATCGACGACAGTATCCGCGAGATGGGCGTACAGGACGACAAGGCCATCCAGCAGTATCACAGCGAGGGTGGCATCGAGAACATGGGCAACCTGCTGCGCTACATCTTGCGCCAGCATTTCGGTGCGACGCTGGCGGTGGCGCCGGTGCACGCGATGCCGGACGTCGGCCTGTACGACGTCGCGGCCAACCGCACCTACAGCAGCTACGAGCACTATTTGCAGGGTTATGCGAACTACAAGACCGGGGCGCCGTGGATCGCCGTGCCGTTCTACCGCGCCAGCCTGGTGGCGGGACAAACCCTGCCGCTGGCGGCCATCGTCTCGCGGCTCGAGGCGAGCGGTTATAACGTGCTGCCGGTGTTCGGCTATCCATACGACGTGCCGCTGCGCTTCCTGCTCGATGAAAACGGCAAGAGCCGCGTCGACCTGATCGTCGCGCTGGGGATGAAGGTCGGCGGCACCGCCAACACCGGTGCGCTGCTCGACAAGATCGGCGTCCCGGCGATCAACGCCATCACCCTGAGCCAGCACACGGCGGCGCAATGGCGGGAATCGAAGATCGGTCTCGATATCATCGAGCGCACCTGGCAGCTGGCCGGCGCCGAGATGGCCGGACTGATACAGCCGACGGTGGTCGCCAGCCGGGAGCGCATCAGCGATGCGCAGACCGGCCTGGCCTACGTCGAGGAGACGCCGATCGCCGAGCGCATCGAACGGCTCAACGAGCGCGTGGCGGCCTGGCTGGCCTTGCGCCAGAAAGCCAACGGCGACAAGCGCATCGCCATGATTTACTTCAACTACCCGCACGGTTCCGAGACCATCGGCGCGGCGTATCTGAACGTGCTGCCGGAGAGTTTGTGGCAAATCGTCCAGCGCCTGAAACGTGATGGCTATCAGACCGGCGACGCGCTGCCGGCGGGCGAGGCCGAGCTGCAAGGCGAGATCCAGCAGTGGGGGAATTACCCCGGCAAGTCCAAGGGCGACTACATGACCGGCCTGAAGCATCTGGCCGAAAGCGGTCAGGCGCTGCTGGTGCCGCTGGCCGACTATCAGGCATGGTTCACCAAACTGCCGCAAACGCTGCGCGATTCCATTCTGGCGTCGTGGGGCAAGCCGGAAAGCGCGCCGGTGCTGTGGCGCGACGCCAAGGGCGACTCGTTATTCGTCTACCCGGCGCGCCGCTTCGGCAACGTGCTGATGGCGCCGCAGCCCGGCCGCGCTTGGGAGCAGAACCTGGAAAAGCTGCACAACGAAGTGAGCATGCCGCCTAGCCACGAGTACATCGCCTTCTATCTGTGGCTGCAAAAAAGCTTCCAGGCCAACGCGGTCATGCACATCGGTACCCACGGCACGCAGGAATGGCTGACCGGTAAAGAAGCCGGCCTGTCCGAGGACGATCCGACCGAGGCGCTGATCGGCGCCATGCCGAATATTTATCCGTACGTGATGGACGACGTGGGCGAGGGCATACAGGCCAAACGGCGTGGCATGGCCACCATCATCGACCACATGACGCCACCATTCGATATCGCCGGCCTCAATCCCGACCTGCGCGAGCTTGGCGCGCTGCTCAACGACTACCGCGTGGCCGAGCAAAAAAGCCCGCTGCTGGCGCGTAGCCATCTGCTGGCGCTGAACCGCGTCGCGGCCAAAAGCGGCGTGTTGAAGGACATGAAAATGACCGAGCTCAAAACCGAGGCCGATATGGAGGCGCTGGAAGAGTATCTGGACGATACCGGCAACAAGCTGACGCCTTTCGGTCTGCATACCTTCGGCGTGGCGCCGACGGCGGAGCGGCGCAACGCCACGGCGCGCGCGGTGGTCAGCCTCGACACCGGCGCCACCGCCGAACAAAAGACCAAACGTATCGCGCTGCTGGAAAACGATATCGAGCGCAGCGCGGCGCTGGAGCTGGACCGCCTGATGGAGGCGCTGTCGGGCCGCTACATCCCGGCCGGCGCCAGCGCGGACCTGGTGCGCAATCCGGACGCGCTGCCGACCGGCCGCAATTTCTTCGGTCTCGATCCTTCGCGGATTCCCAGCAAGACCACCTACGAGGCGGGCGCCAAACTCGCGCGGCAACTGGTCGACGACTACCGCAAACGCCATGGGGTGTACCCGGACAAATTGAGCATGAACCTGTGGGGTGTGGAGACTTCGCGTCACGAGGGCATCATGGAGGCGCAGGCGATGGCGCTGATGGGCGTGCGTCCGACCTGGGATGAACGCGGCCGTGTGACCGGCGTCGAGGCGCTGACCCGCAAGGAACTGGGGCGTCCGCGCGTCGATGTCACGCTGATTTCGTCGGGCCTGTTCCGCGACCTGTTCGGCAATCTGCTGGCGTTGATGGACAAGGCGGCGCAGCTGGCGCAACAACAGGACGATCTGGGCGCGGCGGCCGACGCCGGCCCCTCGGGCAACGTGATGCAGGAGCATAGCCGCAAGACCGCCGCCGCGTTGCAGGCGAACGGCATCTCCGCCGACGAGGCGCGGCGCATGGCGTCGGTGCGCATTTTCGGCGTGCCGAGCGGCGCCTACGGCACGCAGATCGAAAAGCTGATTCCACTGACGAACGCGTGGAAGAACGAGAAGGAAGTGGCGGACGTGTTCATCAACCGCATGAGCCATCCTTTCGGCGCCGGCTACTGGGGCGACGACAAGGCCGATCCAGCACAGCGGCACGAGTTATTCAAGCAGGCCATCAGCGGCAGCAAGATCGCGCTGCACAGCCGCTCCAGCAATCTGTTCGCGACGCTGGACAACGACGACTTCTTCCAGTACCTGGGCGGCACCGCGATGGCGATCCGCAGCGTGGACGGCAAAACGCCGGAGGTGGTGGTGAGCGATCTGTCCAACCCGCGCAAGCCGGGCCACAAGACGCTGGAGCAGTACATGGGGCAGGAGATGCAGTCGCGCTATCTCAATCCCAAGTGGGCCGACAGCATGCTGAAGGAAGGTTATTCCGGCGCGCGCTACATCAACCGCGTGGTCGATTACCTGTGGGCCTGGCAGGTAACGGTGCCGGAAGTGGTCGACAGCAGCAAATGGCAGCGCATGTACGACACCTACGTGGCCGACCGCCATGGCCTGAAAGTGCGCGAGCGCTTCGCCGCCAGCGGCAACCTGCGCGCGTACCAGGCCGTGACCGACCGCATGCTGAGCGCCATCGAGCGTGGATATTGGCAGCCTGGCGACGCGGTGCGCGACAATCTCACGCGGCAGAACGCGCGGGCGATCAAGGAGGCGGGTGTGTCGTGCAGCGCCGACTCGTGCAGCAAGGCGACGTTGAAGATCGCGCCTGAATTCACCGGCCAGTTCGTGCCGAACGTCGGCTCCAACCCGGCGATCGCGCGCGGGGCGGCCGCCGCCGGCCGTGCCGGCGGCTCGGCGCCGTCGGCGCAACCGGCGGCTGCCGCTCCCGGGCAGCAGCAGGCCAACGACGCCGCGATGCAGGCCGCGCTGGCGGACCTGCAAGTGCTGCAAGCGAAGTCGCAAGAGCTGCAACCGGTGCCGGCGCCGCGCGCCAAAGCCAAGCCGGCCGACCCGGCGCCGGAATCGTTTGTGAAAACCGAGCCGGCGGATGCCAAGGTGAGCGGGTTTGAAATGCAGACGCTGGCCGATTTGAGTCCGGCGCAGAAGACGGTGGGCACGCTGGCCCTGCTGGCGCTGGCCGCCGGCTTGGTGGGCGCAGGCTATATCGGACGGCGCAAAAAGCTGAAGAAGCTGAATGGGATGCTGGATTAAGCTTGCATCTCTAGGACCTCCGGCGGCTCATCGATGGCGGATTACGGCGTTCCGCCTAATCCGCCAAACGCCGTCGGCGGCCAAAGCGTGCCACGGCATCAACGCACAAACATCCAAACCGTCAACGCCGCTCCGACCAGCACCACGAACCCCCGCATCACCTTCTCCGGCAAACGGTGAATCAACCACCCGCCGCACAAGCCGCCGGCGATGCCGCCCACGCACAGCGCCAGCGCCGCCGGCCAGCTGATCAAACCCGACGTCGCGAATATCATCGCCGCCACTGCGTTCATGGCCATCGCCAGCACGTTCTTGGTGGCCGCCGCCATGCGCACCTGCTGCCCCGCGACGGTCAGCGCCGCCAGCATCAAAAAACCGATGCCGCCCCCGAAGTAGCCGCCATAAATCGAGATGCAGCCCTGCGCCAGAACCAGCACCCAGCGCGGCATCCCGCTGGCCGCGTGCAGCGGCTTCTTGCGGAAGCTCCCCCAAGCGAACACGCTGGTGGCGAACAGCACCAGCCAGGGCACCAGCCTTTCGAAGAACGACGCCGGGGTATTCAACAGCAGCACCGCGCCGAATACACCGCCGATGGCGCTGATGATCAGCATCTGGCGGAACGTCAGCGGACCGACGTCGCCCACCAGCTTGCGCCCCGCATAGGCGGACGTGATCTGGCTCGGGAACAGCGCGATGGTCGACGTCATGTTGGCGGCCAGCGGATTCAATCCGGCCAGCAGCAGGGCGGGGAATGTGATGAACGAGCCGCCGCCTGCCAGCGCGTTTTGCACCCCGGCGAGGAATCCGGCGGCGGCGACCATCAGGACGATATGTATTTCAAGCGGTGGGACTGGCGGCATGGGCGGGACGCAGACATGGTTGATGTGGAAGCGGGCGGAACATTAGTTTCCGTTCGATTATAACCGTGGCCTGAAAAGCTTTCCGGGCGCCGCGATTGTGCGACGGGCGTGCGCCGGTGGTGCTACGATATTTCGCATGACGACACCATACCAACTCTATTACTGGGACGGCCTGCAGGGCCGTGGCGAATTCGTGCGGCTGGCGCTGGAGGAGGCGGCCATCCCCTACGACGATGTAGCGCGGCGCAAGAAGGGCATGCCGGCGTTGATGGCGAGCCTGGACGGTGACAAGGTCGATCATCCGTCGTTCGCGCCGCCGGTGCTGCGCGCGGGCGAGTTGCTGATCGGGCAGACGTCCAATATCCTGCTGTTTCTCGGCGCGCGGCATGGCCTGGCGCCACGGGCCGAGGCGGGGCGCTTGTGGGCCAACCAGCTGCAGCTGACCATCGCCGACATCGTCGCCGAGGCGCACGACACGCATCATCCCATCTCCACCAACAAGTACTACGAAGACCAGAAGAAGGAAGCGAAGGCGCGCGCGAAGGATTTCAGGGAGACGCGCATACCGAAGTTCCTGGACTATTTCGAGGGCGTGGTGCGGCGCAATCCGGGACGCGGCGGCTGGACCATCGGCTCGCGCCTGTCGTATGTCGATCTGTCGCTGTTCCAGCTGATCGAAGGCTTGCGCTATGCGTTCCCGAAGACGATGGCGAAGCTCGAGCCGTCTTATCCAGGCCTGGTTTCCTTGCGTGACAAGGTGGCGGCGCGTCCCAATATCGCCGCCTACCTTGGCTCGAAGCGCCGCATTCCCTTCAACGAGGACGGCATCTTCCGCCACTATCCCGAGTTGGAGTAGCGGCGGACGTCACACGCCAATCAAACCCCGTTGGTCACTTGTAGCTGGCCACCAGTGAGACCCCGCTCGACGCCTTGTAACCGTAGACCAGCACGTAGTACGTGCCGGCCGCCGGGGAGGCGATCGAGATGGTCTCGGTGGTGGTCGAACCGTCCGATTTTTGCAGGTATGAGCTGGTCGTCGGTTGCGATCCCAGTTTGACATAGAGGTCGGCGTCGCCGCTGCCGCCGGAGGTCTTGAACGTCAGGCTGGTGGCGCCGGAGGGCACGGCGAAGGTGTACACCTTGCTGCCGCCGGCGGCCACCGAGATGCCGGTCACCGCGACATTGTTGGCCAGCGCGTTCGACGCCGGCGGCGTGGTACCGCCGCTGCCGGCCATGACGCTGGCGAAGTTGGCCACGTTCAGGCTACCGTATCCGCTGGCATAGTCCCAGCCCGCCTTGGCGCTGTAGCCGCCGTTCTTGCCGGAGACGACATCGTGGAACATGCCTGGATTGGCTGCCGCGCGCGCGTACAGGTTGGACGACGGGAAGGGCAGCGAGTTGTTGTTCATCGACTGGACGCGCGCCCAGAAGCCGGTGAACAGCGGCGCGGCCAGGCTGGTGCCGCCGATTTGCTCGGTGGCGCCGTTGATCAGCACGAGCGCGCCGCTGGAAGGATCGGCGTCGAGCGCGATGTCCGGCGTGCCGCGTTTGGTGGAGGTGCCCAGCACGCCGGCGTTGACCTGCCAGCTCGGCGCCGCCTCGGTCAGGCTAGGCCCGCCGCCGGCGCCGCCGTCGGCGCTTTGCTGGCAGGTGGCGCTGCTGCTACAGGCCCACACGGTTTCGGAAGTCCATGTGGTCCCGGTGGTGTTAAGCAGCGTGCCGCCGACCGACACCACCCACGGCGACACCGACGGGTAGCTTTGCGAGGTGCTCGAGCCGCCGCACTCGTAGGAGCCGGAGTCGCCCGAGGAGACGGAGAACGTCTGGCCCTGCGCCACCGCAGCCTGGAAAATCTGGTCGTTGCTGGCCATGATGCCGGAGTTCTTGGCGCTGGTTTCGCATTCGCCCAGCGATACGTTGATGGTCTTGGCGACGTTGTCGCTGACGGCGCGGTTGTAGGTGTCGGTGAGGTCGGCGTCGCTGAGGGTGGTGGCCGTGTAGAGGATCATCTGTTTGATGGTGCCGCCGGCGGCGGCCAGGGCGTCCTGGGTGTCCATGTTCCATTCGCCGACGCCGGCGGTGTCGGTGCTGGCCGCGCCCACCGTCACCGTGCTGACGTTCACCGCCGGATAGCCGGCGCGGCTGGTGAAGGTGTTCAGGTCGGCGATGGTTTGCTTCATGCTGCCCTGGGTGATGATGCCGATGGTGGCGTTGACGGCGCTGGGCAGGCCGCTTGCGTTGTAGATCGCCGGGAAGTCGGTCGGGTTGTGGCCCGTGGTGGCCAGGGTCACGGCCGCCGGCTTGGCCAGCGTGTGGTACATGTGGATGGTTTGCAGGCCGTGGACGGCCATGACGGTGTCGCCGAGCGACTGCGGCACGGCGGCGTCGCTGACGTTGGCGAAGGCGGTGCGGCCGTTGACGTTGTAGTTGCGGAGCTCCGTGTTGAAGGCGGTTTTGACCGAGCCGGCGGTGCCGTCGCCGCTCACCAGCAGGCGGTTGTCGGAGACGGTGACATTGATAAAGCCGCTGCGCTTCAAGTGCTCGACCACCTTTTGCGCCTGGGCGGCGGTCGGCGCGTAGCGTTCCATGAACTGTTCCTTCGTCAGCGGCTGGCCTCCGCGTCCGGCGACGATATCGCCGGTCAGCGCGTCCAGATCGGCCTTGTTGCGCAGCTTGAGCGCGACCACGACGTGGGTCGCTATGCCGGCCTGCATCAGGGCTTGCTGCTGGGTCGTCGCGCCGCTGACGACGGGGGCCTTGGTGGCGGTGGGGACCCAGGCTTCGGCGTGCGCCAGGCCGCTGGTCGCGGTCAGCGCCAGTAAGGTGAGGGAGGCAATGGGCGACAGTTTCATTTGCTCTTTCAAGTTCATGTAGTTCTCCGATTTTTATCAACATGATGTGCGGCGCCGAAGGATCATCGGTGCCGCGCGCTTGCACCACCCCTGAAAGAACGGATGTGTTTTTTTCAGGGCGACACGATCCGTTGGCCGCTCCGGATGGAGTGGCCAAGGCGTGTCTATCTCAACGCGGACCGCCGGTGGGAGGCCGCGTCGCTATTGGGGATACAACGGGGGAGCTAATCCATGGCGGCCATCATGCGCGGGCGTGGCGGTGCTGTTGCAGGCGCGCGTGGTGAAGGCGTGGCAGGGCAGGGGAAGAGCTCAGATGGCGAAGACTGGTGGTGCGTGGGAAGGGGGTGTCAGGAAGGTGGCGGACTGCGTGTTGGAGCGGTACCGCGGCAGATGGGCGGGGTAGGTTTGGGCGGGCGATTCGGGTGTGACGGTCAGGTTGCCGGACGATGGTAGTAGCGGTGCGTCGATGACCAGTTGGCAGGTGGGGCAGTCCGAGTCGTCGTCGGCGATCGCGTGGTTGTGCACACCGATGGCGAACAACTGGACCAGGAAAACGGTCAGCACGATCAGCATCGCCGCCATCCGCTGGACGGATGGTCTGGACCTCGCGCTACTGGTGCTCTCGTCGAGTAACCGCATGCTGATGCATCCCTGTTGATGGGTGGCTTTTATAGCAACCATGGGAAAAGTATAGCAAGCGGTGTCGCGCACGATTGCTTTTTTCCTACATTTGCATCGTGGGTGTTGTTTTCGGGATAGGTGTTGCGTGGTCCGGCGGCGTGCTGCGCACGGGGTGTGCCGGACCAGCTGGGTGTGTTGAATCAGGCGGCGGCGGTGACCGGGTAGCCGGCGTCGGCGATGGCCGATTTCAACGGCGCCAGCGCGGTGGCGCTGTCGATTTTGACAGTCTTGGTGGCCAGGTCGACCTCGACCCTGGCGGCCGCGTCGATCGCCTGCACCGCCTTGGTCACCGCGCCCACGCAGTGACCGCAACTCATGTTTTCCACTTGTAGCTGATACATCGACTTCTCCTTCACGGTTTCGATGATCATACTGTATGCCTTCCAATCGTGGGAAGGTCAAGGGAAACGTCGTCGTATGGGGACGTCATGAGCCGCAGATGGGACTTGGCGGATTACGCTGCGCTAATCCGCCCTACGTGTTTTAGATGGATGCATGTTATTGCGGGCGAAAATCAGGTTTCCGGCGGATCGTCCAGCCTGGCCAGGTCGAGGCTGACCATGGCCCAGATGCCGTCGGCATAGTCGGGCTCGCGCGACAGGTGTTCCACTTCGGATGGTTTGATTTCGAACGATTTGCCCTGCTCGACCAGTTGGCCGACATGGCCGTAGATGGCCTTGGTGGCGTTGCTCATCGCTTTGTCCACCGTCTCGCCGGTGGTCACGCAGCCCGGGATGTCCGGGACCGTCACCCCGTATCGGCTGCCTTCACGCTTCTGGATCAGGATTGGAATGTCCATGGTCTTACCTCAGCTGTGGTCGGAAAGGCGGGCGAAATCAATGACTTGGATGTCAGTGTTATACAGGATGCCACAGGATTCAAGAACTTTCGTGGATGACCACGCTTACTTGTGCATAGGTTGGATGACGGAAACTGTTTACGGAAAAAAGAAGCCCCGCCGGCATCGCTGCGGGCGGGGCTAACAGGTACGTGTTTATTCTACTACATTACAGGACGTCGCTGGCGTGATCGGCCAGGCGCGAGCGTTCGCCGCGCGCCAGGGTCACGTGGCCGCTGTGCGACCAGCCCTTGAAGCGGTCGACCACGTAGGTCAGGCCGCTCGAACCCTCGGTCAGGTACGGCGTGTCGATCTGCGCGATGTTGCCCAGGCAGAGGATCTTAGTACCCGGACCGGCGCGCGTGACCAGGGTCTTGACTTGTTTCGGCGTCAAGTTCTGCGCCTCGTCGATGATCAGGAACTTGTTGACGAAGGTGCGGCCGCGCATGAAGTTGAGCGACTTGATCTTGATGCGCGAGCGGATCAGGTCCTGCGTCGCCGCGCGGCCCCACTCGCCGCCGTCCGAATCGGACTTGTTGAGCACTTCGAGGTTGTCGTCGAAGGCGCCCATCCACGGCGACATCTTCTCTTCCTCCGTGCCCGGCAGGAAACCGATGTCCTCGCCGACCGGCACCGTCACGCGGGTGACGATGATTTCGTTGTAGAGCTTGGTTTCCAGCACCTGCGCCAGGCCGGCCGCCAGCGCCAGCAGGGTCTTGCCGGTGCCGGCCTGGCCGAGCAGGGTGACGAAGTCGCATTCCGGATTCATCAGCAAGTTCAAGGCGAAGTTCTGCTCGCGGTTGCGGGCGGTGACACCCCACACATTGTTCTTGTTGTGGCTGAAGTCGCGCAGGGTTTGCAGCACGGCGGTCTTGCCGTTGATCTGCTTGACCTGGCCATAGAACGGCGCTTCGCCATTCTTCGGCTCCAGGAAGATGAACTGGTTGACCAGCAGCGACGGCACGAACGGACCGGTGACGCGGTAGAACGTCGCGCTCTGGCCGTTTTTATTTTCCTGCCACGATTCCAGGTCCTTGCCGTGCTTGGTCCAGAAGTCGTCCGGCAGCTGGACGATACCCGAGTACAGCAGGTCGGTATCTTCCATCACGTGGTCGTTGAAATAGTCCTCGGCCGGCAGGCCCAGCGCGCGCGCCTTGATGCGCATGTTGATGTCTTTCGACACCAGCACCACCGGACGGCCTTCCTGTTCGGCCTCCAGCGAGCGGACCACCGACAGGATCTGGTTGTCGGCCTTGCCGACCGGCAGGCCCACCGGCAGGTCGGCCGTTTGCATGCGGGTCTGGAAGTACAGGCGGCCCTTGGCGTCCTTGTTGCCCAGCTTGGACAGCGGGATGCCGTTCTCGATGGCGTCGTCGTCGGTGTTGGAGACCAGCGCGTCGAGGGTGCGCGACACCTGGCGGGCGTTGCGCGCCACCTCGGTCATGCCCTTCTTGTGGTTGTCCAATTCCTCCAACGTCATCATCGGCAGGTAGACGTCGTGCTCCTCGAAGCGGAACAGCGACGATGGATCGTGCATCAGCACGTTGGTGTCGAGCACGAACAGCTTGGTCGTGCCGGTCTGGTCGGCGTGACGGCTGGTCGACGACTTGATCGCCACTTCGTTGATCTTGTGCTTGGCCGGGTGTGGCGCCTCGGCGGTGATCGGGGTGACCTTGCCGCGCGCGGCCGGAGCCGGCTTGGCCTTGGCGACCGGCTTGGCGGCCACCGGTGCCGGGGCAGGTGCCGCCTGGGCGGCCTTTAACACGGTCGGCGCGGCCTTCAGCACAGCGGCCACGGCCTTCGACTTGGCGGTGGTTTTCGCTGGCGCCGGGGCGGCCGGGGCGACCTGGACGGCGACCGGCGCCGCCGCTTTGGATTTCGCTACGGGTACTGCTTTGACGGGCGCCGCTTTCTTCGGCGCGGGCGCCGGCGCTATCTCGGCGACCGCCGCAATGGCGGAAACCGGGCGCGGCCCTGTCGCTTTTGGATAATCTTTTGCCAACAGTAAAGTCGCTGGCTTACTAGGTAATTTTGGCAGTGGCATCAGGATCTCAATCGAAAAATAACTGGAGGAATCCGCCCATAGGCGAGCGCGCGTTTCCAGCGATGGAAACGTTCGTGCCCGATGGGGTGGATGCTGGGTGGAACAGGATAGTAGACTGCCGACGGGCGCGCATCTTGCCCGGAGAAAGTACCGCGTGGTGGCCGGCTGGCCACCATGTAGGGTGGGAAGAGTTACAGTGATGACTCAAAATGGTTAACAAAATGGCTGGATGCGCATGATTCTGCTACGGTTGAGCAACTCTGAAAGGCAACGCGCAAACCTGTTAAGCCTGACGCGCCACAAATTCCAGCACTTCATCGACGTGACCCGCTACCTTCACGCCTCTCCATTCTTTCACCAATTGACCAGTAGCGTCAATGACAAACGTGCTGCGCTCGACGCCCCGGACGGTCTTACCGTACATTTGCTTCATTTTCATGACGTTGAACTGCGCGCAGACCGCCTCGTCGGGGTCGGAAATGAGCTCGAAAGGCAGGCCCAGCTTGGCTTTGAAGCTTTCGTGCGAGCGCAGCGAATCGCGGCTGATGCCGTAGATTTCGGTGCCGGCGGCCTGGAATTGCTCGTACAGATCGCGGAACGCCATGTTCTCGGTGGTGCAGCCGGGGGTATTGTCTTTCGGGTAGAAAAACAGCACGGTATGGCGCGCTGGCCGGCCCGACAGCTGGAAAGTCTGGCCGCTGGTCATGGGGGCGGAAAAGTCGGTAACTACGGGTTGGCTATCAGCCACTGGTTTTCTCCTGGAGATGGACATCGACAATATGAGGGCGAGTTTTCACCCTTCAAGACGCCGCGCAAAGTAAATCTTGGCCTGTCAACCTGGCCTATGGCCGCGCCCGCAGGCGCGCCTGCAGCTGCTCGGCCGTGATGGGCTCGCCGTCGGCGGTCAGGCTGGAAATCGTCAGCATGCGGCCGTCGCCGCACACGCCAAAGATGCAATTATCCACTACGGTCAAGCCCGGTGGCAAACCGAGGGCGACGACGTTGCCGAAATTGCCGGACAAGCGGGCGCGCTCGATCACGTAACGGACGCCGGCGATGTCGGTGAACGCGCCGGGGTAGGGCGGCGCGGCGGCGCGGTGCAGGTTGTAGACCTGCCGCGCCGGCTGGCGCCAGTCGATGCGGCCGTCCTCGGGCGTGCGCGGACCGAGGCCGGCGTCCGGCGCGGCGCCGTCGTTGCGCAGGCGCGGCGCCGTGCCGTCCAGCAGCGACGGCAGCACGCGCCACAAGGTCT
This sequence comes from Burkholderia sp. LMU1-1-1.1, assembly GCF_040675865.1. Classification (NCBI taxonomy): domain Bacteria; kingdom Pseudomonadati; phylum Pseudomonadota; class Betaproteobacteria; order Burkholderiales; family Burkholderiaceae; genus Burkholderia; species Burkholderia sp. LMU1-1-1.1. The sequence goes on along the minus strand of NZ_JBEGHG010000023.1, from coordinate 495,577 downwards.
GCTCGGCCGCGACGGTGACCTTGACGGCCACGTCGAAGGCGGTGTCGTCGGGCAGGATCGGCACCTCCACCTGCGAGACGATGGCGCCGACTCCCGGCTCGGCCGTGATTTCGTGCAGGCTGGCGCCGGTGACGGTGGCGTCGTGCAGCACGGCCCACTCGACCGGCGCGCCGCCACGGAACTCCGGCAGCAGCGAGCCGTGCATGTTGTAGGCGGGTGCGATCGCGAGCACTTCCGCCGGCAGCGCGTGGCGGTAGTCAAAGCTGAACATCAGGTCGGGCATGGCGTCGCGGACCTGTTCTTGCAGCGCGGGCGACTCGGCGTCGTCGGCGGCGATGCAAGGGATGTGTTCTTCGCGGCACAGCGAGCGCACCGATTCGTCGTGGTTGTTTCCGCCCGGGTCGTCACCGTGGGTGACCACCAGCGCGACGTCGACGCCGCCGGCCAGCAGCACCTTCAGGCAGCGCACGCCAAGCTTGCGGTGCGCGAACACGACCGCGCGTTGACGGCGGTCGTGGTCGTTCGTATCGTCGGCGGCGTGGTCGTTCATGGCCGTGCGCCTAGCCGGCTCAGGCGCCCGCCTTGTCGGTGTTGTCGATGATTAGCGCCAGCGTGACCTTGCGGCCTTCGCCCATCAGGATGTTGTAGGTGCGGCAGGCGGCCTGGCTGTCCATGCACTCGACCCCGATGCGGCGCATCGTCAGCGCGGCCGTCAGGCGCGGGTGGATGAAGCGCTGTTTGGCGCCGGTGCCGAGGATGACGACGTCGGGCGCGTCGGCGCCGATGATGTCGAAATGTTCGGCGGTGATGGATTCGAAGGTCGGCGCGTGCCAGGCGCGCGGTTCCGATTCGGGCAGCACGATCAGGCTGTAGTTGTAGCGCTGGGCGTTGATCTCGACGCCGGTTTCATCGTAGCCGGTGACGGTTTGGTACTTTTTGGTGTCGCTTGCGTGGAGCTTCATGGTATTTGTGCGGTGGAGGACGTGCCGACGCGGTTCGTCGAATTTGGTGGTCTAAGTGGCATTGTAGCCTTTTTCAAGGCGCGGTTCGCCGTTTAGCCCTGCCAGAGGTTGATTAAACGGGTGGCTTTCGGCAGAATGGTTCTTTTCGCATTGCAGCACAGGCCGCCAGCGCGTTTTTGGCAGGCCACAGCGGTTTGCCTCACCAAGACAGGATTTTATTTTGCGACCGATTAATAAATCGAACAAACTGGCGGAAGTCTGCTACGAGATCCGCGGCCCGGTGCCGGAAAAAGCCCGGCAAATGGAAGAAGAAGGCCACAAGATCACGAAGTTGAATATCGGCAACCTCGCCGTGTTCGGTTTCGATCCCCCGGACGAGATCGTCCAGGATATGAAAATCAACCTGTCCAACGCGGCCGGCTACACCGATTCCAAGGGCATGTTCGCGCCGCGCAAGGCCGTCATGCACTACACGCAGGGCAAGAACATCGCCGGGGTGTCGATCGACGATATTTACCTGGGCAACGGCGCGTCCGAACTGATCGTCATGTCGATGAACGCGCTGCTCAACACCGGCGACGAGGTGCTGGTGCCGGCGCCCGATTATCCGTTGTGGACCGCCGCCGTGAGCCTGTCCGGCGGCACGCCGGTGCACTACATCTGCGACGAGCAGCAGGATTGGTTCCCGGACATTGAAGACATCCGCCGCAAAATCAACTCGAACACGCGCGCGATCGTCGTCATCAACCCGAACAACCCCACCGGCGCGCTGTACCCGGTCGAGCTGCTGCAGCAGATCATCGAGGTCGCGCGCCAGCACCAGCTGATCATCTACGCCGACGAGATCTACGACAAGGTGCTGTACGACGAGGCCGAGCACGTCTCCATCGCCTCGCTGGCCGACGACGTGCTGTTCGTCACCTTCAACGGCCTGTCGAAGAACTACCGCGCCTGCGGCTACCGTTCCGGCTGGATGGTGGTGTCGGGCGAGAAATCCCATGCGAAAGACTATATCGAGGGCCTCAACATGCTGGCCTCGATGCGCTTGTGCGCCAACGCACCGGGGCAGTTTGCGATCCAGACTGCGCTCGGCGGCTACCAGTCGATAAACGACCTGGTGGGACCGGGCGGGCGCCTCTTGAAGCAACGCGATCTGGCCTACAAGCTGCTGACCGATATCCCGGGCGTCACTTGTGTCAAGCCGAAAGCGGCGCTGTACATGTTCCCGCGCCTCGATCCGAAAATCTATCCGATTGCGGACGACCAGCAGTTCGCCTACGAACTGCTGGCAGAAACGAAAGTGCTGATCGTCCAGGGCAGCGGCTTCAACTGGATCGCGCCGGATCACTTCCGCGTCGTGTTCCTGCCGAACTCGGACGACATGACGGAAGCCTTTGGCCGTATCGCCAAATTCATGGAAGGCTACCGCAAACGCCACGGCGCCAGCTTCTAGACTGTTAAGTTTACAGCCAGCCTCCACGCTCCACCGAACCGCAGATCAATAGAAACGAATATATGAAACCCATCAAAGTAGGCTTGTTAGGCGTCGGCAACGTCGGCTCCGGAACGTTCAACGTGTTGGAACGCAACCAGGAAGAAATCCGCCGCCGCGCCGGCCGCGGCATCGAAGTGGTGGCCGTCTCGGCCCGCAACCTCGAGCGCGCCAAGGAGCGCACCGGCGGCAAGGTCAAAGTGGTCGCCAACCCGTTCGACATCGTCAACGACCCGGACATCGATATCGTCGTCGAGCTCATCGGCGGCTACGACGAGGCCAAGGCGCTGGTGCTGCAGGCCATCGCCAACGGTAAGCACGTGGTCACCGCCAACAAGGCGCTGCTGGCCGTGCACGGCAACGAAATCTTCGCCGCCGCGCAGGAAAAGGGCGTCATGGTCGCGTTCGAGGCGGCCGTGGCCGGTGGCATCCCCATCATCAAGGCGCTGCGCGAAGGCCTGACCGCCAACCGCATCGACTGGCTGGCCGGCATCATCAACGGCACCACGAACTTCATCCTGTCCGAGATGCGCGACAAGGGACTGGACTTCGCCACCGTACTCAAGCAGGCGCAGGAGCTGGGCTACGCCGAAGCCGACCCGACCTTCGATATCGAGGGCGTGGACGCGGCGCACAAGGCCACCATCATGTCGGCCATCGCCTTCGGCATTCCGGTGCAGTTCGACAAGGCGCACGTCGAGGGCATCTCGAAACTGAACGCGATCGACATCCGCTACGCCGAGCAACTGGGCTACCGCATCAAGCTGCTGGGCATCGCCAAGCGCGCCAAGGTCAACGGCGTCGAGGGCGTGGAACTGCGCGTGCATCCGACCCTGATCCCTAGCAAGCGCCTGATCGCCAATGTCGAAGGCGCCATGAACGCGGTGCTGGTGCAGGGCGACGCCGTCGGCGCCACCTTGTACTACGGCAAAGGCGCCGGCGCCGAACCGACCGCCTCGGCCGTGATCGCCGACCTGGTCGATATCACCCGCCTGGCCACGGCCGATCCGGAACACCGCGTGCCGCACCTGGCGTTCCAGCCTAACGCGATGACCAATATCGAGATTTTGCCGATGTCGGAAATCACCACCAGCTACTACCTGCGCATGAACGTCAGCGACCAGCCGGGCGTGCTGGCCGACCTGACCCGCATCCTGGCGGACGCGACGATCTCGATCGACGCCATGCTGCAAAAGGAACCGGCCGAGGGCGAGACCAAGACCGACATCATTTTCCTGACCCACCAGACGCAGGAAAAGAACGTGACGGCGGCCATCGCCAAAATGGAAGGCCTGTCGACCGTATGCGGTAATGTGACGAAGATTCGCCTGGAAAACCTGAGCTGATCGGCGCGAAGGGGAGGGACGCCCGGGATAATCGACCGATGTTGATTGTCTGGCAACTCTTCAGGCAAAAAAAGTCCGGGTAGCGTCTACGCACGCTACCCGGAAAAGGGTCAGTTACTAGGGTGTGTTGCGATACTACGGATACTTCTACTGCAAGGTTTTTACTGCGGGATACTCATTACTGCGGTACTGCTTACTTCGAAGCGACGGTCAGTTCGCTTTTTACTTCTTTAACGCCTGGGACGGCCGATGCCACCTGAATGGCCTTGGTGCCCACTTCAGTGCTTGGAACGGCGCCGCTCAGCACGACCACACCGTCGGTGGTGGTCACGCCAATTTGTTTTTGATCGGCCAGGGAGGCCTTGATCTTGCTGGTAATTGCATCGTCATTGGTGGCGGTGCCGGTCTTGGCGGCTCCAGCCATAGCACCTTCTTGCTGACCCGCGGCGAAGGCGGTACCAGTAGCTGCTGCGGCGGTGAGGGTAGCTGCGACCATCAGGCGGGCGATCAGGTTGGTAGTCATCATGATTTGCTTCCTTTTTCAAGTTTAGGTGAAACGTCTGTGACGTTACCCCATCCTTAGCAATCGGCGTGCCAGCTAATAAAAGCCGTTTAAAATCATGATCTTGCGCTGAAATTACCTGTAGAAAATTGTCAAATCGTGATGTTTACGTCCATATTCCACGAATTTTGTCGTGAAATGGCGACAAGCTATCGGCGCCATTTCATAAGTCATTGATTTTTAAGAGGATCGTCTTGTCGCTCGGAGGCGACAACGGTTGGGTCGGTGCGGAACAGGCTGGCGTCGAGGTCGTATTTCTGCAGCAGGCGGTAGAACTCGGTCCGATTGCGTTCGGCCAGGCGGGCGGCGTCGGCCACGTTGCCGTCGGTCAATTTCAGCAACTGGACCAGATAGTTGCGCTCGAAGCGCTGCTTGGCCTCGGTGTAGCTGAGCACTTCCAGCGACGGCACACGCAGCGCCCGCTGCACCAGCGACAAGGGAATCAGCGGCGCGGTCGCCAGCGCGCACACGTGTTCGACCACGTTGTATAGTTGCCGCACATTGCCCGGCCAGGAGGCCGTGGTCAGCGCTTCCAGCGCGTCGGGCGCGTAGCCGCGCACCGTCTTGCCGTACTTGGCCGCCAGGGTGTGCAGGAACTGGGTCGCCATCGGCGTGATGTCCTCGCGCCGCTGCGACAGCGGCGGCAAGGTCAAGGTGATGACGTTGAGCCGATAATACAGGTCCTCGCGGAACTGGCCCTCCAGCATGGCGGCGTCGAGGTCGCGGTGGGTGGCCGACAGGATGCGCACGTCGACCGGGCGGGGGATGTCCGAGCCCAGCTGGCGTACCACGCGCTCCTGCAGCACCCGCAGCAGCTTAACTTGCAGCAACAGTGGCATATCGCCGATCTCGTCGAGGAACAGGGTGCCGCCGTCGGCGGCCTGCACCAGGCCCTCGCGGCTGCTGACGGCGCCCGTGTAGGCGCCCTTGACGTGGCCGAACAGCTCCGATTCGAGCAGCGCCTCGGGAATCGCGCCGCAGTTGACGGCGATGAAGGGCGCCTTGGCGCGGCGGCTGGCGCGGTGGATGGCGGTGGCCAGCAGCTCCTTGCCAGTGCCGCTTTCGCCACGGATCAGGATGCTGGCGTCGGACGCCGCCACCAGCCGGGCCTCGGCCAGCAGCTCGTCCATGCGCTGGCTGCGGCTGATCAGGCCGGCGCGCCAGGCTTCGTCGCCGTTGGACGGGCTGGCCGCCGGCGCGGACAGGCTCAGCGCCTGGGCGATGCGGTCCAGCAGCAGCTTGGCGTCGAACGGCTTGGTCAGATAGGCGTAGGCGCCCAAGGTGGTGGCCTCGATCGCGTCCGGAATGGTGCCGTGGGCGGTCAGCAGGATGACGGGCAGGGCCGGATAGTTGTGGCGGATCTCCTGGAACAGCGACATGCCGTCGCGGTCCGGCAGGCGGATGTCGCTGATGACCAGACGAGGCAGCTCGATCGACATGCGCGCCAGCGCCGCCTCGGCGCTGCCGACGCCGGTGACCCGGTAGCCGTTGGCGGTCAGCCGCATCGATAGCAGGCGCAGCAGGTCGGCGTCGTCGTCCACGACCAATAAGTGAGCGCCCTTGCCGGCCGGGTTGCGGGCGGCGCCGGCGGCGGCCAATTGCTCGTCGGCCGCGTTCACTTGATGATCCCCTGCGGCGCGCTGGCCGCCGGCCGGACCGGCAAGGTGCGTTCGATGTTTTTCAAGCCCTCCACCATGTCGTTGAGCTGGTCGATGCGGCGCTGGTTGTCCTTTTGTTGCGCCGCCAGCCGGTCGACGTGCTCGGCGAGCCGGCGCGCCTCGGCGCAGTTGCTTGAGAACACCTGTGCCAGCGGCTTGAAGACGGCCGCCTCGCTGTCGTTGGAATTGCCGACGCCGTCGAACAGCGTCTGCGCGCGGGCCAGGTCGCCGCCGCCGCGCGTGAGCATCAGCACCATGCCCATTTGCATGGCCACGCGCGGGCTGCGCTGCTGCTGGTTCAGGCCGCTGAGTTCCTTGAGCAGTTCGCCCTGGCTCATGCGCCGCAGCGACTGGTGATAGCTCAGCAGCGGCCCGAGTTCGTCGAGCGGCGGCGGTGGCGGCGCCAGTTCCACCACCGGTGGCGGCGGTGGCGGCTCCGCCGCCGGCGCCGGCTTGGGCTGGATCTGGGCGCAGGCGGCCAGCACCAGGCATAGCAGCACGCACAGCAGGCGCGCCGGGGCGCGGGAGGGAGCGGATTTTGTGTAAGGCATCATATTAACCATCAGAACTTCAATAAGGTAGTTCAATTCGGAAACGGGCGCCCTGGTCGGAGGGCAACAGCTGCAACACGCCTTGGTGCGCGGCGATATATTCCTGCACGATCGACAGGCCGATGCCGTTGCCGCGACGCGCTCCGGGCGGCTGGCGTTGGCCCTGGTAAAACGGTTCGAAGATGCGCGCGGCGTCGTTCGGCGCCACGCCCGGCCCCTGGTCGGCGCAGTCGATCAGCAGCCGGTCGTTGCGTTCCTCCAGCTTGAAACTGATCACGCCGCCCTGCGGACTGAAACGCACGGCGTTCGACAGCAGGTTGCCGATCGCCACCCCCATCTTGTCGGCATCGACCGTGATCGGCCGCGCCTTGCCCTCGGTGTCGACGGTCAGCTTGGCCGCCTGCCACTGCAGGCGCTGGCTGTCGATGGCGTGCGCCAGCAGGGCCGACATGTCGGTCGGCTCCCGGTGCAGGTGGTGGGCGTCGAACGTGGCTTCGTTGTAGCGCAGCAGCGCCTCGATCTGCGACTGCAGCGCCGCCGTGTTTTGGTTCAGTATACCGGCGATTTCGCGCTGGTTGGGCGATAACGCGCCGGCCACGCCATCTTCCAGCAGGGCAACGCCTTCGCGCAGCGCCGCCAGCGGGGTCTTCAGTTCATGCGAGATGTGGCGCAGGAAACGGGACTTGTCCTCCTCCAGGTTCGACAGGCGCTGGCGCAGCCAGTTCAACTGCTGGCCGACGCGCTGCAGGTCGGCCGGGCCGCGCACCTCGACCGCCTCGTCGAAGCGGTTCTCGCCGAGCCGGTCGATCGCCGATTCGATCTGCGCCAGCGGACGCGACAGCCACAGGCCGAAGCCGCCCGCCAGCAGGGCGGCCACGACGATGGAGGCGATCACCTGCGCCTTGAGCACGGCGCGTCGCTGGTCGAGTTCGGCCAGCAGCGCGATGTTGCGCAGTTCGACCTCCTGTTTGACCTCCTCGGCCAATTGGGCGTTTATGCGCGGCAACAACGCCAGGACCTTCTCCAGCGCCTGCCGGCGGGCGCTGGTGCGCGCGCGGGTGGGCATTTGCAGGATGTCCCAGGCCTGCTCGCCGGCCTGGCGCCAGGTGTCGAAGGCGATATTGGGGGCGTGGGGCAGGCCGCGCTGGACGGCGTCGAGCGCGGCGCGCGCCTCGCGCCAGGCGTCGGCGTAGCGCATGCGGAAGGCGGGGTCGTCGAGCACCAGGTACTGGCGGGCGCTGCGCGTCATCGCCACGCTGCGCTCGGCCAGCTGCTGGGTGTTTTCGGTCAGCGCCAGCGCGTGGTGTCCGCTGTCGCGGCTGTGGAAGGCGAGACGGTCCAGCGTCCACAGCGCGTGCAGGGAGGCGGCACTCAGCAACACAGCGATCAACAGGAAGACGCCCAGCAGCAACTGGCGAAACGAGAGTTTCGAGAGCATCGATGGTCAGTTCAGGAGAAATGACTGAATGATAGGCGAAACCGCGTCCGAGGTGTGTTTAATTGGAAATATTGCGGGGTTGCGGGCGGTGCGCCCGCGCTCGGCCCGCCTAGGGGCGCGCGGTAGGCCCGGGTTGCTCTTCCAGGCCGCCGGGAGCCATATCGAAGGTGGCGACATCCGTGTCATACCAGCGCTCGATGCCTCTGAACCGCATGCCGATGCGCTCCATGACGGCCGACGAGGCCAGGTTTTCCTGGTGGCAGACCGCAAGCAGCCGGCCTGCGCCCAGCCGCTCGAAAGCGAAGCGCGCCATGGCCATCGCCGCCTCGGTAGCGTAGCCCTTACCCTGCTGGTCGGTGCGCAGGCGCCAGCCCAGCTCCAACGGATTGCGCGGGTCGCGTTCGATGTGTTGCACTGCGCCGGTGCCGACGATCTCGCCGCTGTCGCTGGCGATGAAGGCCCACCACGCATGCCCCAGCTCGGCCCACTTTGCCTTGTTGCGGGAGATGAAGGCGGCCGTATCTTCCGGCGTTTCCGGTCGCCCGGTGATGTAGCGCATCACCTCAGCATCACCGTTGATCGCGCGCAAGCCGTCGAAGTGGCGGTCGTCCACCGGCTCCAGCCGCAGGCGCGCGGTGGTGAGGATGTTCGATGGCATCGGCGTCACGCTGCCGGGCCGACGTCCATGCCGTCGTAGGATTCGAGGCCATGCTCTTCGGCGAATTGGTAGAACTGCTGGTTGCGCGCGTGCAAAGTATCGACCGTGTGCTTCTCGACCTTCTCGATGTGCAGCCACCATAGCGCCGGCGCGTCGCCATCGGGTTTGGAGTCGTAGATGCCGACGATCTGGTAGCCCTTGGCCTTCAATGGTGCTTGCACGGCCTCCAGCTTGGCCTTGTCCTGGTCGGCGAAAAAGTAGCCCCACAACAGCGGTTTGTTGCTGTCCCACGGGGCGTTCTGCTTCATGTCGGCGAATAGCTCGACCATTTCTTCTTTGGTGATCATCTGTGTCTTTCTAGCGGCGATAAAAGGAAACGCCAGCGCGTTGAATGTGGGATAACAGTTCTGGGTTGTCGATATGGTCGCGGATCGACAAGTCTATCTTATAGGGAAGTAAAAGGTCGTCCAGGTCGGTATCTATCCTCAGTAGCGCCGGCAACGTCAGGCCGGCGCCGACCAGGCAGAGATCGATATCCGATCCGGGTTTGAAGTTTCCCTTCGCCCGCGAGCCGTAAAGTATGACCTGCTCGACCTCCGGATGCGCGGCGAATACCTTGCCCATCGCGTCGATGACGTCGCGCCGGAGTCCAAACGATGGCGGGACCTTGTCAGTCGCCATCGGCCAGCCCGATCATTTTCTGCTCGAGTGCTTTGAACAGCGAAAAATAGTCGTCGAGAATCAGCCGGGATATTTCATCGGCCGTTTCCTTATTATAGGTATGCGCCGACTGGTTGCGGCTTTTGATCATGCCCATCCAACTATCGCCATCTTCAAGCAATCCCAGCTCGAATGCCTCACGTGTCGCATCGCGCGAGTCATGGATCGCGTGATGTCCCTGGTATTGCAGGTAGTCCTTCAAGACATTCCAGGCGAGCTCGTGTGTGAACTCGAAAGCCTTGATCAGGCCTTGCTGTTCAAGTTCGTTGAGCCGTCCGTGGTCGATGAACTTTTGCAGTTGCGACAGCGCGCGTCGGTAATTCGACAGGCCTTGCTGCCAGCGTATGTCCAACTCGCTCATGGCGTGCCCCTGTAAAACCGTAGTGGTGAAAGTCGGTGGTGTCATTTTACCGCTACCCGCCGCGCCGCGTTCAGGCGCGCGGAAAAGGGAAAAGCACCGCTACTTTCAGGCCCTTGCCGCCGGCCGCGTCGTCGAGCGCGATGGTGGCGCCGTGCAGGCCGGCGATGTCGCGCACGATGGCCAGACCGAGGCCGGCGCCGCCGGGGTTGCGCTCCAGCGTGGAGGCGGCCCGGTAAAACGGTGCGAACACGCGCTCGCGCTCCGCCGCCGCGATGCCAGGACCGCTGTCCTCGACCTCCAGCGCGACGCCATCTTCGCCTTCGGTCACGCGCAGCACCACCTGGCCGCCGGCGGGCGTGTAGCGCAGCGCGTTGTCGACCAGGTTGGCGATCATCTCGTGCAGCAGCAAGGCCTGGCCGCTAACGACGCACTCGCGCTCCGCCTCCAGCGACAGGTCGATGTTCTTGGCCACCGCCGCCATCGCCATCTCCAGCCCGACCTGGCGCGCGATCTCGCGCAGCGATACCGGCTCGGCCTGGGCCGCCGCGCCGTCGGCGTCGCCGCCATGCTCGATGCGCGCCAGTGTCAGCAACCGGTTGGCCAGGTTGACGGTGGAGTCGGTGGTGGCGGCGATGCTGTGGACGATGTGACGCAGCGCCGCCTTGGTTTCCTCGGGCGGCACGCCGGCCCGGTCGCATTCGCGCAGCGCCAGTTCGGCCTGCGTCTTGAGCACCGTCAGCGGCGTGCGCAGTTGGTGCGAGGCGTCGGCGATGAAGCGGCGCTGGCTGCTGATCAACAGCTGCAGCCGCGAGCGGGAACTGTTCATCGCCGCCACCAGCGGCCGCACCTCCTTGTGCACCAGCGCCGGATCGACGTCCGATGAATCGTTCAGACTGCGCGTCTCGACCGCGATCTTCAGCCGCATCAGCGGCTGCAGCACCAGCCGCACCGCGAACCACACCAGCAGCGCGAGCGCCAGCAGCAGCAAGGCCTGCCAGGTCAGGGTGTCGAACAATATCTGGTTCGACAGGCCGCGGCGCGCCTCCAGCGTTTCGCCGACCTGGATCAGCGCGATGCCGCGCATCGAGTCGTCGTACACGGGCTGCAGCAGCGCGGCGATGCGCACCGGCTGGCCGTTGTAGTTGGCGTGATAGAAGCGCACCAGCGCCGGATAGGCCTCCGAGCGCGGCACGTTGGCCGGCACCGCCGGCAGGTCGCCGTAGCCGGACACCGTCTCGCCGTTGATGCCGGTGACCTTGTAGTAGATGCGCCCCAGGGTGTCGGTCTCGAAGCTGTCCAGCGCCACGTAGGGCACGTCGGCCACCACCTTGCCGCCGACGATGGAGACGCGTTCGGCCAGCGCCCGCGTGGACGCCAGCAGCGAGCGGTCGTAGGCGACATCGGCCGCGTCCAGCGCGTTGTGGTAGACCGAAACGGTATTGAGCGCGACCAGTGCCAGCAAGGGCCCCAGCAGCCAGCGCAGCAGCTGGCCGCGCAGGCTGCCCAGCGTGGCGCCGGGGCCGAAGCGTTCGGCGAGCCTGGTCAGTATCGGCATCGGTATTGAGCTCCGCGCGCGTCAGTCGGCGGCGAGCGCCGGACGCGGTTGCAGCAGGTAGCCGATGCCGCGCAAGGTGGTGATGATGGCGGCGTCCGGCGCGGCGATGTCGAGCTTTTTGCGCACCCGATGGATATACAGCTCGATGGCGTCGATGTTGGCGTCGTCGGCCAGCGCGAACACTTCGTCGAACAGCTTTTCCTTCGAGACGGCGCGGCCGGCGCGCGTGATCAAGGTTTCGAGCACCGCGTGCTCGCGCGGCGTCAGCGCCAGCGCGTTGCCGGCGTAGGTGAACATGCGCGTGACGGTGTCGAAACTGAGCGCGCCGCAGTGGTGCACCAGCGCCTCGTTGCCCACGCTGCGGCGCAGCAGCGCCTTGACGCGCGCCTCCAGCTCCGCCAGTTCGAACGGCTTGGCGAGATAGTCGTCGGCGCCCAGGTTCAGGCCCTGCACGCGTTCCTCCAGGCCGCCGCGCGCGGTGAGGATCAGCACCGGCGTCTGGCCGCGCGGCGCGGCGCGCGCGCGCAGGCGCTTGAGCACCTCCAGGCCGTCCATGCGCGGCAAGGTCAGGTCCAGGATCAGCAGCGCGTAATCCTGCGTGTGCAGCAGCGCGTCGGCGTCGGCGCCGTTGTCCGCGCATTCGACGGTGAGGTGGGCGTCGCGCAGCGCTTTGGCCAGCCAGTGCGATAGCTCGGTGTGGTCTTCAACTAACAGTATGCGCATAAATTCTTGCCATGGCGGAAAAAAAAGTTCAGTGTAAGGCCAGAATCATCGTCGCCCGCGCGTTAAAAGGGAAGGCCCATCGGCTTTGTGGTGCGAGGACGACAGGAAACACCCTTCCTGCGGCAGTGAAAGGTAAGTGAAAGGTAATTGAAAGGAAGCGACTCCTATAGTGGCACCCTGATAGCAAATATCAGGCATCACAAATAACTATATCCTCTGGAGACACAATGAAAAAATCCCCAATTAGCCTTGCCATCTTGGCATTGGCAGCCGCCGCCGGCGGCGCCGCGCAGGCCCAATCGAATGTGCAAGTCTATGGTTTGCTGGACGTCGGCGTCGAAAATGCCAATAACTCGAGCGCCACCGGCGGTAGCAACACCCGCGTGATTTCGGGCGGTATGAACACTTCGCGCTGGGGCATCCGGGGCACCGAAGATCTGGGCGGCGGCCTCAAAGCCGTCTTCAATCTGGAAGGCGGGATCTTGATGGACACCGGCGCCCAGGACGGCGCGCTGTTCCGCCGCCAGGCCTACGTGGGCCTGGAAGGCGCCTTCGGCCGCGTGGTCGTCGGCCGTTCGTTCACCAGTGTCTACGACACGGTGATCGGCTACGATCCGATGGGCTTCGCGCCGTACTACTCGTGGGCGACCTCGGGGCCGGCCACCGGTCCAAGCAAATACGGCTTCACCACCGGTTACGACAATCTGATCAAGTACGCGGGCACCTTCGGTAACTTCCGCTTCGGCGCCAACTACGCCGCCGGCGAGCAGACCACCGGCGTGGCCGATAGCGCCAAGATGGGCGCGACCGTCGCCTACAAGTTCGGCCCGGCCAACGTGATGGCCACCTATGAGCGCAACAACGGCAACACCGTGGCGGCCACCGGCAACCGCGATGAAAACACCGTGTGGCACATCGGCGCCAACTACGAAACCGGACCGTTGAAATTCTGGGCCGTCCTGCGCGACTACAACCTGACCGCCGGCCGCGCGGCGACCGCCGACGTCGAAGCGACCACCACCTGGGGCGGCGTGGCGTACAAGCCAAACGAGGTGACCACCATCACCGGCGCGGTCTACCACGTCGATGTCAAGAACGTCGCCGCCAACACCGACGCCGATCCGACCATGTACGTGCTGCGCTACCGCTACGCGCTGTCCAAGCGCACCGACGTCCATATCTCGGGCGCGTACGCCAAGGCCAAGCACGGCCAGCTCACCGGCCTGTCGCGCGACGACGCCGGCTTCGCCAACAGCCAGCGCGGTATCACCGTCGGCATGCAGCACCGCTTCTAAGCCGCTTCGCAACGAAGACCGGGCCGCGTCGATATTTTTCTGAAAGTCGATGCGGCCTGAAAGCGCTTTGAAAGCTTCACCGCTCTAAGATAACTACAAAGATGACTAAAGTTTTGCAGGCTTTGATTGCCGCGCTGTTTTTACTGTGCACGGTGGCGCGGGCGGCAAGCGTGGAGTGCATCGTGCCTTCCAAACCGGGTGGCGCGATGGACCTCACATGCAAGCTGGCGCAAAAAGGCCTGCAGGGCTTGCGCGACGCGCCCAAGCCGCCGCCGTCGGAGATGCGGATCACCTATCTGCCGGGCGGTATCGGCGCGGTGGCCTGGCATTCGCTGGTGTCGCAGCGGCGCCGCGCGGAACCGAACACGCTGGTGGCTTTTTCGGGCGGCTCGCTGCTCAATCTGGCGCAGGGCAAGTTCGGCAAGGCCACCGCGAACGATGTGCGCTGGGTCGCCGCGCTGGGAACGGATTACGGCATGATCGCGGTGCGCGCCGATTCGCCCTACAAGACGCTGACGGAACTGCTGGCGGCGTTGAAGAAGAATCCGCAGAAGGTGCTGATCGGCGTCTCCGGCACCATCGGCAGCCAGGACTGGCTGAAGATGGCGATGGTGTTCAAGACCGCCGGGCTGGATCCTAAGGTGTTGCGCTTCGTGGCGCTGGAGGGCGGCGGCGAGGCCTTCACGGCGATGCATGCGAATTACGTGCAGGTGGTGTCCGGCGACGCCAGCGAGGCCACGCTTTACGCGGCCAGCGGCAACACCCGCGTGCTGGCGGTGCTGTCGGACAAGCGCCTGCCGGGTGTGCTGGCCAACGTGCCGACCGCGCGCGAGCAGGGGATCGATGTGGTGTGGCCGATCATCCGCGGTTTGTGGATGGGCCCACAGGTGCCGGATGCGGATTACCGGCAGTGGGTGGCGGCCTTTGATCGCGTGCTGGCCGATCCGCAGTTCGCGCAGATGCGCGCGGCGTCGGGGTTGTACCCGTTCGGGCTGACCGGCGATGCGCTGAAAGCTTATGTAACAAAGGCCGTAGACGATTACGGCAGGCACGCCGCCGAACTCGGTCTGGTGCGCTGATCACAAAAAAAATATTAAAACAATTGGAGACTAAAAAATGATGTTCAAGACCTCAGTGGCCGCCGCATGCGCGTCCCTCTCGATCGCGCTGCTCGCAACCTCCACCGCCGCCCTGGCGCAAGTGCCGGCCGGCTATCCCGCCGACTACCAGAAGATCATCGACGGCGCCAAGAAAGAGGGCAAACTGGTGGTCTACGGCGCCACCGACAGCAAGGCCACGGCGCCGCTGATCAAGGATTTCAGCGCCCAGTTCCCGGGCATCACCGTCGAATACAACGACATGAATTCGACCGAGGTGTATAACCGCTTCATCTCCGAAGTGGCGGCCGGCGGCAACACCGCCGACGCGGTCTGGTCGTCGGCGATGGACCTGCAGATGCGCCTGGCCTCGGACGGCTACGCGATGAAGTACAAGTCGGTCGAGGCGCCAAAGCTGCCGGCATGGTCGATGTGGGATGACCAGGCCTACGGCACCACCTTCGAGCCGGCCGCCATCGTCTACAACAAGCGCCTGGTCGACGCCAAGGAAGTGCCGCAGACGCACGCCGATTTCGCCAAGCTGATACAGACGCCGAAGTTCAAGGACAAGGTCACCACCTACGACATCGAGAAGTCCGGCGTCGGCTTCATGTTCATGACGCAGGACGCGCGCGAAAATCCGAAGTTCCTCGACATGCTCAACGCCTTCGGCGTCGCCAAGGTGCGCGTGCAGTCGTCGACCGGGACGATGCTCGAGCGGATCTCCTCCGGCGAGAACCTGATCGGCTATAACGTGGTCGGTTCCTATGCGCTGGTGCGCGCCAAGACCGATCCCTCGCTCGGCGTGATCCTGCCGAAGGACTACACGCTGGTGATGTCGCGCGTGCTGTTCATCAGCAAGAGCGCGAAGAACCCCAACGCCGCCAAGCTGTGGCTCGACTACATGCTGTCCCACCGCGGCCAGACCATCATCGCCAACGACTCCAAGCTGTTCGCGATCCGCGCCGACGTCACCGGCGAGACCACCTCGGCGGACCTGATCAAGCAAATCGGCAAGGACAACGTCAAGCCGGTGCCGGTGCATCCGATGGTGCTGCAGTTCCTCGGGCCGGCCAAGCGCATGGCCTTCCTGAAGCAGTGGAAAGAATCGGCCGGCAAGAAGTAATCGCCTGACTTAAAGCGTCACCTTAGGTCCACCGAACCCCGAGCCGACGCGGGGTCGTACCCAGGCGGGTACGACCCCTGCCCGGACCTGCGGGTTGGGTGCCCGCACGCGTTCGTAAAAACGGAATTCCTATGCAAACTATGACTCTATCCGGCTCCGGCCGGCGCAGCCTGAACTGGCCGCGCGGCGTGGTGGTGGTGCTCGCCTCCATCGCCATCTTCCTGCCGCTGTTCCTGATCTTCTACCAAAGCTTTTTGAGCGCGCCGTTCTTCATGCCGGTCAAGGAGCTGGGCCTCGACGCCTACCGCTTCATCTTCGACGACCCCGATTTCACGATGGCGTTCAAGAACGCCTTCTTCCTGGCCACCGGCCTGGCCGCCATCGCCGTGCCGCTGGGCGGCATGTTGGCCTTCCTGATGATCCGCACAGACCTGCCGGCCAAGGGCTTCATCGCGCCGCTGCTGCTGGTGCCGATCTTCGTATCGCCGATGGTGATGGGCTTCGGCTACGTCGTCTCGATGGGCCCCGTCGGCTTCTATTCGCTGTGGGCCAAGGACATCCTCGGCCTGATCCCGTGGAATATCTACTCGTTCACCAGCATCGTGGTGATCGCCGGCCTGACCCACGTGCCGCATGTCTACCTGTACGCCTCGTCCGCGCTGAAAAGCCTGGGCTCGGACGTGGAGGAGGCGGCACGCGTCTCCGGCGCCTCGCCGCTGCAGGTGATGTTCAACGTCTCGCTGCCGATGATCACGCCGGCGCTGGCGTATGCCGGCGTGCTGGTATTCTTCCTCGGCTTCGAGGTGTTCGGCCTGGTGCTGGTGCTGGGGGACCCGGAAGGGCACATGGTGCTGGCCACCTATCTGTACAAACTGACCAACAAACTGGGCACGCCGTCGTACCACCTGATGGCCGCCGTCGCCGTCTGCCTGGTGATGGTGACGATGCCGCTGGTGATGGTGCAGCGCCACCTGCTCAAGTCGGCCAACAAATTCGTCTCGATCAAGGGCAAGGGCGCGCGCTCGAAACCGATGCCGCTCGGCCGCTGGAAGTGGCTGGCCTTCGCGCTGATCTTCGCCTGGCTGATGTTCACCATCATCATGCCGCTGTCGGGCATCGTGCTGCGCTCCTTCGTCCAGTACTGGGGCGAGGGCGTCAAGCTGGCCGAGGTGCTGACGTTGCAGCACTTCCGCGAGATCTTCGAGCAGCCGGCGCTGGTGCGCGGCATTGTCAACACGGTGCTGATCGGCGTGATCGGCGGCGCGCTGGCGGTGATCTGCTACAGCGCCATCGCGCTGGCGATGCACCGCAAGCCGGACGCCATCACCCGCTTCCTCGACTACAGCGTGCTGGTGCCGCGCGCCGTGCCCGGCCTGCTGGCCGGCCTGTCGTTCCTGTGGGTGTTCCTGTTTGTGCCCAGCTGGCTCGATGGCGCCTTGAAGGGCATGGACAATGGCGTGGCGCTGTGGCTGAGCGAGCATGCGATCCCGATGCTGCGCTCCGTGCGCTCGACCATCTTCGCCCTGTGGCTGGCGTATTCGGTGGTGTGGCTGGCCTACGGCATGCGCCTGATCTCGACCGCGCTGCTGCAGGTGGGCCCGGAGCTGGAGGAGGCGGCGCGCGCCGTCGGCGCCAGGCGCGGGCAGGTCACCCGCGACGTCACGCTGCCGCTGGTCAAATACGGCCTGCTGGGCGCCTGGCTGATGGTGTTCCTGATCTTCGAACGCGAATATTCGACCGGCGTGTACCTGCTCACGCCGGGCACGGAGGTGATCGGCGCGATGATCGTGTCGCTGTGGGCGACCGGCTCCACCGATCTGGTGGCGGCGCTATCGTTCATCAATATTTCGCTGGTGGCCATCGGCCTGGGCATCGCCTTGCGCTTCGGCGTGAAGCTCCACAATTAATTCAAATAATATGAAACGAGACATCGCCATGAACGAACTAACCGTCAACGACCTGCACCTGGACTACGGCACCGGCGCCCATGCCAATCAAATTTTGAAGGGCGTGTCGATGCACCTGCAAAAGGGCGAAGTGGTGGCGCTGCTCGGGCCTTCCGGCAGCGGCAAGACCACCCTGCTGCGCGCCGTCGCCGGCCTGGAAAGCGCCAAGCAGGGCACGATCGCCATCGGCGAGCGCACCGTCTACGACGGCTCGAAGAACTTCGAGATGCCGGCCGAGCACCGCAACCTCGGCCTGGTGTTCCAGTCGTACGCGCTGTGGCCGCACAAGACGGTGTTCGAGAACGTCGCCTATGGCCTGAAGCTGCGCAAGATGGGCGCCAGCGACATCAAGGACAAAGTGGCCGACGTGCTGAAAAACCTGGGCCTGGGCCATCTGGCCGATCGCTATCCGCACCAGCTGTCCGGCGGCCAGCAGCAGCGCGTGGCGATCGCCCGCGCGCTGGTCTACAACCCGCCGGTTATCCTGCTCGACGAACCGCTGTCGAACCTGGACGCCAAACTGCGCGAGGAGGCGCGCGCCTTCCTGCGCGAGTTGATCGTGCGACTGGGCCTGTCGGCGCTGATGGTGACCCACGACCAGGCCGAGGCGATGGCGATCTCGGACCGCATCCTGCTGCTCAATAACGGCAAGATCGAGCAGCAAGGCACGCCGCAAAGCATGTACGAAACGCCGGAGACGCTGTTCACCGCCGAGTTCATGGGCAGTAACAACCGCCTGCCGGCCAAGGTGGTGCAGCGGGATGGCGCCCTGGTGAGGCTCGACGTCAACGGCGCCACCGTGACCGGCACCGCCCGCGGCGCCGGCGGCGGCGAGCCGTCGACCATCATCCGCGTCGAGGAAGTGAAAATCAGCCCGACGCCGGTGGATAACGCCATCGAGCTGCCGCTGCTGACCTGCATGTATCTGGGCGACCGCTTCGAATGCCTGTTCAAGAGTCCCGCCGGGGGCGCCGAGTTCGGCCTGCGCGCCTATTCCAAATATAAGCTGGAAGCGGGCAAGTACTGGCTGCAGTTGCCTGTCGACAAGCTTTGGGTGTTCTGAACCGCCAATCCAGAGTAATTTTGTCAATGAAGGGACGAGGATCGCAGTGATGCGGCCTCGTCTTTTTTCTTTTCAGAATCAACAGTGTGACATTTAGCGAGAAATTTATCGCCGAGTTGCACAAAAGTAGAGCTCAATCAGCAAAATAGTTGCCGTGAATCTATTTTTTCGGCGGATTGCCCGTGGCTGTCGTTTATAATTTTAAAAGTACGTCGGCTGGCATTTCCGCGGCATGTGAGCGCGAGTTCGTACCTTCTTCTACCTCAGAACTCTGGATTATTTGTTAACATGCGCACACATGGCGTCACCTTTTCAATCGTCAGTCACGCTGCCTGGGCGCCCGGCCTGACCACGCCCGAGGCGTGGGCGCAGTGGGCGCGCGCGCCGCACCGCATCGTCGCCGGCGAGGAACCCGGCGTCAAGGCGATGCCCGCGATGCTGCGGCGGCGGGCGGGATTTTTGGGGAAGATGGCGCTGGAGGTGGCCTACCGCTGCCTCGATGGACGAGGCGACGGCGCTGGCGACATTCCCACGGTTTTTTGTTCGCGCCACGGCGAAGTGTCGCGCGCGCTCGAGCTATTGAGCGATCTGGCGCGCGGCGAGGCATTGTCGCCGACGGCGTTCAGCATGTCGGTGCACAACGCGACGGCGGGCCTGTTGACCATCGCGCGCGGCGACCGCGCCAACCACATCGCGCTGGCCGCCGGCGCGGCGACGATCGAACATGCGGTGATCGAAGCGTGCGGCCTGCTGGCCGACGGCGCGGAGACGGTGCTGCTGGTGGCTTCCGATTGCCAGCTGCCTGAATTGTTTTTGCCGTTCCAGGAGTGCGAGGAGCAGCCGCACGCGTGGGCATGGCTGATGACGGCCCCCGCCGCCGACGGCGACGCCATCTCCTTGCGCTGGAGCGCGAGCGACGACGCGCCATCGTCCGGCATGCCGGGCGGCCTGGCGGTGGCGGCCTTTCATCTGGGCGGGGCAAGCCGGATGGAGCGCTGCGATGGCCGCATGCGCTGGAGCTGGAGCCGCGATGCTTGATGCGGCGCTGGCCCGGCTGTCGCTGTACTGGCGGGTGTTCGCCACAGGGTTGAGTTTTGCGGTGTTTGGTGTTGGCGGACTGCTGATGCGCATCGTGCTGTTTCCGGCGCTGAACCTGGTGGTGCGGCGCAAGGAGCGTCGCGTGGCGGCGGCGCGCGAGCTGATACGGCTGGCGTTTCGCACCTATGTGGACATGATGCGCGCGTTGGGCGTGCTGCGCTACGAGG
Organism: Burkholderia sp. LMU1-1-1.1; assembly: GCF_040675865.1. NCBI lineage: Bacteria > Pseudomonadati > Pseudomonadota > Betaproteobacteria > Burkholderiales > Burkholderiaceae > Burkholderia > Burkholderia sp. LMU1-1-1.1. The sequence goes on along the minus strand of NZ_JBEGHG010000023.1, from coordinate 475,759 downwards.
TGCGCGGCCTGGAAAAGCTGGAGCGCGGCGGTCTGCTGATACTGGCGAACCATCCGACGCTGATCGATACCGTGTTTTTGATGGCCTTCGTGAGGAACGCCGACTGCATCGTCAAGGGCGCGCTGTGGAACAACCCATTCACGCGCGGGCCGGTGCGGGCGGCGGGCTACATCAACAACGAGGGCGGGGCGGCGCTGGTGGACGATTGCATCGCCTCCCTGCGGCGCGGTAATAACCTGATCGTGTTCCCAGAGGGGACGCGCACGCCGGCCGATGGCGTCATCAGCATGAAGCGCGGCGCGGCCAACATCGCGGTGCGCGGCGGGCGGGCCATGACGCCGGTGCTGATCCGCTGCGAGCCGCTCACGCTGGGCAAGGGCGAGAAGTGGTGGCGAGTGCCGCCACGGCGGGTATTGATACGGATAGACGTCCAGGATGACCTGGCGATCGAGACGTTTACGGGCGGCGGCGCCAGCGAAGTGATGGCCGCGCGCCAGTTGACGGAATTTTTACAAGACTATTTTACCGGGAAGTACCAACGCCATGCTTGAACTGGAAGTGAAAGAACTGATCATCGAAGTGCTGCAGCTGGAAGATATCACGCCGGACGATATCGATAGCGCCGCGCCGTTGTTTGTCGAAGGCCTCGGACTCGATTCGATCGACGCGCTGGAACTGGGCGTCGCGTTGCAGAAGAAGTACGGCATTTCGCTGTCGGCCGATTCGGAGGACACGCGCCGCCATTTCGCGTCGGTGGCCGCGCTGGCGGCGATGATCGAGACCCATAGAAAGAAATAAGGGAGCAGGACATGATAGCTTTGAATGACATGAGCAGGGACCAGCTGCAAGCCTGGGTGATCGATCTGTTGGCCGAGATGTTCGAACTCGATAAAGCGGGACTGACCGCCGATTCGAACCTGTACGCCGATCTCGATATCGACAGCATCGACGCGGTCGACCTGGCCGTCAAGCTGAAGCAACTGACCGGCAAGCGTTTGCAGCCGGAGGTGTTCAAGACCATCCGCACCATCGGCGACGTGGTCGACGCGCTGGCCGGCATGACGGAGCAGGCGGCTTAATCGCGATGCCGATGACTGTATTGACGGCGGCGTTGACGCTGCTGTATCCGTTGGCGATCTGGCTGGGACATGGACAAGTGGAGCCGCGCTGGCTGGCCGGCTTGCTGCTGCTGGCGGTGGCCACGCGCCTGCCCGCGCTGAAGTTGAGCGGTGTCGCGCGCTGGTCGGTCGCGGGCGGCCTGGTGTTGGTCGCCTGCGCGATCTGGAGCAACCTGCTGCTGCCGTTGAAGCTTTACCCGGTGCTGGTGAGCGCCGCGCTGCTGGCGGGCTTCGCCTGGAGCCTGACGACGCCGATGTCCGCCGTCGAGCGCATGGCGCGCCTGCGCGGCGAGGACTTTCCGCCGCCGGCGCAAGCGTATATGCGCTCGGTCACGCAGGTGTGGTGCGTCTTTTTCGTGATCAACGGCGTGATCGCGCTGGCGACCGCGCTGTGGGCCTCCGAGGCCGTGTGGTCGCTGTACACGGGCGTGATTTCGTACGCCCTGATGGCGATCCTGTTCGGCGCCGAGTATCTGGTGCGGATGCGTTTCAAGCGGCTGCACCATGTCTGACCGCATCGAGCATTTGTTCGCCGCGATGCGCGCGCGGCCGGCCGCCGGCATCGTCGGCTGGCTGGCGGGCGAGGGCGTCACCAATGAACAGTTCCTGGCGCGCGCGCGCGCGTGGCACGCGCTGCTGCGCGGCCGCCAGGGGCGCGACTACGCGCTGTACCTGGAAGACAGCATCGAATTCGGCGCTGCCCTGCTGGGCGCCTGGCACGCCGGTAAAACCATCTGGCTGAGCGCCGATACGCTGGAGGCCACGTGCGCCTCGCTGCGCGCCTCGGTCGACGGCTTCCTCGGCGAGTTCCCGGCGCAGCTGGAGCCGTTGCGGCCATCGCCGCTTGCGGACGACGGCGGCGACATGGGCGGCGCGCTCGATCCCAACCTCCCCGCGTTGGTGGTGTTCACCTCCGGCAGCACCGGCGCCGCCCAGGCGATTCCGAAGAAACTGTCGCAAATGGCGAACGAGGTCGAAACGCTCGATCTGCTGTTCGGCGCGGCGGCGGGCGATGCGGCAATCCTGGCGACGGTGTCGCACCAGCACATCTACGGCCTGCTGTTCAAGGTCCTGTGGCCGCTGACGTCCGGCCGCGCCATCCACGCCCTCAGCATCGCCTTCCCGGAGGCGTTGGCGCCTGCGATGGCGGCCGGCCCGTGCGTGCTGGTCGCCAGCCCGGCGCATCTGAAGCGCTTGCCGGATCACCTGGATTGGCGCGGGGCCAGGCATATGCTGCGCGGCGTCTTCTCCTCCGGCGGTCCGCTGGCGCCGGAGACCGCGTTCGCGATGGGCGGGCTGCTGGGCAAGGTTCCGGTGGAAGTCTATGGCAGCTCGGAGACCGGCGGCGTGGCCTGGCGCCAGCGCAGCGCCGGCGCCGATGATTCCTGGCTGCCGTTTCCGACGGTGGCATGGCGCCTCGGCGAGGACGACGGACTGGAAGTGCGCTCGCCGCACCTGCCCGACGACGAGTGGCTGGCCCTGGCCGACCGCGCCGAACGGGCCACCCGCGACGGCGAGCCGCGCTTCCTGTTGCGTGGACGCAGCGACCGCATCGTTAAAATCGAGGAAAAACGCATCTCGCTGAGCGCCATGGAGGCGACGCTGACCGGCACCGGTCTGGCAGCCGAGGCGCGCGTCGTCCTGTGCGATCCGGGCGCCGGCGAACGCCAGCGGGTAGCCGCCTTCGTCGTGCCCACCGCCGCCGGCCGCGCGCTGCTGGCGGCCGGCGGCAAGACCGCGCTTAACGCCCGCTTGCGCACCGCGCTCACGGCGACGGTGGAACTGGTGGCCTTGCCGCGCCGCTGGCGCTATCTGGACCAGATGCCCGCCAACGCGCAGGGCAAAACCACCATGGCGGCCTTGCTGGCGCTGCTGGACAAGGATGACGCGAGCACGGGTGCGGCTGGCGCCGGCGTCGACAATCGTCCGCGCCTGCCGCGCGTGCGCGAGCTGGAACGCACGGGCGACCGCGTGCTGCTGGAAGTGACGGCGCCGTCGAACCTCTATTATTTCGACGGCCACTTCGACGTCGCGCCTATCCTGCCGGGTGTCGTGCAGGTCGACTGGGCGATCCATTACGGCCGCCAGTACTTTCCTTTGCCGGCCATCTTCAAGGGCATCAACGCGCTCAAGTTCCAACAGGTGATACAGCCGGCGCAGCCGGTGCGTCTTGAACTGCTGCATGACGCGGCCAAGGGCAGCCTGCAATTCCGCTACGCGTCCGACGCCGGACAGCACTCCAGCGGCCGCGTCGTGCTGCTGGCGGGGAGTGGTGATGTCTAAGCCGTCGCGGTTCAACCCTTGCATCGTGGTCCCGGTGTACAACCACGAACACGCCATCGGCGCGGTGCTGGCCGGCCTGCTGCGCCACGACACGCCATGCATGCTGGTCGACGACGGCAGCAGCGCGGCCTGCGCCGCCGTGCTGGACGCGCTGGCGCTGGCCAACCCGGACCGGGTGACGCTGGTGCGGCTGGCGGCAAACCAGGGCAAGGGCGCGGCGGTGCTCAGCGGATTTCGCCGCGCGGCGGAGCTGGGCTTCAGCCACGTGCTGCAAATCGACGCCGACGGCCAGCACCGGACCGACGACGTACCCAAGTTCCTTGAGCAAGCGCGCGTTCACCCGGATGCCATCATCGCCGGCCATCCGGTCTACGACGAATCGGTGCCGAAGGCGCGCCTGTACGGCCGCTACGCCACCCACATCTGGGTCTGGATCAATACGCTGTCGTTCGACATCAAGGATTCGATGTGCGGCTTCCGCGTCTATCCGGTGGCGCCGGTCAACGCGCTGGCGGCGCGCCACGCCATCGGCGTACGTATGAACTTCGACACCGACATCCTGGTGCGGCTGTTCTGGGACGGCCTGCAAGTGGTCAATTTTCCGACCCGCGTGTCCTATCCGGCGGACGGCGTGTCGCACTTCCGCGTCTGGCGCGACAATGTGCTGATCACGTGGATGCACACGGCGCTGTTCTTCGGCATGCTGCCGCGCATACCCAAGCTGCTGGCGCGGAAGTGGCGGACACCGTGAGCGCGCGCAGTCTGCACTGGGCCGCGATCAACGAAATCAGTTTTGTCGCCGGCATGCGTTTCCTGTTCTGGATCTGCCGCGTTTTCGGCCGCTGGCCGTTCCGCGTGGTGCTGTATCCGGTGCTGGCGTGGTACGTGCTCACCAAGCCGCTGCCGCGCGGCGCCTCGCGCGATTACCTGCGGCGCATGGAGCGTTTCAGCGGCCGCGCGCAGCCCGGCGTGATGCGCCACTTCGCCGCCTTCGGCGAGAGCATCCTGGACAAAATGCTGTTGTGGGGCGGCTTGTTCGACGTCGACAGCGTCGAGCTGCACGGCGGGGAGCTGATCACCGACGCCGTGGCGCAAGGGCGGGGCGGCCTGATGATCTGCGCCCACCTGGGTAATCTGGAGCTGTGCCGCGTGCTGTCGCGCCAGCGCCACGACATCAAGCTCACGGTGCTGGTGCACACCAAGCACGCCCAAGCCTTCAACGAGATGCTGGGCAACCTCAATCCCGCCAGCCAGCTCAATCTGATGCAGGTGACGGACATGTCGCCGGCCACCGCGATGCTGCTGTCCGAGCGCGTGGCGCGGGGCGAATTCGTCGTCATCGCCGGCGACCGCGTTCCCGTCTCGCACAATCCGCGCGTGGCGGTGGCGGACTTCCTCGGCGCGCCGGCCGCCTTCCCGGTCGGTCCTTATGTGTTGGCCAGTATTTTGCAATGCCCGGTTTACCTGCTGTTCTCGATGCGCCGGGGCGCGCGTTCGGACGTGTATTTCGAACGTTTCCGCGACGCCGTGCGCATCCCGCGCAAGGAGCGCGACGCCGCGCTGGCGCAGCTGGCCGGCGACTACGCCAAACGGCTGGAGCACCACTGCGTGCGGGCGCCGCTGCAATGGTTTAATTTTTACGATTTTTGGCATTTACCCGAATTGGAGCGTTCCGATGTACCCCGCTGACACAGCCCGACCGAATACCGCCGCGCGCACCGTGTGCTTCGATCAGCAGCGCCTGACGATCGAAGACATCGTCGATATCGCGCAAGGACGGGCCGCCGCCGCGCTGTCCGACGACCCCGCGTTCCGCGCCGCCATCGCGCGCGGCGCCGATTTCCTCGAGCGGTTGCTGCGCGAGGACGGCACCATCTATGGCGTCACCACCGGCTATGGCGACTCCTGCACCGTCACCGTGCCACCGGAACTGGTGGCCGAACTGCCGCACCACCTGTACACCTATCACGGCGTCGGCCTGGGCGAGTACTTCACGCCGCAGCAGACGCGCGCCATCCTTGCCTCGCGCCTGGCGTCGCTGAGCAAAGGCTATTCCGGCGTCAGCGTCGAACTGCTGCTGCAGATCACACGTCTGCTGGACGCAGGTCTGCTGCCGCTGATTCCGTCCGAGGGCTCGGTCGGCGCCAGCGGCGACCTGACCCCGCTGTCGTACCTGGCGGCGGTGCTGTGCGGCGAGCGCGAGGTGTGGCGCGACGGCGTGCAAGTGCCGGCCGCGCAGGCGCTGCGCGAAGCGGGCATCACGCCGCTGAAACTGCGTCCGAAGGAGGGGCTGGCGATCATGAACGGCACCGCCGTCATGACCGCGTTGGCCTGCATGGCTTACGACCGCGCCGACTATCTGGTCAAGCTGACCACCCGCATCACGGCGATGGCGTCGTTCGCGATGGACGGCAACGCCCACCACTTCGACGAGGTGCTGTTCTCGGTCAAGCCGCACGGGGGCATGCAGCAGGTGGCGGCATGGCTGCGCGGAGACCTGCCGACCGACCAGTGGGAACGCAACGGCAAGCGCCTGCAGGACCGCTACTCGATCCGCTGCGCGCCGCACGTGATCGGCGTGCTGGCCGACGCGATGCCGTTCTTCCGCACCTCGATCGAGAATGAACTCAATAGCGCCAACGACAATCCGTTGATCGACGCCGAGAACGAACGTGTGCTGCATGGCGGCCATTTTTACGGCGGCCATATCGCCTTCGCCATGGACGGCATGAAGAACGCCGTCGCCAACCTGGCCGACCTGCTGGACCGCCAGATGGCGCTGCTGGTCGACAGCCGCTACAACCACGGCCTGCCTGCCAACCTGTCCGGCGCCACCGGCCCGCGCGCGGCGATCAACCACGGCCTCAAGGCGCTGCAGATCAGCGCCTCGGCGTGGACCGCCGAAGCGCTCAAGCTGACCATGCCGGCGTCGGTGTTCTCGCGTTCGACCGAATGCCACAACCAGGACAAGGTCAGCATGGGCACCATCGCCGCGCGCGACTGCCTGCGCGTGCTGGAATTGACGGAGCAGGTGGTCGCCGCGCTGCTGATCACCGTGCGCCAGGGTGTCTGGCTGCGCTGCCAGGCCAGCCCCGAGCTGCGGCCGCACGCCGCGCTGGCGGTGATGCAGGAGGCGCTGGCCGCCGATATCAAGGCGGTCGAGGAAGACCGCCGCCTGGAACCGGACCTGCGCCTGCTGCTGGAGAGGATCCGCGCCAAGTCATGGAATCTGTATGCGTAAGGCCAAGGAAAGCCGCTGGTTCGCGGAAGTCGAGATGCAGGTGCAGTTCTTCGACCTGGACCCGATGGAAATCGTCTGGCACGGCCGCTACGTCAAGTACCTGGAAGTCGTGCGCTGCGCTTTGCTGGACAAGATAGACTACAACTACCCGCAGATGAAGGCCTCGGGCTATGCGTGGCCGGTGATCGACATGCAGTTGCGTTACGTCGGCTCGGCAACCTTCGGCCAGAAGCTCAAGCTGCGCGCCGATATCGTCGAATGGGAAAACCGTTTGAAGATCGATTATCTGATCACCGACGCGGAAACCGGCAAGCGTCTCAACCGCGCCACCACCACCATGGTCGCCGTCGATATCGCCACCAAGGAGATGTGCTTCGTGTCGCCGCCGGTGCTGTTCGAAAAACTGGGAATCGAGCCTGTATGAATAAAGTGAAAACCGTTTTGCTGGCGGCCGCGCTGGCGATGTTCAATCCCGCGCAGGCCGCCGCGCCGGTCGCGAAGATCCAGGCCATGCTGGCCAAGCCGCCCATCATGTGCGGCCGCTTCGACCAAACCAAGCAGCTGGCCGGCATGAAAAAGCCGCTCGCCTCCAACGGCCGCTTTTGCGTCGTCGCCGGCAAGGGCGTGATGTGGCGCACCTTGCAGCCTTTCCCGAGCACCTTGCGGCTGACGCGCGATGAAATCGTCAACTACCAGGGCGACCGCGTCGCCATGCGCCTGGACGCCAAAACCGAGCCGACCGTCCGCATGATCAACAACGTGCTGTTCTCGCTGCTGTCCGGCGACCTGGGACAACTCGAATCGCTGTTCGAAGTCGATGGCACGGTCGACGCCACCAGCTGGAACGTCGCGCTCAAGGCGCGCCAGGCGGCGCTGGAAAAGGCCATCGGCACCATCAAGCTCGATGGCGGCGCCTACGTCAAGAACATCGTCATGAGCGAGGCGGGCGGCGACAAGACCAGCATCGTCTTCTCCGCCATCCAGACCGGCGAGACGGCGATGACCAAGGAAGAGGCGGCGCTGTTTTGACGCGTACACGACAACTCGCGCTGCTATGGGCGGTGGTGGTGTGCCTGCTGCTTGGGCATAACGCCTATCTGTGGCTGGTGCAGCGCATCGTACCCAACACCGACATCATGGCGCTGTTGCCGGTGCAGGAGCGCGACCCGGTGCTGCAGCAGTCGTTTTCGCACATGGTGGACGCCGCGCAGCAGCGCGTGATCGTGCTGGTCGGCGCCGCCGACTGGGAGGACGCCAAGCGCGCGGCCGACGCCTACAATGCCGTCCTGGCGCCGCGCAAGGACTTGTTCGAGGCCACACGGATCGACGACAAAACGCAGGGCGACTGGCTGTCGCTGTTCCAGCGCCATAGCCTGACTTTGCTGACGGCGCAGCAGGAGGCGCAGTTACGCGCGCAGCCGTCGCAGTTCTGGCTAGAGACGGCGTTGAGCAAATTATATAGCCCCTTCGGCGGACCGAAACTGGGCTCGTGGCAGCAGGATCCTTTCGGCCTGTTCGCCGGCTGGGTGCAGGAGCGCGCGCAGGAGACGCCGGTGCGCCCGCGCGACGGCCATCTGTTCGTCGCCGGCGCGGGGCGCCAATACGCGCTGCTGCCATTGACGCTCAAGGTGCCCGCGCTGTCGATGACCGCGCAGGAGACCGTGCTGCCGTTGCTCAAGCAGGCCGCCGACGCCGCCCGCAAGGCCGCGCCGCAGATGGAGCTGATCCAGGCGGGCGTGATCCTTCACGCCGCCGAAGCCAGCGCGCAGGCCAGCGGCGAGGTGTCGACCATCGGCATCGGCTCGCTGCTGGGCATCATCCTGCTGATGTGGTTTGCCTTCCATTCGTTCAAGCCCATTTCGCTGATCATGCTGTCGATCGGCATCGGCTTCCTCGGCGCCTTGTCGGTGTGCTGGCTGATGTTCGGCCAGATCCATTTACTGACGCTGGTGTTCGGCGCCAGCCTGATAGGCGTGGCGCAGGATTACGGCATCTACTTCCTGTCCAACCGCTTGTCGGCCGACGAAAAACTCGACTCGCCGGCTTTGTTGAAACGCCTGCTGCCGGGACTTGGACTGACCTTGCTGGCGGCGGTGATCGGCTACATGGGATTGGCGTTGACGCCGTTCCCCGGCTTGCGCCAGATGGCGGTATTCTCGGCGCTTGGCCTGGTCTTCGCCTGGTTGACGGTGGTGTTCTGGTTCCCGGCGCTGATCGGCGGCCGCTCGCTCAAGGCCGGCGCCCTGGTGCGCGTGTACGGCGGCGCGTTGCGGCGCTGGCCTTTGCTGCGCCTGAACCGCGCCACCCTCGGGGCGGCGGTGGTTTTCGTGCTGGCGGCGGGCTACGGCATCAGCCGCCTGGGCGCCAACGATGACATCCGCCTGCTGCAAAATCCACCCAAGCACCTGATCGACGATCAGATCAAGTTGAGTAAGCTGACCGACGCGCCGACGCCGGTGCAGTACTTCCTGGTGCGCGGCGCCTCCGCCGAAGAGGTGCTGCAACGCGAGGAGGCGCTCAAGGCGAAGCTGGACAAGTTGATCGCCGGCGGCGGCTTCACAGGCTATCAGGCGGTGTCGAACTGGGTGCCGTCGGCGCGCGCGCAGGCCGCGCGCCGCGCGCTGATCGAACAGAAGCTGTTGGGCGACGACGGCCCGCTGCGAGGATTGGCCGAACAGACGGGCGAGGACGCGCGGTGGATCGCCGCCACCCGCGCCGGATTGCTGGCGGCCGGCACGCCGCTGACGCCGGAGGATTTCCTGAAGTCGCCGGCCAGCGAGCCGTCGCGCCACCTGTGGCTGGGCCAGACCGGCGGCGTCCACGCCAGCATCGTCGCGCTGCGCGGCCTTGGCAGGGCGGCGGTGCCGGAAGTGATGCGGGCGGCCGACGGCTTGCAGGGCGTGCAGTGGGTCGACAAGGTGGCGGAGATTTCCTCGGTGCTGGGACGCTACCGCGAGAACATGAGCTGGGTGGTGCTGGGCGCTTACGCGCTGGTGTTTGCGCTGCTGTTCCCGCGCTATCGCGGCCGCACCTGGCGTGTGCTGGCGCCGACCGCGCTGGCCAGCGTCGCGACCCTGGCGATCCTGGGCTTCGCCTCGCAAAATCTGCAGCTGTTCCATGTGCTGGCCCTGTTGTTGTTGCTGGGCGTGGGCGTCGACTACGGCATCTTCATGCAGGAGCGGCCCGACAATCGCGGCAACGCGGCATGGATGGCGGTCGGAATGTCGGCATCGAGTACGTTTTTGTCGTTCGGGCTACTGGGCTTGAGCAAAACCCCGGCGTTGCAGGCCTTCGGCCTGACCATGCTGCTGGGGATCGCGCTGGCCTGGCTGATCGTTCCCTGTTTTGGCACCATCAAAGAAAGCAAGTATGACTGACGCACTGACTATCGAAACCGTGGAAATTCTGATCGTCGGCGCCGGCCCGGCCGGTTCCGTCGCCGCCGCGCTGCTGCGCCAGCAGGGGCGCCAGGTGCTGGTGATCGAGCGCGAGGAATTTCCACGCTTCTCGATCGGCGAAAGCCTGCTGCCGCAAAGTATGGCCTATCTCGAACAGGCGGGCATGCTGCGGGCGGTGGTGGAGGCGGGCTTCCAGTTCAAGAACGGCGCCGCGTTCATGCGTGACGGCCAGTATACCGACTTCGATTTCCGCGACAAACATTCGGAAGGCTGGGGCACCACCTACCAAGTGCAGCGTGCCCACTTCGATCATATCCTGGCGAAGGAGGCGGCGCGCTTCGGCGCCGAAGTGCGCCACCGCCACGAGGTGCTCAACATCGAACTGGGTGTCGATGGCGCGCCGGCGCTGGTGACCGTCAAGAATCCGGACGGGGAACAGTATCAGGTTCGCGCGGGTTTCATTCTGGACGCCAGCGGCTTTGGCCGCATTCTGCCGCGTATTCTGAAACTGGAGACGCCGTCCAACTTCCCGGTGCGCGGCGCCATCTTCACGCATGTCGAAGACGGCATACGCGGGGGCTTCGACCGCAACAAGATTCGCGTGACGGTGCATCCGAAACACGACGACGTCTGGTTCTGGACCATTCCGTTCGCCGGCGGCCGCTGCTCGCAGGGCGTGGTGGCCGAGACCAGCTTCCTGGACCGCTACGAAGGCACGCCGACCGAGCGGCTGCAGGCCATCCTGGCGGAGGACCCGTCGCTGAGCGCCTTGCTGGCCGACGCCAAGTGGGACACGCCGGCGCGCCAGATCGTCGGCTATTCCGCCAACGTGGAAAAACTGTGGGGGCCGGGCTACGCGCTGCTGGGCAACGCCGGCGAGTTCCTCGATCCGGTGTTCTCGTCGGGCGTGACCATCGCCTTCAAGTCGGCCAGCCTGGCCGCCGCGGCGCTGCAGCGCCAGTTCGCCGGCGAGGCGGTCGACTGGCAGGCCGACTTCGGCGCGCCGCTGCGCAAGGGCGTGGACACGTTCCGCGTCTTTGTCGAGTCGTGGTATGCGGGCGGCTTCCAGAAAGTGATCTTCCACCAGAACCAGCAGCCCGAGGTCAAGCGCATGATCTCCGCCATCCTGGCCGGTTACGCCTGGGATCTGAGTAATCCGTACGTCAAGGAGACGCCGCGCAGGCTCGCCGCCCTGGAGGCCCTATGCACGCCGCAATGATCTGGCACGGGATTCGCCAAGGTCGGCATCTGGCGGTGCTGGCCATCTTTGCGTTGATGGCCGGCTGCGCCACCGCGCCCCCGCCGCAGGCGCGCTTGGGCCTGAAGCTGCCGCCGGCCGCGCTGGGGACGTCGATCAGTGTCCAGCAGCATTTGAAGGTGGAGCGGGCCGGCCGCACCGACGATCTGGATGTGGCGTTGCAGGTGGAACCGGACGCGATCGACGTGGTTGGCCTGGCGTTCGGCCAGCGGGTACTGACCATGCGCTACGACGGCAAGGAACTGACCTCCTGGCGCCACATGATGCTGCCCTCGCAAGTGCGTCCCGAGGACGTGTTGGAGGACATGCAACTGACCCTGTGGCCGGCCGAATCGATCGCCACCGCGCTGCCTGCGGGCTGGCGCATCGCCGAGCAGGAGTTGACGCGCACCTTGTATCTGGAAAATGAGCCTATCATGCGGATTGTCTATAGCGGCAAGCCGCGCTGGAGCGGCACCGTGGTGTTGGAGAATCTGCGTTATCGCTATAAGCTGACGATAGAGTTCGCGCAGGAAGGCCAATGAGCCCACTGAGCGCAGCTACACTGACCGAGACGGAAGCATGTTGAATTTTTATCTGAACGCTTGCGGTATCATCTGCGCGCTTGGCGACAGCCATGCGCAGGTCAAGGCGCGTCTGTACGCCGGCGAGAGCGGCGTGGCGATGACAGGCGACTGGTCGCCGGGCCGCGAGCTGCCGCTGGGCCGCGTGCTTACCGCGCTGCCGTCGGTCGATCATTTACCCGCGCGTAAGCGCAGCCGCAACAATGCGCTGGCGCTGGCCGCGCTGGCGCAGATCCGGCCGGCCGTGGAGGCGGCGGTCGCGCGCTACGGCGCCGATCGTGTCGGTGTGGTGATCGGCACCAGCACCTCCGGCATCGGCGAGACCGAGGAGGCGATACGCGACTACTGCGCCGATGGCGTCCTGCCGCCGCACTTCGTCTACGATCCACAGGAAATGGGTTCGCCCGCCGTCATGCTGGCGCATGAACTGGGCCTGGCCGGCCCCGCCTACGTGCATTCGAGCGCCTGTTCGTCGAGCGCCAAGGCGATGGCCAGCGCGGCGCGCCTGATCAAGATGGGACTATGCGACGCCGTGCTCACCGGCGGCGTCGATTCGCTGTGCACTTTCACGGTGGCCGGTTTCGCATCATTGGAATCGGTCAGCAACGAACAGTGCAACCCGATGAGCGTCAACCGCCATGGCATCAACATCGGCGAGGCCGGCGCGCTGTTCCTGATGAGTGCCGATGCCGGCGATGCCGGGGAGGCCGGCGCGGTGGCCTTGCTGGGCTGGGGCGAGTCGTCGGACGGCCATCACATGTCGGCGCCCGATCCGGCCGGCGTGGGCGCGCGGCTGGCGATGACGCAGGCGCTGGAACGCGCCGGCATCGACGCCGCGCAGATCGATTACGTCAACATGCACGGCACGGCGACGCCGCAAAACGACGCGATGGAGTCGCGTGTGATCGAGTCGCTGTTCGGCCTTGAAGTGCCGGTCAGCTCGACCAAGCCGTTCACCGGCCATACCCTGGGCGCGGCTGCGGCGCTTGAAGCGGCGCTGTGCTGGCTGGCGATGCAGGACGATAATCCGCAGGGCAGGCTGCCGCCGCATCTGTGGGACGGCGCCGCCGATCCCGCCCTGCCGGCGCTCAACCTGGTGCCGCCCGGCGCGGCGCTTGGCCGTCCCTTGCGCCGTGTGCTGAGCAGCTCTTTTGCTTTCGGCGGCTCCAACGCGGCGCTGGTGCTGGGGAGGGCGGCATGATGGCGGGCGCGATGCCCGACGTCGCTACGCTGGTGCCGCATTCCGGCCAGATGGTGCTGCTCGAACGCGTGGTCAGCGCCGACGAGGACAATCTGTGCGCGGAGGTGCGCATCCATGCCGGCAGCGTGCTGGCGACCGAACAGGGCGTGGGCTCGTGGGTCGGCATCGAATACATGGCGCAGGCGATCGCCGCGCACGCGGGCTGGCTGGCGCGGCAACGCGGCGACGCCGTCAAGGTCGGATTCCTGCTTGGCTCGCGAAAGTACGATGCCAGCGTGCCGTATTTCGCGCCCGGCAGCGTGCTGCTGGTGCATGTGCACCGCGTGCTGCAGGCGGAGAATGGCCTGGGCGCCTTCGATTGCCGGATCGTGTCGGCCGGTGCCGATGCCGGTGCCGCCAGCCTGGCCACGGCGACGGTGACTGTTTTCCAGCCCGATAATGTCAATCAATTTCTCAAAGATGGAAACGTAGCATGAATCAGAACAAGTCCATGAGCGTGCTGGTGACGGGATCTTCCCGCGGTATCGGCAAGGCGATCGCGCTGCGCCTGGCGCGCGACGGTTACGACGTGGTGCTCCACTGCCGCAGCCAGCGCGCCGAAGCCGACGCGGTGGCGCAGGAGATCGAGCGGATGGGCCGCGCCGCGCGCGTGCTGCAGTTCGACATCGGCGACCGCACCGCCACCGCCGCCGCGCTGGAGGCGGACATCGAACAACACGGCTGCTACTACGGCGTGGTGTGCAACGCCGGCGTGGCCCGCGACAACGCCTTCCCGGCCATGTCCGGCGAGGACTGGGACATCGTGCTGCAAACGAACCTGGACGGTTTCTACAACGTCCTCAATCCGTTGGTGATGCCGCTGGTGCAGCGGCGCAAGCCGGGCCGCATCGTCACCCTGGCATCGGTGTCGGGCCTGATCGGCAATCGCGGCCAGGTCAATTACAGCGCGGCCAAGGCGGGCATCATCGGCGCCACCAAGGCGCTGGCGCTGGAGCTGGCCAAGCGCGCCATCACCGTCAACTGCGTCGCGCCCGGCTTGATCGAGACCGATATGATCGGCGACGTGCCGATGGAGGAGGCGCTCAAGCTGATACCGGCTCGCCGCGTCGGCAAACCGGAGGAGGTGGCGGCCGCCGTCAGCTTCCTGATCGGCGAGGAGGCGGGCTACATCACGCGCCAGGTCATCTCCGTCAATGGCGGGTTGGCATGAGCCGCCGCGTCGCCGTTACCGGCATGGCAGGCATCAGCCCGATCGGCAACGACTGGGCCGCCGTTCGCCAGCGCCTGGGCGAGTTCCGCAACGCCGTCGTGCACATGGACGACTGGTCCGATTACGAAGGCTTGAACACGCGCCTCGGCGCGCCGGCCGCACCGTTCGAACTGACCGAGCGCTATAACCGCAAGGCCATCCGCAGCATGGGCCGCGTGGCGCTGATGGCGACGCGCGCCACCGAGCTGGCGCTGGCCGACGCCGGCCTGCTCGATCATCCGCTGCTCAAGGGCGGCGACCTGGGGGTGTCGTTCGGCTCCTCGGCCGGCACGCCGAGCGCCATCGGCGACTTCGGCCGCATGATGGAGGAGCGCACCACCAAGGGCATCAACGCCACCACCTACATCAAGATGATGTCGCACACGGCGCCGGTCAACATCGGCGTCTTCTTCGGCATCACCGGACGCGTGATCACCACCTCCAGCGCCTGCACCTCCGGCAGCCAGGGTATCGGCTACGCCTACGAGGCTATCCGCGCCGGCAAGCAAGTGGCGATGGTGGCCGGCGGCGCCGAGGAGCTGTGCGCGACCGAGGCGGCGGTGTTCGACACGCTGTTCGCCACCAGCACCCGCAACGACGCCGGCCACACGACACCGCGTCCGTTCGACGCCGGCCGCGACGGCCTGGTGATCGGCGAAGGCGCCGGCTGCCTGATACTCGAGGATATGGACCATGCGCAGGCGCGCGGCGCGGCGATCCACGCTGAACTGGTGGGCTTCGGGACCAACAGCGACGGCTGCCACGTTACGCAGCCGAATGCGGCGACGATGCAAAAGGCGATGCAACTTGCGCTGAGCGACGCCGGCTTGCAGCCGTCGGACATCGGTTACATCAACGCCCACGGCACCGGCACGCAGCAGGGCGACATCGCCGAATCGCAGGCGACGCTGGCGGTGTTCGGCGACAGGACGCCGATCAGTTCACTGAAAAGCTATATGGGCCACACCCTGGGCGCGTGCGGCGCGCTGGAGGCGTGGATCAGCATCGAGATGATGCGCGAGGGCTGGTTCGCCCCCACCATCAACCTGGAACAGGTCGACGCCGAGTGCGCGCGGCTCGACTACATCGCCGGCGAAGGGCGCGCGCTGCAATGCGAGTACGTGATGTCGAATAACTTCGCCTTCGGCGGCATCAACACTTCTCTGATTTTTAAACGTTACGTTAAATAGGAAGACGACAATGAAAAAAACCATCGTTACCGCAGCCATGCTGGCTGTTTCGCTGACCGCCTCGTTCTCCGCCTCGGCCGAAGACAAGATGATCAAGTTCCCGATCGCCGGCGCCATGGCCGTGAACGACGCGCAGCAGCGCCTGGGCGACTCGGTGAAGTTCTATTTCGCCGACCAGCAAACGCCCAAGGTGGCAAGCAAAATCACCTCCGACAAGACCAGCCAGCGTACCAACGGCTTCGGCAAGTCCGCCGAAAAAGCCTGCAACTGGGTGTTCCTGTCCGCCATGCTGGCCTTGCAGAAGCGCGCCACCGAAGTCGGCGCGGACGCGGTGATCAACATTGTCAGCAATTTCAAGGACCAGGAATTCGCCAGCCAGACCGAGTACGAGTGCGCGGACGGCGCCATCATGGCCGGCGTCGCGCTGAAGGGCGACTTCGTCAAGCTGGCCAAGTGATATCGGGCGCCCATGAGTAAGGCGGCGCTGTGGATGGTGGACGCGGACGCGGTGGTCGATGCGGACCTGCTGCGGTTCCGCGACTGGCTGTCGGCGGGCGAGTTGGCGCGCTATCAGCGCTTTGTCCGCGCGCAGCGGCTGCGCCAGTTCGTGGTGGGCCGCGTGTTGCTGCGCAAGGCGCTGGGCAGCTTGCTGAACGTCGAGGCGCGGGAGATCCAGCTGGAGGAGCAGGTCGGCAAGGCGCCGCTGTTGGTGTCGCCCGTCGTCAAGGGCGGCATGCCCGGTTTCAGCATCGCGCATAGCGGGCGCTGGGTCGCCTGCGCGGTGAGCGCACAGACCGCCCTCGGGCTGGATATCGAGATGCGCGACGCCGGACGCGATCTGGCCGCCCTGGCCGCGCAGACGTTCGACGCGCGCGAGATGGCGCGCTGGGAGGGATTGCCCGAGGCGAGGCGCATCGACGGGTTTTACCGGATGTGGAGCGAGAAGGAAGCGCGTTTCAAGCTGGGGGAGGGCGTTGGCGGACATTATGTCGCCGTGCCGCATGATGAATTGTCGGTGGTGGTGTGCAGCGAATCGCCGCTGGACGAGCCGCCCAGGATAGAAGTCGTCAGCCTGTGATCATTGCCACAGCCAGTTCCACAACCCCGGCAACTGCGGCTTGGCGTTCGGGTTGCTGACGGTGCTGGCCAGCGCTGCGCGTTCCAGTTCGTCGTGGTCGTCGTAGAACGGTTTGGCCGCGAGCGGCACGTCAAGCTCACGCGCGACGTCGATCAGAATGTCCAGGTATTCCTGGATGTGGCGCGAGGTGTAGGTGTTCACGTCGTGGAAGGTGACGACGATCGGCGTGCTGCCGTCGACCACCGGCATGGCGCCCGCCGCCCAGCGCTTGCGCGTCTCGGCCAGGTGCTTCAGCATGTTCGAACGTTTGTGCCAGCTGAAGTTGATGCCGTAGATTTTGCCGTCGTTGGCATTGAGGTCGGTCAGCAGCATGCGCATGCCGTGCTGGCGGTACGACTCCAGCGTCTCGGCGTCGTAGGCCCAGAACGGCGGCCGTACCAGCTTGGGCGCGACGCCGGTGATGCCGGTCAGGTCATTGACACCTTTTTGCATCGATTCGTCCAGCGTCTGTTTGCTCATGAAGCGGTGGTTCGAGTGGAACAGCGTGGCGGTGTGCAGCGCGACGACGTGGCCTTCATCGTGTTCGCGCTTGATCAGCGCGCGGCCGATGTCGGTGCCGCCGCCGTGCCAGGCGCGGGTCTGGGTGAAGAACACGGCCTTGATGTTGTCCTGCAGCGGATTGCTGGCCAGCGTCTCGAGGATATGCACGGTGGGATTGCCGCTGTCGGCGGCGGCGGGACCATCGTCGAAGGTGAGCAGGAAACGCACAGGAGCCGGCACCGGCGCGGGCAAGACTGCGGACGTGTCCTGGCCCGCGGCGGTTGCGCTCAATAGTAGCAATGACAATGTTGCAAGCAGCAGGCGGGGACGAAGGACTAACACGGGGCTTAACGAACGACGAGGGATGGATATTGTACGTGAATTCACGTTGTCGCCGCGCACCCGTAATTTTATTAAACCAACGTAGATGAAGATCTTATGAGCGCCAATTTCGATGTAATGCAGCCGTCCGGCGATCCCCATGTGCCGGAGACGGCGTTCGGCAAATGGTTCCTGCGCACCGAGACCTGGACCGTCCATGTGCTGGAGCGCGCGCTGGTGGATCTGGAGCGCATGATGCCGGCCGGGCGGCGCGGCTACGACGTGGTGGCCGACGTGGGCTGCGGCTTTGGCCGCTCGCTGGGCAAGCTGCACCAGCGCTTCGCGCCCAAGCGCTTGATCGGCATGGACATCGATCCCGAGATGCTGCGGGAATCGGCCAAGGAGATGGCGGCGTTGGATATTCCGGCAGACTTCATTTGCTGTTCCAGCTCGAACATCAAGCTGGAAGACAATTCGGTCGACCTGCTGTTCTGCCATCAGACCTTTCATCACCTGATCGACCAGGAGCGGGCGATCCACGAGTTCTTCCGCGTGCTCAAACCGGGCGGCGTGCTGCTGTTCGCCGAATCGACCAGGCGCTATATCCACTCGTGGATCATCCGCCTGCTGTTCCGCCATCCGATGGATGTGCAGAAGACCGCGCCCGAGTATCTGGCGATGGTGCGCGCGGCCGGCTTTTCGGTGCCGGATAGTTCGGTGTCGTACCCGTTCCTGTGGTGGAGCCGCGAGGACCTCGGTATTCTGGAGACCGCGTTGCGCATCAAACCGAAGGCGGTGCGCGAGGAGACGTTGATCAATCTGGTCGGCGTCAAACCGTAGCATTCCCGGCCCTATCAATGCCAAATCGATAAATTTTACTTGGAATGCAAATCATTCTCATTTAATATCTGTCGTTTATGGGCCGGCAGGCGAAGGGAATGGATGCGGTGAACTGGATCAGCATCGTCGTGGCGGCGTTGGCCGCCCTGTGTTTATATTTGGCCTCGCCGCACCAGGCCCTGTGGCCGGCCGCGCTGGCGCGCCGGTATTTTCTGCGCTGGCTGTCCGCGCCCCTGGCCACCGGCGCCATCGCGGCCGCGGTGCGGGACTATGGCCTCTGGTGCGGCGTGTGCATCGCGCTGTCTGGGTTCATGACGGCGCTGGTCGTGCTGCCTTACGCCGACGCCTGGCTGCGTCGCCGTGGTTCGAGAACGCCGGCCAAACCGGGAGCGCGCCATGTGGGGTAAATCGACGGCCGCCGCCTTCCTCGGATTGCCGCTGGCGGTGGTCGTGGTCGGCATCCTTGCGCTGCTCAGCCGGGACCAGGCGCGCACCACGCTGCCATGGTTGCTGCTGTTCGTCCTGTTCTGGATAGGCGCGATGACGATCGCCTTCCTGTTCCGCACCGGCCTGCGCGCCTGGTTGTGGATGGGCGGCGCCACCTTGCTCGGCTACGCCGTGCTGCACTTGTCGAAGGCCGGCGGCCTGTTGAGGATCGCCGGATGAAATCATCGACGCTGCGCACCTTCATTTCGGTCCACACGTGGGTGGGACTGGTGGCGGGCTTCGGTCTGTTCATCGCTTTCTACGCCGGCTCCATCACCTTGTTCCACTCCGAGCTACACGCGTGGCAGACACCCGTCCCGCAAGTCGCGCCAGCGGCGGCCCGGTTGCAGCCGCAGGCGCTGGTCGACGCGGTGCTCGCCGCGCATCCGGAAGCGGGCAAGATGTTTTACGTGAACCTGCCGTCGGCCTATGAGCCGGAGCTGGTGCTGACCGCCGGCGAACGCCATTTCCGCCTCGACGCCGCCGGCAAGCTTGAGGAGTTCGAGGAGCGCTCGCACCTGATGGACTTCATCTACCGCCTGCATTACTCGGCGGGGCTGCCGGACCGCTTCGGCCTGTACACGCTGGGCGCGGTGTGCGTGTTGTACGGGCTGGCACTGGTGAGCGGCGTGATTATCTATGCGCCCGGCTTCTTCAAGGACCTGTTCGCGCTCAGGATAGGCAAGAACCTCAAGCGGATGTGGCAGGACGCGCACAACGCCATCGGCATCCTGTCGCTGCCGTTCCACATCATGTATGCGTGGAGCAGCGCGATCCTGGGGCTGGGACTGATCCTGCTGGCGCCTTTCCAGTACCTGGTCTTCGACGGCAAGCTGCTTAATCTGGTGGCGGCCGATATCAACGCCGCCGCGCCGCCCACCGCCGCTGGCGTGGCCGCGCCGCTGCTGCCGGTCGCGCAGGTGCTGGTGGTAGCCGAGCGCGCGGCGCCGGGCATGGAGGTCAAGCGCCTGTTCTACCTGGAGGCCGGCGACGCCAACGCGCAGGTGCAGGTGATCGGCGACGTGCGCCAGAACACCGTGTCGAGCAATTCGGCGGTGGTGCTCAACGCCAGCACCGGCCAGGTGCAGCGGGTGCTGGTGCCGGAGAATTTCAGTCCCGGCATGCGCTTCCTGCGCAGTTTGCAGGCGCTCCATTTCGGCCACTTCGGCCACGCGGCGGTGCAGTGGATGTACTTCGTCCTCGGCATCGCCGGCGCCTTCCTGTTCTACAGCGGGAACCTGCTGTGGATCGAGGCGCGCCGTAAGCGTCTTAGCCTGGTGCAGCCGCGCAGCGGGCGGCTGATGGCGCAGGCCACGCTGGGCGTGTGCCTCGGTTGCGTGGCGGGTGTCTCCGCCATGTTCGTGATTAACAAGCTGGCGCCGGCGGCGCCGGGGCAGCTGCCGTTGTGGGAGTCGCGCGGCTACTACGCGGTGTTCTGGCTGGCGCTGGCGTGGGCCTTCGCCCGGCCGCCCGCGCGCGCTGCGTATGAGCTGCTGACCGCGTGCGCCGCGCTGACCGTGGCCATTCCGTTGTCGCACTGGATGGCCACCGGCCTCAATCCGCTGCTGGCGCTGATGCGCGGCGACGGCGTCACCGTCGGCGTGGCGGTGGTGGCACTACTGGCCGCCGCCTTGTACTGGAAGATGGCGCGCGCGGTGCTGCGGCGCGGCGTGCACGGCGATCCGCACAGCGTCTGGTCGCTGCGCGCGCCGCCGGCCAAACAAGACGCGGCGCGGCACGCGGCGTAGGTGCGCCTGCTGTTTGATCTGGCTCACCACTAACTTCCATATCCGCATGCCGGGGCGGGCCGGCATGCGGTTATAATCCGCTCAATCTTTCCGGAATTTCCAGATAGCAAGGATTCGCACGATATGAGCCAGCCCAATCAGTTTTCCCTGTTGACGCAACGCCGCTTCGCGCCGTTCTTCTGGACCCAGTTCCTCGGAGCGTTCAACGACAATCTATTCAAGACCGCGCTGATCGTCATCATCACCTTCGATGCGCTCAGCTGGACCACGCTGTCGCCGTCCACGGTCACCAACCTGATCCCCGGGCTGTTCATCCTGCCCTTCGTGGTGTTTTCCGCCACCGCCGGCCAGCTGGCCGACAAATTCGACAAGGCCCGCCTGACGCGCTTCATCAAGTGGCTGGAGCTGGCCATCATGCTGGTGGCGGGCGTGGGCTGGATGACGCACACCCTGTGGCTGTTGGTGCTGGGCGTGGTCGGCATGGGCATCCATTCGACGCTGTTCGGCCCCGTCAAGTACGCCTACCTGCCGCAGCAGCTCAAACCGGAGGAACTCATCGGCGGCAACGGCGTGACCGAGATGGGCACCTTCGTCGGCATCCTGCTGGGCGAGATCCTCGGCGCCATCCTGGTGGTGCAGCAGCCCCACGGCATCATGCTGGAGGCGGCGGGCACCATCTTCTTCGCGGCCCTCGGTTTGATCGCCGCCTACCGCATTCCCAGCTCGCCGGCGCCGGCGCCCGACCTGAAGATCAACTGGAACTTCGTCGGCGAATCGATCCGCAATATCAATTTCTCGCGCAAGAACCGCACCGTGTTCCTGTCCATGCTGGGCAACTCGTGGTTCTGGTTCTACGGCGCGCTGGTGCTGTCGCAGTTCCCGGTGTTCGCCAAGGACTACCTGCACGGCGACCATAGCGCCTTCGTGCTGCTGCTGACAGTGTTCTCGCTGGGCGTGGGCAGCGGTTCGCTGCTGTGCGAGCGCCTGTCCGGCCGCAAGGTGGAAATCGGCCTGGTGCCGTTCGGCGCCATCGGCCTGACGATCTTCGGCGTCGACCTGTACTTCGCCAGCCTGGCCTACGGCAGCGGCGTGGCCGCGTTGACGGCCGGCCCGCACCTGGACGCGATCGCGCTGCTGGCGCAGCATGGCATGTGGCGCATCCTGTTCGACATCCTGATGATAGGCCTGTTCGGCGGCCTGTTCATCGTGCCGCTGTTCGCGCTGATCCAGACCCGCTGCGACCCGGAACACATTTCGCGCACCATCGCCGGCATGAACATCCTGAACGCGCTGTTCATGGTGGCGGCGGCCGGCCTGGCCATCGTGCTGCTGGGGCAGGGCTTCACGATCCCGCAGCTGTTCCTGGTGACGGCGCTGCTCAACGCGCTGGTGGCGATCTATATCTTCTCGCTGGTGCCGGAGTTCCTGATGCGCTTCCTGGCCTGGTTGCTGATCCACACCGTGCACCGCGTGCGCACCATCGACGCCGAGCGCATTCCGGCCGAAGGGGCGGCGGTATTGGTGTGTAACCATGTGAGCTACGTCGACGCCATCGTCATCGGCGCGGCCAGCCCTCGGCCGATCCGCTTCGTGATGGATCACCGCATTTTCAAGCTGCCGCTGTTGGGGTGGATCTTCCGCACGGCGCGCGCGATTCCGATCGCGCCGGCCAAGGAGGACCCGTGGCTGATGGAGAAGGCGTACATCGATATCGCGCAGGCGCTGCACGAAGGGGATCTGGTGTGTATCTTCCCGGAGGGGCGGTTGACGCACGACGGCGAGATCAACCAGTTCAAGGGCGGTATCGCGAAGATCATCGAGCGCTCCAAGGTGCCCGTGATTCCGATGGCGCTGCGCGGGCTGTGGGGGCATCTGCTTAGTCGCAATGGCGAGAATGTGTTCCAGCGGGCCTTCCGCAACGGACTGCGTTCGCGCTTGGCGCTGGCGGTGGGTTTGCCGGTGCCGCCGCAGGAGGTGACGCCGGAGGGCTTGCAGAAGCAGGTGCTCGATTTGCGCGGGGATTGGAAGTAAGGTGGATTAACCCGGCGCAGGCAACCGGCGCGACCAGCCTGCGATGGCGTCGGCGACCGCCGTGTCGCTTTCCGTGTCCAACATCATCGATTGCATCGGCGGCAGGCCCGCCGGTGTCGTTTTATAGAAGTGGTTCAGCGTCGGGAAGAGGGCCACTTCTGTCGGTAGCCCGCCGCGCCCCGCGCGCAGCGCCTCGGCATGCTCCGGCGGCACCGAAGCGTCCCGCCCTCCCTGGACGATCAACACCGGCTGCCGCACCTTCGCCAGCGCCGCCACCGGGTCGACCCGGTCGGCGCTGCGCAGATAGGCGTGTCCCATCGCCGGCATCGTCGCCAGCATCGCCGTCCGCGGATCGCGCGCCGCCTCGGGAGGCAGTGGAACACCGGCGCGAATCGCCGCCACCGCGCGGTCGAACAGCGTCATGTCCGGCGCCATCGCCGCGATCTGCGCCCGCATGACGGCGAAGATCGGCAACGCCGGGCCGGACAAACCGACCACGCCATCGACCATCCGCCCGTCCGCGCCGCCGGCCAGCAGCGAGGCCACCACCGCGCCCTCGCTATGGCCGGCGACGATGACGGGCCGCGCGCCAACGCTCCCGCGCAGCAGCGCCAGGCCGGCGCCGGCGACCGCCACCCGCGTCAGGAAATCCACATGGGAAGCGGCCAGCATGGCATCGATCGTCTGCGATCCGGTGCCCGGTCCGATCTTGGCCATCCGCAGCACGGCGAAGCCGCGCGCGCTCAAATGCCTCGCCAGATCCGCATACGCATGCGGGCGCATATTCATCGTCGGATAGTTTCCGTCGACGTCGCTGAACAGCGAGCCGGGCACGATCAGCACCGCGCCGGCGGCGTCGCCCTCGGACGGACTGAATCGGCATGCGATCTTCACGCCGGCGACGGTGACGGAAACGTCTCGTTCTTTCGGCGCGGCGCCCGCGCTGTGGTTCGACATGGTCGTTGCTCCTATCAGTGGAAGTGCCAGGAAGTCCCGGCGCTTCACGCTCGCCCCGCGCCGAGTACCCGTTGTGCATAGACAGCCATCGCCTCTGCCAGGAAAGGCGCCAGCCCGGGATGAAGCGCATCGTACATGTCACGGAACTCGGTATGGTCGATGTAGAGCGCGCCCAGCGCCGCGTAGGCATCCGCATCCGGTCGCCATGACCGGCTTACCCATCGATAGTGGCGCGCGGTCTCCACTTGGGCGTCGTCAGAGTCGGGCGGGAGGCCGCGCCCGATCAGCGTCACGAAGCTGGCGTGGATCGCGTCGATTTCCGCCTTGAAGTCGATCATGCCGGCGGGGGAGAGCGCCGCGTGCGCGTCGCGCGATTGCCGGATCGCGTCGGCGGCGGGATCGCCGTAACGGTCCGCCAGCTCGGCCTCCCACGCGGCCTGTTTTTCCGGCGAGACGCCGTCGAACAGGCGTTGCGCGTTCAAGGGTTTGCCGGAGTCGATCAATGCCAGCGTGCGGTCGATGGTCCTGGCCAGGTCGCGGCGGCGCCCGATCTCCGCTTCCACGCGCTGGCGCAGCTCGAGCAGCGCGGCGCGGGTGTTGAAGGCGGGATCGTCGAGCATGCGGCGGATCTCGGCCAGCGCGACGCCCAGTTCGCGGTAGAACAGGATGCGCTGCAGGCGCAGCAGCTCCTGCTGGCCGTAGTAACGATAGCCGTTCGGCCCGATCTCCGGTTTCAGCAGTCCGATCTCGTCGTAATGATGCAGCGCCCGCACGCTGATGCCCGACGCCTTGGCGACCTGTTTGACTGTCTGTTTCATTTGCTCCCTCCATGACACCCCGATTGTGCGGGATGACGCCGCGTGAGGGTCAACAAAAATCCGCCATTACCAAAAAACGGCCATGCTAGAGGTTATAAATTGTAACTTACTAGTCGTTACAAATTACTGATTCAAATTGACAAGTTTTCTTTAGACTGCACGTCGGCGCCTCACGAGGGCGCCTTCTAAAACCAGGGGAAAATAATGTTCAAGAAAACCAGAATCATGTCCATGCTGGCGCTGTCCGGCATGCTTGCCGTGTCGACGTTGACCGCCTGCGGCGGCGGTACCGATGTCATCGTCGGTCCGGCCAAACCGGCCGAGCCGGTGGCGCCGCCCAAGCCTGTCGCCTCGGTCATCACCGTCGATTTCAACGCCGGCATCGATGGCTGGAGCGCCGATGTCGCCGACTTCACCGCCGAGACCAAGCCGGTCGACGTGGCCGCCGCGTGGAAGGATCTGCCGGCGCCGCTGACGGGCAAGGGCTACTACCTGATCTCGACCAACAAGAGCGACGACGTGATGACCTTCGTTAAACGCCAGGTCGCGGGCTTCGTGCCGGGTGCGAAGTACGCGGTGACGTTCGCGATGCGCTACGCCACCGACGCGGGCACCGGTTGCATGGGCGTCGGCGGCTCGCGCGGCGAGAGCATGTGGATGGTGGTCGCGGCCAGCGCCGACGAGCCGAAAGTGGTCAAGCAGGCCAACGATGAACTGCGCCTGAACCTCGATCGCGGCAACCAGGCCGAATCGGGACGCCAGGGCAAGGTGATCGGCCTGCAGGGCGGCGAGGGCCTCGGCTGCAACGGCGGCAAGTGGGCCACGCAGGAACGCAAGTCGGACGAGGCGGTCGAACTGCAGGCCGACAAGGACGGCAAGTTCTGGATCGTGCTGGGCACCGATTCGGGCTTCGAATCGACCAACGCCCTGTATCTGCAAGGCGCGACGATCAACGTCAAGCCGCTGTAACCAGCCGTTGTGACCAAGCCCGGTCAGCGCGCCGCCTGTACTTGTTCGCGGTTTTGGCGCGCGCCGGCCAGGCGGATGATTTGCTCCAGCTCCACCGGCTTGACCAGGTGGTGGTCGAAGCCCGCTTCCACCGTGCGGCGGCGGGCGTCGCTCTGGCCCCAGCCGGTCAGGGCCAGCATCAGGATGCGCTCGGCGCCGGGGCGCTGGCGGATCGCCCGCGCCGTCTCGTAACCGTCCATGCCGGGCATGCCCAGATCCATGATGATCATGTCCGGCTGGCTCTCGGCGCTCAGCGCCACGGCCGCCGCGCCGTCGTAGACGGCGCGCACGTCGAAACCGTCGATCTCCAGCAGCGCCGCCAGCGAATCGGCGGCGTCGGTGTTGTCGTCGACCACCAGCACCTTCATCTTGCGTCCGTCCGCGGCGGCCGGGGAGGCCAGCGGCACCGGCTCGCGCGCGCCGCTGTCGTTGACGACCGGCAGATTGATGATGAACTCGCTGCCCTTGCCGGCCCCCTCGCTGTAGGCGTCGACGGTGCCGCCGTGCATTTCGGCGAACTGGCGCGACAGGCTCAATCCTATCCCCAACCCGCTGGAGAACTGGCCCACCACGGTATTGCTTTGTTCGAACATGCGGAAGATGCGCTGGATCGCCTCGGGCTCCAGGCCGATGCCGCTGTCGCGCAGCGAGACCGTCAGGTTGTTGCGATCGACCACGGCGCGCACCACCACGTTGCCGCCCTGCGGCGTGAATTTGATCGCGTTCGACAGGATGTTGGCGAAGATCTGCACCACGCGCGCGTAGTCGGCGTTGAGCATGATCTCGCTGGCGGGCAGCTGCCAGGCCACGTGGATGCGCTTGGCGCTGGCCGCCTGCGCGCACAGTTCGCTGACATGGTTCATCACCGACGCCAGCGTGACGAGCTGGCGCTGCAGCTTGATCTTGCCGCTGGTGATGCGGGCGACGTCGAGCAGGTCGTCCACCAGGCGCGTCAGCAGGCGCACCTGGCGCTCGACCATGTCGCGGATGCGCGCCACCGGCGCCGCGTCCGGATACAGGTGCGTGAGCAGCGAGACCGAGGTGCGGATCGGCGCCAGCGGGTTGCGCAGCTCGTGGCCCAGGCTGGCGAGGAATTCGTCCTTGCGGCGCGCCACCTCGCGCACCTGGTATTGCTTGTTGCGTGCCCGCAACGTCGAATGCAGCGCGGTGATCAAGGTCAGCGTGCGCACCGGCCGTTCGATGAGGTTCAGGTTGCCC
Organism: Burkholderia sp. LMU1-1-1.1; assembly: GCF_040675865.1. Lineage (NCBI taxonomy): Bacteria > Pseudomonadati > Pseudomonadota > Betaproteobacteria > Burkholderiales > Burkholderiaceae > Burkholderia > Burkholderia sp. LMU1-1-1.1. Next base: position 449,213 of record NZ_JBEGHG010000023.1, on the reverse strand, counting down.
AGGCCCGCCACCGCGTGGCGCACCGTCTGCGAATCGGCGCCGCGATGGGTCAGCAGCACGATCGGCAGGTCCGACCAGTCGGGCTGGCGCGCCACCCAGTCCTGCAGCAGCTTGAAGCCGCCCGGACCCAGCGCCTCCTCCACCGTCAGCACCGCGCCGGCGCCCAGTTCCAGCTGCGCGGCCAGGTCGGCCAGGGTCGCGCAGACGTGGCTGTCGATGTGCGCCATCGCCAGCACCTTGGCCGCCAGCGGCCCGTCCTGGCCGAGCGGCGCGTGGATCAGGATGCGCGTTTCCATCGGGTCAGCCATGGGCGACGTCGACAGCATGGTCCTGGCCGTCGACGTCGCCGGTGTAGGTCGGCACGCCGGTCAGGATGCCGTGGAAATTCTTCAGCACCGCGCCGACCTTGATGCCGCCGCGCGTGACCTGGAAGCGGCGGATCGTGCGCTCGTGCGCGCTGCCGCGCTTCTTGAACACGGAGATTGCCTGCTGCACCTCGCCGGCCGCCTCGAAGTAGCGCAGCATGATGACGTTGTCGGCGATGTAGCTGGCGTCGACCGAGGTGGTCATGCCGGTGCCGATCATGCCCTGCTGGACGCCGACGATGATGCTGACCACGCCGCGCTGGCCCAGATAGGTCAGCAGCTCGTGCAGGTAGATGGTCAGGAAGCGCTCGTCGGGCACCGCGTTCAGGTAGCCGTTCAGGCTGTCGATGACGACGATGCGCACGCCGCGCTCGACCGCCTCGACGATCGCGTGCGCGAACTGGCCCGGCGCCAGCTCGGCCGGGTCGATCTGCTGCACCGTCAGCAGGCCCTTGTCGATGGCGCCGCTCAAGTCCATGCCCAGGTTGGCGCAGCGGTTGAGCATGTTGTTGCGCGCCTCCTCGAACAGGAACATCGCGCTGGCCTCGCCGCGCTGTGCCGCCGCATGGATGAACTGCGCCGCCAGCGACGATTTGCCGGTGCCCGGCGGGCCGGAGATCAGCGTGCTCATGCCTTCCTCGAGGCCGCCGCCGATCAGCTGGTCCAGTTCCGGCAGGCCGCTCGAGAGCTGCCGGCGCAGGCTCTCGACGCGCGTGCCCGCCGCCACCAGGCGCGGATAGACGTGCAGGCCGCCCCGGACGATCTTGTAGTCGTGGGCGCCGCCGTGGAAGGCGATGCCGCGGTACTTGACCACCCGCACGCGGCGCCGCTCGGCGCCGTAGGCCTGGTCGGCCAGCTCCAGGGTCAGCACGGCGTGCGCCACGCTGCGCACCTGCAGGTCGGTCGACAGGGCGGTGCGGTCGTCGAGGAAGATGGTGGTGCAGGAGCGGCTGGTCAGGTACTGCTTGAGCGCGAGTACCTGGCGCCGGTAGCGCAGCGGGCTTTCGGCCAGCAGCTGCAGCTCGGACAAGGAATCGAGCACCACGCGGCGCGGCTTGTATTTTTCGATCGCCGCGACGATGCGCTGGGTGGTGCTGCCCAGTTCGATCTCGGACGGATGGAAGATGGTGTACTGCTGGTCCGGATCGAGCGCGTTCTCGTTGGGGATGATCTCCTCGACCTCGATGCCGTTCATGTCCCAGCCGTGCGACTCGGCCACGCTGCGCAGCTCGACCGCCGTCTCCGCCAAGGTGATGTAGAGCACGGTCTCGCCGTGGCGCGCGCCCTCGTTGAGGAATTGCAGCGCCAACGTGGTCTTGCCGGTGCCCGGCTCGCCTTCGACCAGGTAGAGGCGGTCGCGGGTCAGGCCGCCGGCCAGGACTTCGTCCAGGCCGGGCACGCCGGTGGCGAGAAAAAGATTGGTGACGCTGTTTTGTGCTTCCATGTCCGAATCCAGTGCCTTGAGGTGCTTTAAATATTACCGGAAACGGGAAAAGATGGGTTTTCGATATGAAAGATGCGTACGCTAGCGAACAAAGCGTGGCGCGGCTGGCCGGAACTAACGGCGCGCCAGCCGCTGCGCGCCCTGCTGCTTGTTGACGTACATGGCGCGGTCGGCGCGGCCGAGTAGCATTTCGATATCCTGCGGATCGTCCGGGTGGTAGACGGCGATGCCGATGCTGGCGCCCAGCTGCACCGTGACGGTCTTGAGCGGATACGGACGGCGCAGCAGCGCGAGCAGCTTGTCGGCCGCCTCGCGGGCGTCGGATTCGCAGTGCAGCATCTCGACGATGACGACGAATTCGTCGCCGGCCAGGCGGCCGACGGTGTCGGTCTTGCGCACCGCCCCGCGCACCCGCGCGGCGAACTGGCGCAGCAGCTCGTCGCCTTCGTCGTGGCCGTAGCGGTCGTTGACCTGCTTGAAGCGGTCGAGGTCGAGGAAGTAGACGGCGCAGCACTGGCGCAGGCGGTTGGCGCGCTGCAGCGCCTCGGTCAAAGTCTGTAATAACGCGCGCCGGTTGGGCAGGCCGGTGAGGGTGTCGCGCAGCGCCATCTGCTCCATCGACGCGAACAGTTTTTTGCGCTCGCTGATGTCGTGCAGGAAGGCGATGAACAGGTGGCCGCTGCCGCGCGGCACGTACGCCAGCGAGATCTCGACCGGCAGCTCCTGGCAATCGCGGTTGTGCAGGGTCAGCTCGACGCGGCGGTTGAGCACGGCCGCCTCGCCGGCCGCGCCGACGCCCCCGCTGGCGCCGGCCTCGGCCAGTTGGCGCATGTCGCGCTCGTAGGCGCGGCGCAGCAGCGGCGGCAGCACCATCGCCGCCAGCGGCTGGCCGATCACCTCGGCGCGCGTCCAGCCCAGCAGCTTTTCGGCCTGCCGGTTCCAGTCCAGCACCACGCCGCCCGGATCGAGCGCGATGAAGGCGTCGTGCGCGTTGTCGAGGATGGCGCGCAGTTCGGCCGCGCGCTCGTGCAGCAGCCGCTGCGTGCTGTGCTCCTGGGCCAGCGCGCGCTCCAGCTGCAGCGCCTTGCGGGCGATCTCGCGGGTGCGTTCGCCCACTGTCGACTCGAGCTTTTCGTTGAGCGCGCGCAGCGCGGCCAGGTGGGACTGTTCGTTGTCGAGCATGCGGGCCAGCGCGCTCGACAGCACCTGCACCTCGTGGAAACTGTCGACCCGCACGATTTCCGGCAGGCCGGTGGCGCCGGCCGGCGCCGCCGAGCGCAGCTCGAGGTTGCGGCTGAGCGCGTTGAGCGGACGGGTGTAGCGGCGTCCGACGACGACGGCGGCCGCCGCCATCGCCACCCCGAGGATGGCGCCGAGCAGCAGGATGCGGCGCTCCAGCGCGCGCGCCGAGGCCAGCGCCACGTCCTCCGGCTGGCGCGCGATCACCGACCATTCGAGGGTGGCCGCGTCGCCCGCCGTGCCCGTCCGCGAGTAGCCGCTCAGGTAGCTGCGGCCGTCGGCCCAGGTTTCCCTGACCGCGCCGGTGGCGCCGGTGCGCGACAGTGTCAGGCTCTCGCTGGCCAGCTTGCGCTCCTCCATGCCCTTGGGCCCGAGGATGATGGTGCCGTCGGCGCGCACCACGAAGATGTCGGCCGCGTAGGCCTGGTCGGCCGGCGCCACGATGGTTTGCGCCATGCGCCGCGCCCAGCCCCAGCTCATGTGGACGCACAGCACGCCGCGCGGGCGCCCGTCGGCGCCGGTCACCGGCCCGGCGGCGTCGACGAAGCGCCACGGGTCCGCGCTGGCCGGCAATTTCTTGCCGAGCAGGGTGGCGGGGTGGAAGTCGCCGGCGAACAGCTTGTCGCGTCCGCCCTTGAACCAGTCGCGCGCGCCGACGTCGGCGCCTTCGAGCATGCCCTGGGTGGCGGCGTAGACGCGCCCGTCGGGCGCGGCCAGGCCGATCCAGGCGTAGTCGGGGAAGGCTTTTTGCACGCTCTCGAGCACCGCGCGCACTTCGGCCGGCGAGCTGGCGTCGCGCACCTGGGGCAGGTCGGTCAGCAGCTGGACGTCGCCGGTGGCTTTCTGCACCACGCGGTTGAGGGCGTCGCGCGTCTGCCACGACAGCTGTTGCAGGCGCTGGCCGGCCTCGCGCTCGGCGTAGTGGAAGGCGAAATGGTCGACCAGGATCAGCAGCGAGAGCACGGTCAGCAACACCGTGGCGCTGACACCCGCCGTCACCAGGGTGGTGAGCCGGGGGCGAGCCGTGCGGTGGATAGGCTGCGTGGTCATGACGACAGGTCCTTCGGCCTTGTTTCAGACCTGAAAGATAACTGAAAGAAAGTAATTTTATTGTAGCACCCGACAGTCGGGATAATTCCGTTGTTATAGACAAATTCCTTGTGTGCAACCACAAACCGCCAGCACTCGGGTCCCCGGATGTTTTCTTAAATGCCCCTTAAAGTTGCCACACGAAATTAAATGCCAGCTTGACATAATTAGAATGATCGTTCATTCTATGGTTTGTGCTCATAATTTCTACAGAAAGTCCCAAGCCATGGAAGCTCTTTTCTGCAAACCGTCCCTGCGGACGGCCGGGGCAGCAGCCCTGATCACCGCAACCGTGCTGGTAGCCGGTTGCTCCAAATCCACGACCGTAGCACCTCAAGCGCAGGTGGCGGAAGTGGGCGTTTTTAAGGTGGCGCCGCAAGCGCTGCAGATCACGACCGAACTGCCGGGCCGCACCGCCGCCTTCCAGGTGGCCGAAGTGCGCCCGCAGGTCAACGGACTGATACAAAAACGCCTGTTCGTCGAGGGCGCCGACGTCAAGGCCGGCACCGCCCTCTATCAAATCGACCCGTCGCTGTACCAAGCCAGCGTGAATTCGGCCAAGGCGGCCCTGGCCAAGGCCAAGGCCAACCTGATGACCAGCGGCCCGAAAGTCTCCCGTTATAAGGAGCTGGTCGCCATCGAAGGCGTCAGCCGCCAGGACTACGAGGACGCCGTCGCCGCCGACGCCCAGGCCAAGGCCGATGTGGAATCGGCCGCCGCCGCGCTGGAAGAGGCGCAGATCAATTTGAAATACACCCACGTCTACGCGCCGATCAGCGGCCGTATCAGCCGCTCGACGGTGACCCCGGGCGCGCTGGTGACCGCCAACCAGACCGACGCCCTGACCACCGTGCAGCAGCTCGACCCGATCTACGTCGACATCACGCAATCGAGCGAAGACCTGCTGCGCCTCAAGCGCGACATGGAAAGCGGCAGCCTGAAACAATCGGGCCAGGCCAAGGTGACCCTGATGCTGGCCGACGGCACCAAGTACGCCCAGGAAGGCAAGCTGCAGTTCTCCGGCGTCTCGGTCGACACCAGCACCGGCAACGTCGTGCTGCGCGCCTTGTTCCCGAATCCTAAGAACGACCTGTTGCCGGGGATGTTCGTGCGCGCGGTGGTGGAAGCCGGCGTCGACGAGCAGGCGATCGCTGTGCCGCAGCAGGGCGTGAGCCGCAACCAGAAGGGCCAGGCCACCGCGCTGGTGCTCAACCCGCAGGGCAAGGTCGAACAGCGCGTGCTGGTCACCACCGGCACCCAGGGCGACAAATGGCTGGTCAAGTCCGGCCTGGCCGCCGGCGACCTGCTGATCGTCGAGGGTCTGCAAAAAGTCAAACCGGGCGCGCCGGCCAAGGTGGCCGCCGCCGCCCCCGCCGCCGCTCCGGGCGCTCCCGCCGCCGCAGCCGCCGCCACTCCCGCCGCCAAAAGCGCGCACTAAGACGGGAGCCAGCTTATGTCACGCTTCTTTATTGACCGCCCCATCTTCGCTTGGGTGATCGCCATTGTGATCATGCTCGGCGGGGTACTCGCGATCATGGGACTGCCGATCGCGCAGTACCCAAGCATCGCGCCACCATCGATCTCGATCTCCGGTTCCTACCCTGGCGCCTCGGCTAAAACCGTGGAGGACGCCGTCACCCAGGTCATCGAACAAAAGATGAAGGGTATCGACGGCCTGCGCTACATGAATTCGTCGAGCGATTCGACCGGCGGCATCAGCATCACGCTGACCTTCCGCAGCGGCACCAATCCCGACATCGCGCAGGTGCAGGTGCAGAACAAGCTGCAACTGGCCACACCGCTGCTGCCGGCCGCCGTCACCCAACAGGGCCTGGTGGTCAGCAAGGCCACCAAGAACTTCATGATGGTGCTCGGCTTCATCTCCGAGGACGGCAGCATGAAGCAGGCCGACCTGGGCGACTACGTTGCCGCCAACGTCATCGATCCGATCAGCCGCGTCGAAGGCGTGGGCGACGTCACCGCCTTCGGTTCGCAGTACGCCATGCGCATCTGGCTCGACCCGGCCAAGCTGCAAAGCTATCAACTGACGCCGGCCGACGTCACCACCGCTATCACCGCGCAAAACACCGAGGTCTCCGCCGGTGAACTGGGCGGCCTGCCGGCCGCCAAGGGCCAGCAGCTCAACGCCACCGTGTCGGCGCAGAGCCGTTTGCAAACGGCCGAGCAGTTCGGCGCGATCCTGCTCAAGACCTCGTCCAGCGGCGCCACCGTGCACCTGCGCGACGTCGCCCGCATGGAACTGGGCAGCGAGAACTACGCCGTCCTGTCGCGGTACAACGGCAACGCCGCCACCGGTATGGCCATCAAGCTGGCCACCGGCGCCAACGCGCTCGATACCGCCACCGCCGTCAAGGCCAAGGTCGCGGAACTGGAAAAACTGTTCCCGGCCGGGATGAAGGCCGTCGTCGCCTTCGACACCACGCCGTTCGTCAAGATCTCGATCGAGGAAGTCGTCAAGACCCTGGTCGAGGCGATCGTGCTGGTGTTCCTGGTGATGTACCTGTTCTTGCAGAATTTCCGCGCCACCCTGATCCCGACCATGGCCGTGCCGGTCGTGCTGCTGGGGACCTTCGCCATCCTGTCCGTGCTCGGATATTCGATCAATACACTCACCATGTTCGCGGTGGTGCTGGCGATCGGCCTGCTGGTCGATGACGCCATCGTGGTGGTGGAAAACGTCGAGCGGGTGATGACCGAGGAGGGCTTGTCGCCGCTCGAGGCGACGCGCAAATCGATGACGCAAATTAGCGGCGCGCTGGTCGGCATCGCCATGGTGCTGTCGGCGGTGTTCGTGCCGATGGCCTTCTTCGGCGGCTCCACCGGTGTGATTTACCGCCAGTTCTCGATCACGATCGTCTCGGCGATGGTGCTGTCGGTGATCGTGGCGATGGTGTTCACGCCGGCGCTGTGCGCCACCCTGCTCAAGCCCGTGCCGAAGGGCCACACGGCGATCAATACCGGTTTCTTCGGCTGGTTCAACCGCACTTTTGAAAAGAGCAGCCATAAGTACGAAGGCTTCGTCGGCAAGATCCTGAACCGTGGTGGCCGTTCGCTGGTGGTGTACGCGCTGATCCTCGGCGTGCTGGCCTTCGTGTTCATGCGCCTGCCGACCTCCTTCCTGCCGGAAGAGGACCAGGGCGTGCTGTTCACGCAGATCCAGCTGCCGACCGGCGCCACCCAGGAGCGCACGCTCAAGGTGATCGAAAAGGTCGAACAGCACTTCATGAACAACGAGAAGGAATCCGTGGCATCGGTGTTCGCGGTGGCCGGCTTCAGCTTCGCCGGTAACGGCCAGAACACCGGCATCGCCTTCGTCCGCATGAAGGACTGGTCGGAGCGCAAGGGCGCCGACCACGCCGTCAACGCCATCGTCGGCCGCGCCATGGGCGCGTTCTCGCAGATCAAGGACGCGATGGTGTTCGCCTTCGCCCCGCCTGCGGTGCTGGAGCTGGGTAACGCCTCCGGCTTCGATTTGCAGTTGCAGGACACCGGCGGCGTCGGTCACGAGGCCTTGATGGCCGCGCGTAACCAGATGCTGGGCATGGCCTCGCAGAGCAAGGTGCTGGTCGGCGTCCGTCCGAACGGCCAGGAAGACACGCCGCAGTACAAGATCACCGTCGACCAGCAAAAGGCGATCGCGCTGGGCCTGACCGTGGCCAACGTCAACCAAGTGCTTAGTAACGCCTGGGGCAGCGCCTACGTCAACGACTTCGTCGACCGTGGCCGCGTGAAGAAGGTGTACCTGCAGGGCCAGGCCGAATCGCGCATGGCGCCGGAAGACCTGAAGAAATGGTTCGTCCGTAACGCCGACGGCGAGATGGTGCCTTTCTCGGCCTTCTCGACCGGCGAGTGGATTTACGCCTCGCCGCGCCTGGAGCGCTACAACGGCCTGTCGTCAAGCGAGATCCTGGGCGCCCCGGCGCCGGGCCAAAGCTCGGGCACGGCGATGGCCGAAATCGAAGCCCTGGCGGCGAAGCTGCCGCCGGGTATCGGCTACGAGTGGACCGGCCTGTCGCTCGAAGAGCGCGACTCCGGCTCGCAAACCGTGGCGCTGTACGGCATCTCGATCCTGATCGTGTTCCTGTGCCTGGCCGCGCTGTATGAAAGCTGGTCGATTCCGTTCTCGGTGCTGCTGATCGTGCCGCTGGGCGTGGTCGGTGCGGTGCTGGCGACGTTCCTGTTCAAATTGTCGAACGACGTGTACTTCCAGGTCGGTCTGTTGACCGTGGTCGGCCTGGCGGCGAAGAACGCGATTCTGATCGTGGAATTCGCCAAGGACCTGCAGGAGCAGGGCGTCGAACTGCGTGAGGCGACCTTGCAGGCGGTGCGCCAGCGTCTGCGTCCGATTTTGATGACGTCGATCGCTTTCGGTCTGGGCGTGCTGCCGCTGGCCATCAGCAGCGGCGCCGGTTCGGGCAGCCAGAACGCCATCGGTATCGGTGTGCTGGGCGGGATGCTGACGTCTACGTTCCTGGGCATCTTCTTCGTACCGCTGTTCTTTGTGCTGGTGCGCGGCTTCTTCAGCAAGAAGAAGGTCACGCCACCGGCGCCAACCTCGCACGTGGAGGCGCATTAACCATGAAAACCATGCATAAGTCTTTAATCACCATGGCCGCGCTGGCGCTGCTGGCCGGTTGCAGCCTGGCGCCGGTGTACGAGCGTCCGGCCGCCCCGGTGGGGCAGGCCTGGCCCGCCGGCGAAGCGTACAAGGGCGTGCCGCCTGCGGCCGCCGACGCCAAGCCTGTGTCGGAAATCCAGTGGCGCGAGTACTTCTCCGACGAGCGCCTGCGCAAAGTCATCGAGCTGGCGCTGGCCAACAACCGCGATCTGCGCGTCTCGGTGCTCAACATCGAGCGCGCCCGCGCCGAGTACAACATCCAGACGGCGGCGCTGCTGCCGAAGGTGAACGCGGGCGTCAGCCAGAGCGCCACCCGCACGCCGGCCAACATGACCGGCACCGGCGACGCGGCCATCACGCGCCAATACAGCGGCGGGCTGTCGATGCCGTCGTATGAGCTGGACTTCTTCGGCAAGGTGCGCAATGCCTCCGAGGCGGGATTGCAGACCTACCTAGGCACCGAGGAAGCGCGCCGTACGCAGCAAATCAGCCTGGTGGCCGAAGTGGCCAACGCCTATCTGACCCTGACGGCCGACCAGCAGCGTTTGAAGCTGGCGGCGGAAACCTTGAGCAGCCAGCAGATCACCTATGATCTGAGCCGCAAGCGCTTCGAGAACGGTGTCACTTCCGGCGTCGACATGTACGACGCCGAGACCAGCGTACAGGCCGCGCGCAACGATGTCGCTACCTACACCGCGCAGGTGGCGCTGGACCAGAACGCGCTGAACCTGCTGGTGGGCGGCGCCGTGCCGGCCGACCTGCTGCCGGCCGACGAACTCAATCCGGTCACGCAACTGGCCGCCATCCCGTCCGGACTGCCGTCCGACCTGCTGCGCAACCGTCCGGACGTGCAGCAGGCCGAGCGCACGCTGCGCGCCGCCAACGCCAATATCGGCGTGGCGCGCGCCGCCTTCTTCCCCAGCATTTCGCTGACGGCGTCGGGCGGCAGCGCGAGCCGCAACCTGTCCGGATTGTTCAAGTCCGGGTCGGGCACGTGGAGCTTCGCGCCGCAGATCAACCTGCCGATCTTCGACGGCGGCGTCAATCGCGCCAATCTGAGCATCGCCAAGACCGACCGCGACATCTATGTGGCGCAGTACGAGAAGGCGATTCAGGTCGCCTTCCGCGAGGTGGCCGACGCGCTGGCCACGCGTGGCACCATCGATGAGCGCCTGGCGTCGCAGCAGGCGCTGGTGGACGCTGCCGAGAAGAGCTTCAAGATCAACGATGCCCGCTACCGCAAGGGCGCCGACACGTATCTGAACGCGCTGGTCTCGCAGCGCGCGCTGTATTCGGCCCAGCAGGGCTTGATCAGCACGCGCCTGAACCAGACCAGCAACGCCGTCACCTTGTACAAGGTGCTCGGCGGCGGCTGGCAACCTGAGGTTGCTCAACAGGGCAACCCGCCGCGCGGCTAGACTTCACAGGCGGGCGGTGGGCGCGGCGGCCGTGATACACGGCTGTTGCGCGCCCGCCGCATCGACCCAAGGGTGGATTGACAAACCCGGTCGGCACCGCCACAGTTCCGCCCCAAGGCATAGAGAGATACCCAAGGACATGACATGACTACCCCCGCAAAACGACGCACCGACCCGGAACGTGCGCAGAACCGCCGCAACCAGGTGCTGGAGGCGGCGGCCGTGTGCTTCGCGCGCAGTGGCTTTCACGGCGCCAGCATGTCCGAGATTTCCAAGCAGGCCGGCATGAGCGCCGGCCATATCTACAATTATTTCGACAGCAAGGACGCCATCATCATGGCGATCGTCGAACGCGAGAGCGAGTACGTCACCGGGCTGCTGGTCGACCTGCAAACGCGCGACGATCCATTGCAGGCCATGATCGACGACGCGCGCCGTCATATTGACGAGACGCTCGATCCGCAGCCGTGGCACGTGCCGCTGGAGATGTACGCGGAGGCGTCGCGCAATCCGGTGATCGCCGCCAAACTGCGCGTGCACGAGGAAAACTCGCGCACCCAACTGCGCCTGCTGGTCAAGGCGGGACGCGAGCGCCGCAACCTGCCGGTGGACGATAAGACGCTCGACGGCCGCATCGACACCATCATTTCGTACTTCCAGGGCTTGCCCATCCGCGCGCTGAACCGGCCCGATATGAACCGCGACGGCCTGACGGAAGCCTTCCGCGTCGCGATGACCGCGCTGTTGATGACCTGATTCGGCTGAACGAATTTGTCTCGTAGTGTTTCCGGCCGAGCAGGCCGGTTTTTGTTGTTGTACCATGTCTGATCTCCCATTCCAGCCATCGGAGCATCATGACTTCCTACGTTATTCCCGCCCACGACATCGTCGGCCTGCCGGTCGCCGGCACCGCGGACCTGTTCCCCGTTCGCCGCGTCTACTGCGTCGGCCGCAACTACGCCGCCCACGCGCGCGAGATGGGTTACGACCCGGATCGCGAACCGCCATTCTTCTTCTGCAAACCAAATGACGCCCAGGCGCTGGTGCCGGTCGCGCCGGGGCAGGTGGTGGAGCTGCCGTATCCGCAGGTGACGAACAACCTGCACTACGAGTGCGAACTGGTGGTCGCCATCGGCAAGGGCGGCAGCGACATCGCCGTGGAAGACGCGGCACAGCACATCTTCGGCTATGCGGTGGGCCTGGACATGACGCGCCGCGATTTGCAGTTCAAGATGCGCGACGCCGGACGGCCTTGGGAAATCGGTAAAGCCTTCGACTACTCCGCGCCGATCGGCGTGATCCACCGCGCCGCCGAAGCGGGCGACATCGGCCACGCCGCGATCCAGCTGGACGTCGATGGCGTGACCAAGCAGTCCGCCACCATCGACCATCTGATCTGGTCGATCAGCGAAACCATCGCCAATTTGTCGACCTTGTTCGCGCTGGCGCCGGGCGATCTGATTTTCAGCGGCACGCCGGAAGGCGTGGGCGCCGTGGTACGCGGCCAGACCCTGACCGGCAAGGTCGACGGCCTGTCCGGCATTGTCGTCAAATTGGTGTAAATCGTTTAGAGCAGGGCGTCGATGGCGGTAAGGCCGGCCAGGGCGCCCATCGGCAGGCCGACGTCGCGCGCCCCGGCCACCTGCGGCTCGCGTGGATTGATGCGTATCATGCGGCCGCCGTGCTGCTGGATCACGCGCTGGCCGAAGTGGCGTACCGACGGTATCGCCACGCCGGCGCCCAGCTCCACGACCAGCGGCCTTCGCGCCTTTTCCAGCAATGCGTGCAAGCGCGCCTCCTGCATCGCCGAGCGGCGCTCATTCCATCCCCAGTCGCCGAACATCAGGATGTTCGGCCGCGCCAGCGCGCCGCAGCGGGGGCAGGTCGGCGCCGGGTTCAGTAGCCGGCAGGCGTCGTTGTCGACCACCGGTAGAAAATCGTCGGCGCTCCAGATATCGCCGTTGCAGGGCGTCAGGCATTGCAGGTGATGGATGGAGCCGTGGCATTCGTCGATCCGCTGCGGGTCGAAACCGGCTCGCTGGAATTGGCCATCGACGTTGCTGGTGAAAACGCCATAGCCGTGGTCCATGCGTTCGCCCCATTCCTTGAGCATCGCGAAGCCGGCATGCGGCGCGGTGTCTCGATACAGTTTGAGGCGATGGCCGTAGAAGCCCCAGGCCAGCGACGGATCGGTGCGGAAGGTGTCCGGCGAGGCGACGCTGGTGAATTCCATCCGCGCGCGGGCGAGGGCGGGGTAGGCTTGCCAGAAGCCCTGGTTGCCGCGAAAATCCGGCAAACCCGAGTCGACGCCGATGCCGGCGCCGGCGGCGATGACCAGCAGATCGGCATCGGAGACCAGGGCGGCGGCTTGTTCTAGCAGGTGGTTGGGTGAGGATTCGGACATGGCGGATATCTTAGCCCCGCGCGGGAGGGAATTCTATTCCACTGTGGCGCAAAGCAAACATGACAAATACTTAAAGCGGCTGCTATAATTGCGAATTCGTCGGGGCGTAGCGCAGCCTGGTAGCGTACGTGCATGGGGTGCACGGGGTCGGAGGTTCGAATCCTCTCGCCCCGACCAATAGAATCAAAGACTTAAGCCAATCTTCGGATTGGCTTTTTTCTTGCACGTGAAAATTACCCCTACGTTGACCCCTAGAGATTCGCGGCCTTCAGTGACACGCCTTGCCTGATCTCCCGCAAATGCGCCGGCGCCCAAGCTTGATCCTGTCCAGCGGCCCAGCCCCCCAGCGGCCCAACAATGAGGCTTCTCATTGTCCGGAGGGGCTATGCCGCACATCTATAATGACGTTCAAAAACTGGAAGGTAAGCCGGTTGTGGGTAACGGCGACTGCGTTGCGCTGGTGCAGGCGCTGACCGACGTCGGATGGACGGGAAGCTGGCGCCCATGGGTGCGGGTCATCGATGCCGGGTACATCAGAGTCGGCACCGTTATAGCTACGTTCGACAAGAACGGGCGATATCCCAATAAGCCGACGGGCAACCATGCCGGGTTTTTTCTCGGGATGGGGCCGTTCGATAGCAGGACTGGCTGCCCGGAGTACATCGTTGTCATGGAGTAGTGGAAGGGCCTGGCTGTAATAAAGCAGCGCGCAATCTATAAAAAGGGGCGCTTGGCCCATATCCCTGGAGGCTTAAGTGACTCAAACGTCTACGATAATTTTTGGGTTGTGCAGTAGCGTCTTGTTGCTGGCATCGCATGCCACCGATGTATGCGCGGGTGATGTACCGAATTTCCACTGGCGGACGAGCCTGTGAAACGCGCCTGAAGCGGGCGCGCGGGCGACTAGTCGCGGCCAGCATCTGGTGCGGGTAGCTGTGTCGGCGCCGGCTACTCTGGCGGCGATGTTTATTTTTCTCGCTCTCTCCAGAGGGAGGGCGAGAACTCTCGGTTCGGGTCCTCGTCCAGCTCTTCCGCTCGCTGGCAGTATTGGCAATTTCTGTGCGAGCGGTCGGCGTATGACCAATTGTGCCAACCAACGAAGCATAAGAACTTGCGCAGCGGGAGTGATGTGGCGGAGGCGTGAACGTCTAGCACGTTATTTCCAGGAAGTGCGCTCGTTGAACGCTTGCTTTCATTATATGAAAATTGACAGTTAGAAATCTATCCAATTGCCACTATTTTTCTATGAGCCGAGTCGACGCCGCGACGTCAGCCCAATAAAAGCAAGGCCGGTAAAGAGCAGGGCGAGGGTTTTTACTTCGAGCACGGCTGTGATAGAGGCTCCGACCCACCCCGTTGGAAGCGGAAAATGACTGGATCAATGTCGTAACGTTCGTGGACGGATGGTCCCAGAAAAACTGGATTTCCCCTGTCTGACTGGATTCAACAAGGGGGGCACGATACGGAGAGGGGTGTCACACGCGGTCGATCCGGCCGGCGTAGCAACCCTGCTTGGCGTTGTGGACATGGATATAGCTGACGTCAGGATTTGCAAACAGTTTGACGATGATGGTCTCTATCGCGGTGCCCTGCACGACGTCAGCGGCCAGCATCATGCCGCTGGCATCATAGCCACGCAGCGACAGCAGCCGGATACGCATCGATTGGGGGATTTGATTGACGGCGTCGTAAGCCTTCGTGGCGGCTTCCCGCACGAAAATAGCGTGGGAAGCGCGGTATGGCGTCATCGCTGGCTGACAGACATGATTCAGCAGCAGCACCGTCTCGCCGACTTCCGCTTCCACCATCTCGATACGGTCGGGGAAACCTGGCTTTGCATCGACCACATAACGTTTGATGCCGAGACCTTCCAGTTCCGCGTCCGGCAAGCCGACGTAAGGTTGGAATGCTGACGGCGAAAGGCCGGTGATGCGAAAATTCATGACGGTCTCCTTTATAGTCGGAGCCGACATTAAACCGCTGGCGGAGCGCATAAACTATCCGGTTCTTGCTCTGACATCGACCCTTGGCAACCCGGCATCCGATCCGAATGCCTTCACGGCTTAATCGTCCGACGTGGCCAACTTGGCGGGCTCATCGCCGCGCCGGCAGTTGCGCAGGCCGCTGTTCGTGGCGGCGGCATAGCAGTAACCCGCGCCGCTCGCCCGCCCGTGGGTGTCGATGGCGCCGACGAACACCTCGCCATCGGCGGCCGGCCATACATAGCGGCCGTACAGCCATTTTCCGCGCATGGCCACAGGCTTGAACTTCGGCGTGAAGCTGCCTTCGCCATGCGGTTCGCCGTTCAGAAACTCGCCTTCATACCGGCCGGTGGGTCCCGTCAGGACGCCGCGGCCGGCGGGCTTGCCCAGCGCGACGTCGCCGACGTAGCTGGCGGCGGCCGCGCCGACGTAGCTGGCGGCGGCCGCGCCGCGCGGGTAGCGCAGCGTGCCTTGGCCGCTTGCCACGCCCGCGCTGAACTGGCCTTCGTACTCGCCGCCCCGCTCACTGACCAGCTTGCCGGTCAGCGGCAGGCCGTCGCGGAATGTTCCTTCGAAGTAGCTGCCGTTGACCCGCTCCAGCTTGCCGCCTCCGTCCGGCTTCAGGCCGTTCACCCCGCCCACGTAGCGCGAACCGTTTTTGTAGGCGAGTCCGTCCGGCGTGAGGGTCGGCTTCGCATTGCGCACATCGTTGAGCAGTTCCAGATTGTCGAGCAGGAGCGCGTCTTCGCTATAGCCACCGTCGTTGGCGAAGATGACCGCGTTGCGCAGCGCCGTCAAGCCTTCTTCCGGATGATTGGAGCGCAGCGCCAACGCGGCCAGTCCGCGGAATATTGCCGGGGTCCGCAGGTAAATCGAGGCGGTGTCGAATCCGGCGATGCCTTCTTCCAGTGGTTCGCTGTCGGGCAGGCTGAGATATACCCGGCCGAGGCCGCTGTAGGTGGCGGGGTAGCCGGGATCGGCTTTGACGGCGAGGCGGAATTGAGCGCGCGCCTGGAGTAGAAGCGCCTGCCAACCCGGCAAGCCGCTGGCGCGCATGGCTTCGGCATTGCCGAGTATTGCTTCACCCAGCATCGCCAACACCTGTGCATTGCCGGGGAAGCGCTGGCTCAGCGCGACGAGTGCCGCGCCGTTGTACCCCTTGGGCGAGAAGATGAGCTGGTCGATATTCGCGTCGGCGCTAGTGGGATTGTATTGCAGGTTCTTCGCCACCGCCGCATCGATGGTGTCACGCGGCACCGCGACACGCGTCAGCACGAAGGCAAGGGCTGCCGCGACACGGGGCTGGTCGAGCGCGCCGGCCCGGATTTCCACGGGTGGAAACATGAATGGCCCTTCGGTGGTGGTGAACACGCGTGCGCTCAGGTTGTGGCGCACATACTGGGAGATGTACGAGTCCAGATCTTCGTAGCTGCGCTTGAACGCCAGCCGGGCGGCGCGGTCCTGGCCGATGCCGAGGTTATACAGTCGCACATAGTGCGCCAGCTGGGCGCGCAGTTCCGGCGAGGAGTTGAAATAGTGGATGACGAAACCGGCGCGGGAATAAAATCTGGAGAGCTCCTCCTTGTTCGACCGATTGGTCTTGAGGAAATCCAGTTTGGTTGTGTTGAACAGTTTGGCGGTGTCGATGCTGATGCGGCCCTTGGCGTCGTAAAGGCCTCTAATACGGTGTTGCAGCCCGTCGAGATCGCCGACGCTGACGGAGGTGTTGTTGTAGCGTATGGTCGAAAAATACTCGGCCATGCCTTCGGTGCACCACAGCGGATAGGCCACCGTCTGTTGTGTCATGCGGACCAGGAAGTGGTGGTATTCGTGCAACAACGTCGCGCGGGCGGTGGTCGGCGTGTCGCCGTCGCCGATGTAGCCCAGGACGTTGGCCATCGCCGCGTGGCCGCGCAGGGAGCTGTTGAATATGCCTCCGTAGTTTTCAGACAGCCCGACTTTCACAAAGAATTTCGCGTCGCCCACGGCCAGGACGGTCAGCGGCGTGACCGTTTCGAGCGCGTCGACGCCCAGGGCGCGCAAACTGAAATGGCGCATGCGCTCCAGATCGGTGACCATTCGGCTGGCGGTGTCGGTGCTCTCGTCGGTCACCACGCGAAAGTGCTTGCTTTCGGCCTGCACCCACGATGTGCGATACAGCGCGTCGAGATCGGCGCCAAACGCGGGCAGGCTGCACAGCGCCAGAATGAGTGTGTTCAGAAAAATTCGCATGGTTATTCGTCCGACGTTGGAGGTTGGGCGGGCTCGTTGCCGCGCCGGCACTGGTGCAGTTCGCTGTTTGTGGCGGCAACGTAGCAGTAGCCCGCGCCGCTCGCCCGACCGTTCGCATCGATGGCGCCGACAAACACTTCGCCATCGGCGGCCGGCCACACGTAGCGGCCGTACAGCCACTTGCCGCGCATGGCCACGGGCTTGGCTGCCGGCGTGAAGCTGCCTTCGCCGTGCGGTTCGCCGTTCAAAAAGCCGCCCTCGTAGCGGCCGGTCGGGCCGGTCATCACGCCGCGTCCGGATGGCTTGCCCAGCGCGACGCCGCCCGCGTAGCTGGTGGCCGGCGCCTCCTTCGGATAGCGCAGCGCGCCTTCTCCGCCGGCGATGCCGGCGATGAACTGGCCTTCGTATTCGCCGCCGCGCGCGCTGACCAGCTTGCCGGTCAGCGGCAGGCCGTCGCGGAACGTCCCTTCGATATAGCTGCCGTTGATGCGCTCCAGCTTGCCTGGCCCATCGGGTTTCAGGCCGCTCACCTGGCCCACATAGCGCGTGCCGCTTTTATAGCTCAGCCCGTCCGCCGTGGGCGCGGGCGCGGCGTTGCGCATGTCGTTGAGCAGCTCCAGATTGTCGAGCATGAGCGCGTCCTCGCTGTAGCCGTCCGTCTTGGCGAAGGTGACGGCGCGGCGCAGCGCCGGGATCGCCAGGTCGGTGTTGCCGGTGCGCAGTGCCAGCGTGGCGACGCCGCGGAAATTGTCCGGCGTCGGCTGGAAAATCGAGGCGGTGTCGAATCCTGTGATGCCGTCGTCGAGCGGTTCGCCGTCGGGGAGGAGGAGGTACACCCGGCCGAGGCCGCGATAAGTGGCCGCATAGCTGAAGTCGGCCTTGGTGGCGAGGCGGAATTGCTCGCGCGCCTTGAGCAACTGTGCTTGCCATCCCGGCAGGCCGCTGGCGCGCAGCGCTTCGGCGTGGTTGAGCCACGTGTTCCCCAGCATGTCGAGCAGCGGCGCATTGCCGGGGAAGCGCTCGACCAGCGGCGTCACTTTCGACATAGCGTATCCCTTGGGCGAGAAACGCAACCGGTCGATGTGGGCCTGGGCGCTGTCGGGATTGTCTTGCAGATTTTTTGCCACCACCGCTTCGATGGTGTCGCCCGGCATCCCGACGCGGGTTAGCACGGTGGCCAGCGCGGCCGTGACACGCGGCTGGTCCAGCGTTTGCACCCGGATGTCCACCGGCGGGAATTTGAACGGCCCGTCGGTGGCCGTGAAGATGCGCACACTCATGCGCCGCAGCAGATACTTGGCGATGTCCTTGTCCAGTTCGGCGTAGCTGCGCTTGAAGGCGAGCCGGGCGGCGCGGTCCTGGCCGATGCCGAGGTTGTACAGTCGCAGGTAGTGCGCCAACTGGGCGCGCAGTTCCGGCGACGAATTGAAATAGTGCACGGCGAAGCCGGCCCGTGCATAAAACGCGTTGAGCTCCATTTTGTTGGTGCGGGTGGTCTTGAGGTAGTCGAGCTTGGTGGTGTTGAACAAGGCGGCGCTGTCGATGCTGATGGCGCCGCTGGCGCTGAACAGACCGCCGGCGCGGCTGTTCGTTTCGTCGATGTCGCCGACGCTGACCGAGGTATTGTCGTACCGGAAGGTGGCGAAATACTCCGCCATGCCCTCGTCGCACCACATCGGATAGGCCACGGTCTGCTCCGTCATGCGGATCAGGAAGTGATGGTATTCGTGCAGCAAGACGGTGCGGGCGAAGGTGGGGATGTTGCTGTCGCCGACGTAGCCTTTGACGTTGGCGATCGCCGCGAAGCCTTCCAGGTCGTAGGAGAACACACCGCCGTAGCTTTCCGGCAGACCCAGTTTGTCGAACAGATTGGCGTTGCCGATGGCCAGCACGGTCAGCGGTCCGACGGTATCGAGCGCGTCGATGCCTAGTGCTCGCGAGCTGAAATGACGCATGTGCTCGAGGTCGTTGATCATCAGGCGGGCGGTTTCGGGGTCCTGATCTGTCACCACCCGGAAATGTTTGGTTTCCGCTTGTACCCATTTCGCGCGGAAGAGGGCGTCGATGTTGGCGCCGAAGGCGGGGGCGCTGCACAACGCCGAGGCCAATGCGAGCACGCGCAAAATATTTAACATAAAAACATTGTAAGAATAAAAATTTCTTTATAGTAACAGTAGGCGGTGCTAAATGAAAGGCGGTCAGGCTCTGTCGTCACTAAGCGGTTGATGAGCTGAAGTTGCCATAGTGACCAGCCCGTCGTATCATGGCGGCGTTTTGGTGCTCGCGGCCAGGTTCCTGGCCGCAGTTAAACGGGAAACACGCGCTGGCATGCCGGCGGTAAACGTGTGCTGTCCCCGCAACGGTAAAACAGGCGCCCGCGTTCCCACGGAACGCGCGGCTGGTTGTCTCTGAAGTCCACTGTGCGTCGAGCATGGGAAGGCGAGGCGATCCGACCTGTTAGCCCGGATACCGGCCAAGACGGATGGAAGCAAGCGGCCGGGAGGTGTCGTGTTTTGCGGAGGATGCGGGATCGGCGCCACGGCGCCGGCTTGCGATTTCGTCCGATCGTCGTTGATGGCGCTCGCTTCTTTTTTCACGGTGTGCGGGGATGCGCGCCGTTCAAAAAAAGACCGCCAGCGGTCGTGACAGAAAGTCCTCATGAAGAACAAGAAATCCCCCCAGCCCCAATGGAAGCTGCGCCTGCTTCCGTCCATGCTCCTGCTGGCCGCGCCGGCCTTCGCCAACGATGCCGCCGACACCAGCGCCGACGGCAGCCAGGCCGCGCCGCAGCAGGTACGCGTGTCGGCCAGCCTGATTCCGCTTGGCGTGGCCGATTCCGCCAACCAGGGGACGGTGACGGCCAAGCAGCTGGAAAACCGTCCCTTGCTGCGCACCGGCGAGCTGCTCGAAGCGGTGCCGGGGCTGATCGTGACCCAGCACGCCGGCGACGGCAAGGCCAACCAGTATTTCGCGCGCGGGTTCAATCTCGATCACGGCACCGACTTCCGCACCTCGGTGATGGGCATGCCGGTGAACCTGCCGACCAATGCGCATGGCCAGGGCTATTCGGACCTGAACTTCCTGATACCGGAGCTGGTGAGCACCATCCAATACAAAAAAGGCACGTACTACGCGGAGGAGGGCGACTTCTCGGCGGCCGGCGCGGCGGCCTTCGACTATGTGCGGCGGATGGAGCAGGGTTTGCTGAGCGTGGAGGCTGGCCAGAACCGCTTTACGCGCGTGCTGGTGGCGAATTCGACGCCGCTGGCCGCCGGCACGCTGCTGTATGCGATCGAGCGCGCGGGCCAGGACGGTCCGTGGGATACGCCGGAGGACTACAAGCGCGTGAACGGCGTGCTGTCGTACAGTTTGCGCAGCGGCGACGACGATGTGCGGTTGACCGCGATGGGCATGCATTCGTCGTGGAATTCGACCGACCAGGTGCCGCGCCGCGCGCTGGACAGCGGCTTGATCGGCCGCTATGGCGCGCTCGATCCCAGCGACGGCGGCGAGACGTCGCGTTACAGCGCCTCCGGCGAGTGGACGCGCCAGTATGCCGACGGCTACGGCAAGGTCGCCGCTTATCTGATCAAGTCGCGCCTGGACCTGTTCAGCAATTTCACCTACGTGCTTGACGATCCCGAACACGGCGACCAGTACCACCAGGCCGAGAGCCGCCAGATACTGGGCCTGAACGCGGAGCGCGCCTGGCAGAACAAGCTCGGTCCCTTCGCCTCGGAGACGGTGGTCGGCGCGCAGCTGCGCCAGGACCGTTTGTCGCCGGTCGGACTGTATCTGACCGAGGCGCGCCAGCGCCTGTCGACCGTGCGCGAGGACGAGGTCAAGGAGCGTGCCGCCGCCGTGTACCTGTCCAGCAGCATCGCCTGGGCGCCCTGGCTGCGCACCGTGGCCGGCATTCGGTCGGACCGCTATTCGTTCGACGTCGACAGCAACACCGCTGCTAACTCGGGCAAGGTCGACGCGTCCATCACCAGCCCCAAATTCAGCGCCGTTTTCACGCCTGGTAAAAACGCCGAGGTGTATCTGAATTGGGGACGCGGCTTCCACAGCAACGACGCGCGCGGCGTCACCGGTACGGTCGATCCCAAAACCGGCCTGGCGGTCGATGCCGATGGCGCGCCGATCGAACGCGCCACGCCGCTGGTCAAGGCCACTGGCAAGGAGGCGGGGCTGCGCCTGGTCGGGCTGGTGCCCGGCCTGCAAACGACGCTCGCGGCATGGCGGCTCGATCTCGATTCGGAGCTCATTTTTATCGGCGACGCGGGCAGCACCGAGGCGGGGCGTCCGAGCCGCCGCCACGGCATCGAGCTGGCCAATTTCTACACGCCGGCCAAGGATTGGATCATCGACGCCAACCTGGCATGGTCGCATGCGCGCTTCACCGATAACGATCCGGCGGGGAATTTCATTCCGGGTTCGATCAACCGCACGGCCTCGGTCGGGGTGTCCGGGGAATCCGGCCCGTGGTCGGGCGGCGTCCGATTGCGGTATTTCGGCCAGCGCGCGCTGGTGGAGGATGACTCCGTGCGCTCGCCGTCTTCCACGCTGGTCAACATGAAGCTTGGGTATAAGCTGGCGGCCAACCTCAAGCTCACTTTGGAGGTGCTTAATCTGCTGGATCGCAAGGTAAGCGACATCGATTACTATTACGAGTCGCGCTTGCCCGGCGAGGCGGCGCCGGTGGCCGATATCCATACCCATCCCGGCGAAATGCGCACCTTGCGCGCCGGTCTGGCCTGGCGGTTCTAACGTCCGCGATCGTCTTGCCGGGTTTATGATCCGATCATACTAGCGCGGTTTAAACGGCATGCGTTATGCTGCGCGGCTTGTGAGTGATCGGAATTCAAGGTAAGGCATATGTCAAAAGAGAAAAATCCGACGGCCGGCGGCCCAGTGGCGCCACCGACGCGGACCGCCCCGCGCTCGCCGCCGCCGTTGCAGGCTTCGCGGCCTGCTTCGCCGGAGGAGGCGGCCGCCAAAAAACAGGCGCGCGAGCAAAGGGATGCGCAGGTTCGCGGCGTCACATCCATCCAGAAAATGCGTGACGCGATACGGAGCGCCGCACGCGCGCTGCCTGAAATTTCCGAGGTGCCGCGCTTGCGCGCGCTCGATGCGGCGGCGTTCCGCGCGCGCGCCGCGCAGGGCCTGCCATTCCTGATCACCGGTATCGTCAACCGCTGGCCGCTTTGCGCGCTGACGCCGCAAACGCTGCGCGATCGCTACAGCGAGGTGCAAGTGCGCGCGCGGGTAGGGGACTACATCAACACCGCCTTCGCGGCGGACCGCGCGATGCGGGATATGTCGATGGGGGAGTATCTCGACCTGGTCGCCGTCGAAACACAGGACCTGCCGCCTTACCTGGGCAATCTGGAGCTGCGCGAATTAAACAACATGTGCCACTGGCCGACTTATTTCGACAAAATGGGGCCGCCCCGTTTCTGGATCGGTCCGGCCCGCACGGTGACGCCGCTGCATTGCGACTACGACGATAATATCTTCGCGCAGATTTGGGGCACCAAGCGGATTTTCCTGTCGCCGCCCCATCACGACGAGTTCCTGTACCCGAACGAGGCCAACGCCATCCTGTTTGGTTCCCCGTTCGATCCCGAGGCGCCCGATTTCGACCGTTTTCCCTTGGCGCGCCAAGCGACCATGATCGAGTGCGTCGTCAATCCCGGCGACATGTTGTACGTGCCGGCCGGCTGGTACCACCAGGTCCGCGCGCTGACGTTCTCGCTATCCTCGAACCGGTGGGCCAGGTCGATGCCGTTCGCCTTGAATGGCGACGCGTCCCTGCGGCGCAGCGACGGCTGACAAACGCCGAATACGTTGACACTCAAAATAATTGGGTGATATATTCGTGTTCGTGAATTGGTAACGTTTCCAATCGCGAGCGGCGCGCCGGGCCACTTCGGCGTTCAAGGAGACTGGATGTTCAAGCAAAGAGGGGCACTGGCACGCGCGCGGGCCACCGGCGTGGCGACTTTGATGGCGGCGGGCTTGTTGGCGCCGACGGCGTCCGTCGCTGCGGCGGCCGGACCGAAGGCGGAAGTGATGCACTGGTGGACCTCGAGCAGCGAGTCGGCCGCCGTGCGCAAATTCGCCGACGCCTATCGCGCCGCCGGCGGCGTCTGGGCCGATACGGCGATCGCCGGCGCCGACCAGGCCAAGTCGGTGGCGATCAACCGCATCGTCGGCGGCAACCCGCCGACGGCCGCCCAGTTCAACACCACCAAACAGTTCCGCGACCTGATCGACCAGGGCTCGCTCAACAACGTCGACGACATCGCGCTGCGCGACAAATGGGACCAGCTGATGCCGGCGCCGATCCTGGACGTCATCAAGGTCAACGGACATTTTTACGCGGCGCCGGTCGACATCCACATGTCGACCTGGATCTGGTACTCGAAGCCCGCGTTCAAAAAGGCCGGCATCGCCAAGGAGCCGGCCACGCCGGACGAACTGTTCGCGGCGCTCGACAAGCTCAAGGCGGCCGGCGTGGTCGGCCTGGCGCACGGCGGCCAGCCGTGGCAGGAGAACATCCTGTTCCAGGCCATGCTGGCCAACATCGGCGGCAAGGCGCTGTACCTGTCGGTGCTGCGCGACCGATCGCCGCAGGCGATCAATTCCGAGGCGTTTAAAAAAGTCCTGCTGGCCTTCAAGCGGCTGCAGACCTATGTCGATCCCGGCTCGCCGAACCGTAACTGGAACGATGCCACCGCCATGGTGGTCAGCGGCAAGGCCGGGGTGCAGATCATGGGCGACTGGGCCAAGGGCGAATTCGCGGCCGCCAAACAAACCCCCGGCAAGGACTTCGGCTGCATCGCCGGTCTTGGTCCGAATGTGCCGTATTTAATACAGGGCGATGCCTTCGTTTTCCCGAAAACGAAGAATCCGGAGACGGTCAAGGCGCAAAAGCTGCTGGCGACGACGATGCTGGCGCCAGCCGCGCAACTGGAATTCAACAAGCTGAAAGGCTCGCTGCCCATCCTGAGCAACGCCGACACCTCGTCGATGGACTTGTGCGCGCAGGCCGGCATGGCCATCATGAAGGACAAGTCGCGCCAGGTGGGCATGATCGAGGTGCACCTGACGCCGGACCAGAACGGCGCGCTGCAGGACGTGCTGACGACTTACTGGAACACCCGCATGCCGGTCGAGAAGGCGCAGAAGAGCATCGTGGCCGCGCTGGCGGACTGAATCCGCCCGCTTGTCACCGTCCGGGGCGATGCGGTATGCTGACCGCCGCATAGACTCAACGGATGAGGGAACTCGTGGCAACAATCAAAGACGTCGCCCGGCTGGCGGGAGTGGGGTTGGGCACCGCCTCGCGCGTGGTCAGCGGCAGGGGATCGGTGTCCAAGGCGACGCTCGAGAAGGTGCAAAAGGCAATCGTGGAGCTGGATTTCCGGCCCTCGCACGCGGCGCGCTCGCTGCTGTCCGGCAGTTCGCAGATGATTGGCGTCTACATCCCTTACTTGAGCGGGACGTTTTATACGCCGATCCTGCAGTCGATCTACACGGCGCTGCGGGCGTCGGGGCTGAACATGGTGGTCGCCTTCGGCGTCGGCGACGGCAACGAGCGGCAGCAGGCGATCGACGGCGTGAATTTTTTGATCGAGCGTGGCAGCGATGGTTTGCTCGTCATGAGCAATTCGCTGGAGGACGGGGACTTCGCGGCGCTGGGACCTTTCCAGTCGCGGGTGGCGGTGATCAACCACCGCTACGCCGGCATCGCCGAGCAGTGCTTCACGGTCGACCACAAGGCCGGCGGACGGCTGGCTGCGCGCACGCTGCTGGACAAGAAGCACCGCAAGATCGCCGTCATCGCCGGACGCGCTAGCGCGCCGGACAACCAGGAGCGTCTCGCCGGCTTCATGGCGGAGCTCGACGAGGCGGGCATCGATAGCGGCAAGCTGTGGGTAGCGGACGGTAACTTCACGCCCGAAGGGGGCTGGGAATGCGCCGAGCGGCTGCTGGCGTCGGGCCGGGAGTTCACGGCCGTGTTTTGCGCCAACGATGAAATGGCGGTCGGCGCCTTGTCGTGCTTCCAGCAGGCGGGCGTCGCGGTGCCGGAGCAGGTGTCGGTGCTGGGGTATGACGACACGCACAGCGCGGAATTCACGGCGCCGCGTCTGACCAGCGTTCACATACCGTGGAGCGAGATGACCTTGAACGGGTTGAATTACCTGCTGAACCGGTGCTACGAGACGGACCGCCCGGTCAAGCGAAAATACAAGCTGCACGTGACGGAGCGCGCCTCGCTGGCGAAAGTCCTTTCACGCAAAAGCACTAAATAACGGAGTGCGCGCTGGCCGCGCGCTCTTTTTTTGTAGTATATTGGAAACGATTCCAATCCATGGAGGCGAAGGCGATGCCGATGAACAGATTACTGAGATGTGCCGGATTCGCGGCGGCGTTGATGACAGCGGCGCAGCCTTTCGTCTTCGCTCAAAGCGTATCGCCGGCGCTGCCGATGCTGCACACGGAGGGCACGCGCTGGCTGGCGGCGGACGGCAGCGCCCCGGCGCTGCGGGGCGTCAATCTGGGAAACTACCTGATCCAGGAGTTCTGGATGATGGGGCAGGGCAGCGCCGGCATCGACGACCAGTGCAAGCTGGAGGCGGTGCTCGACAGACGCTTCGGCTATGCGGAGCGCGAGCGTTTGTACGCGCTGTTTCGCGACAACTGGATCAAGCCGCGCGACTGGGACATGCTGCCCAAGCTGAATCTGAATCTGGTGCGCCTGCCGTTCATCTACAGCGTGGTGGAGGACGAAAGGAATCCGCGCCACCTGCGTGCCGACGCGTGGCGCTATCTGGACAACGCCATCGACGAGGCGGAAAAACGCGGCATCTACGTCGTACTGGACCTGCACGGCGCCGTCGGCAGCCAGGGCTGGGAACACCACAGCGGCTGCGCCGGCAAAAACAAGTACTGGGACACGCCGGAGTTCCAGGAGCGCACCATCTGGCTATGGCAGCAGATCGCGGCGCGCTACAAAGACCGTGGCGCGGTCGCCGGCTACAGCGTGCTTAATGAACCCTGGGGCACGACGCCGGAGAACATGGCCGGCGTGGTGGGGGCCTTGTACAAAGCGATCCGCGCGGTCGATACCAACCACGTGATCATCCTGCCGGGCCATGTCAAGAATGGCATCGATTCGTATGGCAAGCCTTCGGACAAAGGCATGAGCAACGTCGCCTTCGAGATGCACCCGTATCCTGGCCACTTCGGCTGGGGCAAGCCGGGACTGGCGGTGCACCGGGGCTGGCTGCAATGCAGCGGCAGCGGCGACACGGTCTGCGCCTGGAAGGAGCGGTTGGCCGGCCTCGACACCGCGTTCTTCATCGGCGAGTTCCAGCCGTGGGCCTTCATGGGCGCGGACGCTGGCGGCCAGGTCACGCGCGTGACCTACGACACCTACGTCGCCAACGGCTGGGCGTCCACCGCCTGGTCCTACAAACTGGTGACCAACAAGGGCGGGCAGGGCAAGGGCACATGGGGCATGGTGGCCAACGCGCCGGGAGCGAGAATTCCCAAGCTCGATTTCAACAAAGCCTCGCTGGAGGAGATCGAAAACCTGTTCCGCCTGTTCGGTAGCGTGCCGTATGAACCGCAGCAAACCGTCATCAAGTGGATGAACGCCAAAGTACCGCCCACCCCTTTCGCAAAACAATAACTTACGATGACCATGACCTTTACCGACTTGACGAAGGCGATAAGCCGCTCGGATTTCGCAGACGACTTCCTGTGGGGCGTGTCGACGTCCGCCTACCAGATCGAAGGCGCCGCCGACGCCGGCGGCCGCGTGCCGTCGATCTGGGACACCTTCAGCGCGACACCGGGCAAGGTGCGCGACGGTTCCACCGGCGCGGTCGCCTGCGATCACTATCACCGCTGGGAGGAGGACCTGGATCTGGCGCGGGCCATGGGACTGAACTCCTACCGTTTTTCGATCGCATGGACGCGCATCTTCAACGGTGTGGACGAACAGCCGAATCCCGAAGGGCTGGCGTTCTATTCGCGCCTGGTCGACGGCATGCTGGCGCGCGGCCTGCAGCCCTGGTGCACGCTGTACCACTGGGACCTGCCGCAGTATCTGCAGGACCAGGGCGGCTGGGCGCAACGCGCCACCATCGATTCCTATCTGCGATACGTGGACGTGATGACCAGGCACCTGGGCGGCCGCGTCAAGCATTGGATCACCCACAACGAGCCGTGGTGCACGGCCATGCATGGCAACTGGGACGGCATGCACGCCCCCGGCAACAGAAGCCTTCCGCTGGCGCTTCAGGTCTGCCACAACGTGCTGGTGTCGCACGGCCTGGCCGTGCCGGTCATCCGCGCCAACGTCCCGGATGCGAAGGTGGGTATCGCTTTGAGCCTGCACCCGATCAAGCCGGCATCCGACAGCGCCGCAGACCGGGAGGCGGTGGTGCGCCACGACGTGCTGCGCAACCGCTGGTTCCTGGATACGCTGTATGGCCGCAGCTATCCCGAGCTGGCGCTGCGGCTGGTGGGCGAGGACGCGCCGGTGGTGGTGCCCGGCGATATGGAAGCCATCGCCGTCCCCTGCGACTTCCTCGGCGTGAACTACTACTTCCCGGAAGTGGTCACCGACGCGCCCGACCAGTACCCGCTACGCACCGCCATCGTTCATCCACAGGACCGCCAGCGCACCGACTTTGGTTGGGAGGTGTCGCCGCAAGGACTGGTCGATTTGCTGGCGCGTGTGGCGCGCGAGTACCCTGCCGGCGATTTGTATGTGACCGAGAACGGTTCATCCTACGACGACCACGTGACCGCCGATGGCGCTGTCAACGATACAGCCCGGCGCGATTACCTGATCCGCCATCTGGTGGCCGTGCGCGACGCGATCGCCGCCGGCGCCAATATCAAAGGCTATTTCGCCTGGAGTTTGCTGGATAACTTCGAATGGTCGGAGGGCTATCTGCGCCGCTTCGGCCTGACCTATGTCGACTATCCGACGCAGCGCCGCATCGTCAAACAAAGCGGCCATTGGTACAGCGCCTTCGTGCGCGGTCAGAACCAAATAAATCAATCACGGAATCAATAACGGAGACTCGCACCGAATGAAGACACGCCACAACCACATCCTGCGCCGCGCCGTCCTGGCTTCCATGCTGGCGCTGGGCGCGCACGCCATCGCCGCCGCTCCGGTTCCGGCTTCAACCCCGCTCACCGACTGGCCACACATCACCAGCGCCGTCAAGCAGGACAAGGCGATGGAGGCGCGGATCGCCGGCATCGTCGCGGGCATGACCTTGGCGCAAAAGATCGGCCAGATGACGCAGCCCGAAATCAAGTTCATCACGCCCGCACAGGTGCGCGAGTTCTACATCGGTTCCGTCCTCAATGGCGGCGGCAGTTGGCCGCAGGGGAACAAGTACGCCACCGCCGCCGACTGGGTCAAGCTGGCGGACGCCTACTACGACGCCTCGATGGGCACCGACATGAAGGTCAAGGTGCCGGTCATCTGGGGCATCGACGCAATGCACGGCAACAGCAATATGTATGGCGCCACGCTGTTCCCGCACAATATCGGTCTCGGTGCGGCGCGCGACAAAAAGCTGGTCGAGCAGATGGCGCGCTCGGTCGCCAGGGCCGTGCGCGCCACCGGCATCGACTGGGTGTTCGCGCCGACGCTGGCGGTGGTGCGCGACGATCGCTGGGGGCGCGCTTACGAGAGCTTCTCGGAGGATCCCGCCATCGTCAAGGATTACGCGGGCGCCTACGTCAAGGGACTGCAGGGCGACTTGAAAGGCGACGGCACCGTGGTCGCCACCGCCAAGCACTTCGTCGGCGACGGCGGCACGGCCGAGGGCAAGGATCGCGGCGTCAACCAAGTCACCAAGGCCGACATGATCAACATCCACGCGCTGGGCTATTATCCCGCGCTGGAAGCGGGCGTGCAGACGGTCATGGCCTCTTTCAATAGCTGGAACGATCTCGAAGGCGGAGTCGATCAGGGAAAAATGCACGGCAGTAAAGCGCTGCTGACCGACGCGCTGAAAACCAAAATGGGCTTCGATGGCCTGATCGTCAGCGACTGGAACGGCATCGCCGAGGTGCCGGGCTGCGCCGAGGACAGCTGCCCGCAGTCGATCAATGCCGGTATCGATGTCATCATGGTGCCGGAGCGCTGGAAGACCTTCATCGCGAACACCATCGCCCAGGTGGAGAAGGGCGAGATCCCCATGGCGCGCATCGACGACGCGGTGACCCGCATCCTGCGCGTGAAGCTGCGCGCCGGCCTGTTCGACGGCAGGAAGCCGTCGCAGAACCGCTACGCCGGCAAACAGGAAGCCTTGCAGGACCGCGCGCTGGCGCGCCGGGCGGTCCGCGAATCGCTGGTGCTGTTGAAGAATAACGGCGGTGTGCTGCCGCTGGCGCGCGGCAAAAAAATCCTCGTGGTCGGCAAGAGCGCCGACAGCATGGCCAACCAGGCGGGCGGCTGGTCGCTGACTTGGCAGGGCACGGACAACAAGAACAGCGACTATCCGATCGGCGACACCATCCTGGCCGGCATACGCGATGCCGCTGGCAAGGACAACGTCACTTTCAGCGAAAACGCCAGCGGCGTCGATGTCGGCAAGTTCGACGCCGTCATCGCCGTCATCGGCGAAACGCCGTACGCTGAGGGCGACGGCGACATCGGTCCATCGGGCACGCTGCGCCTGTCCGGACGCCATCCGGAGGATCTGGCCGTGCTGCGGGCGGTGGCGGGCAAGGGCAAGCCGGTGGTGACTGTGCTGGTGACCGGCCGCCCGTTGTACGCCAACGACATCCTCAACCTGTCGGACAGCTTCGTTTCGGCCTGGCTGCCGGGAACCGAGGGCAAGGGCGTGTCCGATGTCCTGTTCCGCAGGGCGGACGGCAAGGTAAACGCGGACTTCCGTGGCAAGCTGTCGTTCTCGTGGCCGAAGTCGGCGTGCCAGTCGCCGCTCAATGTCGGCGACGCCGGCTACGATCCGCTGTTCAAATACGGTTTTGGCCTGACCTATGCCTCCACGGCCGCCCAGGCGACCCTGCCGGTGCTCGACGCGAGCTTCGCGCCGGGCGGCTGCGGCAAGAGCACGGCCATGCCGGTGTATAGCCCCGCCGACCGCGCCACCTATGGACTCTATGTGGAAAGCGGCGGCCAGAGGACCGCGCTGGGCGCGGACCTGAACGCGGTGTTCAATCTGCCCACGGTGAAGGTCGAGACGGCGCAGGTCAACACACAACAGGATGCAAAAAGGCTAAGTTGGTCCGGTCCTGCTAAACTGTCGGCGCAATCCGGCAAGGCCATGCCGATTCCCGCGATCGCCGGCACCGACGGCGCGCTGCAATTCGACACCATCGTCACCGGCGCCCCACAAGGGAAGGTCGGCATCTGGATGGAAAACGTGGAACTCGACGCCAGCGCCGCGTTCCAGCGCATGGCCGGCAAGGGCAAGCAGACGGTGAAGATACCGCTGTCGTGCTTCGGCGCCAAAGGACTGAAACCCGACGCGTTGTCCACGCCGTTCGCCGTATCGGCGGACGGTCCGTTCGCGGCCACCTTCGCCAACATCCAGATAGTTGGTGGCGCGGCCAAGGACAAGGACGCGTCGGCGTGCGGGGATTTTAAGTAAAAACATAAAATACAAGAGAAAGAGCAAGCATGGAACCACTATCGAAAGCTGCCGGAGTGCCGGACAGCCCGTCGCAGGCCAAGGGCAACACCGGCCCCCTCATCATCATCACGATCCTGTTCTTCATGTGGGGTCTGCTGACGGCGTTGAACGATGTCCTGATCCCGCACCTTA
This sequence comes from Burkholderia sp. LMU1-1-1.1, assembly GCF_040675865.1. NCBI lineage: Bacteria > Pseudomonadati > Pseudomonadota > Betaproteobacteria > Burkholderiales > Burkholderiaceae > Burkholderia > Burkholderia sp. LMU1-1-1.1. Next base: position 418,566 of record NZ_JBEGHG010000023.1, on the reverse strand, counting down.
AGTCGATTTACACGCTGACCTATGTGCAGGCCATGCTGGTGCAGTTCTGCTTCTTCGGCGCCTACTTCATCGTCTCGCTGCCGGCCGGCGCGTTGATCAAGCGGATCGGCTACCAGAACGGCGCCGTCGCCGGCCTGACCATCGCCGCCGCCGGTTGCGCGCTGTTCTACCCGGCGTCGACCAGCGGCTACGCGCTGTTCCTGTTGGCTTTCTTCATTCTGGCGGGCGGCATCACCATCCTGCAGGTGGCGGCCAATCCCTACGTGACGATCCTGGGCGACCCGCAGACGGCGTCGAGCCGCCTGACCTTGACCCAGGCCTTCAACTCGCTGGGCACCACAGTGGCGCCGACCCTGGGCGGCATGCTGATTTTGGCAGGAGGGGTGATGAGCACCGCCGATCTGGCCAAGCTGCCGGCCGATCAGGTGGCCGCTTACTACGCCGGCCAGGCGGCCAGCGTGCAAGGTCCGTATCTGGCGCTGGCCGGCGCCTTGCTCGTGCTGGCGATCCTGTTTGCGATGGCGCGCCTGCCCAAGATCGTCGACGCCGAACAACCGGCCGCCCAGGCGGTTGACGGTGGCGGCTGGAAGCAGGTGCTGCAGCATCGTCATCTGGTACTTGGCGTGCTCGGTATCTTCCTGTATGTGGGCGCGGAAGTTTGCGTCGGCAGCTTCCTGATTAACTTCATCGGCGAACCTCATATCGCCGGCCTGCCGGAACACCAGGCGGCGCCCTACGTCAGCTACTTCTGGGGCGGCGCGATGCTGGGCCGTTTCATCGGCTTCGCCGTCATGCGCTACGTCAGCCCGGGCAAGACCTTGGCCTTCAACTCGGCCGCCGCGTTCTCGCTGCTGATGGTGGCGATTTTCGGCGATGGGCATATCGCGATGTGGGCGCTGCTGGGCGTTGGCCTGTTCAATTCCATCATGTTCCCGACCATTTTCTCGATGGCGCTGAACAAACTGGGACCGCTGACGGGGCAGGGCTCCGGCCTGCTGTGCATGGCGATCGTCGGCGGCGCGCTGGTGCCGTTCGCGCAGGGCTTCCTGGCCGATCACGTCAACCTGCAGATCTCGTTCGTGGTGCCTGCGGCGTGCTATGTCTTCGTACTGTATTTCGGGTTGAAGTATGCCGGCATGTATGCGGATGGCGGCGCGGACAAACCGGCCGCGCGCGCCGGACACTGACCGGATTGATGGAATCCCGGCGCGGCAATCGCTCCGGGCCCGGTACTGTTCCGTACCCATAGAAACACGTGGGGCGGATTAGCGGGCGAGGCCCGCTAACCGCCCCGGGGCCCATCGAGGGAACGCCCTACCTGCCGGCAGGGCTCAAGAGCGCAGCGTAATCGGCCATGCATGCGTCTCGACTGCTCATGGCGTGGCCGATTACGGCGTTCCGCCTAATCCGCCCTACGTGTTTTCGTGTTTTTGTGTTTGCTTTCATACTCCGCCGGCGCGATCCACACCGCCACCGAGGCCAACCCTCGAATTTAGCGGGCTTTCTTTTTCGCTATTTTGATCTGGCGCATGGATATGCGTCTTAGAGGGTTTCCTCTCGCGTGCGGCTTGTGCCAGCGAACTATGATGGTCTCATCTCAATCGCAAGAAAGGATGTAGACATGAGTACCATCAAGGCATATCTGGTCGGCGGCGGTATCGGCTCGCTGTCGGCGGCCGCTTTCATGATCCGCGACGCGGGCGTCTCCGGCAGCAATATCACCATCTTCGAGGCGATGCCGCTGGTCGGCGGCAGTCTCGATGGCGGTGGCGATGCGGAGCGCGGCTACACGCTGCGCGGCGGCCGCATGTTCACCACCGATAACTACGAATGTACCTGGGACCTGTTCAAGAGCATTCCGTCTCTGGAGCATCCGGGGCAGACCGTGTACGACGAGACCATCGCCTTCAACGAGATGCACAAATCGCATTCGCAGGCGCGGCTGGTGGACCGCAACCGCTTCAGGGTCGATGTGACGTCGATGGGGTTTTCGATGCAGGACCGCGCCGAGTTGCTGGCCCTGACCGAAGCGGACGAGGAAAAGCTGGGCGACAGCGCGATCACCGACTGGCTGTCGCCGGAGTTCTTCGAGACCAAATTCTGGTACATGTGGGCCACCACGTTCGCTTTCCAGCCGTGGCACAGCGCGGTGGAGTTCAAGCGCTATCTGCATCGCTTCATGATGGAGTTCTCGCGCATCGAAACGCTGGCCGGCGTCAAGCGCACCGTCTACAACCAGTACGATTCGCTGGTGCGGCCTTTGCAGCACTGGCTGCAGGAGCAGGGCGTGCGCATCGTCAGGAACTGCAAGGTCGACGACCTCGATATCATGGAGGAGGGCGGGGTGCTGACCGTGACGGCGCTGCGCTGCACGCGCGAGGGCGTGGCGGAAACGATCGCGGTGGCACCACAGGATCTGGTGTTCTTCCAGAACGGATCGATGACCGACGCCTCAAGTTACGGCACCATGCATAGCGCGCCGCCCAAGCTGGACAAACGTGACAGCCAGGGCTGGGCGCTGTGGGAGAAGCTGGCGGTGGATCGTCCGCAGTTCGGCAATCCGGCCGCTTTCAATTCCAGCATTCCGGAATCGTGGTGGGAGTCGTTCACGGTGACGTTGAAGGACCCGAGGTTTTTCGATCGCATGGAGCGCTTCACCGGCAACGTGGCCGGAACGGGCGGACTGGTGACGTTCAAGGATTCCAACTGGCTGCTGTCGGTGGTGCTGGCGCACCAGCCGCACTTCGCCGGCCAGCCGCAAGGCGTGCAGGTGTTCTGGGGCTACTCGCTGCACCCGGACCGCATCGGCAACTTCGTCGCCAAGCCGATGGCCGATTGCACCGGCGAGGAGATCCTGCGCGAGTTGTGCGGACATCTGAACTTCGACATGGAGGTGATGGAAACAGCCAACTGCATCCCGTGCCGCATGCCGTACATCACCAGCATGTTCATGCCGCGTTTGCGCAGCGACCGTCCGTTGCCCGTCCCGCCGAATTCGCGCAACCTGGCCTTTGTCAGCCAGTTCGTCGAGGTGGCGGAGGACGTGGTGTTCACGGTCGAGTACTCGGTGCGGGCTGCGCAGATGGCGGTGTACCAGCTACTCGACGTCAAGCGCGAGGTGCCGCCGGTCAGTCATCACGACCAGTCGGCCAGGGTCAAGTTCGATGCGCTGATCAAGGCGTTCACGTAGCCTGAATGGCTCAGCCCGTGTAGAAATGGTGGACCTGACCCTGGAGTTGCTGTCAGGCCAGGGCACCCATCAGCTTTTGTATCGGACTTAAGGGAAGTAGCGCTTCCGCCGCGTCGATTTCCAGCACGACGTCGTTGTAGGCGACGGGGCGCAGCGGCTCGATTTCCGCCGTGTCCGAAAGCCGCGCTTCGTCCAGCATCTGCTGAAGCGTAGCGGCGTCCACCGAGTTGACCTTGGCCAGCAATGTGCCGTACTTGCGCACGTCGGCCTCGTTGGCCGCGATCTTGTCCGCCGGGCGCAGCGCCAGATTGATGCAGCCGAAAATCGCGAACACGCCCAGCAGCCATGCCGACGGCACCGGCAGTTGTGCGGCGAGAGTTGCGACGGCGCTACTGCCGGCAAGTAAGCTGATAAAGGTCAGCCAGGTTTGCAGTCGCCGGTAGAAGCGGGCCGTTCGTTGGCAGAGCCGTTGCGCATAGCGCAGGTTGAATTGCAAATCGTTCTTGGTCTCATCCATGGCTATTTCCCTTTTTGCTTGGGACGTGGCACGGGCTCCGGCATCGGCGGCGGCGCGGGCTTGCGCGACTTGCGCTTCCGCTTCGGGGCCGGGCGTGGCGGCTGGTGCGACTTCGGGTCGAGAAATTTCATTGTATGCCTTTCCGCAGCCGCCACCGGCGCACGATTACATCATGCAAGGGGTGATGGCGGCGCATTGAGGCAGGTCAGTAACAAACCCCGGGGTTTTACAGGAAGCGGTCGAGGATTTTCTTGCCGTGCTTGTCGAGCTCGCGCACGTCGCGGATCAGGTAGTGGATGCCGTGGATGTCGGAGATCAGCAGCGTGTCCACCGTCAGCCGGCGGATGTCTTCTTCGCCGCGCAGGACGAATTCGGTGTCGCCACGGTCCGTTTCCACCGTCCATGTGCATGGCGTGGCGAAGCCGGAGACGTTGACGATGCGCGAGATCTCCGGCATGAATTCACGACCCGCCAACTCCTCGCGCACGAGGTCGCCGATTTCCTTCGGCAGGTCCTCGATGCGGTCGATCCATGCCACTTCCTTGCCGTCGCCGCTGACCAGCGCGATGCCGTCCTCCGGCGCCTGCACCGGGAACGCGCGCACCGCCGCCACGCCTTCGTGCACGTCGCCTTCGCCGGTCGTCAGCACCAGCCGGCCGAAGGGATTGCGTACCAGTTCAAATTTTGTCGTCGTCATGTGTGTCTCGGTTGCTTCCCTTGTTATTCCTTGCCGCCGCTGTCGTCCATGTCGGTGTCGACATTGCGGGCTTGCGCCTGATACAGGCGGTAGTAGGCGCCTTCGCGCGCCATCAGCACATCGTGCGAGCCTTCCTCGACCACCACGCCGCGATCCAGCACCACCAGGCGGTCGGCCTTCTGCAAGGTCGACAGGCGGTGGGCGATGGCGATCGTCGTGCGGCCTTTCACCAGGTTTTCCAGCGCGCGCTGGATTTCTTTTTCGGTCTCGGAGTCGACCGACGACGTGGCTTCGTCGAGGATCAGGATCTTCGGATCGATCAGCAGCGCGCGGGCGATCGAGATGCGTTGACGCTCGCCGCCGGACAGGCCTTGTCCGCGCTCGCCGACCATCGAGTCGTACCCCTGCGGCAGGCGCAGGATGAATTCGTGCGCGTGCGCGGCGCGGGCCGCGATGATGATTTCCTCGCGCGTCGCATCCGGTTTGCCGTAGGCGAGATTTTCGGCGATGGTGCCGAAGAACAGGAACGGCTCCTGCAGCACCAGGCCGATGTTGCGGCGGTAATCCGACACCGCGAACGAGCGGATGTCGACGCCGTCGAGCATGATGGCGCCTTCCGAAACGTCGTAGAAACGGCAGATCAAATTGACCAGCGTCGATTTGCCGGAGCCGGAGTGGCCGACCAGGCCGACCATTTCGCCGGCCTTGATATCGAGGCTGATGCCGCGGTTGACGGCGCGGTTACCGTAGCGGAAGCCGACTTCGCGCAAGGTGATGTTGCCGTCGACCTTGGCCAGCTTGACTGGATTGGCCGGCTCCGGCACCGACGAGACGTGATCGAGGATGTCGAAGATGCGCTTGGCGGCCGACGCCGACTTCTGCGTGACCGAGACGATGCGGCTCATCGAATCCAAACGGCCGTAGAAGCGGCTGGAGTAGGCGATGAACGCCGACAGCACACCGACGGTGATGTGGCCTTTCGATACCTGGTAAATGCCGAACACCCAGATCACCAGCAGACCGAGTTCGGTGAGGAACGATACCGTCGGCGAGAACAGCGACCAGATTTTATTGAGCTTGTCGTTGACCGCCAGGTTGTGCTGGTTGGCGGTGCGGAAGCGCGCCGCTTCGCGCGATTCCTGCGCGAAGGCTTTGACCACGCGGATGCCGGGGATGGTGTCGGCCAGCACGTTGGTCACCTCGCCCCATACGCGGTCGATCTTTTCAAAGCCCATGCGCAGGCGGTCGCGCACCACGTGGATCAACCAGGCGATGAAGGGCAGCGGCAGCAAGGTGAAGATCGCCAGCCACGGGTCGATCGAGAACAGGATCACGCCGGTCATGATGATCATCAGGCAGTCGGACGCGAAGTCGAGCAGGTGCAGCGACAGGAACACGCAGATCCTGTCGCTTTCGCTGCCGATGCGCGACATCAGGTCGCCCGTGCGTTTGCCGCCGAAGTATTCCAGCGACAGGCGCAGAAGGTGGTCGTAGGTTTCGGTGCGCAGGTCGGCGCCGATGCGCTCCGATACCAGCGCCAGCACGTAGGTCTTGGCCCAGCCCAGTATCCACGCCATGACCGCCGCGCCCACGAGGCCGGACATGTACAGCGCGACCATCGAGGTGTCGACCGGTTTGCCGTTCTGGTACGGGATCAGCACATTGTCCATCAACGGGATGGTCAGGTAGGGCGGGATCATGTGCGCGCCGGTGCTAAGCAACATCAGCGAGAATCCCAGCGCGAGCTGGAATTTGTACGGCCGGGCGAAGCGCCACAGGCGGAACAGGGTCCACGTCGACGGCGGCGTGTAGATTACTTTCGTGCAGACCGGGCATTCCTCCTGGTCCGGTTCCAGCGGCGCCTTGCAGCTCGGGCAGATGCTCTTTTCTTCGACGATGACCGGCACGCCGGTGGCGTGGCTGTCGAGGTGCGCCGAGAAGGCCTCCACCAGGCGGATGGCGTTGAGGTTCTGGCCCAGCGTGAAGCGCCAGGCCGCGAGGCGTCCGCCGCCGCCGATCAGTTCCAGGTGGCCGACGCCGGCGTGGTCGTGGTGCTTCAGGGTCAGGTCGTGCGAAAACGGCCACGATTGCCATTGATCCTGGCCCGGCGCGCGCGCCAGCAGGCGCGTGGCGGTGACGACGATGACACCCTTGGCGAAACGAAGTTGCTGATCCAGGTCAACCTCCAGGGCACTTACAACGTTTTCCTCTTTGGAAAGCTGTGCCTGTATCTCGGAGCGCCAGCGTTCAGGAAGCTCGCCGAGGCTGGAGACGTTGGAAAGTTGTTGGGTTGTCATCGTGCGGCTTACTCCGGTCGAAAAAATGGTGAAACTAGCATCGGTACTCTACAACAATCGCTTTGCCAATAAGGTGTTGCGGCTGGTATAAGTAATTATTTGCGGTATTCTGTCGTTGCTTAACAGTGGATTCGAAGATTTGAGTCGAATCAATAAAAGCGCAAAAAAGCACCGGGCTTTTGTACTGGCGGCAAGTATAACGCACAGACATCGGGGCCGGTGGACGTGATGAACTTGGTCAAGCTACGGGGTGGGCCAAACAGGATTTGGCGGCAAGCGGTGGTACGGGTTTAAAATACGGCGCAGGCTGGCCACGGCTGATAACAAAGATACAAGAATAGAAACATGACCAAGAAGAAAGACATTGAAGTCCTCCGCGTAACCCATTTGCGCGGTCCCAACATTTGGACCTATCGCCCGGTGATCGAGGCGTGGTTGGATATTGGCGAACTGGAAAAATACCCGTCGAATTTGTTGCCTGGCTTGTATGAGCGCCTCACCGCGATCCTGCCCGGCCTGACCGTCCACCGCTGCGGCGTGGGCGAGGTCGGCGGCTTCCTCGAACGGCTGCGCGACGGCACTTACGCCGGCCACATCCTCGAACACGTGGTGCTGGAGTTGCAGAACCTGGCCGGCATGAAGACCGGCTTCGGCAAGACGCGCCAGATCGGCGAGGACACCGGCTTGTACAAGATGGCGTTCCGCACCCGCCAGGAGCAGGTCGGCCGCGCCGCGCTGGAGGCGGGCCGCGAGCTGCTGATGGCGATGATCGAGGACCGTCCCTACGACCTGGCCGCCAAGGTGGCCGAGCTGACCGACATGGTCGAGTCGCTGTGCCTGGGGCCGAGCACCGCCAACATCGTCGATGCCGCCACCGACCGCAAAATCCCGTCGATCCGTCTGACCGACGGCAACCTGGTGCAGCTTGGCCACGGTGCCGCGCAGCGCCGCATCTGGACCGCCGAAACCGAACAGACCAGCGCCATCGCCGAAGGCATCGCCAGCGACAAGGACCTGACCAAAAGCCTGCTGGCCTCGTGCGGCGTGCCGGTGCCGCAGGGAGAGCTGGTCACCAGCGCCGAAGCGGCGTGGGAAGCGGCCGAGGACATCGGCGTGCCGGTGGTGCTCAAGCCGTACGACGGCAACCATGGACGCGGCGTCTCGCTCAACCTGATGACCCGTGACGACGTGGTGGCCGCCTATGAACTGGCGGCGCGCAAGGGCGGCAGCAAGAGCGTCATCGTCGAGCGCTTCATCCCCGGCGACGAACACCGCCTGCTGGTGGTCGGCAAGCGCCTGATCGCCGCCGCCGCCGGCGAGTCGCTGTGGGTCAGCGGCGACGGCAAGTCGAACATTCTCGAATTGTGCAATACGCAGATCAACACCGATCCGCGCCGTGGCGAAGTCGAGGACGCGCCGCTGGGCGTGGTCAAGCCGCACGAATCGGGCGAGATCATTCTGGAGCTGGCGCGCCAGGGCATGACCTGGCAATCGGTGCCGCTGGACGGCCAGAAGGTGCTGATCCAGCCGAACGGCAACGTCGCCACCGATGTCACCGACAAGGTGCACCCGCAGGTGGCCGCGATGGCGACGCTGGCGGCGCGCGTGGTCGGCCTCGATATCGCCGGCATCGACCTGGTGGCGGCCGACATTTCACGTCCGCTGCACGAGCAGGGCGGCGCCATCATCGAAGTCAACGCCAGCCCCGGCCTGCTGGCGCACCTGAAGCCGGCCAACGGCGAGCCGCGCAACGTCGGCGAGGCGATCGTCGACCACCTGTTCGCGCAGGACGAGAGCGGCCGCATGCCGATCGTCGGCATCACCGGCAAGCACGGGACGACGATGGCTTCGCGCCTGATCGCCTGGCTGCTGCAAATCAGCGGCAAGAAGGTCGGACTGACCTGCGACGACGGCCTGTTCGTCAACGGCCGCCTGCTGCCGCGCGACGGCTTCAGCGACTGGGAAACCGGCGAGCGCCTGCTGCTGAACAAAAACGTCGAGGCGGCGGTGTTCGAATCGAACGCGCGCATGATCCTGACCGAGGGCCTGGCCTACGACAAGTGCGCGGTCGGCGTGGTCACCGACGTCAGCGGCTTCGAGGAGCTGGGCGAGTTCTATATCGACAGCGCCGACAAATTGTATGGCGTGCTGCGCACCCAGGTCGACGTGATCCTGCCGAGCGGCGTGGCTGTGCTCAACGCCGCCGACGCGCAGGTGGTGGACATGGCCCGCCTGTGCGATGGCGAAGTGATTTTCTACGGTGTCGACGAGCACCTGGCGGCCATCGCCGGGCATCGCCAGGACAGCGAGCGCGTGGTGTTCCAGCGCGCGGATTGCATCGTCATGGCCCAGGGACACGACGAGGTGGCGAGCCTGCCGCTGTCGCCGCTGGTGCCGCCGGAAGCCGTGCTGGCCGCGATCGCCGCCGGCTGGGCGCTGGGACTGACGCCGGATCTGATCGGCGCCGGCCTGCGCACCTTCGATGCCAATCCGAAGCGCACCCATCACTGATAACTTCACTGAAAGAACACGAAGATTTATGGAAGTTAAACGCACCCGCGCCCTCCGCGGCCCCAATCTCTGGAGCCACCACACGGCGGTCGAAGTCATCGTCTCCTGTCCGCCTGAAGAGCAGTCGATCGCGCTGCTGCCAGGTTTCGAGCAGCGCCTGCACGCGCGCTTCCCGGCCATCGGCGCGCTGCGCACGACCGGCCGTGCCGACGCCGTGCCGCTGGCCCGCGTGCTGGAGGTGGCGACCCTGAGCCTGCAGGCGCAAGCCGGCTGCCCGGTCACCTTCAGCCGCACCAGCGCCACGCTGGAAGAGGGCATCTACCAGACCGTGGTCGAATACAGCGAGGAGGCGGTGGGACGCCTGGCCGTGACCTTGGCCGAAAACCTGATCAACGCCGCGCTGGCCGACACCCCGTTCGACCTGACCGGCGCGCTGAACGAACTGCGCGACCTCGATGAGGACGTGCGCCTTGGCCCGAGCACCGGCGCCATCGTCAGCGCCGCCGTCGCGCGCGACATCCCGATCCGCCGCCTGACCGAGGGCAGCATGGTGATGTTCGGCTGGGGCTCGAAGCAGCGCCGCATCCAGGCCGCCGAAATGGACAGCACCAGCGCCATCGGCGAATCGATCGCGCAGGACAAGGAACTGACCAAGAAGCTGCTGCACGCGGCCGGCGTGCCCGTGCCCATCGGCCGCTCGGTCGAGGATATCGAGGACGCCTGGGCCGCCGCGCTGGAGATCGGCCTGCCGGTGGTGGTCAAGCCCAAGGACGGCAACCAGGGCAAGGGCGTCACCGTCAACGTGATGACCAAGGAACAGCTGGCGCAGGCCTTCAACACCGCACGCGAATTCCGCGACGACATCATGGTCGAGCGCTACCTGCCTGGCCACGATTTCCGCCTGCTCGTCATCGGCAACAAGCTGATCGCCGCCGCGCGCCGCGATCCGCCGCAAGTGGTCGGCGACGGCACCCACACCGTGCGTGAGCTGGTCAACATCGTCAACGCCGATCCGCGCCGAGGCAGTGGCCATTCGACCTCGCTGACCAAGATCCGCTTCGACGACATCGCCCTGGCGCGCCTGGCGCTGCAGGACCTGGACGCCGATTCCGTGCCGGCCAAGGGCCAGCGCGTCATCCTGCGCAACAACGCCAACCTGTCGACCGGCGGCACCGCCACCGACGTCACCGACGACGTGCATCCGGAAGTGGCGGCGCGCGCGGTCGAGGCGGCGCAGATGATCGGCCTCGATATCTGCGGCGTCGACGTGGTCTGCGAAGGCGTGCTGCAACCGTTCGACAACCAGCGCGGCGGCGTGGTCGAAGTGAACGCCGCCCCCGGCCTGCGCATGCACATCGCGCCGTCGTACGGCAAGGGCCGCGCGGTCGGCGAGGCGATCGTCAACACCATGTTCGCGCCCGGCGAGAACGGCCGCATTCCGGTAGTCGCCGTCACCGGCACCAACGGCAAGACCACCACCGTGCGCCTGATCGCGCATCTGCTGACCGCCAGCGGCCTGCGCACCGGCATGACCAACACCGACGGCGTCTACATTGAAGGCCGCCAGACCGACAGCGGCGACTGCAGCGGTCCGCGCAGCGCCCGCAACGTGCTGCTCCATCCTGATGTGGACGCGGCGGTGTTCGAGACCGCGCGCGGCGGTGTGCTGCGTGAAGGCCTGGCCTTCGACCGTTGCCAGGTGGCCGTGGTCACCAACATCGGCAGCGGCGACCACCTCGGTTTGAACTACATCACCACGGTCGAAGACCTGGCGGTGCTCAAGCGCGTGATCGTGCAGAACGTCTCCGAAAGCGGCTTCGCGGTGCTCAACGCGGTCGATCCGATCGTCGCCGGCATGGCGGCCACCTGCCGTGGCAAGGTGATCTTCTTCGGCGCCGATCGCGGCCATCCGGTGATCGCCACGCACCGCGCGCAGGGCAGCCGCACCGTGTACGTCGAGGACGGCCATATCGTCGCGGCGGAGGGCAAGGAATTGAACAAGATCGCGCTGTCGCAGGTGCCGATCACCCGTAACGGCGCCATCGGCTTCCAGGTGGAGAACGTGATGGCCTCCGTGGCCGCCGCGTGGGGCGTCGGCATCAGCTGGGACGCGATCCGCCTCGGCCTGAAAACCTTCGCCAACGATTCGGACAACGCGCCGGGCCGTTTCAACGTGTTCGATTACAAGGGCGCGACCCTGATCGCCGACTACGGCCACAATCCGGACGCGATTCTGGCGCTGGTGCAGGCGGTGGAAACCATGCCGGCCAAGCGCCGCGCGGTGGTGATCTCGGGGGCCGGCGACCGCCGCGACCAGGACATCACCCAGCAGACCGAGATCCTCGGCCGCGCCTTCGACGATGTGATCCTGTACGAAGACCAGTGCCAGCGCGGGCGGGTCGACGGCGAGGTGGTGGCGTTGCTGCGTTCGGGCCTGAACGGCGCGCCGCGCACCTCGCACGTGCAGGAGATCTACGGCGAGTTCCTGGCCATCGACACGGCGCTGGCGCGCCTGGGCGAGGGCGATTTGTGCCTGATCCTGATCGACCAGGTGGAAGACGCGCTGGCGCACATCGCCAAGCGCATCGCGGAGGTTTAACAGCTTATTGCCTTTGGCTATCAAATCCATAGTTATTTATAGTTTTGAGCTATGGATTTGCCTCGTTACAATAGTCCCATACTATCAACGAGGAGCCAAAGCATGAGCCAGCCACCTATCACCACCGCGTCGGGCATTCCGGTCGCCGACAACCAGAACTCGGTCAGCGCCGGCCGGCGCGGCCCCTTGCTGCTGCAGGACTTCCACCTGATCGAGAAGCTGCAGCACTTCAACCGCGAGCGCATTCCGGAGCGCGTGGTCCACGCCAAGGGTTCGGGCGCCTATGGCACCTTCACCGTCACCCACGACATCACCAGATTCACCAAGGCCAAGCTGTTCTCGGCCATCGGCAAGCAGACCGAAACCTTCGTGCGCTTCTCCACCGTCGGCGGCGAAAAGGGCAGCGCCGACACCGAGCGCGATCCGCGCGGCTTCGCCATGCGCTTCTACACCGAAGAGGGCAATTGGGACCTGGTCGGCAACAACACGCCGATGTTCTTCATCAAGGACGGCATCAAGTTCCCGGACTTCATCCACACGCAAAAGCGCGATCCGCAGACCAATCTGAAATCGCCGACGATGATGTTCGACTTCTGGAGTAAGACGCCGGAAAGCCTGCACCAAGTGACGATGCTGTTCTCGGACCGTGGCACGCCGGACGGCTACCGCCACATGGACGGTTTCGGCAGCCACACCTTCAGCTTGATCAACGAGGCCGGCGAGCGTGTGTACTGCAAATGGCACCTGAAGACCAAGCAAGGCATCAAGAACCTGCCGGCATCCGAGGCGAGCCGCCTGGCCGGTGAAGACCCCGACTACGCGCAGCGCGACCTGTTCGGCGCCATCGCCGCCGGCGATTTCCCGCAGTGGGAAGTGAAGCTGCAGGTGGCCACCGAGGCCGAACTGGCCGCGTGGGAAGCGCGCACCGGCTGGAATCCGTTCGACCTGACCAAGGTGTGGCCGCACAAGGACTTCCCGCTGATCCCCGTCGGCCTGTTCGAGTTGAACCGCAATCCGCTGAACTACCACGCGGAAGTGGAGCAGGCGGCGTTGTCGCCGTCGAACGTGGTGCCGGGCCTGGGCTACTCGCCGGACAAGATGCTGCAGGCGCGCCTGTTCGCCTACCACGACGCCCAGTTGTACCGCGTCGGCACCAACCACCAGCACCTGCCGGTGAACGCGCCGCGCTGCCCGGTCCACAACCAGCAGCGCGACGGAACGATGGCGATCGCCAACGGCGGCTCGGCGCAGAACTACCAGCCGGTCGAATCGGGCGGCAGCGATCCGCAGGGCCTGGGCCATGGAGAACCGGCGCTGGCGCTGGACGGCGGCGCGGCACGCTACGACGGTCGCGGCAAGGAGGACGATTACACGCAGGCCGGTAATCTGTTCCGTTTGCTGCCGACCGAGGAAAAGCTCAACCTGTTCAACAACATCGCCGGTCCGTTGAGCCAGGTGAACGCCGAGATCATCGCCCGCCAGCTGGGCCACTTCGACCAGGCCGATCCGGCCTACGGCGCCGGCGTGCGCGCCGCGCTCAAGGCCAGGGGCGTCAACCTGGCGTGATGCGGGGCGCGGATGGCGGATTGGCGGGCAAGGCCCGCCAATCCGCCATACAATGATGCTATTGACTCGCCGCCGGAGGTTTTTTTGACACACCATGCCGATACCCTCGCCATCCCCGGGCAAACCGTGCTTGTGCTGCAGGGCGGCGGCGCTTTGGGCGCCTACCAGGTCGGCGTCTACCAGGCCATGCATGAAGCGGGGATCGAGCCGGACTGGGTGATCGGCACTTCCATCGGCGCCATCAACGGCGCCATCATCGCCGGCAGTCCACCCGGGCAGCGGCTCGAGCGGCTGCGCCAGTTCTGGCACCGCATGGAGCGCAACGCGCTGGGCTTCACCGCCATGCCGCGCAGCCTGGCCAACGCCGTCACGATGGGGCAGGGCATCCCCGCCTTTTTCGAACCGAATCCCGCCGCGTGGTGGAATCCCGAGGCCCATGTGGGCATCGAGCACGCGTCCTTCTATCAAACCACGCCGCTGCGCGCCACGCTCGACGCGCTGGTCGATTTCGACATCCTCAACAACGGCACCATGCGCATGACGGTTGGCGCGGTCAACGCCCGCAACGGCGCGATGCGCTACTTCGACACGCGGCACGAGACGCTGGGCGCGGTCCACGTGATGGCGTCGGGCGCGTTGCCGCCGGCGTTTCCGGCGGTACGCATCGACGGCGAACCGTATTGGGATGGCGGCATCTATTCGAACACGCCGATCGAGGCGGTGCTCGACGACGAGCCGCGCCGCGATTCGGTGATCTTCTCGGTGCAGGTGTGGAACCCGGACGGCAGCGAGCCGCAAAGCGTGATGCAGGTGCTCGACAAGCAAAAGGAAATCCAGTACGCCAGCCGCGCCAGCCATATCGAGCAGCAGCGCAAGCTGCACCGGCTGCGCCACGTGATCCGCCAGCTGGCGCTGCAGCTACCCAAGTCGGCGGCCGGCACGCCGGAAATGCGCGAACTGGCGCAATGGGGTTGCGGCACCACCATGCACGTCGTGTCGCTCAAGGCGCCGCGCCTGGGTAACGAGGACCATACCAAGGACATCGACTTTAGCGCGGCCGGCATCCGCGCGCGCTGGCAGGCCGGCTACGAGGATGCCGCGCGCATGATCGCGCTGCAACCGTGGCAGCGGCCGGTCGATCCGATTGAGGGCGTCGCCATTCACGAGCTGCCGCCGCCGTAGCCGGCGGCTTGCTTGCCGCTACCACGTGAGCAAGTCGCCCCGGCTGGTAAAATAGCGTCATCGGTATTCACTTATTGGATCGACATGACCATCAAAATCAGCCAGAACTTCGACTCCGGCGCCATCGAGGTGCTGCGCGCCGACAGCGCCGCCACCATCGAACTGAATCTGCGCAAGGACTCGCACGCGGATATCCACCAGTGGTTCCACTTCCGCCTGCAGGGCGCGCGCGGCCAGCAGGTCACGATGCGCTTCCTCAACGCCGGCCAGGCCACCTACCCCAAGGGCTACGAGAACTACCAGGCCGTGGCCAGCTACGACAGCGAGAACTGGTTCCGCGTGCCGACCAGCTTCGACGGCGCCGTCATGACGATCCGCCACACGCCGGACCTGGACAGCGTCTACTACGCCTACTTCGAGCCGTATTCGTTCGAGCGCCATCTGCGCCTGCTGGGCGAAGTGGCTGAGAATCCATCGGCGCGCGTGCTCGACCTGGGCAGCACGGTCGATGGCCGCGACATGAACCTGGTCGTCATCGGCAAGCCGGAAGCGGAAAAGAAAATCTGGTTCATCGCGCGCCAGCATCCGGGGGAGTCGATGGCCGAGTGGTTCATCGAGGGCCTGATCGATACGCTGCTGGACGATTCGAACCCGATCGCGCGCAAGCTGCTGCAACGCTGCGTGTTCTACATCGTGCCGAACATGAATCCGGACGGTTCGGTGCGTGGCAACCTGCGCACCAACGCCGCCGGCGCCAACCTCAATCGCGAGTGGATGACGCCATCGGTGGAGCGCAGCCCGGAAGTGCTGTATGTGAAGCAGAAGATGCACGAGACGGGCATCGACATGTTCTTCGACATCCACGGCGACGAGGCGCTGCCGTACAACTTCGTGGCCGGTAACGAGATGCTGGAGAACTTCAGCGACGAGCGCCGCGTCAAGCAGCAGGCCTTCATCGACCGCTATAAAAACGCCAGCCCGGACTTCCAGGACAAGGTCGGCTACGCGGCCAGCAAGTACAAGGAAGACATGCTGACGCTGGCGTCCAAATACGTCGGCCACCACTTCGGCTGTCTGGCGCTGACGTTGGAGATGCCGTTCAAGGACAACGCCGATCTGCCCGATCCGCACGTGGGCTGGAACGGCTCGCGCAGCGCGGCGCTGGGCGCGGCGATCCTGCAACCGATCCTGCTGTCGCTGGACGATTACTGATCGTGGGCGTCGAGATCGAGCGCAAGTTCCTGGTGCGCGGCGACGCGTGGAAAAGCCTTGGCGAGCCGGTGTTTTTTCGCCAGGGCTATCTGTCGTCGCACAAGGAGCGGGTGGTGCGGGTGCGCATCGAGGGCGACCGGGCGGTGATGACGATCAAGGGCCGCAACGTCGGCGCCACGCGCGGGGAGTGGGAGTATCCGATCCCGATGGCCGATGCGGCCGAGCTGCTCGACGGTTTGTGCGAGCAGCCGCTGATCGAAAAATACCGCCGCCGCATCGACTTCGCCGGCAATGTGTGGGAGGTCGATGAGTTCCTCGGCGCCAATGCCGGGCTGGTGGTGGCGGAGATCGAGCTGGGCTCGGAGGATCAGGTGTTCGACAAGCCGGAGTGGGTGGCCGACGAAGTCACGGATGACCTGCGCTATCTCAATTCCAGCCTGATTAAGCACCCATATTCGGCTTGGTAGCCGGCGGATTTTGGTCTAAGCTAATGGGATGGATAACGAGCGATTCTCAGCGCTTGAGGCGCACTACAACGCGATCTTGCCAACGTTAGCAACGAAGGCGGACATCGAGATGTTGCGTGCCGAAATGCAGAAGATGTCGGCCGACACACATAAGTGGATGGTCGCCAGTCTCATCGGTTTGTTTATCGGTTTCGGCGGTTTGGGAATAACACTGGTACAGATCCTGCAACCCGCGGCGGCGCTGCTGCAGCCACCTTCGCAGCCACAACACTTGCAGCCTGCTCCGCCCGTTATCATTTATTTGCCTCAGCCGCAGTCGGCACCGCCAAAATAACAAAGCCCCGCGAGGGGCTTTGTTATTGTAACTTAATGGAAATGCTCGGTGCCGCTGGGCGCGTCTTCCGGCATCTCGGCGTGCGCCAGTTCGCCGACCGGGTCGGCGAACAGCGGCGCGCCGCAGTCGTCGCAGAACTCGGCCACATAGCGCTCGGCGTGCTTCTTGATCTGCGTGATGCCGGCCGCGTTCAGGTGCGCGACGATCTCTTCCACCGGCGTCACCGGCTTCTGCACCACACCGCCCGGACCGCCTTGCAGCGGACCTTCCGGCGGCGTGCCTTCCTCGTCCTCCTGGCCGTACAGCGGCCACACCACGCCGTAGATCACGTCCGGCGTCGAGCGCTGCGTGAACGCCACGCGGTACTCGTCGATCTGGCCGTCGGCGTTTTCCTCGCCGAAGCCGGCGATCACCGCGCGCAACTCCGACGGTTCGACCGCCAAGGTGTGCGTCAGGTAGTGCACGGCGGCGCGGATCGACACCGGACGGATCAACTTGTCCGCCTCGCGGCAGGCCATGTAGTAGGCCTCAGGCAGCAGCAGCTCGATGCCGCAGCCCGGCAGCAGACGGGTGACCGTCGGCGTGACCTGCTCGCGCCATTGCTCCAGCGCGGTGGCGCGCTCGTTGGCGAAGTTGCCCTGGTTGGAAGGCATCTGCCAGCGGAACAGCGGGGCGCCGGCCGGGGCCACGACCGCCACCAGCAGGTAGCGCGTGTCGGCCAGGAACGGCGCCGTCTCCGGCACCTTGGTGTCGGCCTTGAGCACCGTGCCCTTGATCGCGGCCTGCGCCAGCTTGTGCACCTTGCCGTAGGTCTCGACGTGGCTGCGCGGCAGTTGGTCGATCGAGAACAAGGTCGGCGACATCGCCATGCGCGTGCCGTCGGCCAGCAGGTGGGCGCTGAAATGCGTCGACAGCGTTTGCAGGATGTCGGTCGGGATCGCGCCCGAGGCGATCGAGAAGCGGGTCCACGCCAGGATGGGCGCGGCCACCAGCAGCACGTCGTATTGCTTGGCCACGCCGTCGGCGGTGTCGATGGTGATGCTGCTCGATTCGCTGACCGCTTCGACGCCATCCATCAGCACGTCGTAGGCGTTCAAGTCTTCCTTGAACAGCGCGTTGAGCGTGGCGTCGATGGTGTCCTGGTGGCCGGTCTTGAGGAGTTTCTGGAGCTGTGCATCGAGGTTGTGTTCCCACGACCGCTCTTCAAGCCGGCTGGCCGCCTGACCAACCGCTTGGGCGTAGGTGACGAGACGCTGGCTTTCGACAGACAATTTATGGGATGAATCTTTAGATGGACGACGCATAGCGCAATAAGAGTCTTATAAAAAGTGAAAAAAGCGGATCAGTCATGCAGATGATAACCCTTATGACACGTATTGTAGTTGATTCGCTCAGCTAACCCTTATTAGTTCGGGACTGGGGGGCGTAAATCAAGTCCGCGCGGGGCTGGCAGCGCGCGCGGACGGTCGGGCGCCGATCCGTCAAGCGATCGCCAAGGCCGCGACCTGCGCGGTCGTCATGGCGCCGTTGTAGATGCGGAAATCATCCACCTTGCCGTTGAAGTAGGGATCGGCCGGATACTGCGAGCGGCCGAGCCAGTTGCTCTCGGTGCTACCCAGGCGGAACGGCGCGCGCGTCATCGCGGTGTTGGTGCCGACCGCGCTGCCGTTCACATACAAGGTGGCGGTCGATCCCGACAAGGTGACCGCCACGTGCACCCACTGGCCGGTCGCCAGCGGCGCCGGCGCCGACACCGTCTGGCTGCCGTAGCCACCGTTGTTGGAGATGGTGAAAGCGAGGCCGCCACGGAAGGCGCGCGGCGTCATGAACAGGTATTGGTTCATGCCGGTGCCGAAGTCGAACACCCGTTCCCAGTCGCGCGCGGCGTTCCAGTACACCTTGACGGCGATGGTGAAGTCGGCCAGGTCGGCGGCGACGCCGGCCGGCAGCGCGACGTACTGGTCGACGCCGTTGAAGCTCAACGCCCCCAGCCGGGTCAGCAAGGTCAACGCCGTGTCCGCTTTTACTTCATTGGACGGCGCGCTCTCGCCCGTCGGCGTGGCCGCCGTGACGACATAATAGTAAGCGCCGGCGGCCATGCCGCTGTCGGTGAAGGTCAGCAGGTCGGTAATGCCGCTGGCGACGGTGGTGTACGGGCCGCCGGCCGTGGTGGCGCGTTTGACCGTGTAACCGGTGGCGTAGGCCGAGCCCCACCACGACAGCTCGACCTTGCCGCCGACCAGGCGCGCGGTCAGCCCGCTGGGCGCGGCGCCGGCGGCGATCGGATCGCGGGTGAAGGTCAAGGTGCCGAGGCCGAGCTGGTCGCCGTTGCCGCCGTCGCCCTCGACCCCTATCTTTTTCGTCATCAAGGTGACGTAGGGCGCCGCTAGGCCGAGCCGGTTGACGTAGTGGTTGCGCACCATTTCCCATACCACTCGCGTGGCCGGCAGGCCGGCCGGGGAGATGCCCAGGCCGGTGCCGTGCCGGTTGGTGTAGGGATCGAAGGGCATGGACGTGTAGTACAGGTTGTTGTTGGCGTCGGCCAGGTTGGACTTGGCCACGTACTCGGCGCCGGCCAGGAAGCGGTTGTTGTCGTAGCCGTAGAGGTCGTCGCCCTGGTTCCACGCCATCTCGCAGAAGACGCCGGCCAGGCCGATGCCCAGCGTGCTGTGCCCCTGGTCGCGCGAACTTTCCTGCCATTGACCGAGATGGCCCGGATGGATGAAGCGCACCGCCTGGTTGGAGGCGCCGTTGCCGGCGCCGGTTTTGTAGTAGTCAACCGCTTCGTTGTAGAGGTCTTCGCGGTCGCACAGCACACCGATGGCCAGGATCGAGGCCAGGTTGCACTGGTCCCAGTTGGCCCAGTAGTTGGTGATGTCGGCGCCGTTGTGCTGCGTCAGGAACTGGTGGTTCATCGGATAGAACACGGTCAGCATCAT
This sequence comes from Burkholderia sp. LMU1-1-1.1, assembly GCF_040675865.1. NCBI lineage: Bacteria > Pseudomonadati > Pseudomonadota > Betaproteobacteria > Burkholderiales > Burkholderiaceae > Burkholderia > Burkholderia sp. LMU1-1-1.1. The sequence goes on along the minus strand of NZ_JBEGHG010000023.1, from coordinate 399,055 downwards.
GTTCTGGAAGCGCGCCAGGTCGGCCGGCGCCCAGCCCTCGTAGGTGCGCATGATCTCGGCGGCATTGGCGAACTGGTAGCCGTAGATGCCGGCGGCCAGGAAGCGGTCGGCGTTGCCGGTGATGGCGGTCAGCCTGGCCGACCATTCGTTCAGGTATTGGATCGCCTTGTTGGCGTAGGCGACGTCGTTGGTGACTTTCCAGCGCACCGCGATCTGGTAGGCGCGGGCGGTGTCGATATACAGCTGGGCGAAGTTTTGGCCGTCGCCGCCGCGCACGACGGTGGTCAGCGGACGCGGATCGTTGCCCAGGTGCGAACGGCCAGTGGTAAGCAGCGCGTTCCAGCCGTCGAGCCAGGGTTGCGCGCCGGCGGCGACCTTGGCGCGCATGCGGTCGAAGTCGGCCTCGGTGTGCAACAGGCCGGGATGCTTGAAGACGCGGGCCGCCTGCTGGCCGACCACGGTGCCGCCCGCCAGCAGGCGGGGCGTCCCGGCGGATGGTTCGGCGGTGTCGGCCGAGCCGCCGCCGCAACCGGCCAGCGCGAGGGGGCCAAGGGCCGCCAGACTGAGCGAGCCTGCACAAAAATTTCTACGTTCCAATGCAATTTCCGGCTTCTTCGACATGTTCACCTTTCAGCTCCGGGAGCTCAAATGTTAAAAATAGTCCATCGGGAAGCCGATTATGCGACAAGTAATTTCGATGTGGAAATGTTTTCAATTGTGCGGGATGAAAAAAAACACCCCGCCGCCGAAGCGGGCAGGGTGTTTTTCCGGTATGAAACTAGTTTAAGTGCTTGATTATGCAGCGAGCAGCTGGCGCAGCACGAATGGCAGAATACCGCCGTGCTTGTAGTAATCGACTTCGATCGGGGTGTCGATACGCAGCAACACTTTGACTTCCTGGCTCGAGCCGTCGGCGCGATGGATCACCAAGGTGGCCAGCTGTTGCGGCTTGATCTCGCCTTCCAGGCCCTTCAGGTCGTAGGTTTCCTTGCCGGTGATGCCCAGGGTTTCGACGCTGTCGGTGCCGATGAATTGCAGCGGCAGCACGCCCATGCCGACCAGGTTGGAGCGGTGGATGCGTTCGAACGAACGCACGATCACGGCCTTCACGCCCAGCAGCTGGGTGCCCTTGGCCGCCCAGTCGCGCGACGAGCCGGTGCCGTACTCTTCGCCGCCGAACACCATGGTCGGCGTGCCTTCGGCGACGTACTTCATCGCCGCGTCGTAGATCGACAGCTGTTCGCCCGATGGCTGGTGGATCGTGATGCCGCCCTCGACCGCCGAACCGTCCGCTTTTGGCGGGATCATCTTGTTCTTGATACGCACGTTGGCGAAGGTGCCGCGCATCATGATCTCGTGGTTACCGCGACGCGAGCCGTACGAGTTGAAGTCCGCCTTGAGCACGCCGTTGGCCAGCAGCCATTTGCCCGCCGGGCCGTCTTCCTTGATGGAGCCGGCAGGGGAGATGTGGTCGGTGGTGATCGAGTCGCCGAACACGCCCAGCGCGCGCGCGCCTTCGATGCCGGTGGCGACCGCTTTCGGGGTCATCTCGAAGCCGTCGAAGAACGGTGGCTCGGCGATGTAGGTCGACGCCGGCCAGTTGTACACTTGGCCTTCGGTGGTCGACACGTGTTCCCACAGCTTGCCCGGGTTGCCCTTGACGTCGGCGTAGTTGGTCTTGAACACTTTCGAGTTCATCGCGAACTTCATCAGCTTGGCGATCTCTTTCGAGGTCGGCCAGATGTCGCCCAGGTACACGTCCTTGCCGTTGGTGCCCTTGCCGACCGGTTGGGTCATCAGGTCGACGGTCATGTTGCCGGCGATGGCGTAGGCCACGACCAGCGGTGGCGAGGCCAGGAAGTTCGAACGGATGTTCGGGTGGATCCGCGCTTCGAAGTTGCGGTTACCGGACAGCACGGCCGAGGCGACGATGTCGTTCGCGGTGATGGTGGCGTTCAGTTCCGGGGTCAGGTCGCCGGCGTTGCCGATGCAGGTGGTGCAGCCGTAGGCGGTCACGCCGAAGCCCAGTTGCTCCAGGTATGGCAGCAGGCCGGCGGCGGTCAGGTACTCGGTGACCACGCGCGAGCCGGGGGCCAGCGACGACTTGATGTGCGGGGCGACCGTCAGGCCGGCTTCGACGGCCTTCTTGGCCAGCAGGCCGGCGGCCAGCAGCACGCTCGGGTTCGAGGTGTTGGTGCACGAGGTGATCGCGGCGATCAGCACGTCGCCGTTCTTGACGTTCACGCCGTTGCTGGTGGTGTAGGTCTTCGACAGGTCGTCCGGCTTTTTGTTGAAGCCGTTTTCGGTGGTCGGTTTCGAGAACAGTTCGGTGAAGTTGTTTTTCACGTTGCCGATTTCGATACGGTCCTGTGGACGCTTGGGGCCGGCCAGCGAAGGGGTGACGCTCGTCAGGTTCAGTTCCACCACGCGGGTGTAGTCGATCTCGCCGGCTTTCGATACGCCGTACATGCCCTGCGCCTTGAAATAGGCGGCGAAGGCGTCGATTTCCGCCTTGGTGCGGCCGGTGCCTTCGAAGTATTCGATGGTGGCGTCGTCGACCGGGAAGAAGCCCATCGTCGCGCCGTATTCAGGCGCCATGTTGGCGATGGTGGCGCGGTCGGTGACCGACAGGGTCTCGGTGCCTTCGCCGAAGAACTCGACGAACTTGCCGACGACTTTCTCTTTGCGCAGCAGTTCGGTGATGGTCAGCACCAGGTCGGTCGCGGTGCAGCCTTCGCGCAGCACGCCGGTCAGGTTGACGCCGATCACGTCCGGGGTCAGGAAATAGACCGGCTGGCCCAGCATGCCGGCTTCCGCCTCGATGCCGCCCACGCCCCAGCCGACCACGCCGATGCCGTTGATCATGGTGGTGTGCGAGTCGGTGCCGACCAGCGAATCAGGGTAGTACACGCCGGCAGCATCCTTGTGCACGCCGCGCGCCAGGTATTCCAGGTTGACCTGGTGGACGATGCCGAAGCCCGGCGGCACCACGCCGAAGGTGTCGAACGCTTGCATGCCCCATTTCATGAACTGGTAGCGCTCGTTGTTGCGCGAGAATTCCAGCTTCATGTTCAGGTCCAGCGCGCCCGGCTCGCGGAAGTGGTCGATGGTGACCGAGTGGTCGACCACCAGGTCGACAGGGACCAGCGGTTCGATCTTCTTGGCGTTGATACCCATCTTGTAGGCGACGTTGCGCATCGCGGCCAGGTCGGCCAGCAGCGGCACGCCGGTGAAGTCCTGCAGCACCACGCGGGCGACGACGAACGGGATCTCGTCGGTGCGCTCGCCGGTCGGGCTCCAGTTGGCCAGCTGCTTGATGTGTTCTTCGGTGACTTTTTTGCCGTCGCAGTTGCGCAGCACGGATTCCAGCACAACGCGGATCGATACCGGCAGGCGGGAGATTTTGGCGCCCAGGCTCTTCTCCAGTGCAGGCAGCGAATAGAACTTCGCCTTCTTGCCCGAAATGTTGAAATCCTTAAGCGTGTTCAGAGTGTTGCGGGACATGACCTCTCCTTCAGTGGGTATCGTCTATTTGTTGAAGTACTACGTTGTGCAAGCGCCCGTGGCGGCGCGCCCGTTTTGGAACCGTCGTGTTGAAACCGTATTACTGGATCGTGATCTTGGTGCTGGTCGGCTCGGCCTCGGAGGTCGTGACCGGCTTCAATTGTTCGGCGTTGCGGCATTCGTTGGCCAACTGGCGGTTCAATTTGGAATCGAGCAGCATGCCCTTGGCTGGAATGCCGATCCAGATCAGGCCGTACAATTTGTTTTCGAAGCGCTGGGCGCCGGTGGTCGTGCCCACGCGCGTCAGGCGGTGCAGGCGCTTCTTCCAGCGCAGCGCGATGTGCGACTCGTCGGTGGTGTTGGCGTAGATCGTGATCTTGTTGCCCAGTTCGCAATCGAACTCGGTCACGGCCGAATCGGTGACGACCGGCTCGTCGGCTTCCTCGTCGGGGCCTTTCGGTACGGCTTCCTCCACCGGCTTGGCGGCCTTCTTGGTGGACTTCTTCACCGTCTTTTTGACCGGGGTTTTGGTGGGTTCCGCTGCGGCGTGGGCGCCGGCGGCCAGGGACAGCGAAGCCAGCGCGAGGCTGCAGGCCATGAATAGTTTCGAGATCGACATCAGTTTGTTTCCAGTGGGTGGTCGGCGGGGTTCATCAGCGCGGCCACCGACTCGGGCAAGCTCAGCCCGGCCAGTTTGGCGCGCTGTAAAACGGTCCAATAATATCGGTAGCTGGCGCGGTCGTGCAAGCGCCCGTTCTGTGCGATCGGCCCCCATTGCACGGCAGCCGCCTCGAGCAGGATGGCGGCCGCCTCGTTCACCTCGGACAGGCGCGGCGTGAAGGTCTTGATGATCGGCTTGATCTGGTTCGGGTGGATGCTCCACATGCGCGTGTAGCCGAATTCGGCGGCGGCGCGCTGGGCGTCGTTGGCGGCGACGGCCGTGTCCTTGATCTCGGTGGTGACGTTATGCGACGGCACCTTGCCGTGCGCGTGGCAGGCGGCCGAGATTTCCAGCTTGGCGCGCACCACCAGCGGGTGCGTGAACTGGCCCGGCGTGCGCATGGCCGCGCCGGGGATGGCGCCGTAGTGCGACGAGATGAAGTCCATGATGCCGAACGACAGGCACTGCACCTGCGGAATGGCGGCGATGTCGTAGGCCTGGCGCAGCGCGCCGTGGGTTTCGATCAGCACGTGGACCGGTAAATCGGCGCGGCCGGCCTTGGCCGCGTGCCGGTTGATCAGCGCGATGGCGTCGACGACTTCCTGCGCGCCGTTGACTTTCGGCAGCACCAGGTAGGCCAGGCGCTGGGCGGCGGCGCAGATGATCTCGACGTCCTGGGCGAAGAACGGGCTGCCGACATCGTGCACGCGGGCGCCGATGCGGTTGAATTTGTTGTCGTCGGAGCTCAGCAGCTCGGCCACCAGGCGCGCGTGGGCGGCCTCGTTGCCGGCGCTGGCGCCGTCCTCGCAGTCGAGCGTGATGTCGAACAGCGGGCCAAGTTCTTGTTGCAGAGCGATCGATTTGCGCATCAGCTTTTCGGAGCCGGCGTAGTGGTCGCAGGCCGGCAGCAGCAGCGGCTGGCGATTGCCCTGGAATAAAACCTCGGATGGGTGCATGCGGGTGTGGTCTGGAATGGCGGTTGGCTGGATGGCTGGCGTTTCGGGTGTGGCGGGTAGGGCCGACAAGGGCGGAACAGACGCCGCGCTGCTCTCGGCAGCGCGGCGGGTGCGGCGGATCGGTGGTTTAACCGGTTCCACTTGGCGCGGGAAGGAAGATTACGGCAGCAGGTGCTTGACGCCTTCGCGTTCTTCGGTCAGTTCCTTCAAGGTCAGGTTGATGCGCTCTTGCGAGAAGGCGTCGATTTCCAGGCCCTGGACGATTTTGTATTCGCCGTTTTCGGTGGTGACAGGGAAGCCGAACATGGTGCCTTCAGGGATGCCGTACGAACCATCCGACGGAACGCCCATGGTGGTCCACTTGCCGTTGGTGCCCAGCATCCAGTCGTGGACGTGGTCGATGGCGGCGTTGGCGGCCGACGCGGCCGACGACAGGCCGCGCGCTTCGATGATGGCGGCGCCGCGCTTGCCGACGGTCGGCAGGAACACGTTGGCGTTCCATTCCTGGTCGTTGATCAGGTCCTTGACGGCCTTGCCGCCGACGGTGGCGAAGCGGTAGTCGGCGTACATCGTTGGCGAGTGGTTGCCCCACACGGTCAGCTTCTCGATGTCCTTCACGGCGGTGCCGGTCTTGGCGGCCACTTGCGACAGCGCGCGGTTGTGGTCCAGGCGCAGCATGGCGGTGAAGTTCTTGGCCGGCAGCGACGGCGCCGATTTCATGGCGATGTAGGCGTTGGTGTTGGCAGGGTTGCCGACCACCAGCACTTTGACGTTGCGCGAAGCGACGGCGTCCAGCGCCTTGCCTTGCACGGTGAAGATCTGGGCGTTCGCTTCCAGCAGGTCTTTGCGTTCCATGCCAGGGCCGCGCGGACGGGCGCCGACCAGCACGGCGACATCGACGTCCTTGAAGGCGGTCAGCGGGTCGGAGTGGGCGGTCATCTCGGTCAGCAGCGGGAAGGCGCAGTCGTCGATTTCCATCATGACGCCCTTGAGGGCCTTTTGTGCTTTTTCGTCAGCGATTTCCAGCAGTTGCAGGATGACCGGCTGGTCTTTGCCGAGCATGTCGCCGTTGGCGATGCGGAACAGCAGAGCGTAACCGATTTGACCGGCGGCGCCGGTGACAGCAACACGCATTGGGGTTTTAGCCATGATGAATCTCCAAAGTGGGAATGAAAACGTTCTTGAGCCGCGTTCTTAAACTGGACCGCGCCGGCCCGGGAAAACCTAATCCATAATGATACTGCAAATCCACAGCATATAAGCGCATGGCTGCGGAGTGTAGGCGCGTAACTAGCTTCTGTCAATCCTATCTTATGTCTTATATAAGACAGATAAGTTGTTGCCGGTTTTGCTGGACGGAAGCGGTCGTTTGTGGTGAAATCTCGGTCTATGAATCCCGTCCCGCCCAATCCGAACAGCAGCAGCCCAGCCTCAAGTGCCGGTGGCGCAGCAGGATCGTCGGCGGGTTCGGCGGCCTCGTCGCCAGCCGCGCCGTCGCCGGCGACGACCGGCGCGCCGGGGCTTCCGGCCGGCAGCTCGCCGACATTCTCCCCACTTTACCAGCAAATCAAGGCGCTGATAACTCAGAGCCTGCAATCGGGGGAGTGGAAACCGGGCGAGCTGATCCCCAGCGAGGTCGAGCTGGCCAACCGCTTCAAGGTCAGCCAGGGCACGGTGCGCAAGGCCATCGACGAGCTGGCCGCCGAGAACCTGGTCATGCGCAAGCAGGGCAAGGGCACCTTCGTCGCCACCCACCACGAGGCGCGCGCCCATTTCCGCTTCCTCAAGCTGATGCCCGACGAGGGCGTGCCACACTATCCTGAAAGTAAGTTCATCGAAGTCAAGCGCATGCGCGCGCCCGCCGACGTGGCGCGCCTGCTCGACCTGAAGTCCGGCGACGCCGTCATCTTCATCAAGCGCGTGCAGTCGTTCGACAGCGTGCCCACCATCGTCGAGGAGATGTGGCTGCCCGGCGTGACGTTCAAGGGATTGACCGCCGAGCGGCTGGTCGAATACAAGGGCCCGATGTACGGACTGTTCGAGTCCGAATTCGGCACCCGCATGATCCGGGCGACCGAGAAGATCCGCGCCGTGTGCGCCGACGCCGGCGTGGCCGCGCTGCTGCACATCGCCATCGACACGCCGCTGCTGGCGTCGGAGCGGGTGTCGTTCACCTACGGCGACAAGCCGGTGGAGTTGCGCCGGGGACAGTATCTGACCGAACGCCACCACTATCACAACGAACTGAATTGACTGGTGAGCTGAACCGAATCGAACCCAACGGGTGGAGCAGGAGACCCTGGCATGCGGAACAGCGCGTCAGGTAGCGTACAACAAACCGTGCGTCACACGGCGGTAGCATTGTTGCGCTGATAATACGTTGAGCTGCGGAAAGCGGCCGCCGGACAGTGTTGCAAAACACTATTTTAGTTATATGTAACAATAGATATTGGTTATCGGCGCGGAAATCGGCGAAAATCGCGGTCTAACCAATTTTTGTTTAAGCCTGAGGAGGTCTTGTTATGTCAGAAGCCGTAAGGGAAGTCCCTAAAAAAGAACGGCGGGAATTCCGTAATATCCATATTACCGAAATCCTCAACTATCGCCAGCCCCTGGCCGCCATCGTCTCCATCCTGCACCGCATCAGCGGTGTTCTGATGTGTCTGTTGCTGCCATTCGTGCTGTATTTGCTGCAAGAGAGCCTGCGTTCCGAGATTTCCTTCGCGCACTATCAAGGCTTCATCACCTACCCGCTGGTCAAGCTGATCATCCTGGCGCTGTGCTGGGGCTACTTCCACCACTTCTGCGCCGGCGTCCGCCACCTGGTGATGGATACCCACATCGGCCTGGACAAGGATTCGGCGCGCCGCTCGTCGGCCACCGTGCTGGTCATCAGCGTGACATTGACCGTGCTGGTCGCCCTGAAACTGTTTGGAGTGTTCTGATATGGCTAACAATAACATCGGCCCGAAGCGCATGGTTGTCGGCGCCCACTACGGCATGAAAGACTGGCTGGCCCAGCGCGTGACCGCCGTCATGATGGTGCTCTACACCGCCATCCTGCTGGTGTCGTTCCTGACCGGGCAGAATTTCACCTATGAAGGCTGGGCCGCGCTGTTCGCCCAGCAATGGTTCAAACTGATTTCCGCCGTGACCTTGTTCGGCCTGTTCTATCACGCCTGGGTCGGCATGCGCGACGTCTGGATGGACTACGTCAAAGCCGTCGGCGTTCGCCTGACCCTGCAAATCGCCACGATGCTGTGGTTGATCGCTTGTGCCGTATGGTCGGTACAGATACTCTGGAGTGTGTAATCGTGGCAGCTATTAAAACTGGAATTCCAACCCGCCGCTTTGACGCGGTAATCGTCGGCGCCGGCGGCTCCGGCATGCGCGCCTCGCTGCAACTGGCCGAGGCCGGCCTGAACGTCGCCGTGCTGTCCAAAGTCTTCCCGACCCGCTCGCACACCGTGGCGGCGCAGGGCGGCATCGGCGCCTCGCTGGGCAACATGGCCGAGGACAACTGGTTCTGGCACATGTTCGACACCGTCAAGGGCGGCGACTACCTGGGCGACCAGGACGCGATCGAATTCATGTGCCGCGAAGCACCGAAGGTCGTCTACGAGCTGGAACACTTCGGCATGCCGTTCGACCGCAATCCCGACGGCACCATCTACCAGCGTCCGTTCGGCGGCCACACCGCCAACTTCGGTGAAAAAGCCGTGCAGCGCGCCTGCGCCGCGGCCGACCGCACCGGCCACGCGCTGCTGCACACCCTGTACCAGCGCAATGTCCGCGCCCGCACCCACTTCTTCGTCGAATGGATGGCGCTCGACATCATCCGCGACGCCGAAGGCGACGTCGTCGGCGTGGTGGCCCTGGAAATGGAAACCGGCGAAACGATGATCCTGGAAGCGAAGACCACCATCTTCGCCACCGGCGGCGCCGGCCGCATCTTCGCCGCGTCGACCAACGCCTTCATCAACACCGGCGACGGCATGGGCATGGCCGCGCGCGCCGGCCTGCCGCTGCAGGACATGGAGTTCTGGCAGTTCCACCCGACCGGCGTGGCCGGCGCTGGTGTCCTCATCACCGAGGGCGTGCGCGGCGAGGGCGGTATCCTGATCAACTCCGAAGGCGAACGTTTCATGGAGCGCTACGCGCCGACCTTGAAAGATCTGGCGCCGCGCGACTTCGTCTCGCGCTCGATGGACCAGGAGATCAAGGAAGGCCGCGGCTGCGGTCCGAACAAGGACCACGTGATGCTGGACCTGCGCCACATCGGCGCCGAGACCATCGCCAAGCGCCTGCCGTCGATCCTGGAAATCGGCCACAAGTTCGCCAACGTCGACGCCACCAAGGAACCGATTCCTGTCGTGCCGACGATTCACTACCAGATGGGCGGTATTCCAACCAACATCCACGGCCAGGTCGTCACGCCCAACGGCGACGGCACGCAGAAGATCGTCAACGGCCTGTACGCGATCGGCGAATGCGCCTGCGTCTCGGTGCACGGCGCCAACCGCCTGGGCACCAACTCGCTGCTCGACCTGGTGGTGTTCGGCCGCGCGGCCGGCAACCACGTGGTCGCGTCGAACCTGAAGCAGAAGGAAAACAAGCCGCTGCCGAAGGACGCCTCCGACTACGCGATGGACCGCCTGAACAAACTGGAAACGTCGACCGGTTCGGAACGTGTGCAGAACGTCGCCAACGACATCCGCGCCACGATGCAGAAGTACTGCGGCGTGTTCCGTACCGAAGAGATGATGACCCAGGGCGCCAAGGAAATCATGGTGCTCGACGAGCGCCGCAAGCACGTCTCGTTCAAGGACAAATCCAAGGTGTTCAACACCGCGCGCGTCGAAGCGCTGGAGCTGGACAACCTGATCGAAACGGCCAAGGCGACGATCACGTCGGCCGTGGCCCGCAAGGAATCGCGCGGCGCCCACGCCCACAACGATTTCCCGCAGCGCGACGACGACAACTGGATGAAGCACACCCTGTGGTACTCGGAAGGCAACCGCCTGGATTACAAGGCGGTCGTGACCAAGCCATTGACGGTTGATACCTTCAAACCGAAACCACGTACTTTCTAAGGCTAGAACATGGCACGCACTCTCAAACTGAAAATTTACCGTTACGATCCGGACCAGGACGCCAAGCCGTACATGCAGGACGTGACGGTCGAGCTGAAGGACACCGACAAGATGCTGCTCGACGCGCTGCAGCGCATCAAGTCCGACGTCGACGATTCGCTGGCCCTGCGCCGCTCGTGCCGCGAAGGCGTGTGCGGTTCGGACGCGATGAACATCAACGGCAAGAACGGCCTGGCCTGCACCACCAACCTGAACGAGTTGACCGAGCCTATCGTGCTGCGTCCGCTGCCAGGCCTGCCGGTGATCCGCGACCTGATCGTCGACATGACCCAGTTCTTCAAGCAGTACGATTCGATCAAGCCTTACCTGATCAACGACTCGATCCGTCCCGAAAAGGAACGCCTGCAGTCGCCGACCGAGCGCGAAGAGCTCGACGGCCTGTACGAGTGCATCCTGTGCGCGTGCTGCTCGACGTCGTGCCCGTCGTTCTGGTGGAATCCGGACAAGTTCGTCGGCCCGGCCGGCCTGCTGCAAGCCTACCGCTTCATCGCCGACTCGCGCGACGAGGCGACCGGCGCGCGTCTGGACAACCTGGAAGACCCGTACCGTCTGTTCCGTTGCCACTCGATCATGAACTGCGTCGACGTTTGCCCTAAGGGTTTGAACCCGAACAAGGCGATCGGCAAGATCAAAGAGCTGATGGTACGCCGCGCGATCTAAGTCATCGCATTGGCGGGCGGCGGCAGCGTCGCCCGTTTCGTTTTAGTAGTAGCGCTCCAGCACGATTGGCGCGCGCAGTGTAAAGTAGTGACCCATGACTGAACCGAACCAATCTGCGCATCAGTCGGACCCAGCCAATAGAGCGCGCCTGCGCTGGCGCTCACGCCGGGGTCTGCTGGAAAACGACATCATCCTCACCCGTTTTCTCGATGCGCATGAAACCGAATTGACCGACGAGGAAGTGGACGCGTTCACGCGGCTCCTCGATTTGTCGGACAATGCCCTGATGGATCTGGTACTGGCCCGTAAAGAGCCGGAAGGCGAGGTCGATCTGCCGCACGTGCATGCATTGCTGCAACGACTAAGACTGGCCTGAGACTACGAAGGCAACCAGAATTTTCGCGTTTTATTTACCTTCATCTCCCTAAAAAGGAAGAGTCCATGAATATCTCTGACAACAAAGCCACCCTGTCGTTCTCCGATGGCAGCCCATCGGTGGACTTCCCGATCTACAAGGGCACCGTGGGCCCCGACGTGATCGACATCCGCAAGCTGTACGCCGGCACCGGCAAGTTCACCTACGATCCAGGCTTCATGTCGACCGCCGCCTGCAACTCGACGATCACCTACATCGACGGCGACAAGGGCGAGCTGCTGTACCGCGGCTACCCGATCGAACAGCTGGCCGTGAACGCCGACTTCATGGAATCTTGCTACCTGCTGCTGAACGGCGAACTGCCGAACAGCGTGCAGAAGGACGAGTTCGTTGAAACCGTGACCAAGCACACCATGGTCCACGAGCAAATGCAATTCTTCTTCCGCGGCTTCCGCCGCGACGCCCACCCGATGTCGGTGCTGGTCGGCACCGTCGGCGCGCTGGCGTCGTTCTACCACGACTCGCTCGACATCAACGACGCCAAGCAGCGTGAAATCTCGGCCATCCGCCTGATCGCCAAAATGCCGACCCTGGTCGCCATGGCGTACAAGTACTCGATGGGCCAGCCGTTCATGTATCCGCGCAACGACCTGTCGTACAGCGCCAACTTCATGCGCATGATGTTCGGCAACCCGTGCGAAGAATACAAAGTCAACGACGTGCTGGTGCGCGCCCTCGACCGTATCCTGATCCTGCACGCGGACCACGAGCAGAACGCATCGACCTCGACCGTCCGTCTGGCCGGTTCGTCGGGCGCCAACCCGTTCGCGTGTATCGCCGCCGGTATCGCCTGCCTGTGGGGCCCTGCCCACGGCGGCGCCAACGAAGCCGCGCTGACCATGCTCAAGGAAATCGGCACCGTCGAGAACATTCCTAAGTTCATCGAGCAGGTCAAGGACAAGAACTCCGGCGTCAAGCTGATGGGCTTCGGTCACCGCGTGTACAAGAACTTCGACCCGCGCGCCAAGCTGATGCGCGAGACCTGCTACGAGGTGCTGGAAGAGCTGGGCCTGCAGGACGACCCGCTGTTCAAGCTGGCGATGGAACTGGAAAAGATCGCGCTGAACGACGAATACTTCGTCTCGCGCAAGCTGTACCCGAACGTCGACTTCTACTCGGGCATCGTGCAATCGGCGCTGGGCATTCCGGTGTCGCTGTTCACCGGTATCTTCGCCATGGCCCGCACCATCGGCTGGATCGCCCAGTGGAACGAAATGATCGCCGATCCGGAACAGAAAATCGGCCGTCCACGCCAGCTGTTCGTCGGTTCGACCACCCGCGACGTCAAGCCGCTGGATCAGCGTTAATCTTCGGGTTTCGCAGCAAACAAAAAAACGGGCTTCGGCCCGTTTTTTTTCGTCCGTGTCACGGCGTGAAGATGGTTTCGATCGTCTTGTCGAACAGCCGGGCGATCGCGAAGGCCAGCGGCAGGCTCGGGTCGTAGCGGCCGGTTTCGATGGCGTTGACGGTCTGGCGCGACACCGCGAGCTGGTCGGCCAGGTAGGCTTGGCTCCAGCCGCGCTCGGCCCGCAGTTCGCGGATCGTATTGTTCATCGCCACGTCTTCCAGCAGCGTAACAGCCCGATGATCAGCCACGAACAGCCCATGACGCCCCACACGTAGAACATGCTCAGGCGCGGATAGCCGGCGTTTTCCATGAAGCCGTAGGTGAAAGTCACGGCGGCGGTCAATGCCGCCGCCAGCGCGAACGTCTCCAGCATGACGATGCGCTGGTATTCGTCCATCCGCCCGACCTGGCGCGCGATCGCCCAGATCATCAGCGCAAAACCGATCATCGGACACGTCAGAACGGCGGTCTTGAGCGGCCCCGTCTCCATCGCCTGGCCATAGATGATCGAAAGGACGAGCAGGGCGATGTAGATGGCTATGCCGCCGAACAGCTCGCGCAGATAGGCGGCCCCGGCCTTGCGTTCGGCTGCGGAAAACTTTGGTTCGGCTTGAGTGCGCATCGCTTCCTCCGTGTGTAAAGTATGCTTTACATCTTAGGGCGAGAGAAATTCGATGTCAAGCAAACTTTACATGGTGGTTGGCGCGGCTGTTAGGCGGGCTCTTTGAGCAGTTGGCGGATGACGTCGACGCTGCCGTGGTCGAGTCGGAGGAATTGGACGCCGGTCTTGTAGCCCAACTCGGCGTCCGGGTCGCTGTAGACCACCTGGCCCATCGCCAGCACCTTGTGGGCGCCATCGCTCAATTGCACCTGGAACGACACCGCGCAGTATTGCGCCAGCCGGATCTGGCTGGACGTTTGAAGGCTGACGCCGCCCTGCGACAGGTCCAGCGTGTGGGCCGGAAGGCTGGTTTCGTCGGTCATCGTCAGCGTGGCAGCATGACGGACTTGGTGGCGGCGCGTGACTCGTGCTTTCTGACTCATGGCGCGGACCTCGAATAGTGTAATGTCAACAAGACTATCAGAATTGCGTCCTGGACAGCAAGTTCTTCTCGGCAACTGTGCGCCTTGGGGCTATATCTGTGCGGAATTCCCCGGAGTGGTTCTTATTTCAGTTTGCGCCGGTCCGGTCGCACCACCAGCAGCCACCAGCACAGCACACCCAACGTCAGTTGTGGCAGGTTGAACAGGAATTTGCCAAGGGTGGCGTCGCGCCGCTGCGGCCATGCCGCGTCGGCGGTCTCGACAATTATATTGGTGTGATACAGGCACAGTCCCAGCAGGATCAGCGCGGCCACGCCCCACAGCACCGGCAGGCTGGTGACGCGATGGCGCAGCACGGCCGCGACCGGATAGGCCAGCACGCAGGCGAACACATACGCGAACAGATTGGGCATCAAGTTGGCCAGGTTGGCGTGCGGCAGCACAACGGGCACGGCGCAGATCGCCACGGCGAGCATGACGGCGATGACGGGGTGCGGGTGTTCGGGCCAGGAGTTGAAGCGGCTGATCATTGTGGCGGGCGCGGAAGGAAAAGGGCTCCATTGTAGGGGAAAGGAGCGCGCGGTGCGCCATCGGGCAACTTCGCGGGAACCTGTTGAAATGTCGGCGTTAAAGCGAAACAAGCCTTGCGGTTCTCGCCGCAAGGCCTGTTTTTAGGCGTCGTGGTTTCGCACGGCGCGTTGCAGGAGGTTAAGCAGGTTGGCTTCGGCATCGTGGGCCTCGTACTCGGCCGCCAACGCGTGCGCCTTCTTGCGATAGCTTGGATCGCGCAACGCCGTGCCTATCGCCTCGCGCAACTGTTCGACGGAAGGCGCCTCGGTGCGCAGGTCGATCCCGACTCCGCACCAGGCGATGCGCGCGTTGACATCCTGTTTATCCTCCGTGGTGCCGGCCGCGACCACTGGCACGCCGTTGCTCAGCGCCTGCGTGACCGCGCCATAACCGCCGTTGGTGACCAGCAAGTCGATGTGCGGCATCAGCGCGCCGAACGGGAGGAATTCGGCAGCCAGCGCGTTGTCCGGCAGCGGCCCCGGAATTTCCGTCACGGGCTTGCGGCCGGTGGCGACCAGGACGATCAAATCGTCGCGGTCGGCCAGCGCCGCCAGCGTTGGACCGATCAGTTGCCCCAGGTCGTGATTGGCGACCGTGCCCTGGGTGACCAGCACCAGTTTCCGGCCGTCGGCGACGGCGGCCGCCAGCTCGGGCGTGAGGGGATCGCCGGCGGGGATCGGCAAGGCGCCGATGAAATGCAGGTTGGGTGGCAGCACCATGCAAGGAAATTCGAAGCCGGGCACCGAGGGCTGCAGGAAGAGGTCGGGCAAGCTTGTCATCGCCTCGATATAGGGCATCGGCAGCGGGGACGCGCCCAGGCTTTCCAGGATGGCGTCGACATGCAGGCGCGCCGGATTCAGTACCAGCGTGTCGACCTCGTCGGCGATGCTTCGGTAGGTAGCCACCGTGTCGGCGTCGGTGGCGGGCGGCAAGCCGAGCCCGATGGGCGCGCCGTCCTCGCGGCGGGTCAGCAGGCAGTTGACGCCCAGTCCGACAATGGCCGGGCGGCGCGGGCGCGCGCCCAGCAGGAAGGGCAGGCAGCCGCCATACATGATGTCGGACACGATCAGCTCGGCCGGGAATTCCTGCAGCAGCGTCTCGAGGCCGGAGAACTGCGCCGCGATCGTATTGATAAAAAGGTGCTTCAAATCGAAGGCGAGCATCGGCAAGCCCGGCGCCAGGTTTTTGCGGTCGGCGAAGCGGGTATCGATATCGGACAGGTCCATGTCCGCCCCAAAGGGCAGCGGTGCGAAGCGGGCGCCGGTGGCCTCCACCTTGGCGCGGAAAACGCTGCCGGTAGTGACCAGCACGTCATGCCCGTGATAGACCATGATGCGGGCGACCGCGAGGATGGGGTTCAGGTGGCCCGAGGCCGGCGTCGCGGCCAGGATAATGCGCATGTGTATTCCTTTAAAAGTGCGCGGCGCTTCCCCGCATGCCCGGAGGCGATGGGTGTGTTGCGGCCTTGCGGGCGCGTCGCAAAAAACGAGTGGAACGCTTGCTAAATTTTGGCTAAAAATGAGCAGCGAGTCGGGTTGACCGATAGTTACGGTTATCCATAGCCAGCTTTATTGGCAGGCACGCCAAGCGCGCTTCAGATAAGGTCGGCTGTATGTATGTACGCGAGCGCGTGGGATTTGGACGCGGGGAGGCCGATGAATGGAGCGAGGCGGCGGGGGGATTTCTATTTTTCCTGATCCAGCAATGCCTGGATTTCCGCGCGTTCTTTCTTGCTGACGTGGCCACCGCGCAGGGCGGCCAGCACCAGCGCCTTGCCGGAACCGGAGAAGGCTTTCTGGATCAGGTCCTTCAGCAGGTTGGTCTGAATCGAGTCCTGCTCCTGCGCGGGCGCGTAGATGTGGGCGCGCTGGCTTTCGTCGCGCGTCAGCAGGCCTTTGGTGTGCATCACTTGCAGCAGACGCAGCACGGTGGCGTAGTTCATGTCCGGCCGCGTTTCGAGCGCGGCGGCGTGCACCTGCTTGGCGGTGGCCGGGCCAAGCGCGAACAGCAGGCGCAACATCTCCAGCTCGGAGGCGGTCGGTTTGGGTGGGGCTACGGTGGTCATGGATGTAGAATAAAATATCTAGAACGTCTTGTCTAGTCCTGTTTGAGCGTGCGGAGCCGCGCTTCGATCTCGGCGAACAGCGGGCGCGCCGCGCGGTCGGCATGCAGGCAGGCGTCGCGCAACTGGCGAAGCAGTGCCAATGCGGGCCCTGCCGCCGCCGGGGCGTCGCAGCGCTCGGCCAGCTCGTCCAGCAGGAAGCCGAAGGCGCGCACTTCGAGCCGTTGCAGCGGCGCGGCTTCGGACGACGCGGGATCGTAGAACGATGCTGCGCCGAAGTCGCCCAGCAAGGTTCGGCCCCGTCCGCAATGCATGATGTTGTGTCCGTACAGGTCGCCGTGCATGATGCCGCGCTGGTGCAGGCGGGCGGCGGCGGAGGCGATGCCGTGGGCGATTTCCAGCGTGGACGCGAGGTCGAAGCGCTTGTCCGCGTCGTAGACGTCACGCGTGCAGCTCTCCAGGCTTGGCGGACCGGCCAGGTTGATGAATTCTGGATCGATCAGCGACATCACGAGACCATGCGCGCCATCAGGATGGCGCTCCAGGTGGCCCAGCACCGGGATCAGGTTCGGATGCGCGCCGGCGCCGATGCAGGCGGCCATTTCGCACAGCGGCGAGCCGTCGCTGGTCATGGCGCCTTTGAACAGCTTGACGGCGACGTCTTCCGTCGCGCCGTCGTGCCGGTAGCCGGCGCGGTGGATCACTCCCGATGCGCCTTCGCCCAGCTTTTGTTTTAACGCCAGCTGTTCCCAGCCGATGGCGGCGGACGGTGTGCCTGTCATCGCCGATTCACGCTCCGCGCAGAACGGATTGCCGGCGTAGGCCAGCCAGGTCAGCCGGGGCAGGGCGGGCAGCCATGCGGGAAACTCGGTCAACTGGTTGGCGGCGATGCGCAGCAGTTCGAGCCGGTGCAGTTGCGCCATGGTGGCGGGCAGCGCGCGAAGGCGGTTACCGGCCAGCATCAGCTTTTGCAGCGCCGGACGTTGTCCCAGCTCGGCGGGTAGTTCCTCGATCAGATTGTCCGTCAGCACCAGCCAGCGCAATTGCGCCGGTAGCGACGCCGGCGGGACCGTACTTATCCGATTGGCCTTGAAGCCGACCATCGTCAGGGCGGGGCAGGCGCCCAGCACCGCCGGCAGTTCGGTGAACTGGTTGTCGGAACAGAAGATGATGCGCAGCTTGTGCAGGCGCGGCAGATCGTCGGGCAGCGACGACAGCGCATTGCCGGACAGGTCGAGGATTTCCAGCGACTCGGCCAGATCGAAGATTTCGCGCGGGAATTCGGTGAGGCCGCCGCGCATTTGCAGGCGCCGGACGCCGGTGAGGGCGCCAGCGCGCAACTGCTCTAGGGTATGCATGTCAGGTGGCGGTGAAGGTCAATGTTGAAGTTTATCACCTCCCCGCCGCTCGTCGAGGGCGCTAGCCCCGGCTTACCACTTCATTTCACCCTTGGCCACTTTGGCTCCGGTGTCGAGCCCGCCAGTCAGGCCGGCGTCCGGGTACAGTTCCTTCATGCGGGCGATCAGCGCGGCCGAGTTGGCGGCCTTGGCGGTTTCGGCTTCAAAACGGACCAGATAGTCGCGGGTGAAGGCGACGCTGTCCGGCGTCAGCGGTGCGCCAACTTTGAAGTGGCCCGGCACGACAGTCGCCGGCTTCAGCGAGGCGATGTGGTCCAGCGTGGCCAGCCAGTTCTTGCGCGACTCGGCGCTTTGCGTATCGGCGGTCCACACGTGCAGGCCGTTGAAGACCACCACGCCGCCGGCGATCGCCTTGATCGACGGAATCCAGACATAGCTGCGGTCCGGCGTCGCGCCGTTCAGGCCTTCGATCTTCAGTGTTTCGCCTTCGAGCTTGATGGTGTCGCCTTGCAGCGGCTGCGGCACGATGATGCTCTTGGGCGCGTTGTCTTTCAGAATAGGCGACCAGTAGGCGACTTTGGCGTCTTTCTTCTTTTCAATGCCGGCGATGGTTTGCGGCGTGGCGACGATCTTGGCGTCCGGGAAGGCGGCGTGGATCACGTCGAGGCCGAAGTAGAAATCCGGATCGCTATGGCTGACGTAGACGGTGGTCAGGCGCTTGCCGCTGGCGCGGATCTTTTCGACCAGCTTGAGCGCTTCGCCGCGCGAGAACTGGGCGTCGATCAGCACCGCGTCCTTGGCGCCGGTCACCAGCACCGACGCGACCGGGAAAATGGCGGCTTCGCCAGGATTGAAAACGTCGAGTTTCAGCGGCGCGGCGCCGGCGCCGCCAACGGTTGCGGCCAGGGCTGCGGACATCAATGTGTGTTTGATCATGATCGGCTTTCGTAATAGGTGGGAGTGAGTCCATCATAAATTTCTTTGTTCGGCGGAAAAACAGGTTAATCTGGGCTTGTTAATTGCATGGATCGAGCTAATGGACCGTATCACCGCCGCAAAAGTCTTCGTCGCCATCACCGAGCGCGGCAGCATGATCGCCGCCGCCGACGCGCTCGACATGTCGCGCGCGATGGTCACGCGCTATCTGGCCGAGATGGAGGAGTGGGCCGGCGCCCGGCTGCTGCACCGGAGCACGCGCCGGCTAAGTCTGACCGATGCGGGCGACGTCACGCTGGGCCGCTGCCGCAAGCTGCTGGAGTTGGCCGGCGCGATGGAAGTGGCGGCCGCCGAGGACGATATGCCGAAAGGGCTGTTGCGGATTACCTGCTCGCCATCGCTGGCGCATGCCGAACTGGCGAGGGCGGTGACCGCCTTCCTCAAGCGCTTCCCCCGCACTTCGGTCGATCTGCAGGGCAGCAACCGGGCGGTGAACCTGGTCGAGCAGCGCATCGATTTGGCGTTGCGCATCACGAATGCGTTGGAGCCGAACCTGATCGCGCGGCAGTTGGGATATTGCGATTCGGTGGTGTGCGCGGCGCCGTCGTATGTGGCGGAACGCGGCGCGCCGCAGCGGGTCGAGGATCTGGCGGTCCACAATTGTCTGGCTTACACGTATTTCGGACAAAGCCTCTGGCAGTTCACGCGCAAGGACGGCGAGGAGGTGACGGTGCCGGTTAGCGGCAATTTGTCGGCCAATGACGACCATATACTGCTAAAAGCGGTAGTGGAGGGGGCGGGCATTGCCTTGCAGCCGTTGTACAGCGCCGGGCCGCTGATCGCGCAGGGGCGGCTGGTGGCGTTGCTTCCAGACTACAAAACGCAGCGGATGGGGATTTACGGGATATATACGTCGCGTCAGCACATGTCACCGGCGCTGCGGGCGATGCTGGATTTCTTGCTGGAGTGGTTCTCTCGGACTAGCCTCGGATCCACGTAGGGCGGATTAGCGAAGCGTAATCGGCCAATGCGTGCTTCGCTAGCGGCTTATGGATGGCCGATTACGGCGTTCCGCCTAATCCGCCCTACGTGTATCCGTGGTTCCCGGGGTTCGTTGGTACTGGCGACGTTCGCAGTTGGGAATATGTAAATATTGCTTGCGGCGCAGCCCGCCGTGCGACTTAGGTGAAAATTAATAGTGGCGGTCTCGGTACATAAATGGTTGTTGCGCTACAATACCGGTGCTATCCTGAATGACCGTTTTTTGAACCACTGAAGAACTTTAGCCCTTCCCCACAACTTGATGTGCAATCCGCTAACCGGTCAGGCCGTGTCGCGGAAGGTTAGACTAACCCGCTAATTCCTCGCGAAGCGCGAAGAAAGGTGAGCAGCAAATGCAACAATATACGTCCAACTCCTACCTGTTTGGTGGGAACGCTCCGTACGTCGAAGAACTGTACGAGGCGTATCTCAACAATCCAGGTTCCGTGCCAGATAACTGGCGCTCGTACTTCGATGCCATGCAGCATGTGCCGGCCGTCGATGGCACCAACAAGCCAGACGTCGCTCACGCCTCCGTCATCGCCTCCTTCGCGGAACGCGCTAAATCCGGTCCTATCCGTACCGTCGTGGCCTCGGCCGACGCCGAAATGGGCCGCAAGCGTGTTGCAGCTACGCAACTGATCGCCGCCTACCGCTACTTGGGTTCCCGCTGGGCCAATCTGGACCCGCTGCAACGCCAGGAACGTCCGGCCATCAACGAGCTGGAGCCTAGCTTCTACGGCTTCACCGATGCGGACATGGATACCGTCTTCAACATCAGCAACACCTATTTCGGCCCTGAGACCGCGACCCTGCGCGACCTGCTGAACTACCTGCGCGATACCTACACCCGTTCGATCGGCGCAGAGTACATGTACATCTCCGATCCGACCGAAAAGCGCTGGCTGCAAGAGCGCCTGGAGTCGATCCGTTCGACCCCGAATTTCACGGCGGAAAAGAAAAAGCACATCCTGGAGCGTCTGACCGCGGCCGAAGGCCTGGAACGCTACCTGCACACCAAGTACGTCGGCCAGAAGCGTTTCTCGCTCGAAGGCGGCGAGACCTTCATCGCGTCGATCGATGAGATCATCCAGCGCGCCGGCGAAAAAGGCGTGCAAGAGATCGTGATCGGCATGGCCCACCGCGGCCGCCTGAACGTGCTGGTCAACACCCTCGGCAAGGCGCCTAAAGAGCTGTTCGAAGAATTCGAAGGCAAGCACGGCGACGACCTGCCGGCCGGCGACGTCAAATACCACCAAGGTTTCTCGTCCGACATCTCGACCCAGGGCGGTCCGGTCCACCTGTCGCTGGCGTTCAACCCGTCGCACCTGGAGATCGTCAACCCGGTCGTCGAAGGTTCGGTCAAGGCCCGCATGGATCGCCGCGGCGACCACCTGGGCAAGCAAGTGCTGCCGATTCTGGTGCACGGCGACGCCGCCTTCGCAGGCCAGGGCGTGGTCATGGAAACGCTGAATCTGGCGCAGACCCGTGGCTACGGCACGGGCGGCACGGTGCACATCGTCATCAACAACCAGATCGGTTTCACCACCTCCGACCCGCGCGACGCCCGTTCGACCATCTACTGCTCGGACGTCGTCAAGATGATCGAGGCGCCGGTGCTGCACGTGAACGCCGACGATCCTGAAGCCGTGGTGTTGGCTTCGCAGATCGCGATGGACTACCGCCTCGAGTTCCAAAAAGACATCGTTGTCGACATCATTTGCTACCGCAAACTGGGCCACAACGAGCAAGACACGCCAGCGCTGACCCAGCCGCTGATGTACAAGAAGATCGGCCAGCACCCAGGCACCCGCAAGCTGTACGCGGACAAGCTGGTCGCCCAGACCGTGATTCCAGCCGACGGCGGCGAACAAATGCAAGCCGCCTACCGCGACGCGATGGACGCCGGCAAGCACACCGTCGATCCGGTGATCTCGAACTTCAAGAACAAGTACGCCGTCGATTGGCTGCCGTTCCTGAACCGCAAGTGGACCGACTCGGCCGACACCGCCGTGCCGATGACCGAACTGAAACGCCTGGCCACCCGCATCACCACGGTGCCGGACGGCTTCAAAGTGCACTCGCTGGTCGAGAAAGTACTGGGCGACCGCGCCACCATGGGTCGCGGCGAACTGAACCTGGACTGGGGCATGGGCGAACACCTGGCCTACGCGTCGCTGGTCGCTTCGGGCTACGCAGTGCGCCTGACCGGTCAGGATGCCGGCCGCGGCACCTTCGTGCACCGCCACGCCGTGCTGCACGACCAGAACCGCGAGCGTTGGGACGCGGGCACCTACGTGCCGCTGCAGAACATCGCCGAAGGCCAGGCGCCGTTCACCGTGATCGACTCCGTGCTGTCCGAAGAGGCGGTGCTGGGCTTCGAATACGGTTACTCGACCGCCGAGCCGAACACCCTGACGATCTGGGAAGCCCAGTTCGGCGACTTCGTCAACGGCGCGCAAGTGGTCATCGACCAGTTCATCAGCTCCGGCGAAGTGAAGTGGGGCCGCGCTTCGGGCCTGGTCATGATGCTGCCGCACGGTTACGAAGGCCAGGGTCCCGAGCACTCGTCCGCGCGTCCTGAACGTTTCCTGCAGCTGTGCGCGGACAACAACATGCAAGTCGTGCAGCCGACCACCGCCGCGCAGATCTTCCACGTGCTGCGTCGCCAGATGGTGCGCCAGTTCCGCAAGCCGCTGGTCATCCTGACTCCGAAATCGCTGCTGCGTAACAAGGAAGCGGGCTCGTCGCTGAACGAACTGGCCAAGGGCGCCTTCCAGACCGTCATCGGCGAAGTCGACGAGAAAATCGACGCCAAGAAGGTCAAACGCGTCGTCGCCTGCTCGGGCAAGGTCTACTACGACCTGGTCAACGCACGCAAAACGCGCGGCCAGACCGACACCGCCATCATCCGTGTCGAACAGCTGTATCCGTTCCCGCACAAGTCGTTCGCCGCCGAACTGAAGAAGTTCCCGAACCTGACCGAAGTGGTGTGGGCGCAGGACGAGCCGCAGAATCAGGGCCCATGGTTCCAGATTCAGCACAACATCTTCGAGAGCATGGACGCCGGCCAGCGCCTGGCATACGCCGGTCGTCCGGCGTCGGCATCGCCGGCCGTCGGTTACTACGACAAGCACTATGCCCAGCAAAAAGACCTGCTGGAAACGGCGTTCTCGAAGCTCAAAGGTTTCATCCTGACGAAATAAGCGTTAAGGGGCCGCGCGCTGGGTGCGGCCTCTCCTTACCTCACATAACTTACGGAGCGCCTCCTTGCTCGTTGTGAAAACAACCTTGGGCGGCGCCGCAATAACAAATATACGGAGTTTTACAATGGCACAAATCGAAGTCAAAGTTCCTCAATTGTCGGAATCGGTCGCTGAAGCAACCATGCTGACGTGGCATAAAAAAGTGGGCGACACCGTTGCCCGCGACGAAAACCTGATCGATATCGAAACCGACAAAGTCGTTTTGGAACTGCCCGCGCCCGCAGCCGGCGTGCTGGTCAAGATCATCAAGGGCGACGGTAGCACCGTCGTCGCCGACGAACTGATCGCCGTGATCGACACCGACGCCGCCGCGGCCGCCGCCGCTCCTGTCGCCGCCGCAGCACCAGCTCCAGCCGCCGCACCTGCGCCAGCCGCCGCTCCAGCAGCCGCGACCGGTGGCAGCAAGGGCGATGTCGCCATGCCTGCAGCCGCCAAGATCCTGTCCGAAAAAGGCCTGAGCGCTGGCGATGTCGCCGGTTCGGGCAAAGACGGCCGCGTGACCAAGGGCGACGCCCTGGCCGCTTCCGCACCAGCCGCCACCCCGGCCGTCGCGCCACTGGCCGCGCCAGCCGCCAAGCCAGCGCTGCAGCAAATCGCTTCGCCGACCGTCGCCAGCCTGGGCGAGCGTCCGGAAGAGCGCGTGCCGATGAGCCGTCTGCGCGCCCGTATCGCCGAGCGTCTGCTGCAATCGCAATCGACCAACGCCATCCTGACCACGTTCAATGAAGTAAACATGGCACCAGTGATGGAACTGCGCAACAAGTACAAGGACAAGTTCGAGAAAGAGCACGGCGTCAAGCTGGGCTTCATGTCGTTCTTCGTCAAGGCCGCCGTCGCCGCCCTGAAAAAGTACCCGATCATCAACGCCTCGGTTGACGGCAACGACATCATCTACCACGGCTACTTCGATATCGGTATCGCCGTCGGTTCGCCACGCGGCCTGGTGGTGCCTATCCTGCGCAACGCCGACCAGATGTCGATCGCCGACATCGAGAAGAAAATCGGTGAATTCGGCGCCAAGGCCAAAGAAGGCAAGCTGACCCTGGACGACCTGACCGGCGGCACGTTCTCGATCTCGAACGGCGGCACCTTCGGCTCCATGCTGTCGACCCCGATCATCAACCCGCCACAATCGGCCATCCTGGGCGTGCACGCGACCAAGGACCGCGCTGTTGTCGAAAACGGCCAGATCGTGATCCGTCCGATGAACTACCTGGCGATGTCCTACGACCACCGCATCATCGACGGCCGCGAAGCCGTCCTGGGCCTGGTCGCCATGAAAGAAGCGCTGGAAGATCCGGCACGTCTGCTGCTGGACCTGTAAGGCACCGCCTTCGATACGCCAGTCGTACCCCGGGACCGTTCGGTTCCGGGGAACTCAGAGGACACTCAATGAGCGTTGCTGAAGAAATCAAGCGTTTGCACGAACTGCACCAGGCCGGCGCCCTGTCGGACGCCGAATTCGCCGCCGCCAAGGCGCGCCTGCTGGACAGCGAGCCCTACAAGCCGGGCGACAACATCGGCGAAGACATCACCCGCCTGCGCCGCTCGCGCACCGACCGCTGGCTGGGCGGCGTCTGCGGCGGTCTCGGCCGCGTCTCCGGCATCGAGCCGTGGATCTGGCGCCTGCTGTTCGTGATGTTCGTGCTGACCTTTGGTTTCGGCCTGGCGATCTACATTCTGTTATGGATTTTCGTTCCAGACGAAGAACTGATTGGAAAATAAAAAATGAGTAAACAATTTGACGTAGTAGTCATCGGCGCCGGTCCCGGCGGTTATATCGCCGCCATCCGCGCCGCACAGCTGGGTTTCTCCGTTGCTTGCGTCGACGCATGGGAAAATGAAAAAGGCGGTCCCGCACCGGGCGGCACCTGCACCAACGTCGGTTGCATCCCGTCCAAAGCGCTGCTGCAATCGTCGGAGCACTTCGAGCACGCCGGCCACGCGTTCAAGGACCACGGCATCGATGTCGCCGGCCTGTCGCTGAACCTGCCGCAAATGCTCAAGCGCAAAGACCAGGTCGTCAAGCAGAACAACGACGGCATCCTGTTCCTGTTCAAGAAAAACAAGGTCACCTTCTTCCACGGCCGTGCTTCGTTCGCCGGCGCCGCCACCGCTGAAGGCTACCCGCTGACGATCTCGGCCCCGGCCAACGAGACCATCAACGCCAAGCAAGTCATCATCGCCACCGGTTCCAACGCGCGCGAACTGCCGGGCGCGCCGTTCGACGAGCAACTGATCCTGTCGAACACCGGCGCGCTGGCGATCCAGGGCGTTCCAGCCAAGCTGGGCGTGATCGGCGCCGGCGTGATCGGCCTGGAAATGGGCTCCGTATGGCGCCGCCTGGGTTCGGAAGTGACCGTGCTCGAAGGCCTGCCGGTGTTCCTGGGCGCGGTCGACGAGCAGATCGCCAAGGAAGCCGGCAAGCTGTTCGCCAAGCAAGGCCTGTCGATCAACCTCGGTTGCAAGATCGGCGCGATCACCAAGGGCGACAACAATGTCACCGTGGTGTACGAGAACGCCAAGGGCGAATCCATCACCTCCGTGTTCGACAAGCTGATCGTCTCGATCGGCCGCACCCCGAACACCAATGGCCTGGCCGCCGACAAAGTCGGCCTGTCGCTGGACGAGCGTGGCTTCGTGGCCGTCGACGACGACTGCAAAACCAATCTGCCGGGCGTGTGGGCGATCGGTGACGTGGTGCGCGGCCCGATGCTGGCGCACAAGGCGGAAGAAGAGGGCGTTGCCGTTGCCGAGCGCATGGCCGGCCAGCACGGCCACACCAACTTCAACACCATTCCTTGGGTTATCTACACCTCGCCGGAAATCGCGTGGGTCGGTCAGACCGAGCAGCAGTTGAAGGCCTCGGGCGTCGCCTACAAGGCCGGCACCTTCCCGTTCCTGGCGAACGGGCGCGCACGCGCGCTGGGCGACACCTCGGGCATGGTCAAGTTCCTGGCCGATGCGACCACCGACGAAATCCTCGGCGTGCACATCATCGGACCGATGGCGTCGGAGCTGATCTCGGAAGCGGTCGTGGCGATGGAGTTCAAGGCCTCGGCCGAAGACATCGCACGCATCTGCCACGCGCACCCGTCGCTGTCGGAAGCGACCAAGGAAGCCGCGCTGGCAATTGACAAGCGCACCCTGAACTTCTAAGCCGTACCTACAGGCGGACTGCGGGCGGACTGCGGTCCGCCCGTTTTTGTTTGCGCCGCCCATACAGAATCGAACACATGAACGTCGAAGAGTTTTATCAGCAAGCGCTGGAACAGCGCAATTTCAAGGCCGACGCGGCACAGCGCCGCGCCGTCGACCGTCTGCAGCAATGCTACGACGAATGGGTCGCGTACAAGGGCCAGCGCTCGAGCACGTTCAAGCGCCTGATCAACCGTCCCGAGGTGCCGAAGGGCGTCTACATGTGGGGAGGGGTGGGGCGCGGCAAGTCGTTCCTGATGGATAGCTTCTATTCGGTGGTGCCGCTGGTGCGCAAGACCCGCCTGCACTTCCACGAGTTCATGCGCGGCGTGCATCGCCAGTTGGACGAGCTGACCGGCGTCGCCAATCCGCTCGACGAGGTAGCCAAGCGCATCGCCAAGAAATACCGTTTGATCTGCTTCGACGAATTCCACATCTCCGACGTGGCCGACGCGATGATCATGTACAACCTGCTGAAGGCGCTGTTCGACAACGGCGTGTCCTTCATCATGACGTCGAACTACGATCCGAAACTGCTGTACCCGGACGGCCTGCACCGCGACCGCATCCTGCCGACCATCGAATTGCTGTACGAGAAGCTCGATGTGATGAACATCGACGCCGGCATCGACTATCGCGGCCGCGCGCTGGAGCAGGTCGATTCCTACTACACGCCGATCAACGCCGAGACCGACCGGAAGTTGCGCGACGCTTACACCAGCATCGCCGAGACGGCCGACGAGGACCCGGTGGTGCGCATCGAGGCGCGCGAGATCCGCGCCCTGCGCCGCGCCGGCTCCATCATCTGGTTCGATTTCCACACCTTGTGCGGCGGGCCGCGCTCGCAGAACGACTACCTGGAAATCGCCAGCCGCTTCCATACCGTGATATTGTCCGGGATTCCGATGATGTCGGCGTCGATGTCGTCGGAGGCGCGCCGCTTCACGTGGCTGATCGATGTTTTCTACGACCAGGGCGTGAAGTTGCTGATGTCGGCCGAGGTCGAGCCGGAGGAGTTGTACACCACCGGCACCTTGGCCAACGAATTTCACCGCACGGTGTCGCGCATCGTCGAGATGCAGTCGCGCGAGTACATGGATAAAGAACAGCGGGCCGCAGCCGGTTCGCTGGCCTGAGGTAACGGGAAAAAATATGAGAGCAAGTTTGAAACCGCTGGGCGACATGATCGCCATCGCCGTGCTGGCCGCCGTGGCGGCCGTGGCCTCGGCGCAGGAGGCGACGTCGGTGGCGCCGCCATCGCATTCGGTGGAGGAGGCCGACGCCACCCTGGCCAAAGTGGCCAGGGAACGCGACGCCGTCAACGCCGAGTACGCGGCCCGCGAGGCGGTGTGCAACGAAAAATTCTTCGTCAATAACTGCCTGGACAAGGCCAAGGAACAGCGCCGCGCCGCGCTGGCCAACCTGCGCGTGCTGGAGGTCGAAGCAGAGCATTTCAAGCGCGCCGATTCGGTGGCGCGCCGCGATGCCGACCTGGCCGAGCGCGTGCGCAAGGACGAGGAAGAGCTGGCCCGGCGCGAGGCCTTGCCGCCCAAGCCGGTCAAGGACGTGGAGAACATGCCCGCGCCCACGCCGCCCAAGGGCAGGCGCGTGGCCGAGCGCGAGGCCGACCATGCCGCCAAAATGAAACGCGAGGCGGCCGCGACGGCGGCCGACGCCGACAAGCGCGCCGCCAACGTGGCCCGCTTCGAGCAGAAGAAGATCGACGCCGAGCGGCGTCAGGCCGAAGTCGCCAAGCGGGTGGCGGAGACCGAGCGCAAGGTGGCCGCCAAGGTCGCGGCCGAGAAGAAGAAGGCCGCGGCGGCGGCAGCGGCAGCCGCCGCCGCCGCGAAGAAGTAGTAAGGGGAGCGCCGCCCCGGCTTACCGGTGTTTCAACGGTTGGCGGGCGGGGCGGGCGCCACCAACTTGATGATCGCCATTGTGCAATTGTCGCCCTTGCCCTGCGCGCGCTCGGCGGCCTTGCCGATCAACCGTTCCGCCGCCTGGCGCGGCGTGTTGCGGGCCACCGCCGCCGCCAGTTCCTGGTCGGTGAACCACTGCCACAATCCGTCCGAACACAGCAAAAAAGAATCGCCCGGCTGCAAACCTTCATGCGTGCCCAGCGTCACGAACGGCGCCTTGAAACTGTTCCCCAGCATGTTGCTGAGCAGCTTGGAGTTGCGATGCTTCTTCGCCGCCGCGGGCGGCACCTTGTCGTTCTGCACCAGATGCTCGATGTACGCGTCGTCGTTGCTGCGCGCGACGCTGGTTTCGCCGCTAAAACGGTACACGCGCGTTTCGCCCACATGCGCCCAGACCGCTTGACCGGCCGGGGTGAGCACCAGCATGGCGAGCGCGCTGTGCGGTTCGGCGCTGGCGGCGATCGGGTTCATCTTGATGACTTGATGGGCTTCCAGCACTATCGCGGCGAGCAACTCCTTCAGTCGGGGAAGGCTGGGCACGTCGCCGACGCGGAACTCATCGAACATATGCCTGCCCGTCAGCAGCGCCTGGTCCGAGCCGATGGCGCTGTGGTTGCCGTCGGCCAGCACCGCCAGCACGTAGCCGGGCGCGTTCGGCGACGTGAACAGGGCCACGCGATCGTTTTGCTGCGGCCGGTTGCCGATATGCTGGGCTGTGCCGGCTTCTATTTTATAGGCGCTCATATGGTTGACACTGTATCCTGAACGGCGGGTGAGCGGCGATATTGATCATTGTGTTGGCGGCGGGGCCGCCGTAGATTAAACTATGCACCGTGTCGCAGTTTGTTTGCAATGCGTGTGTTGTTTCGGCGAAACTTTTTGTGTGGGTAGAGACCTAGAAATATGACTGATGTACAAGATATCCAGCGTCGTCTGATCGAACTCGACGTCGAACACCGCGATCTGGACGCGGTGATCGATATGCTCACCCTGGACGGACACCACGATCAGCTGCAACTGCGTCGCCTGAAAAAGCGCAAGCTGCAGCTGAAAGACCACATCACCTTGCTGAAAATGCAATTAGTGCCGGACGTGCCGGCTTAACGTCCCGGCTTCAGCTTCCGCCTCAACTAAGTATATTTTGACCGAACACCTCCCAACGCCCGCCGACGCCACTCCCGCCGTCGTCGGCGCGACCCCAGACCTGCCCCCCGGCAAATACGATTCCGAGGTCGAGCGCCTGTTCGGCGCCGGCGGACCGTTGGGTCCGGCTGTTGGCGACTTCAAGCCGCGCCGCTCGCAGACGGAAATGGCCAAGGCGGTCGCGGCCGCGATTGCCAGCCAGACCACCTTGATCGCCGAGGCGGGCACGGGCACGGGCAAGACCTTCGCCTACCTGGTGCCGGCGCTGCTGTGGGGCGGCAAGACGATCGTCTCGACCGGCACCAAGAACTTGCAGGACCAGCTGTTCCTGCGCGATATCCCGACCGTGCGCGCCGCGTTGCAGGCGCCGGTGTCGGTCGCGCTGCTCAAGGGCCGCTCGAATTACGTCTGCCATTATCACCTGGAACGCACCTTGCAGAACGGCCGCATGACCTCGCGCGACGACGTCGGCCACCTGCGCGAGATTTCGCGTTTCCTGAAAATGACCAGCTCCGGCGACAAGGCCGAGCTCGCGCGCGTGCCGGAAAACGCGCTGATCTGGAACCTGGTGACGTCCACGCGCGACAATTGCATGGGCGCCGAGTGCCAGTATTACCAGGACTGTTTCGTCATGAAGGCGCGCAAGGAAGCGCAGCAGGCCGACGTGGTCGTGGTCAACCACCACCTGTTCTTCGCCGACGTCGCGCTCAAGGATTCCGGCATCGCCGAGCTGCTGCCGTCGGCCAATACCATCATTTTCGATGAGGCGCACCAGCTGCCCGACACCGCCACCTTGTTCTTCGGCGATACCTTTTCGACTTCGCAGATCCTGGAATTGTGCCGCGACGTGCTGGCCGAGGGCTTGTCGAACGCGCGCGACGGCGCCGATTGGGGCAAGGTCGTCACGGTGGTGGAGAAGGCCGCGCGCGACCTCCGGTTGACATTCCCACAAGATATCGTGCGCCTGTCGCTGCCGCAGATCGCGCCATCGAGCGACTTTTTCCCGGCCTTGCAGACGCTGAAGGACGAGTTGGACGGCATGCTGGCCGTGCTCGAGACGCAAGCGGCCCGCGCCGAAACCCTGGAACAGTGCCGCCAGCGCGGCATCGAACTGGCGCAAAAATTGGCTTCTTGGAAATTCGATCCGAAGGCGCGCGTCGAAAAAGGCGAGGAGGCGGTGTTCTGGGTCGAGGCCTACGCGTCCTCCCTGCAGCTGCATAAAACGCCTTTGTCGATCGCGCCGATCTTCAACGGCCAGCGCGAAGGCGTGCCGCGCAGCTGGATTTTCACGTCGGCGACCTTGGCGGTGAAGAATGATTTCAGCCATTTTTCCGAGCAAATGGGGCTGACGGACGAGCCATCGAAGACTTGGCCGAGTCCGTTTAATTACGAAGAGCAAGGCCTTTTATATGTGCCGCAAGGTTTGCCCGACCCGAATTCCATCGGTTATACCGATGCGGTGCTGGATCTGGCGCTGCCGGTGATCGAGGCGGCGGGCGGGAAAACTTTCCTTTTGTGCACGACTTTGCGCGCCGTGAAGCGCGCCGCCGAGCGCCTGCGCGACGAATTCGAGAAGCGCGGCCTACCGTATCCGCTGTTCATCCAGGGTGACAAGGGCCGCACCGAGTTGTTGGACCAGTTCCGCAAGGCGGGAAATGGCGTGCTCATCGGCAGCCAGAGTTTCTGGGAAGGCGTCGACGTGCGCGGCGACGCGCTGTCCTTGGTGATTATCGACAAGCTGCCGTTCGCGCCGCCGGACGATCCTGTGCTGGCGGCGCGCATCGAGGTCATGGAAAAGCAGGGCAAGAACGGCTTCATGCACCATACCTTGCCGGAAGCGATCATCAATTTGAAGCAGGGCGCCGGCCGCCTGATCCGTGACGAAGGCGATCGCGGCGTGCTGATGTTGTGCGACCCGCGCGTCATTTCCAAGCCCTACGGCAAGCGGATTTGGCAGAGTCTGCCGTCCTTCAAACGCACCCGCGAACAGGCGGACGCGGTGGCGTTCTTCCAGAACAAACGTCCGGATCAGTAACTTTTAGTATGTCATTTCCCGCGCGAGGCGGTTCCGCCACGCGCGCCGGGCCGCTCCCGCATGCCTGGCAAGACTCGTCCTGAGCTTGCCTATTGCAATAACCCCACCCGGCACTTCCTTTTTATCACCCAGCCTATGTCGCTCGAGTTTAGACCGTGGGCGAGCATTTTTCGTGGAAATCGTGCCAAAAATTAGCGTGTTTTAGCCAAAATTTGGCTTTATGGCTAATTGTCCGGGCAAGATGGCGGGTGTTTGCTTGCCTAAAACTATCTCCGGGGGCGCACAGCTATCGGAGCGGACGCGACTAAGTTTCATATCGCACTCGTTTGCGTTGGCGCAAAGTGACCGATGAGCGGGTTGTTAGAGTTGGTAAGCGCTGCTCCCCTAAGGAGCAGGATCGGAGGAGGCCATGACTATCCGCCACGGCTGTTTTTTCAGCTATGCACACGGCCAGCATGCATACATGAGCAAATTCAAAAACGATTTGATTGATGCTCTGAAATGTTATCTGGAACCCCACTTCGACAACGAAAACGAATTGTTTGTCGACAGTGAGCAACTCGGCGGAGGCGACGACCTGGACGAGAAAATTGCCAGGGCGATGTGTGAAAGCGTTTGCATGATTGTTATTTATACACCGAAGTACGAAGCCCACGCCTACACCCGGCGTGAGTTTGCAGCGATGCAACTAATTGAGAACGAGCGTAAGAAATGGTACACGCTGCCCAGCCACCTGATCATCCCGGTCATCATGACGCGGCACCCGTCGGGGTTGCCGCCGCAGATTTCCGGGCCGGGCATGTACGTCGATTTTTCGCGGTACACGCTGGCGAGCGGCGACTTGAAGACCAACCCGGATTTTCTACCCGATATAGAAAAGATCGTCCTCCGCATCGCCGAGCACTACCACTACCTGAAACACTGCACGCCGCCCGAGCATGACTGTGGCCGTTTTGTCATGCCGGACATTCCGGCCGAGTGGCGCGCCATCCCTCCTCCCCACTTCCCTCGCTAAAGGTTTGTTATGGAAACCACATCATTGTCTTTGCCACCGCTCACAGCCAACGGCGAAGTGGTTACTTTCTATTCTTACAAGGGTGGGACGGGGCGCACGATGGCCTTGTCCAATCTGGCGGTGTTGTTGGCAAGACAGCAAAACGCGACCACCCCGGTATTGATGATCGATTGGGACATGGAAGCGCCCGGCCTGCATCACTACTTCGAGCACAGCGAGGAGCGAGCGGGCGTGCTCGAATTGTTCGAAGCCTGCCGGGAGCAGCTGCATCGGCGCCGCAAGGGGGCCGACGTGCTCGACGACGAGGAACTGGCGCACGAGGTGCTGGCCGCGGTGGGATGGGAGCAGTACGTCAGCCGGGTCGACCAGAGCAGCCAGCTATATCTGATGCGCGCCGGCCGTTTCGACGACAGCTACGGCGAGCGGCTGGCCGCCATGCACTGGGACGAGCTGTTCGACCGCTGCCCGGCGCTGTTCCGTTGCTTCGCCGACAAGCTGGCGCGCCACTTCCGTTACGTGCTGGTCGATTCGCGCACCGGCCGCACCGACACCGCCGGCATCTGCACCACCTTGCTGCCGCGCAAACTGGTGGTGGTGTTCACGCCCAACCGCCAAAGCCTGGAAGGAGTGCAGGCGTTGGTTACCCGCGCCACGGCGTACCGGCGCAGCCACGAGGACGAACAACGGCCGCTGGTCGTCTACCCGCTGCCGTCGCGCATCGAAATGGGCGACAGCACCCAGCGGGCCCAATGGCGGCGCGGCGACCCGCAGCATAATATAGTGGGCTACCAGCCCATCTTCGAGCGGCTGATGCGCGATTGCTATGGCATGCAGCAAGTGTCGCTGGACAGCTATTTCGACGAGGTCCAGCTACAGCAGACCCGCACCTTCGCCTACGGCGAGCAACTGGCGGTGCGGATGGACCAGGGCGGCGACCGCTTTTCGCTGACGCGCACCTTCGAGGCTTTCCTCGACTGGCTCGGGCCCGGTTATTTCCCGTGGCAGTCCAGCCGCGAGATCCATCTGCTGTCGGCCATCGAGGAGGCGCGCCAGGCGCTGGGCGAGGGCGGCGCGCGCGCCTTGTCGCAGCCGCTGGCGCGCGACCTCAACCTGCTGGGCGAGCTGTATCGCCGCGAAGGCAGGCTGCGCCAGGCGCTGGCCTGTCTGGAGGAAAGCCTGACGTTGCGACAGCGGGGCATGGGCGAAGACCATGTCGACACGCTGATCAGCAAGAGCAACCTGGCCGGTGTGCTGCGCCAGCAGGGGCGGCTGGACGAGGCGCAGTTCCTGGAGGAGTGCGTCGTCGAGGCGCGCGAGCGCCTGCTGGGGCCGGAGCACCTCGACACGCTCGCCGCGCGCGCCAACCTGGCCGCCACCTTGGCCGAGCAGGGCAAGGGCGCCGAGGCGCTGGGCATCCAGGACGGCGTGCTGGACGCCTACCTGCGCATGCTCGGCTCCGAGCATCTGCTGACCCTGTCCTGCAAGGCGGCCCGCGCCGACCTGTTGTTCCAGCGCGGCGACATCGACCAGGCCCGGCGCGAGCAGGAGCAGGTGCTGGCCAAGCGCAAGCGCTTGCTGGGCGCCGAGCACGCCGACACCTTGCGCAGCAAGACCGCGCTGGCCTGCACCCTGCTGGCGCAGAACGAGCAGGAGGCCGCCCGCGTGCTGTTCGACAAGGTCCTGCAGGCGCAGCTGCGCCGGCTGGGACCGGATCACGCGGACACCCGCAAGACGCTGGAGTTGCTCGGCCACGCGCAACCGGGCCGCTACGGCGCGGAGCCCGGTTCGTCGCCGGGGGCGGGGCGGGACGACTGCGCGCCGGTGCGCGAATTGCACCAGGACGCGGCGATGGACGACTACGACGACGCGCTGGGGTTGGCGCCACACCCACGCGCGCCCTTGTCCGTCAACAGCCCGCGCCCGCGCCCCGGCGACGACCTGTTGACGCTCGACGAGCAGCTCGCCAGCGGCCGGCCAGCGTCGCGTTAGCGTAAATTTATCTGGTTGCGACCCGGTCCGGGCGCGCAGTCCGGGCGTTGCTTCAGGTAAAATCTCTGTATGAGAATCCTGATCAGTAATGACGACGGTTACCTGGCCCCGGGCATCAACGCCCTGGCCGACGCGCTGGCGCCCATCGCCGACATCGTCGTCGTGGCGCCGGACAGCAACCGGTCCGGCTCGTCCAATTCGCTGTCGCTGGACCGGCCGCTGTCGGTGCAGCGGGCCGCCAATGGTTTCTATTTTGTTAATGGTACGCCGACCGATTGCGTGCACGTGGCGCTTACCGGCGTACTCGACTACCGGCCCGACCTGGTCGTCTCCGGCATCAACAACGGCCCCAACATGGGCGACGACACGCTGTATTCCGGCACCGTGGCGGCCGCCACCGAGGCCTATCTGTTCGGCATCCCCGCCATTGCCTTTTCCCAGGGCGCGTTCGGCTGGGAGCATATCGATGACGCCGCCCGTCACGCGCGCGACATCATCGAGCGCTATTATGAAACCCTGCCGCGCCCGTATCTGCTCAACGTCAACATCCCCAACCGGCCCTACGCGCAACTGACCCAGGTGGTCGCCACCCGGCTGGGCAAGCGCCACCAGTCGGAACCGGTGATCCGGTCGCAAGATCCGCGCGGCAGGGAAATTTTCTGGATCGGTCCGCCCGGCGCGACCAGGGACGCCGGCGAGGGCACCGACTTTTTTGCCTGCGCCAACGGCCGCACCTCGATCACGCCGCTGCAGGTCGATCTGACCCATAAAACGCAACTCGCGGCACTGGAAAAGGGCCTGGCATGAGCGACAAACCCCGTACCTTTCCGCTGCCGCTGTCGTCGGTAGTGGACAAGGGCGCGAAAAAGACCACCCTGTTCGCGCCGGTGGCCACGCCGCAGACGGCGACCCAGAACGCGGCCCGCCACGTGCCGCCGCAGCACGGTTA
Organism: Burkholderia sp. LMU1-1-1.1; assembly: GCF_040675865.1. Lineage (NCBI taxonomy): Bacteria > Pseudomonadati > Pseudomonadota > Betaproteobacteria > Burkholderiales > Burkholderiaceae > Burkholderia > Burkholderia sp. LMU1-1-1.1. Next base: position 363,812 of record NZ_JBEGHG010000023.1, on the reverse strand, counting down.
TCCGGGGCCGCGCCCGGTGGCGGTGCCGTCCAAGGCCCACAGTTACGCGATGGAGCGGGCCCAGCCGGTGGTGGCGCCGGCCCCGCGCCAGAACCCGCTGGTGTCGGACGCGGTGCGCCGCGCCATGGTGCAGCGGGTGGCCAGGCAGGGCGTCAAGGACAACGTCGTGCTCGGCGCGCTGGAAAGCGTGCCGCGCCACATGTTCATGGAGGAGGCGCTGGCCTCCCAGGCCTACATCGACGCCTCGCTGCCGATCGGCCACCAGCAGACCATTTCCCAGCCCTATATCGTCGCCCGCATGATCGAGGTGATGCGCAACGGCGGCCAGCTTAAACGGGTGCTCGAGATCGGCACCGGCTGCGGCTACCAGGCGGCGGTGTTGGCAAGAGTGGCGCAAGAGGTTTATTCTATCGAGCGCATCAAGCCTCTGCATGAGCTCGCCAAGCACAATTTGCGGCCCCTGCGTGTGCCGAATCTACGCTTGCATTACGGAGATGGTATGCTTGGCCTGCCGCAAGCGGCGCCGTTCGATGGCATTATCCTGGCCGCGGCCGGTTTGGAGGTGCCGCAAGCCTTGCTCGAACAGCTGGCCATCGGTGGCCGGCTGGTGGCGCCGGTCGGCGCCCGCGCGCAGCGTCTGGAACTGATTACACGCATCGGCAAGAAGGAATGGACCAGCGAAACGCTGGAAGATTGCCATTTCGTCCCGTTGCGTCCGGGCACGGTGTGATCGTCCACCTGTCCGCATTGCGCTCGTACGCATCAAACTGAAATTTAAGATGAGAATGACAACTAAAAGTAATGTGCTCGTATTGAGCTTGGTGCTCGCTTTCCTGAGCGCCTGCAGCACCACCCCGAACCAGGCCCCGGTGATCGACCGTCCGGTGTCGACCCCGCCAGTGAAATCCGCCACGCCGAGCGAATCGGCGCAAGCGTCGCGCGACGAGCGCGGCCTGTACACGGTCAAAAAGGGCGATACCTTGATCCGCATCGCGCTCGAATACGGCCAGAACTACCGCGATCTGGTGGCTTGGAACAATCTGGCCAACCCGAACGACATCAAGGTCGACCAGGTGCTGCGCGTGTTGCCGCCTGACGCCGCCGGCAACGGCAGTGGCGTGGAGACGGCCGCCGTCGTCATGCCGCCGAGCGACAAGACGCCGCCGCCGGCGCCGGTGGTCAAGAAGACCGGTCCGAAAGGCGAGAAGCGTCCGTACACCGACGCCACCTTGGCCGAGCTGCAACGCGCCGACAATGGCAAGGAGGTCGCGGCCAACGGCGCGGCGGCCCCGGCCACGCCGGCGGCACCCGCCGCGCCGCCGGTGGCGCGTCCGCCGGCCGCGCCCGCGGCCCCGGCGGCAGCTGCGTCCGCCGCCGACGATGAGAAACTGAGCTGGATGTGGCCGTCCGAGGGCAAGGTCATCGCCACCTTCGACGAGGGCAAGAACAAGGGCGTCGACATCGCCGGCAAGGCCGGCCAGCATGTCGTGGCGGCCGGCGCCGGAAAAGTCATGTATGCCGGTAGCGGCATCCGTGGTTATGGTAATCTCGTTATTGTGAAGCACAGTAATAGCTTGTTGTCGGCCTACGCCCATAACCGTACCATCGTGGTCAAGGAAGGCCAGAGCGTGACCAAGGGACAAATGATTGCCGAGATGGGCGATTCGGACGCCGACTCCGTCAAGCTGCACTTTGAGATCAGGCAGCAAGGCAAACCGGTGGACCCGTCCAAATTCCTGCCTAACCGCTAGCTGAGCCATGAAACATACGCCGCACGACCCAATGGATGACGACTCGGCCCCGGAAGATTTCCAGGACGAGTCGAACGATGATGTAGTCATCGACGCCATTGACGGTGCGGACGGCGCGGAGGACGGCGGGCACCTGCCCGGAGCGCCGGCGGTGCTCGAGGTCGACGAACTGAAAAAGGTGCTGGCGGCCGAACTGTCGACCGACACCACCCAGCACTACCTGAACCAGATCGGCACCCGGCCGTTGCTGACGGCGCCGCAGGAGGTGCATTACGCCACCCTGGCCAAGGCCGGCGACTTCAGCGCCCGCCAGACCATGATCGAGCACAATCTGCGGCTCGTGGTCTCCATCGCCAAGCACTACATCAACCGTGGCGTGGTGCTGCTCGACATGATCGAGGAGGGCAACATCGGCCTGATGCGCGCGATCGACAAGTTCGAGCCCGAGCGCGGTTTCCGCTTTTCGACCTATGCCACCTGGTGGATACGCCAGAGCATCGAGCGCGCCATCATGAACCAGGCCCGCACGGTGCGCCTGCCGGTGCACATGGTGCGCGAACTGAATCAAATCCTGCGCGGCAAATACCATCTGGAAGCCCAGCACCACAACGGCAAGGACGCCACCGCCGAGGACATCGCCGAGCTGGTCGGCCGCCCGGTGGAGGAGGTGCAGGACATCCTGGCGCTGTCCGAGCACGCCACCTCGCTCGACGCCCCGCTCGACAACGATCCCCAGTCGTCGCTGATGGACATGCTGCCCGGCGACAGCGAAGACAGTCCCGATGCCCGCGCCGAGCACCACGAAATGACGGTGCTGATGCGCGACTGGCTCACCAAGCTGCCCGACAAGCAACGCATCGTCATCATGCGCCGTTTCGGCCTCGACAACGATGACCCGGCCACCCTGGAAACCCTGGCCGAGGAAATGGGCGTCACCCGCGAGCGCGTGCGCCAGATCCAGCAGGAGGCGCTGGTCAAACTCAAACGGGCCATGGCCGCGCGCGGCGTGGTGCGCGACTCCCTGCTTTAGCCACTCCGCCTTCTGCTATCATACTGGCCCCGGCATGCCCCCGGCCCCCGCTTGACCGGGCGCCCGGCGCCAGCCATTCTTTCTTTAAAATTAAATTTTATGCAAGATATTATCCTCGACATCAAATCGCTCGACATGGACGCCCGTGGCGTCGGCCATTTGCACAATGAAGACGGCTCGCAGGGCAAGGTGGTGTTTGTCGAGGGCGCGCTGCCGGGGGAAAAGGTCAGCTTTTACACCTTTAAAAAGAAGAAGAACTGGGAAATGGCGCGCATGACCGCGCTGCATCGCGAGTCGCCGATGCGGGTCACGCCCAAGTGCAAGCATTTCGACTACTGCGGCGGCTGCTCGATGCAGCATCTGGAGCCGACCGCGCAGGTGGCCATCAAGCAGCGCGTGCTGGAGGACAACCTGCGCCACATCGGCAAGGTCAAGCCGCTGACGGTGATGCGGCCGATGTACGGCCCGACCTGGGGCTACCGCTACCGTGCGCGGCTGTCGGTGCGCCACGTGGTCAAGAAGGGCACGGTGCTGGTCGGCTTCCACGAGAAGAAGTCGGTGTTCGTGGCCGATATCGACAGTTGCGAGATCCTGCCGCGCCACGTGTCGGACCTGCTGCTGCCGCTGCGCGCACTGATCGGCTCGCTGTCCTTGTACGACCAGGTGCCGCAAATCGAAGTGGCGATCGGCGAGGGAGTCACCGCGCTGGTGCTGCGCATCATGGCGCCGCTGACCAAGGACGACGAGGTTAAATTGAAAGCCTTCGCCGACCTGCACACGATCCAATTCTGGCTGCAGACCAAAGGGCCGGAGACGGCCGCGCCATTCTACCCGCTGGACCACGACCTGCATTACCTGCTGCCGGAATTCGGCATCAAGATGCCGTTCAAGCCGGTCGACTTCACGCAGGTCAACCACTACATCAACCGCGTGCTGGTGGGTAAGGCGCTGCGCCTGCTGGAAGTGCAGCCGCAAGACCGCGTCGCCGATCTGTTCTGCGGCCTGGGCAACTTCACCTTGCCGCTGGCGACGCAGGCGCGCGAGGTGGTCGGCATCGAGGGCAGCACCACGTTGTCGGAGCGGGCGCTGGACAACGCCAAGGCCAACGGGCTGTCGGACAAGACCACGTTCTACACGCGCAACCTGTTCGAGGTGACGGCCGACGATCTGATCGCGCTCGGCAAGTTTGACCGCATGCTGATCGACCCGCCGCGCGATGGCGCCATGGCGCTGAGCGAGGCGTTGGTGGCGTTGAGCGCAACGCGCGCGGACCTGCTGCCGAAGCGGATCGTGTATGTGTCTTGCAGCCCGTCGACCCTGGCGCGCGACGCCGGCATCCTGGTCAACGCCGGCTACGTGCTCGACAAGGCGGGCGTGGTCAACATGTTCCCGCACACCTCGCACGTGGAATCGATGGCGGTGTTCAATCTGGGGTGATTGCCGGGACGGTAATGAGCTTTGTATCGTAATGTTTATTTTGTAATGTTATTGACTTTGCCGCAGGCGTTTGCAACACTGGACTGACCCACATAGCATCCGGAGTTGGCATGCGCCTTCTGTCCCGTCTCATCGGCCTCGCCGCGTTCTGCGGCCTGCCGCTCGCCGTTTTCGCCCAAACCACCATCACCTCGTTTTCGCCCACCGGCACCGTCAAAGGCGTGCGCCAGGTGGTGGCGCGCTTCAGCGCGCCCATGGTTCCGCTGGGCGACATGCGCCTGGCCGACCCCTTCACCGTCGACTGCCCCGAGCAGGGTAAGGGACGCTGGATCGACGGCCAAAACTGGAGCTACGATTTCGACAGGGACCTGCCGGCCGGCGTGGCCTGCCGCTTCACCGCCAGGAGCGACGTCAAGGACCTGAGCGGCAAGCCGCTGGCCGGCGAACGCGCCTTCGGCTTCGACACCGGCGGCCCGGCCATCGTCGAATCGCTGCCGTATGAAGGCAGCAACCGCATCGACGAGCAGCAGATCTTCGTGCTCGGTCTCGACGCCCCCGCCAGCGACGCCACCATCGCCGCCAACGCCTGGTGCCGCGCCGACGGCGTGCACGAAAAAATCGGCGTGCGCATCCTCGCCGGCGCCGAGCGCCAGAAGATACTCGATCTGCGCAAGGACTTCGCCAACCGCTATCTGTCGCTGTACTTCAAGGCGCGCGGCGTGGTGTGGCGCGCCACGACGACGGTGCGCAGCAACCGGATCGAGAAGCTGCCGATCGTGGTGCTGCAATGCCAGCGGCCTTTGCCGGCGGAGGCCAACGTGGCGCTGGTCTGGGGCGCCGGCATCGCCGCCGACAGCGGCATCGTCACCGGCCAGGCGCAAACGCTGGCATTCAAGACGCGGCCGGACTTCACTGCCAAACTGAGTTGCGAAAGGCTGGCCGTCAAGGGCGGCTGCATTCCGTTCCTGCCGCTGCGATTGCAGTTCTCCGCACCGGTGCGCACGGCCGATGCGATGGCGGTCAGGGTGACGGCGCCCAACGGCAAAGTCTTCAAGCCGAAACTGGAAAAATACGATGCCAAGGCGGAGGATGTGGCGCACCTGACCATTCCGGGACCGTTCCCGGAAAACGCCAAATTGCTGCTGTCGCTGCCGCCCTCGCTGAAGGACGACGCCGGCCGGCCGTTGATCAATCAGCGGCGCTTCCCGATGGCGGTGCAGACCGCCGCGCAGCCGCCGCTGGTCAAGTTCCCGGCGCGCTTCGGCATCATCGAATCCAAAGGCGACCGCCTGCTGCCGGTCACCGTGCGGAATATCGAGGCCAACGTGGCCGGGCTGAAAACCGCGATCGAAGGCGCGTCCCTGCGGGTCAACGACGCCGGCACGCAGGAGCAGCAGGACCAGCAGATCATCGACTGGCTCAAGCGCATGAGTTATCGCGGCAGCTGGCAGCCGAATGAACTGGGTGGCGAGGCGTTGTACAAGCCGCTGCTGGCCGGCGGTGGAGCCGCCGCGACCCAGCGCTTCACCATGCCCAAGCCGGGCGGCCGGCAAGCGTTCGAGGTGGTCGGCATCCCGCTGCGCAAGCCGGGCTTTTACGTGGTCGAGCTGGCCAGCCCGAAACTGGGCGCGGCCTTGTCCGGCAAGCGCGAAACGGCCTACGTCAGTTCGGCCGCGCTGGTGACCAATCTGGTGGCGCACTTCAAGCGCGGCGCGCAGTCGTCGCTGGTGTGGGTGACGTCGCTCGACAAGGGCAAGCCGGTGGCACAGGCGCAGGTGTCCGTGCGCGACTGCGCCGGCAAGCAGGTGTGGCAGGGCGTCACCAACGGCGACGGCGTCGCGCGCATTGCGCAGGAGCTGGCCGAGAGCGCGTGCGAGCCGCGCGGCGGCTTCTTTGTCAGCGCGCGCAGCGGCGGCGACATGACGTTTACCTTGTCCGATTGGGATCGCGGCATCGAGAACTGGCGCTTCAACCTGCCGACCGAAGGTGAGGGGGCAGACAACGTCATCGCCGCCACGGTATTCGACCGCACCTTGCTGCGCGCCGGCGAGACGGTGCACATGAAGCACTTCCTGCGCCGCCACGTGGAGCAGGGGATCGCGCTGGTCGGCGCGAACGACGCGCCGCGCAAGCAGCGGCCCGCCTACGACACCAACCAGCTGACGGCCGAGCAGCGCAAGGCGCAGCCGTCGAGCATTTTCCTGGTCCACGAGGGCAGCGAGCAGCGCTACGAGTTGCCGATCGCCTGGAGCGCCAACGCCACCGCCGCCAACGACTGGGCGATTCCGGCCGACGCCAAGCAGGGCTGGTATCAGGTGATGCTGGGCGGCCGCGTGGCCGGGCGCTTCCGGGTCGAGCAGTTCCGCGTGCCGACCATGAAGGCCCTGCTGCAAGGACCGAAGGCGCCGGCGGTGCAGGCCACGTCGGTCGACCTGGACGTGCAACTGAGCTACCTGTCCGGCGGTGGCGCCGGCGGGGCGCCGGTGCAACTGCGCACGGTGGTGCAGGACAAGCAGGTCGGCTTCGAGGATTACGAGAACTTCACCTTCAGCAGCGGCGACGTCAAGCTCGGCGTGGAGCGCCAGTCGGGCGCCTTCGATGAGGACGAGGGCGTCTTCGTCGACGGCGGCGAGGATGCCACCGAAGGCGCCGCCACCGGCTTCAAGACGCGCAATCTGACCTTGGACAAGGCCGGCGGCACCCGCGTCACGCTCGACCAGCTGCCCGCCGTCACGGTTCCGCACGAGCTGATGGCGGAGATGTCCTATCAGGACGCCAACGGCGAGACCTTGTCGGTGGCCACCCGCATTCCCCTGTGGCCGTCGAACTACGTGATCGGCATCCAGCCCGACGGCTGGGTGATGAGCAAGGACGCGCTCAAGTTCCAGGTGGTGGTGCTCGACCTGCAGGGCAAGCCGGTGGCCGACGCGCCGGTGTCGGTGGACTTCTTCCAGCGGCAGTCGTACGCGCACCGGCGGCGCTTGATCGGCGGCTTTTACGCCTACGAGAACAGCAGCGAAGTCAAAGCCATGGGCGCCGCCTGCGAAGGCCGGACCGACACCAAGGGGCTGCTGATTTGCCAGGTCAAGGCGCCCGCCTCGGGCAACCTGATCCTGCGCGCGCAAACCCGCGACGGCGGACAGCATGTGGCCATGACCCACCGCGAAATGTGGGTGGCCGACGGCGACGACTGGTGGTTCAGCGCCACCGACAACGACCGCATCGACCTGCTGCCGGAGAAGAAGCGTTACGAACCGGGCGACACCGCCAGCTTCCAGGTGCGCATGCCGTTCCGCGAGGCGACCGCGCTGGTGACGGTGGAGCGCGAAGGCGTGATCGACACGTATGTGCGGCCGCTGACCGCGAGCGAGCCGGTGTTCACGATCCCGGTCAAGAAGGCTTACGCGCCCAACGTCTACGTGTCGGCGCTGGTGGTGCGCGGCCGCGTGGCGAGCGTGCAGCCGACCGCGCTGGTCGATTTGGGCAAGCCGGCCTACAAGCTGGGGATCGCGCCGCTGCGCGTGGGCTGGTCCGCCAATGAGCTGAAGGTGCAGGTGACTGCCGACAAGCAGGTCTACAAGGTGCGCGACAAGGCCAGTGTCAAGGTCAAGGTGACGCGCGCCGATGGTTCGGCGCCGCCGGCCGGCGCCGAGGTGGCGCTGGCGGCGGTCGATGTCGGCCTGCTGGAGTTGATGCCGAACGCCAGCTGGGACCTGCTGGAGACGATGATGCAGCAGCGCAGCCTGCAGGTGCAGACCGCGACCGCGCAGATGCAGGTGGTCGGCAAGCGCCACTTCGGCCGCAAGGCCGTGCCGCACGGCGGCGGCGGCGGCGGCAAGGGCGGCGGCAGGGAACTGTTCGACACGCTGCTGTTCTGGAAGGCGCGCGTGACGCTCGACGCCAACGGCGAAGCCTCGGTGGAGGTGCCGATCAACGATTCGCTGACGGCTTTCCGCATCGTCGCCATCGCCAACGCGCAGGCCGATTTGTTCGGCACCGGCCGCACGGAGGTGCGCAGCTCGCAGGATCTGATCCTGCTATCCGGCCTGCCGGCGGTGGTGCGCGAGGGCGACCGCTTCCGCGCCGGTTTCACCTTGCGCAATACGACCGATGCCGCCGTCAAGGTCACGCTGGGCGCGAGCGCCGCCGGCAAGGCGCTGGCGCGGCAGCAGGTGGCGCTGGAGGCCGGGGAGGCGCGGGAAGTGGGCTGGGATTATGAGGTGCCGCTGGGCGCCTCGTCGCTGGCGTGGGACGTCAGCGCAAGCATTGCTGGCGTAGATGATGCTCCGGCCTCGCGCGACCGCTTGAAGGTCAAGCAGAAAGTCGTGGCGGCGGTGCCGCTGCGTACCACGCAGGCGACCCTGCTCCAGCTGGAGCGCAAGCAGAGCATCCCGGTCAAGCTGCCGGAGGACGCCTTGCCGGGCCGTGGCGGCGTGCAGACGCAATTCGCCACCACCCTGGGCGGCGATATGCCGGGTGTGCGCGACTACATGGCCGCCTATCCTTACCGCTGCTTCGAGCAGGTGGCGTCGCGCGCGATCGCGCTGCACGATCCTTCCATGTGGCAGTCGGCGCTGGAGATCTTGCCCGCGCACTTGGATGCGAATGGCCTCGTCAAGTATTTCGCGAGCATGCAGTCGGGCAGCGATAGCCTGACCGCCTATGTGCTGTCCGCTTCCGACGAAGCCGGCTACGACATCCCGCCGGAGCTGAAAGCGCGCATGGAGTCCGGCTTGCTGGCCTTCGTGCAGGGCAAAGTGGTGCTGCAGTCGGCCCTGCCGACGGCCGATCTGGCGGTGCGCAAGATCGCCGCGCTGGAGGCGCTGTCGCGCTCCAACGGCATCAACGCCAGCGAGCTCGAATCGTTCACGATCGCGCCGAATCTGTGGCCCACGTCGGCCGTCATCGACTGGTATCTGATCCTGCGGCGCTCGGACAAGCTGCCGCAGCGCGTCCAGCGGCTGGCCAGTGCGGAGCAGATTTTGCGTTCGCGCCTGAACCTCCAGGGCACGACGATGGGCTTTTCGACCGAACGCACCGACGATTGGTGGTGGCTGATGGCGTCCGCCGACAGCAACGCCAACCGGCTGCTGCTGGCGATGGCCGACAATCCCGCCTGGCGCGACGACATGGGCCGGCTGGCGCGCGGCGCGCTGGGACGGCAACGCGCCGGCCGCTGGGGCACGACGGTGGCCAATGCCTGGGGCGTGCTGGCGCTGGACCGCTTCGCGCAAAAGTTCGAGAGCCAGAAGGTGACGGGCACCGCCAGCGCTACCCTGGGACAGGCCAGCAAGAGCATCGCCTTCGGCGGCGACGCCAGCGGCGGCAAAGCCATGCTGCCGTGGCCGCGCGGCGGCAGCGGCAACCTGGAACTGGATCACGCCGGCGCCGGCAAGCCGTGGGTGACCTTGCAGACCATCGCGGCGTTGCCGCTCAAGGCGCCGCTGTCGAGCGGCTACAAGATCGCCAAGACCATCACGCCGGTCGAGCAGGCGGTCAAGGGCGTGTGGTCGCGCGGCGATGTCTATCGGGTGCGGCTGGATCTGGAGGCGCAATCGGACATGACCTGGGTGGTGGTGGACGATCCGATCCCGGCCAGCGCCACGGTGCTCGGCTCGGGATTGGGCCGCGATTCGGCGCTGCTGGACGCGGGCAACCGCCGCACCGGCTGGGTCGAACCGGCGTTCGAGGAGCGCACGTTCGAGGGCTTCCATTCGTTCTATCAGTTCGTACCGAAAGGCAAGTGGAGCGTCGAGTACACGGTGCGGCTGAATAACGCGGGCCAGTTCAATCTGCCGCCGACCCGCGTCGAAGCGATGTACAGCCCGGAGATGTTCGGCGAGTCGCCTAACGCGCCGTTGAGGGTGAAATGAGATCGATCTTGTTTGTCATGCTGGCGCTGGCCGGCGCCGCCCACGCCGCCGGTCCGCAGGCGCAGGAGGTGCCGACACCGGAACAGGTGCGCGCCGGCTACCGCTCGTCCGAGGCGGCGCTGCTGGACCGCCACGGCGAGCCGGTGCAGTCGCTGCGCATCGACATGGCGGTGCGCCGGCTGCCCTGGGTGGAGTTGAAGGACATCTCTCCCGCGCTGCCGGGGGCGATTTTGCAGGCGGAGGACCAGCGCTTCTATCAACACGATGGCGTCGACTGGAGCGCCGCCGCCAAGGCGGCCTGGGATAACCTGTTCCGTGACCGGCCGCGCGGGGCGTCGACCATCACCATGCAATTGGCCGCGCTGCTGCATCCCGATCTGCGGCCGAGCGCAAAGGGCCGCAGCTGGGGCCAGAAGTGGGATCAGATCAAGGCCGCGCGCCAGCTCGACGCCACCTGGAGCAAGCAGCAGATCATCGAGGCGTACCTGAACCTGGTGTCCTATCGCGGCGAGCTGCAAGGCGTCGGCGCGGCGTCGCGCATCCTGTTCGGCAAGGCGCCCTCTGGCCTGAACCAGTCCGAATCGGTGATACTCGCCAGCCTGCTGCGCGGGCCGTCGGCCTCGCCCAAGATCGTCTCCCAGCGCGCCTGCGCGTTGGGGCGCGAGTTGAAAATGCCCGCGACTTGCAGCGATATCGAGCTGCGCATCCTGGTCGCGTTGGGGCGTCCGCAGCTGGCTGTCGATTTGCCGCCCGCGCCGCAGGTCGCGCAGCAACTGCTGACCGGTGGCGGACAATCGGTCCGCAGCACCCTGGACGGGGAGTTGCAGCGGTATGCGCAGACCGTCCTGCGCCAGCAGTTGATGTCGCTGCAAGGGCGTAACGTCCACGATGGCGCCGTGGTGGTGCTCGACAACGCCAGCGGCGACATCCTCGCCTATGTCGGCAATGCCGGCGACGGCGAGGTCGATGGCGTGGCGGCGCTGCGGCAGGCCGGGTCCACGCTGAAACCATTTTTGTACGAGCTGGCGATCGAGCGCAAGCTGATCACCGCCGCCTCGCTGATGGACGACACGGCGATCGATATCTCCACGCCGTCCGGCCTGTACGTTCCGCAGAATTACGACAAGGATTTCAAGGGCTATGTCAGCGTCAGGACCAGCCTTGCCAGTTCGTTGAACGTGCCGGCGGTGCGCACCTTGGTGATGACGGGATTGGAGCGCTTCCACGAGCGGCTGCGCGACGTGGGCCTGAGCAGCTTGACGCAATCGGCCGATTACTATGGCTACTCGCTGGCGTTGGGTTCCGCCGAGGTGTCGCTGCTGGAGTTGAGCAATGCCTACCGCGTGCTGGCCAATGGCGGCATGGCGGGGCCGGCGCGGTTGTCGTTGGCCGCCGCGCCGGGAGAGGCGCCGCGCCGCGTGCTCGATCAGCGCGCCAGCTTCATCGTCGGCGATATCTTGGCCGATCGGGGCGCGCGCAGCCTGACCTTCGGCCTGAAGAACGAACTGGCGACGACCTTCTGGAGCGCCGTCAAAACCGGCACCAGCAAGGACATGCGCGATAACTGGTGTGTCGGTTACACGGACCGCTACACGGTCGGGGTCTGGGTCGGCAATTTCGACGGCCAGCCGATGTGGGATGTGTCCGGGGTGACGGGGGCGGCGCCGGTGTGGCGGGATGTCGTCGACTATTTGCATCGCGGCCGGCCGAGCGGGGCGCCGAAAGCGCCGCCCGGGGTGGCGCGCCAGCAGATCGTCTATCAACCGGCGCTGGAGACGGCGCGCGGCGAGTGGTTCCTGGCCGGGACCGAAAGTCCGGTCATCGCGCTGGTCGGCGATGCTGGGAGGGCGCCGAAGATACTCTATCCGGGCGATACGGGGATTATCGCGCTCGATCCGGATATCCCGAAGAGTATCGAGCGGGTGTTTTTCCACGCGCAGGGCGGGCGAGGGCTGCGATGGCGGCTGGACGGCACGGCGCTGGGCGGGGCGGACAGGGATTACGCTTGGCATCCGGTGGCGGGACAGCATGAGCTGGCGCTGGTGGATGGCGAGGACAAGGTCGTCGCCAGCAGCCGCTTCCAGGTGCGAGGCAACGCCGAGTCAAACCCATCACCGTTTTAACGACATGCCGGCGATGCGTCTTTGGGGTCGTACCCCTTGGGGTACGACCCCGATTGGCCGTGCGGGTTTGCCTGGCTGCCAGGACCAATAAAAAAGCCGGCGCGAGGCCGGCTTTCTGGATGCTACCAACTAACGATCTTAATCGCGGCTGCCGCCGGCGATACCCAGCAGCGACAACAGGCTGGTGAAGATGTTGTACACGTCGAGGTACAAACGCAGCGTGGCGCTGATGTAGTTGGTCTCGCCGCCGTTGATGATCTGCTGCACGTCATACAGGATGTACGCGGAGAAGATCGCGATCGCCACTACCGAGATGACGATGCCCAGTGCCGGGATGTTCAGGAAGATGTTGGCAAGCGACGCCAAAATCAGCACGATGACACCGGCGAACAGCCACGTGGCCATGCCCGAGAAATCACGCTTGGAGACCGTGGCGATCGATGCCAGCACCGCGAACACCGAGGCCGTGCCACCGAAGGCCGCCATGATCAGGAAGCCGCCGTTGGAGAAGCCCAGGATGCGCGACAGCAGAGGCGTCAACATCAGACCCATGAAGAACGTGAAGCCCAGCAGCAGGGCCACGCCCATGCCGGAATCCTTGTTCTTTTCAATCGCCCAGATGAAACCGAAGGCGCCGGCCAGGAACACCAGTGCCATCAGGCCGCCGCCCAGCGGCAGGTGCAGGGACACGCCCAGCGCCGCGCCAAACACGGTCGGTATCATCGACAACGCGAGCAGCCAGTACGTGTTGCGCAGCACGTTGTGCTGTACGGCACGACGACTGCCTGCCGACAGATCGTAAGTTTTTTCCATATTAATCATAGTGCCTCCCTCAAAGTGATTCGGTTTACCGCTTGTTAAAAGCATAGCACGTACCAGCCGAAATACCCAAAAACATGTACCAAAAGCACTTAATCCGGGCTTAAACGCTCGCAACCCCGTCAAAACCGGGAGTTTTCGCCCCGAAACGGGGCATTCGCCTGGCCGCTTGCAGCCTTATCTGGTGCCCTTGCTCGGAATATGGGGTGTTCTATGGTAAAATCAAAGGTTGATTGAGCTATCAATTTTGTTTTAAACCTTTCTTTTTATTGGAGTTTTTCAAATGGCAATCGAACGCACCCTGTCGATCATCAAACCAGACGCAGTTGCAAAAAACGTTATCGGCCAAATCTACAGCCGTTTCGAAGGCGCTGGCCTGAAGATCGTTGCTGCTCAAATGAAGCAGCTGTCGCGTGAAGAGGCTGAAGGTTTCTACGCCGCGCACAAAGAGCGCGGCTTCTTCAAAGACCTGGTCGATTTCATGGTCTCGGGCCCAGTCATGATCCAGGCACTGGAAGGCGAAAACGCCGTCCTGAAAAACCGCGAACTGATGGGCGCCACCGATCCTAAGAAGGCTGAAAAAGGCACCATCCGTGCTGACTTCGCCGACTCGATCGACGCCAACGCCGTTCACGGTTCCGACGCTGTCGAAGCCGCTGCAGTTGAAATTGCCTACTTCTTCGGCAAGTAATTCGCGGTAAGTAATTCGTGCAATACCCCCGTTTCCGCCCCCGCGCGGGAACGGAGTTTTTTTTAGAACTGTTTTGAACCTGACTATGAACGCACCTCACACCAACTTGCTGGACTTCGATCCCGCGCAGCTCATCGCTTATTGCGCCGAGTTGGGGGAGAAGCCGTTCCGCGCCAAGCAACTGCAACGCTGGATCCATCAATTCGGGGCGTCGGACTTCGACGCCATGACTGATCTGGCCAAGTCGCTGCGCGACAAACTGAAAACCCGAGCCCACGTCACGGCGCCGGCCATCATCAGCGACCACACGTCCACCGACGGCACGCGCAAATGGCTGGTCGACGTCGGCAACGGCAACGCGGTCGAAACCGTGTTCATCCCGGAAGAAAACCGTGGCACCCTGTGCATTTCCACCCAGGCCGGCTGCGCCGTCAACTGCCGTTTCTGCTCGACCGGCAAGCAGGGCTTTTCCCGCAACCTGACCGTCGGCGAGATCATCGGCCAGCTGTGGATGGCCGAGTTCGAACTGCGCCGCACCAAGGGCATCGAGCCGGGGCCGAAGGGCGAGCGCCAGATCACCAACGTCGTCATGATGGGCATGGGCGAGCCGCTGCTGAACTTCGAGCCGACCGCCACCGCCCTCAAGCTGATGCTCGACGATAACGCCTACGGCCTGTCGCGCCGCCGCGTGACCCTGTCGACCTCCGGCGTCGTGCCGATGATGGACAAGCTGTCGCAGGAAGTGCCGGTGGCGCTGGCCGTGTCGCTGCACGCGTCCAACGACGAGCTGCGCAACAGCCTGATCCCGCTGAACAAAAAGTATCCGCTCAAGGAGCTGATGGCCGCCTGCAAGCGCTATCTGGAATTCGCCCCGCGCGACTTCATCACCTTCGAATACTGCATGCTCGACGGCGTCAACGACTCCGACGAGAACGCCCGTGAACTGATCGCGCTGGTGCAGGACCGCCAGTTCGGCGTCAACTGCAAGTTCAACCTGATTCCGTTCAATCCGTTCCCGGAGTCCGGCCTGCTGCGCTCGAAAAATCCGCGCATCAAGGCCTTCGCCCAGATCCTGGTCGACGCCGGCATCGTCACCACCATCCGCAAGACGCGCGGCGACGATATCGACGCCGCCTGCGGCCAGTTGGCCGGCGAGGTCCAGGACCGCACCAAGGTGGCGCAGCGGATGGAAAAGATGGCCGAGTACCAGCAAAAGTTCGGCGCCAATTTCGGCAAGATCGTGGAGATCACTTCCTGATGACGCTCCTGGCGCAGCGTAGCCGGCGGCTCGTCGCGCTCGGGTTGATCCCGGCGCTGGCGGGGACGTTGGCCGGTTGCGCCTCGGCGCCGGAACCCGGCAACAGCGGCAAGGCCGAGCTGACCACGGCGTCGGACCAGACCAGCGCCCAGCGCAAGGTCGAGATCCGCATGCAGCTGGCGGTCGGTTATTACGAGCAGGGCCAGTATCCGTTCGCGCTCGACGAGGTCAAGATGGCGTTGTTGGCCGATCCGCAGTACGCCGACGCCTACGGCATGCGCGGCCTGATTTATCAGGCCATGGGGGAGAACGGCCTGGCCGAGGATAACTTTGTCCGCGCGCGCAAACTTGCGCCGGGCAATCCGGATCTGGCCAACAATTATGGTTCTTTCCTGTGCCAGAACGGCCGGGTGGCGGAGGCGATGCCGCTGTTCGACGCCGCGCTGGGCAACCGCGGCTACCGTTCGCCGGCGTCGGCCGCGAACAACGCCGGGTCGTGCGCGTTGAAGACCAAGGATTACGCCAGCGCGGAGCGTTATCTGCTGCAAGCCTTGCAGTTGACGCCCGACCTGCCGGCCACCAACGCCAATCTGGCGCGGGTATATTTTGAAAAGCGCGATTATGTGCGCGCCAATTTCTTCATTACCCGTCTGAACAAGGTGGCAAAGATGGAGAGCCTGACGGCCGATGTGCTGTGGCTCGGGATTAAGGTGCAGCATAAGGTGGGCGATAAGGGGGCTGAAGCTGGTTGGGCGACGCAATTGCGCCGCCACCACCCCGGCTCGACCGAATATGCTGCTTATCAACGTGGGGCGTTTGATGAGTGAGACAGGGATACCAATGAATTCAGAGTGGGCAGAACCGCCGAAAAAAGACCAGGGCAGCAGCAGCCTGGCCACGCCCGGAGCACAACTGGCCGCCCAGCGCGAAGCGATGGGCATGTCGGTGGAACAGATCGCGGACCAGCTGAAGCTGGCGCCGCGCCAGGTCGTCGCGCTCGAAGCGGGCGATTACGCCTCCTTGCCGAATATGGCGGTGGTGCGTGGGTTCGTCCGCGCCTACGCCAAGGTCGTCAAGCTGGACCCCACGCCGCTGGTGGCGATGATCGAGGTGATCTCGCCGACCAGCCCCGAGGCCGCGCCGCCGCGCAGGGAGCGGGCCGCCGAGTTTTCGGAGTCGCGCTTCCCGCTGATGACCGACCGTTCGTCCGGCCGTGGCGGCTGGATGGTGGGCGCCGTCGTGGTGGCCGCCGCCTTGATCGGCGGGGGCGTGTACGCCTACCAGAGCGGGTTGATTTCGACCTCGATGTTCGAGCGCGCCAGCGGTGACGGCGCCTCCAGCGCCAGCGCCGTGACCGAGCTGCCCAAGCCGATCGATTCGACCATGCCGCTGGAGACCACCCTGGTCAAGCCGGGCCAGGAAACGGCGCCGCTGCAGTCGCCGAACGTGCCGCTGATTTCGGTGCCGCCGCCAGGCACGAGCACCAACCCGGCCGACGCCGCGAGCGCGCCTGCGGCCGCGGGCGCACCCGCCGCGCCAGCCGCACCAGCCGCCGCGACGACCACCGCGCCGACGACCGCCGCGCCGGCAGCGCAGGTGTTGCCGCCTGCGGCCGCTCCGGCAGCGGCCACCGGCACCCAGCTGGTGCTGGAAGTGACGAGCGATTCGTGGGTGGAGATTCGCCGGCCCGGCACCAAGCCGCTGATTTCGCGCCTGGTCAAGGCGGGCAGCACCGAGACCTTCGATATCAAGGACCCGGCGCTGCTGATCATCGGCAAACCGGACGGCGTGAAGGCGACCCTGGGCGGCGCGCCGCTGGCGCTGCCACCGGTTGCCGGCGGCACGATCTCCCGCGTCAATATCAAGTAAGTTAAAACAAGTTAAACCAGCCAGCACGAGCAAACAGCCATGTCTTCTACGCAAACAGCTATTCCTTCGGGACCGTCGAATCGCCGCGCCAGCCGCAGCGTGCTGGTCGCGCACGGCCAGCGCAAGATCTGGGTCGGCGGCGACGCCCCCGTGGTGGTGCAGTCGATGACCAACACCGACACCGCCAACGCGATCGAGACGGCGATCCAGATCCGCGACCTGGCGCGCGCCGGTTCGGAGCTGGTGCGCCTGACGGTGGACCGTCCGGAGGCCGCCGAGGCGGTGCCGTACATCCGCGAACAGTTGGACAAGATGGAAATCGACGTGCCGCTGGTGGGCGACTTCCACTACAACGGCCACACGCTGCTGAACGACTATCCGGAGTGCGCCAAGGCGCTGTCGAAGTACCGCATCAACCCGGGCAACGTCGGCAAGGGCGCCAAGCGCGATACCCAGTTCGCGCAGATGATCGAAGTGGCCGCGCGCTACGACAAGCCGGTGCGCATCGGCGTCAACTGGGGCAGCCTGGATCAGGCGCTGCTGGCGCGCATCATGGACGAAAACGCCGGCCGCGCCGAGCCGTGGAGCGCGCAGGCGGTGATGTACGAGGCGCTGATCACCTCCGCCATCGAGAACGCCGTGCGCGCCGAGGAACTGGGCCTGGGCCGCGACAAGATCATCCTGTCGTGTAAAGTCTCCGGCGTGCAGGACCTGATCGCCGTCTACCGCGAGCTGGCCAAGCGCTGCGACTATCCTCTGCACCTGGGCCTGACCGAGGCCGGCATGGGCAGCAAGGGCATCGTCGCCTCGACGGCGGCGCTGTCGGTGCTGCTGCAAGAGGGCATCGGCGACACCATCCGCATTTCGCTGACGCCGGAGCCGGGCGGCGACCGCACCAAGGAGGTGGTGGTTGGCCAGGAGATTTTGCAGACCATGGGCCTGCGCAAATTCACGCCGATGGTGATCGCCTGCCCGGGTTGCGGCCGCACCACCTCGACCACGTTCCAGGAACTGGCCGACAACATCCAGACCTATCTGCGCGAGCAGATGCCGGAGTGGAAAAAGACCTATCCGGGCGTGGAGGCGATGAACGTGGCCGTCATGGGCTGCATCGTCAACGGTCCGGGCGAATCGAAGCACGCCAACATCGGCATCAGTTTGCCGGGCACCGGCGAATCGCCGGCGGCGCCGGTGTTCGTCGACGGCGCCAAGTTCGCGACCCTGCGCGGTGAGCGCATCGTCGAGGAATTCCAGGAAATCGTATTGAACTACGTGAAGAACAACTACGGCAAACAAGCCGCCGAAGCATAAGAAGAAATCGAAATGTCCGAAAACAAAAAAGCTGAAAAGATCACCGCCGTCAAAGGCATGAACGATATCCTGCCGACCGATTCGCATCTGTGGCAGCTGTTTGAAAACACCGCGCAATCGGTCGTGCAAAGCTACGGATTCCAGCAGATCCGCACGCCGATCGTCGAAGACACCGCGCTGTTCAAGCGCGCCATCGGCGCCGTGACCGACATCGTTGAAAAGGAAATGTACTCGTTCACCGATTCGATGAACGGCGACGAGCTGACCCTGCGCCCCGAAGGCACGGCCGGCGCGGTGCGCGCGGTGATCGAGCACAATCTGGTGTACGAAGGCCCGAAACGCCTGTGGTACACCGGTCCGATGTTCCGCCACGAGCGTCCGCAGCGCGGCCGCTATCGCCAGTTCTACCAGTTCGGCTGCGAGGCCGTCGGCTTCAACGGCCCGGACGTGGACGCGGAACTGATCATGATGTGCCGCCGCCTGTGGGATGACCTGGGCCTGGAAAACATCCGCCTCGAACTGAACTCGATCGGCGACGCCGAAGAGCGCGCGCGCCACCGCGTCGACCTGATCGCCTACCTGGAAAAGCACGAGGATATCCTCGACGCCGAAGCCAAGCGCCGCCTGCACAGCAACCCGCTGCGCATCCTGGACACCAAGAATCCGGCGATGCAGGAGATGGTCAACGGCGCGCCCAAGCTGATGGAGTACCTGGGCGAGGAATCGCTGGCACACTTCAACGGCGTGCGCAAGATCCTCGACCATAACAACATCCCGTACGTGATCAACAACCGCCTGGTGCGCGGCCTCGATTACTACAACCGCACCGTGTTCGAATGGGTCACCGACGCACTGGGCTCGCAGGGCACCGTGTGCGCCGGCGGCCGTTACGATCCGCTGATCGCCTCGTTCGGCGGCAAGCCGACACCGGCCGTCGGTTTCGCCATGGGCATCGAACGCCTGCTGGAACTGATGAAGGAAGCCGGCGAGCCGGAACAACCGAACCAGTGCGACGTCTACCTGGTGCACCAGGGCGAGGCCGCCCAGCTGCAAGCGTTCGTGCTGGGCGAGCGTATCCGCGACGCGGGCCTCGATGTCGTCATGCACGCCTCGACCGCCAACGGTCCCGGCAGCTTCAAGACGCAGATGAAAAAGGCCGACGGCAGCGGCGCCTCGTTCGCCGTCATCATCGGCGAGGACGAAGTGGCCAACCACACCGCCACCGTCAAGGCGATGCGCGCGGAGGAGGGCGACATGCAGCAATCGACGGTGCCGTTCGACGACGTCGTCGACTTCCTGGTCGACCAGATCACCGGCAGCGGCGATCACCACCATCACGTGCACGACGAGCATTGCAATCACTAAGCTAACACCGAGCCGTTTTTTTTAACGCATTCATTAATCCTCTAGCAGACGAACTGACATGGCATACGATCTCGAAGAACAAGAACAACTCGCTACCCTTAAAGCCTGGTGGGAAAAATACGGCAACCTGACCTCGTGGGTGCTGATCGCCGGCCTGGCCGCCTATTCCGGTTGGGCGGGTTGGAACTACTACCAGCGCAACCAGTCGAACCAGGCCTCGGCGCTGTACGAGGAACTGCAAACGGCCGTGCAAGCCAAGGACAACGCCAAGGTGCTGCGCGCCGCCGGCGACATGGAATCGAAATTCGGCAGCACCACCTACGCGCCGATGGCCGCGCTGGTGGCCGCCAAGAGCAGCTTCGACGCCAACGACGTCAAGTCGGCCAAGGCGCAGCTGCAGTGGGCGATCGACCATGGCGGCGACGAGTTCAAGGCCCTGGCCAAGATCCGCCTGGCCGGCATCCTGCTGGACGAAAAAGCCTATGACGACGCGCTGAAGGCGTTGTCCGGCGACGTGGCTCCGCAATTCGCCGGCGCCGTCGCCGACCGCAAGGGCGACATCCTGGCCGCGCAGAACAAGATCGCCGAAGCCCGCGCCGCCTACCAGGCCGCGCTCGACGCGACCGACAAGAAGAACCCTGGCCGCCAGCTGATCCAGCTGAAGTTTGAAGCCATCGGCGGCTCCGTGCCGGCCGATGCCGCCAAAGACGCCAAAAGCCCCGCCTAAATAACGTCACGCCGCAAGGGCGCCACGGCGCCCGCTTAGCTCTCCAGATCAAGGTTAAAAAATGCGTATTACCGAAAAAGTTATTGCTGCAAGTGTGTTCGCGATGTTGGCCGGTTGTTCCTTGTTTGGCTCGAAAGACACCAAGAACCAGCCGGCGCCGCTGGTGGAGCTCAAGGGCGGCATGGTGCCCAAGACCGTTTGGAAGTACTCGATGAACAAGGCCGGCACCGCCGTCTTCACGCCGGCGCTGGCGGGCGAGAGCCTGTACGTGGCCGACGGCGACGGCGTGCTGGCGCGCCTGAACGCGGCCACCGGCAAGGAAGCCTGGCGCGTCAAGACCGGCGTCGACCTGACCGCCGGCGTGGGTAGCGATGGTGAAGTGGTCGTCGTCGGCGGCAAAAAAGGCGTGATCCTGGCCTACGACGCCAACGGCAAGGAACTGTGGAAGGGCCAGGCCAGCAGCGAAGTGCTGTCCTCCCCGGTGGTGGGCGGCGGTGTGGTGGTGGTGCGCAGCGTCGACAACCTGATCACCGCGTACGACGCCAAGACCGGCGTCAAAAAATGGAGCGTGGCGCGCACCACGCCGGCCCTGACCCTGCGCAACGCGCCGGGCATGGTGATCAACGGCCCCAACGTGTACGTCGCCCAGCCGGGCGGCAAGCTGCTGGTGCTGGCCCTGGCCGGCGGCCTGCAGCGCTTCGAACTGGTGGTGGGCGAGCCGCGCGGCGCGACCGAGCTGGAACGGGTCACCGACATCGCCGGCGCCCCGGTGATCTTCGAAAAAGATGTTTGCGCCGTGTCGTACCAGGGCCGCGTGGCCTGCTTCGACGCCACCACCGGCGCGCCGCACTGGAGCAAGCCGACTTCGTCCGACGTGGGCGTGGCGGTGGACCAGCGTTTCGTATTCGTCTCCGACGACAAAGGCGAAGTTGCAGCCTACAGCCGCGAAAGCGGCGGCAACGCCTGGAAGAACGACAAGATGTCGTATCGCCGCCTGTCGACCCCCGTGTCGTTCGGCCGCGCTGTGGCCGTCGGCGACTACCAGGGTTACGTCCACTTCCTGTCGCGGGAAGATGGTTCGTACATAGGTCGTGCCGCGACCGACGGAAGCCCGATCCAATCGGACCCCGTCATCGCCGGCTCGAATTTGATTTTTCAAACCCAATCAGGGACAGTGACCGCTCTCGCGGTCGAGTAATACAATGAAGCCGGTAATCGCACTAGTGGGTCGACCCAATGTAGGGAAATCGACCTTGTTTAATCGTCTGACCCGCTCGCGCGATGCGCTGGTGGCGGACTTGCCTGGGTTGACGCGAGATCGTCACTATGGCGAGGGCCGTGTCGGCGAACGTCCCTTCCTCGTCATCGACACGGGCGGCTTCGAGCCGGTCGCCAAGGAAGGCATCATGCATCAGATGGCCAAGCAGACCAAGCAGGCCGTGGCCGAAGCCGACATCGTCGTCTTCTTGGTCGACGGCCGCCAGGGCCTGACGCCGCATGACAAAACCATCACCGACTTCCTGCGTAAAAGCGGCCGTCCGGTCATGCTCGTCGTGAACAAGTCCGAGGGCATGCGCTACACCGCCGTCGTCGCCGACTTCTACGAGCTGGGACTGGGCGAGCCGTACTCGATCTCGTCGGCCCACGGCGACGGCGTCGCCGACCTGGTGGAGGAGGCGCTGAACCTGGCCTTCGCCCAGCGTCCGGAAGACCCGGAGGAGCTCGACAAGGCCGACCACGGCATCAAGATCGCGCTGGTGGGCCGTCCGAACGTGGGCAAGTCGACCCTGATCAACACCCTGGTCGGCGAAGAGCGCGTCATCGCTTTCGACATGCCAGGCACCACCCGCGACTCGATCGAGATTCCGTTCGAGCGCGAAGGCAAGCAGTACACGCTGATCGACACGGCCGGTATCCGCCGCCGCGGCAAGGTGTTCGAGGCGATCGAGAAGTTCTCGGTCGTCAAGACGCTGCAGTCGATCTCGGAGGCCAACGTGGTCGTGCTGATGCTCGACGCCCAGCAGGACATCTCCGAGCAGGACGCCCACATCGCCGGCTTCGTGCTGGAGACGGGCCGCGCGCTGGTGATCGCCGTCAACAAGTGGGACGGCTTGCGCACCGATGAGCGCGACGAGATCAAGATCGACATCGACCGCAAGCTCGACTTCTTGTCGTTCGCCAAGATGCACTTCATCTCGGCCTTGAAATCGCAGGGCATCGGCCCGCTGATGAAGTCGGTCGACGCGGCCTACGCCGCCGCCACGGCCAACCTGTCGACGCCGAAGCTGACCCGCGCCCTGATCGAGGCGGTGGAAAAGCAGGAGCCGCGCCGCAAGGGTTCGATCCGTCCGAAGCTGCGCTACGCGCACCAGGGCGGTATGAATCCACCGGTGATCGTTATCCACGGCAACGCTTTGGACGCCGTCGGCGAGCCCTACAAGCGTTACCTGGAAAAACATTTCCGCGACACGTTCCAGCTGGTGGGCACGCCTTTGCGCATCGAGCTGCGCACCGGTAAAAACCCGTTCTCCAAGACGCCGGCCAAATAAGAAAAAAATAAGGGAATTTTGGCTTTTTTGTACGGGACTCCCCTGCAAAAATTGTCAAAACAGGTTACAGTGGCTTAGAAGCACCATTCCCGGCGTGGCGAGCGGTGTTTCAGCGGAAATCATTTGACTTTCGCTGGGCCACGTACTTGAAATTAAGCGTTTCGCCTCCAATTCCAACACAACAACATAAAATGGAGCTGTTATGAGCAACAAAGGGCAACTGTTACAAGACCCATTCCTCAATGCCTTGCGCAAAGAGCATGTTCCTGTCTCGATCTATCTGGTCAACGGCATCAAGCTGCAGGGCCATATTGAATCGTTCGACCAGTACGTCGTACTGCTGCGCAACACCGTGACCCAGATGGTCTACAAACACGCCATCTCCACGGTAGTGCCGGCACGCGCCGTCAATCTCAACATTGAATCCGAAGCGGAATAAGCGCTTGCATCTCGGCTTCTTCCCAACTTGCCTGACCGTCTTATGCGCGCAGCTCTAGTCGGTATCGATTTCGGTCAGGGCGACTTTGCCGCCAGCGTCGAGGAACTGCAACTGCTGGCCCGTTCAGCAGGCGCGGAGCCTGTCACGACGATCACGGCAAAGCGTTCATCTCCTGACGCGGCGTATTTCGTTGGCAGCGGCAAGGCCGACGAAATCGGTCTCGCCGTGCTCGATCACGCCATCGAAATCGTCATCTTCAACCACGCGCTGTCGCCCGCCCAGCAACGCAACCTGGAAAAGCGCCTGCAGATCCGGGTGCTCGACCGTACCAGCCTGATACTCGACATTTTCGCCCAGCGCGCCGCCTCCCACGAGGGCAAGCTGCAGGTGGAACTGGCGCAGCTGCAGCATCTGGCCACGCGCCTGATCCGCGGCTGGACCCACCTTGAACGGCAAAAGGGCGGTATCGGCTTGCGCGGTCCGGGTGAAACGCAGCTTGAAACCGACCGCCGTTTGATCGGCGAGCGGGTCAAAGCGCTGCGCGCGCGTCTCGGCAAGCTGCGCAAGCAGCACGAGACGCAGCGCCGCTCGCGCGGACGCAGCCAGACGTTCTCGGTGTCGCTGGTCGGCTATACCAATGCCGGCAAATCGACCTTGTTCAACGCGGTCACCAAGGCCGGCGTCTACGTCGCCGACCAGTTGTTCGCCACGCTGGACACGACCTCGCGCCGCGTCTACATGGGGCAGGAAGTGGGCAACGTGGTGTTCTCGGACACGGTCGGTTTCGTGCGCGAGCTGCCGCACCAGCTGGTGGCGGCGTTCCGCGCCACGCTGGAGGAGACCATCCACGCCGATTTGCTGCTGCACGTCGTCGACGCCTCGTCGCCGGTGCGCATGGAGCAGATCGAGCAGGTCAACCTGGTGCTCAAGGAGATCGGCGCCGATCATATTCCGCAGATTCTGGTGTGGAACAAGATCGACGCGGCCGGCCTGGAGCCGTCTGTGGAAAGGGATGAATATGCTAAAATTTCCCGCGTTTTCCTCAGCGCGCGCACCGGCCAGGGCGTCGATCTGCTGCGCGAGGCGGTGGTCGAATGGGCCAAGGCGGCACCCGGCGCAAGGCTGAACCAGGCCTACCCGACAGGCGACATGGAAGAATTCGAAGAAGCGGATCGAGCGGACGACTGGGAGGCAGCCGATGGCGACGCCCACCAGGTCTCCGACTCCGAAGCAGATAGCAGTCCCACCCCTAATCACGTTGGATCACACTGATGCGTGTCTCCTCAATTATGAAACGTCTTGGCCTCAAGCCGTCGCTGAACGATCCCCGCTGGGGCTCGGACAAGAAGGACGGCGAGCCGCAAGCGAACGAAGGCAAAAAGCCCGGCGAAGGACCTCCCGACATGGAGCAGCTGTGGCGCGATTTCAATCAGCGCCTCAATAGCTTCTTCGGCCAGAAGAAAGGTCCCGAGGGTCCCAATAACGGCGGTCCCGCCGGTCCAGGCGGGCCGCGTCCCGACATGGCCGGCATGCGCGCCACGGCCGGCGCCATCGGCGTCGTCGCCGCGCTGATCTGGCTCGCCAGCGGTTCCTTCATCGTGCAGGAGGGCCAGACCGGTATCGTCTACACCTTCGGTAAAGTGAGCCACACCACCGGTTCCGGTTTCAACTGGCGCTGGCCGTATCCGTTCCAGAGCGACGAAACGGTCAAGGTATCGCAGATGCGGATGGTCGAAATCGGCTACCGCGGCAACGTCAAGAACAAGCAGGCGCGCGAATCGCTGATGCTGACCGACGATGAAAACATCATCGACATGCAGTTCGCCGTGCAGTTCAAACTGAAGGATCCCGTGGCCTGGCTGATGAACAACCGCGACGAGGAGGACACCGTGCGCCAGGTGGCCGAGACCTCGATCCGCGAAATCGTCGGCAAGAACAAGATGGACTTCGTGCTGTACGAGGGCCGCGACAAGGTGGCCTACGAGACGCAGCAGCTGATGCAGCTGATCCTCGACCGCTATGCCTCCGGCGTGCTGATTTCGAACGTGACCCTGCAGGCGGTGCAACCGCCGGAGCAGGTGCAAGTCGCCTTCGACGACGCCGTCAAGGCCGGCCAGGATCTGGAACGCCAGAAGAATGAAGGCCAGGCTTACGCCAACGACGTGATTCCGAAGGCGCGCGGTTACGCTTCGCGCCTGCTGCAGGAGGCCGAAGCCTATCGTTCGATGGTCACCGAGAACGCCACCGGTAACGCCGCCCGCTTCAAACAGGTGCTGACCGAGTACCAGAAGGCGCCGGGCGTGACGCGCGACCGCATGTATCTGGAAACGATGCAGCAGATTTATTCGAGCGCCAGCAAGGTGATGGTCGACGCCAAGAGCGGCAGCAACCTGCTGTATCTGCCGTTGGACAAGCTGATCGCCCAGGTGGCGGCGACCGACGCGTCGGCGGCCCAGGCCAAGGCGGCGCAGGCTTCGCCACCGCCGGTGGCAACCTTGCCGTCGGAGATCATGCCATCGGTTGAAGTAACCCGCCAGCGCGATTCGCGCTCGCGAGATTCCGGACGTGACCGGGAGGGTCGTTAATGAATCGCATAGCCAGTTCCCTCATTGCTGTTTTCGTCGTGCTGCTGTTGCTGTCGTCGATGGTGTTCGTGGTCGACCAGCGCAAGTACGCGATCGTCTTCGCGCTGGGTCAGATCAAGGAAGTGATACGCGAGCCGGGGCTGCATTTCAAACTGCCGCCGCCGTTCCAGAATGTGCTGTATCTGGATAACCGCATCCTGACCATTGAATCGGCCGACGCCGAGCGCTTCATCACCGCCGAGAAGATGAACATCCTGGTCGACAGCTTCGTCAAGTGGCGCATCGGCCGCAACGAAGGCCAGGCCAAGCTGTACTACGTCACCTTCGGCGGCGACGAGACCCGCGCGCGCGACCGCATGTCGGTCATCGTCAAGGCAGCGCTGAACGAGGAAATCACCAAGCACACCGTGAGCGAAGTCATTTCGGGCAAGCGCGGCAAGGTGATGGAGGCGATCCGCACCAAGGTGGTTCAGGAAGCCGCGCAGATCGGCGTCGAGATCATCGACGTGCGCCTGAAGCGCGTCGAATACGTCGAGCAGATCAACAACTCGGTGTACGACCGCATGAAGGCCGAGCGCCTGCGCGTGGCCAACGAACTGCGTTCGACCGGTTCGGCCGAATCGGAGAAGATCCGCGCCGACGCCGACCGCCAGCGCGCCGTGATCCTGGCCGAGGCCTATCGCGAAGCGGAAACGATGCGCGGCGAGGGCG
This sequence comes from Burkholderia sp. LMU1-1-1.1, assembly GCF_040675865.1. Classification (NCBI taxonomy): domain Bacteria; kingdom Pseudomonadati; phylum Pseudomonadota; class Betaproteobacteria; order Burkholderiales; family Burkholderiaceae; genus Burkholderia; species Burkholderia sp. LMU1-1-1.1. The sequence continues at coordinate 337,274 of NZ_JBEGHG010000023.1, read as the reverse complement.
ACGCCAAGGCGTCGGCCATCTACGCCGAGGCGTTCGGCCGCAATCCGGAGTTCTACAAGTTCTACCGCAGCCTGGAAGCCTACCGCGCCACGTTCAAGAATCACGGCGACGTGATGGTGATGGATTCGAGCTCGGACTTCTTCAAGTACTTCAAGAGCTCGGGCACCGGCGGCGCGCCGTCGGCGCCGGCCGCGCCGAAGAAGTAAGCCGGCGACGGCAAAAAGAAGGGCGGATACCTGCGGGTATCCGCCCTTTTTGCATTCGCGGTCCGTTTTAAAGCGGTTAAGCGTTTAATCGAGCCCGGTTTTGCCGGGCGCCCAATACGCTTTGCTCTGGCGCCGGCCGGCGGCCAGGTTTTCGCGCTTCAGCACTTTGCCCATGTGCTGGATGGCGCCCGCGCGGCCGGTCAGGACGACGTCCGCCTCCGGGTGCGCCCGCAACAGCGCCGTCATGCGCGCTTCCAGTTCGGTGAAATGGCCGTCGTTCTCAAGGCGGGCACAGAGCGCGGCCCCTTGCATGTCCAGCCGTTCCATCACGGGCGCGGTGTCGCCGGGCCGCGAGACTTCGAACAGTCCCAGCACGGCTGGCGCGGCCGCCTGGTCGGCCAGCGCCGCCGCCAGGCCCAGTGAGGTCTCGTCGCCGAACACGATGACGGTCGATTGCGGCCGCGCCAGGCGCACCGACTTGCGCGGGCCGAAGACGACGCAGTCTTCGCCCTTGCGCAGCGCGCGCGCCCATTGGGCGCCAGGGCCGCCTGCGGCATGCAGGTAGGCCAGGATGCGGGTGCGTCCGCCGTCGGCGTCCCAGCCCATCGGCGTGTAAGTGCGCTGGGTCCAGCCGCCCAGCTGGATCTGGATCTTGTCCCCGGGCGTCCAGGCGGCATCGCGCAACGTCTCGCCGCCCAGCGTGACGATGCGGAAGGCGTCGCCGACATCCTCGATCTCCAGCACCCGCGCGCTGCGCGTGAACAGCTTTAATAGCGCCGATTCCAGCAGGCCGGCGCGGTTTTTCAGGGGAGGGATGGCGGGGTCGTTCATTGCAAGTGCTCCGTGTGGTTGTCGAGGTGGATCGGGGAAGGGGCGCGCGCGGCGCGAATATCGTATCGATACCGATGTAGACGTATCAGCGGCCGGATTTATTATGGGCGCGCGCCGCGGCCATGCCGGTCGCCCGCCGCGGGAGCTCCCGGCCCTCCGGCGGGCGGCGATTTTTTCCCGCCCATCGGTCATTTCGCGTAAAATATCAGGTTCGGCCCGCCGCTTTTATGGCAGCGCCACGTTCGCCGCATTATTCGTTTTTTAATTTTTCCGTATCAGTTTCCCATGCCGAATTGGCTTTTGCCCGAGAACATCGCCGACGTTTTGCCGTCGGAAGCCCGCAAGATCGAAGAGTTGCGTCGTCTGATGCTGGATAATTTCCGTCTGTACGGTTATGAACTGGTCATGCCGCCGCTGCTCGAGTACGTCGAATCGCTGCTGGCCGGCGCCGGCAAGGACACCGATCTGCGCACCTTCAAGCTGGTCGACCAGATTTCCGGCCGCATGCTGGGCATCCGCGCCGACATGACGACGCAGGTGGCGCGTATCGACGCCCATCTGTTGAACCGCGACTCGGTCACGCGCCTGTGCTACGTCGGCAGCGTGCTGCACACCCGTCCTTCGGGCCTGCACACCACCCGCGAGCCGCTGCAGATCGGCGCCGAGATTTACGGCCACGCCGGCCTGGAAGCCGACGCCGAGATCCTCGAGCTGTCGCTGGCCTCCCTGGCGCTGGCCGGTTTCAACGAGGTGCGGCTGGACCTGGCCCACGCCGGCGTGCTGCGCGTGATCCTCGACGGCGACGCCAACGCGGCCAGGGACGAGGCGGCCCTGTACGCGCTGCTGCGCTCCAAGGACGTGCCGGGCCTGCAGGCGATCACCGCCAACTACGCGCCGCAGGTGCGCGAGGCCTTGCTGGCGCTGCCGAACCTGTACGGCGACGTCGAAGTATTGAAGAAGGCGCGCGAGACGCTGCCCGACTTGCCGGGCATGGCCAAGGCGCTGGCCGAACTGGCCGCGCTGGCCGCGTCCGCGCTGGGCCGCGCCGAAGTGGCGATCGACCTGGCCGACCTGCGCGGCTACCAGTACGAAAGCGGCGCGATGTTCGCGCTGTATGTGCCAGGCTTGCCGAACGCGGTGGCGCGCGGCGGCCGTTACGATCACGTAGGCGAAGCCTTCGGCCGGGCGCGTCCCGCCACCGGCTTCTCGCTCGACCTGCGCGAGCTGGCGCGCCTGTTGCCGACCGCGGAGCGCAAGCAGTCGATCCGCGCTCCATGGGGCAACGCGCCGGAATTGAAGGAAAAAATCGCCGAGCTGCGCAAGTCCGGCGAAGTCGTGATCCAAAGTATGCCGGGTCACAGCAACGAGCTGGACGAGTTCGAGTGCGACCGCGCTCTGGTACTCGACGATAGTGGTAGCAACTGGATTCTTAAAAACTTAGGTTAGTGTGATGTCAAAGAAAAACGCAAAGAACGTCGTCGTCATCGGTACCCAGTGGGGCGATGAGGGCAAGGGCAAGATCGTCGACTGGTTGACCGATCATGCACAAGGTGTGGTCCGCTTCCAGGGCGGCCACAACGCCGGCCATACGCTGGTCATCGGCGGCGTCAAGACCGCGCTGCAGCTGATCCCGTCGGGCATCATGCGTCCGGGCGTGGCCTGCTACATCGGTAACGGTGTGGTGGTGTCGGTGCCGGACGTGCTGCGCGAAATCGACAAGCTGGAAAAAGTCGGGGTCGAAGTCGCGTCGCGCCTGAAGGTGTCGGACGCCGCTCCCGTGATCCTGCCGTACCACGCCGCGCTGGACCTGGCCCGTGAAGCCGCCCGTGGCGAAGCCAAAATCGGCACCACCGGCAAGGGCATCGGCCCGGCCTACGAAGACAAGGTGGCGCGCCGCGCCATCCGCGTCGCCGACCTGCTGAACGAAAAGCGCTTCGCCGAAAAGCTGGCCGAGAACCTCGACTACCACAACTTCGTGCTGGAGCACTACCTCAAGGCCCCGCGCATCGAATACCAGAAGACCCTGGACGACGCGCTGGCCTACGTGCCGCGCCTGCGCCCGATGGTGACCGACGTTTCGAGCGCGCTGTACGCCGCGCACAAGGCCGGCGCCAACCTGCTGTTCGAAGGCGCGCAAGGCTCGCTGCTGGACGTCGACCACGGCACCTATCCGTTCGTCACCTCGTCGAACTGCGTGGCCGGCAACGCCGCCGCCGGCTCCGGCGTCGGTCCGAACATGCTGCACTACATCATGGGCATCACCAAGGCCTACACCACCCGCGTCGGTTCCGGCCCGTTCCCTTCGGAGCTGCCGACCGATGCAGGCGTCGGCCACCACTTGGCGCAAGTGGGCCACGAGTTCGGCACCGTCACGGGCCGCGCGCGCCGCTGCGGCTGGTTCGACGCCGCGCTGCTGCGCCGCTCGGTCCAGATCAACGGCGTCACCGGCATGTGCCTGACCAAGCTGGATGTATTGGACGGCCTGGAATCGCTCAAGCTGTGCACCGGCTACACCATCGACGGCGTGGCCGTCGACATCTTCCCGTCGGGCGCCGAGGAAGCCGCGCGCTGCGTGCCGGTCTACGAAGAGATGCCGGGTTGGACCGAAAGCACCGTCGGCGCGAAATCGCTGGCCGCGCTGCCGGCCACCGCGCGCGCTTACATCAAACGTATCGAAGAGTTGGTCGGCGTGCCGGTCGACATGGTATCGACCGGTCCGGATCGTGAAGAAACGATCGTTCTGCGTCATCCGTTCGAGTAATCAAGGAATCATCATGAGCGAACCGCAATCGAACGAAAAACACCTGTGGGTATCCTGGGACGAATACCACCGCCTGATCGAGCGCCTCGCGCTGAAGGTCCATGAATCGGGCTGGAAGTTCGACATGGTCCTGTGCCTGGCGCGCGGCGGCGTGCGTCCGGGCGACGTCTTCTCGCGAATCTTCGACGTGCCGCTGGCGATCCTCTCGACCAGCAGCTATCGTGAAGAAGCGGGCACCGTGCGCGGTGACCTGGACATCGCCAAGTACATGACGATGACCAAGGGCCCGTTGAGCGGCAAGATCCTGCTGGTGGACGACCTGGCCGATTCCGGCGTCACCCTGATCAAGGTGATGAAGCATTTGAAGGACAACTTCGAAGGCGTCACCGATGTGAAATCGGCCGTGATCTGGACCAAGGGCAGCTCGGCCTTCAAGCCGGACTACCAGATGGAGGAACTGCCGCACAATCCGTGGATCCACCAGCCGTTCGAGGACTACGACGGTCTGCGTCCGCATCAACTGGCGGCATGGATCAAAAAAGGCGAAGCGGCTCAATAAGCTGTTCGACCAAGGGAGCTTCGGCTCCCTTTTTTATTCAATAAAAAAAACACATGACTCAAGACTTCTTCCAGACCTTCATTTTGCTGGTTCTCGTGACCGACCCTTTCGGCAACGTGCCGCTGTTCGCCAGCGTGCTCAATCCGGTGCCGCCGGCGCGCCGTTCGCGCATCGTGATTCGCGAATGCGCGATCGCGTTCGTGCTGCTGTTGATTTTCATGTTCTTCGGGCGGCACTTCCTGGCGGCGCTGCATTTGTCGGAAGTGGCGCTGCGCATCGGCGGCGCCGTGATCCTGCTGCTGATTTCTATTCGCATGATCTTCCCGCATCCGGACGGCGTGTTGGGTCGCACCGATGGCGGAGAGCCGTTCATCGTGCCGCTGGCGATTCCTGCATTGGCCGGGCCGTCGGCCCTGGCCACGGTGCTGCTGTTTTCCAGCGAGAGCACCGGCGAGGTGATGGTGCACGTGGCGGCGCTGGCGGCGGTGGCGGTGGTGTGGCTGCTGGTGTTCCTCAGCGCCGAGCGCTTGCAGAAGGTGCTCGGTCCGCAGGTGATGACGGCGTTCGAGCGCCTGATGGGCCTGATCCTGACGGCGATGTCGGTCGAGATGCTGTTGAGCGGTATTCGGGAATTCGTCAAGACCCTGTAAATCCTACATCTGCCGGAAGTGGTGCAGGTAGCTGCGACTGACCGGCAGCACCTCGCCACGTCCGCGCAGCTTCAGGTCCGCCGTCTCATTGACACCCCGGACCACTTCCGCGACATGCGCGAGGTTGACGATCACCGAGCGGTGCGTCTGCACGAAGCGCTCCGGGTCGAGCTGCTCCGCCAGCTCCCGGATACTCTTGCGTATCAGCGCCTCGCCTTCCTCCCACACCACCAGCGTGTATTTCTCCTCGGCCTTCAGATAGCACACCTGCTCGACCGGAATCAGCCTCACGCTCGTCCCCACCGACGCCTTGATCCACTGCAGCCAGCGCCGCGCTTCGACGCGCTGCCCCAGCCGCCCGGCCAACTGGTCCAGCATCGCATCGAGCGCGGCGCCCCCCGGCAAAGGCCCATCCAACTGCCGGCGCAGGCGCTGCACGGTGTCCGCCAGGCGCGCCGGATCGATTGGCTTGACCAGATAGTCGACCGCGCCGTGCTCGAAGGCCTGCAACGCGTACTGCTCATACGCGGTGACAAACACAAGATGCGCGCGCCGGCCCAGCGCGCGTGCCGCCTCGATGCCGCTCATGCCCGGCATGTGGATGTCCAAAAACACCACCTGCGGCTGGTGTAGCTCGAACAGTTCAAGCGCCTCGCTGCCGTTGCGGGCGTCGTCCAGCACGCGCAGCTCCGGCCACAGCGTGGCAAGGTGGCTGCGCAGGCGTTCGCGCAGCAGCGGCTCGTCATCGGCGATCAGGGCTGTTGGCTGCTTCACGTTTTTCTCCAGGCTGAAAATGCAGTTCGATCCGCATGCCATGCGGCGTTTCCTCATGCAGATCAAGGCGCGCATCGGCGCCGTAAAAGCCATGCAGGCGGCTGCGCAGGTTGGACAGGCCGGTGCCCGGCTGCGCCGTCTCCGACATGCCGACGCCGCTGTCGGCGACCCACAGCACCACCTTGCCGTCGGCGGTGTCGTAACGTCCGCCGACGTCGATATGTCCTCCGGAAGGGGACGGATCGATGCCGTGGCGGACCGCGTTTTCGACCAAGGTCAATAACGCCATGGCGGGAAACCGCATCGACTCCAGCGCCGGCAAGCTGGCGACGGAAAATCGCAGCCGGTCCGGCATGCGCATGTGCATCAGCTCCAGATAGGCGCGCACCAGTTGCAGTTCGGTGCCGAGGGTGGCGTCGGCGTCGCCCAGGCGCGGCATGGCCGCGCGCAGGTAGGCGATCAGGTGGCGCAGCACCGGCCCGGCGTTCGGCGAACCGGCGGCCACCAGCGCTTCGACATTGGCCAGGGTGTTGAACAGGAAGTGCGGTTCGATCTGCGCCTGCAGCAGCCGCAGGCGGGCGTCGACCAGTTCGCGCTCGAGCGTGTTCTTTTCGAGTTCGACCTGCAGCCGGTCGGCCCGCTCGCGCTCCCTGCGTTCGGCGCGCATGGCCACCAGCGAGAAGGTCACCCCGAAGATCACGCCCAATACCACCATCATGACGTAGCCGGACAGTGTTTTAATATCGCTCAGATAGGTGACGAAGTGGCGGCCTTGGGTGCCTATCGCGGTCAGCAACGCCGCCAACGGCGCGGCCAGGACCACCGCCATTAGCCGCGCTTTGCCGGTCGATAACCACCGTGGCCGCAGCCGGTCCGCCGACGAATACGCGAACAAAAGCACAGCGCCGATAAATCCGATATGTCCGAACACGGTGGGATACGGCGTGCGGCTCATTTTGTGCAAAAGCCACGACAGCAACAACGTGAACACGGCGACCACGAGCGCCTGCCGCGCGGTCGGCAAGAACCTGGCTGGGCGGGGAAGGGGAGCGTTCGGCGTCATCGCCTAACGATAACCGCTCGCAGGTCGTCGTTCAAGCCCTAAAAACCGCCGTTGGTCGCATCGATCGCGCCGGCGCGTTGGTGGGCGGTTGAAGGCTGGCTATCTTGATGGCTACATAACAGCCGGGGAGCAAACCATGACGTCCGCACTTTCCATCGATTCCACGCCGCCGCGCAGGCGCACGGCCGACGCCTGGGCGGCGCTCGCGCTGACCGCCGCCGCGCGATTCTGGTTCGTCGCCACAGTCGCGGGGCAGCTGGTGTTCGCCGCGTACATCGTGTCGCTTTACGGCGGCGCCGCCGTCGACGGCAATTTGAATGGCTGGAACAAGGTCATGACGCACGGCTTCGTGCGCGCCGACCTGGCGGGAAATATCGTCACCGCCGTCCACCTGCTGCTGGCGGCGGTGATCATGGGCGGCGGAACGCTGCAGCTGATACCTCAACTACGTGCGCGCGCGCCGTCCTTCCATCGCTGGAACGGGCGGCTCTACCTCGCCGGCGCCGTCGTGGCGGCGTTGAGCGGCTTGTATATGATGTGGTTCCGGGGTGCCGTCGGCGACATGGTGCAGCACCTCGGCACCAGTCTCAACTCGGTGCTGGTCGTCGCGTGCGCCGGCATGACGTTGCGGCGCGCGCTATCGCGCGACTTCGCCGCGCACCGGCGTTGGGCGCTGCGGCTGTTCCTGTGCGTGAGCGGCGTGTGGTTCTTCCGCGTGGGCTTGATGTTCTGGCTCGCCGTGAACGGTGGTCCGGCGGGCTTCGATATCAACACCTTCACCGGGCCGTTTCTGAGCTTCCTGTCGTTCGCCCAGTATCTGCTGCCGCTTGCGATGCTTGAACTGTATCTGCGCTGTGGTGCCGGCGGCGGGGCGGTTGCGCGCGGCGGCACCGCGTTGCTGTTGGTGGCGCTGACGCTGGCGATGACGGTCGGCATCTCGGTGGCAACCATGGGTATGTGGTTGCCGAGGATGTGACGGGGCGTTCACCTCGTCCTTCGGGCGCGTGAACAGAAAAGTTGTGGAAAAGTCTTTACAGTGCGCAGCGAACGCGAGTAGACTTTTCAAAACACCAATGTAACCGGTTACATTCGCATCAAAGTAATCGGTTATATTTTTTAACGCAAATGTAACCGGTTACATTTTCCTGAAGGCAGCAAGAATGGCGATAACGATCAAGGACGTGGCGCAAGAGGCTGGCGTGTCGGTGGCGTCGGTGTCGCGCGCGCTCAACGGCCACGCCAGCATCACCGACGACACCCGCAAACACATTCTGGCGGTGGTCAAGCGGATGCGCTACATGCCGCACGTCGGCGCCCGCAGCCTGACCACCAGCTTCACCAACACCATCGGCGTGCTGCTGCCGGACCTGTACGGCGAGTTCTTCTCCGAGATCATTCGCGGCATCGACGTCGCCGCGCGCGCCCGTGGCCTGCACCTGATGGTATCGAGCTTGCACGGCGACGCCGATGAAGTGGCGTTGTCGATCCGCGCCATGCGCGGCCGCGTCGACGGCCTGCTGGTGATGTCGCCGCACGTGGACGCGGCGCTGCTGTCCGATAACCTGCCCGAAGACCTGCCGATCGTTTTGATGAGCACCGCCGCCGGCGGCACGCAGTACGCCTCCATCTCGTTCGATAACTACAGCGGCGCCTACGCGATGGTGGCGCACCTGGTGGGGCAGGGCTATGGGCGCATCGCCTTCCTCGCCGGCCCGGCCGGCAACTTCGAGGCGCAGGAGCGGCTGCGCGGCTACCACGCGGCGTTGGCCGCGCTGGCGCCGCAGGCGGTGGCGCAAGTGTTTGAAGGCGACTTCTCCGAAGAGTCGGGGCAGCGCGTCGGCAAGGCGCTGGCGCTTGCGGCCGACCGCCCGGACGCGCTGTTCGCGGCCAACGACATGATGGCCATAGGCGCGCTGCTGGAGCTGCGCCAGCAAGGCCTGGAGCTGCCGCGCGATATCGCGCTGGCCGGCTTCGATGATATTCGTATTGCGCGGTACGTCAGTCCGGCACTGACGACCGTTCGAGTCCCGATCGTCGATCTGGGTGTGCAGGCGTTGGAGCGCCTGCATGCGCAAATCGGCCAACCCGGGAGCATGCCGGCCACCGCGCAGACACTGGCCGCCGAATTGGTGATACGCGCATCGACCGGAGGCATCTGAATCATCCACTGAACCACGTAGGGCGGATTAGCGAAGCGTAATCGGCCAAACACCAGCGGCACCAGCAGCACCCGTTTCATGCCTTAGTAGTACAACAAAAAAGTACACAAAAAAACAGGAGACAACCATGAACAACACCCAACGGCACACGCCGTCCCTACGCCTGTCCGCAATGGCCGCAGCATTCGCCGCAGCACTGCTGACAGCCATCCCGGCGCACGCGCAACTGAGCAGCGCCACCATCCAGGGCCAGGTCACCAGCGGCACCGCACCGTCGGCCGGCAGCGCCGTCACCGCCACCAACCAGTTGAACGGCTATGTCTACAACACCGTCACGCGCGCCGACGGCAGTTACGTGCTGACCGGCGTCGCCCCCGGCACCTACCAGATCAAGGTCGGTGAACAGAAGTCCGAACTGGTGACGGTCAGCGTCGGCCAGACCAGCCAGGTCAACCTGGCGTTGCAAGGCGGCGTGCAGCAGGTGGTGATCACCGGTTCCGCGTCGCGTCGCGATGTCGCCGGCTCGGAGGTCGGCACCTCCGTCTCGCGTGAACAGATCGAGAAGCTGCCGCAGGTCACCCGCAACTTTCTGTCCTTCGCCGATCTGGCGCCGGGCGTGCGCTTCAGCGTCGACAACAGCGGCAACGTCAAGCTGCAGTCCGGGTCGCAGAACCAGGACAACGTCAATGTCTTCATCGACGGCGTCAGCCAGAAGAACAACATCCTGCGCGGCGGCGTATCCGGCCTGGATACAAGCCGTGGCAATCCGTTCCCGCAGTCCGCGATCGCCGAGTACAAGGTGATCGCGCAGAACTACAAGGCCGAATTCGACCAGGTGTCGAGCGCCGCGATCACCGCGATCACCAAATCCGGCGGCAACGAGCTGCATGGCGACGCGTTCTGGGATCACACAGGCACCAATCTCACGGCCAAGGATCCGTTCCAGAAGGAGTCGGAAGAACGGGGTGTCGGTCGTCCGAAATCGTCGCAGGACCAATATGGCATGACCTTGGGCGGTCCGATCAAGCAGGACGTCGCGCACTTCTTCCTGGCGTACGAGGGCAAGAAGATCGACAGCCCGCGCCAGGTGATCGCCCAACGCACCGATCTGCTGCCCAACGCCGGCATCGTTCCGTCGCTGTTGTCGCAGCAGGGTTCGGCCGTATCGAAGTTCAAGGAAGACCTGTTCCTGTTGAAGGTGGATGCACAGATCGCGAAGAACCAGCGTGTGGAAGCGACCGCGCGCATCCGGCGCGAGACCGACATGATCCCGGAGGATTTAAAACTGAGCGTGCCGGAGAACTCGGTCAATCGCAGCAACGACGAGGACCGGCTGGACTTCAAGCATGAGTGGAGCAATGATAACTTCCTCAACGAGGCCCGCATCGGCTACGAGAAGTACAGCTGGAACCCGCATTCGAACGCAAACACGCCCTACATTAAATACCAGGTCTCGCCCAGCAATACGGACAACAACGTCGTCGACGTGATCATCGTCGGCGGATCGCCGAACAACCAGTTCCGCGAACAAAGCGGGTTGCTGTTCCAGGACGACCTGACCTACACTGGCAAGAGCGGACACACGATGAAGGCCGGCTTCAAAGTCAAGCACATCACCTACGACTTGTCGGGCACTGCTCTCGCCGTCGATAAGCGTATCGAGCGGATTGACACCGTTACAGGCCTGCCGAGTTTAATCCGCGTCGAAACGGCGATACCTCCCAGTGGCGTGGAGTTCTCCAACAACCAGTACGGCATCTACTTCCAGGACGACTGGCAGGCCAGCGAGAAGTTGTTGCTCAATCTCGGCATGCGCTATGACTACGAGGACAATATGCTGAACGACAGCTATGCGACGCCCGCCGACCGCGTGGCGCTGTTCGGCCAGCAGGACCCGAGGGCCGGCGCTCCCGCCGGACAGACCTACGCACAGTCCCTGGCCAAGGGCGGTATCAATATCGCCGACTACATCAGCACCGGCAATAGCCGCAAGCCGTTCAAGAAGGCCTTTGCGCCACGCCTTGGACTTTCATACGACATCAATGGAGACCGCGCCTCGGTACTGTTCGCCGGCTGGGGCAGGGCATACGACCGCACCATCGCCAACCATGCGTTGGATGAAGCGCAGAAAAATGCGCAGGCCAGGGGTGAAATCTGGATGATCAAGAACGATCACAAGATGGCTTATACCGACCAATGGAGCTTTGGGCTGCGCCAGGCGCTGGGTATCTGGAACGGCGAGGCGGGCTATACCAATTCGCGCAGCCGTAACCAATTCAACTGGTTCGGCGGCAATCGCGATCCGCAAGGGGGCTGGGGCGACGCCAGCCCGATCGATCCGTACTGGGGATCTGTGTCCGGCTACGGTACGCTGGTATTGGGAGACTTCGTCTCGCAGGCCAAGACCGAGTCGGCGTATCTGAAGATGGATAAGCCGTATAGCAAGTCTTCGACTTGGAGCTTGGGCGCGACCTACACCTACAGCCGCGGCGAGACCACCAACAAGGAGTGGACGAACGACATCTTCAACTGGACCCATGGCCGCTACGCCTCCGCATGGAATCCGTCGACCGACGTTGAACGTCACCGCCTGGTCGTGGCGGGCGTATCCGATGGCTGGTTGCCGTGGGGGCTGATGTTGTCCGGGAAGGTGACCGTCGGTTCGGGCCTGCCCTACCGTATGACCAATTGCTCGACCGGCTTCACGCAATGCGTGTCCGCTAAAGGCGATGGCGACGCCTTCCACCAGGTGGATGTGGGACTGTCGAAGGAGGTCGGGTTCCGCTTCGGCCGCGTGTCTCTGCGCGCTGACGTGCTCAATCTGTTCAACAGCATTAATTACGGCGGCTACGATGGCTGGGTCGGTGGTCCGGGCAATCCGCAGAATCGTCTCGGTGGCGACAACAGTAACCTCGGCAAGCCGAATTCGATGGGCGGCCAGATGCGCACACTGAAGTTCAGCGCGCGCTACGCGTTCTAAGGAGGCCCGTGTTCATGACCGTATTTTCCAAGCCTCGCGCCCTGCACGCCGCCGCCAGCCTGGCGATCGCCGTTTCCGCCTTGTTCGCCGGCGCAGGCGTCGCGCAGGCGCGCGATGCCGCGCTCCCGCCGATGTTCGACGATCTGCAGCGCCGTACCTTCGACTTTTTCTGGGAAACAGCCAACCCGGCCAATGGCCTGGTGCCGGACCGCTATCCGACGCCGTCGTTCTCCAGCGTGGCGGCGGTCGGTTTCGGCCTGACCGCGTATCCAATTGGCGTCGAGCGCGGCTACGTCACGCGCCAGCAGGCGCGCGACCGCGTGCTGGCTACCTTGCGCTTCTTCCGCAACGCGCCCCAGGGCGACGCCAAAGGCACGTCCACCAGCGGCTACAAGGGTTTCTTCTATCATTTCCTCGATATGAAGACCGGCCTGCGGCACGATAAGGTCGAGCTGTCGACCGTCGACACGGCACTGTTCCTGGCCGGCGCGCTGTTCTGCCAATCTTATTTCGACGGCGACGATCCGGCCGAGAAGGAGATCCGCAAGCTGGCGGCCGAGATCTACGAGCGCGTCGACTGGACCTGGGCGCAGGCGCGCAAACCTTCGATCGCGCTGGGCTGGCATCCCGAATCCGGCTTCATACCCTACGATTGGAAAGGCTACAACGAGGCGATGCTGGTCTACGTGCTGGCGCTGGGATCGCCGACGCATCCGGTGCAGCCCGATGCCTGGAAGGCCTGGACCAGCACCTACGGGAACAGCCTGGAAGGCAAGGGAGACAAGGAGTATCTCGGCTATCCGTCGCTGTTCATCCACCAGTACAGTCATGTGTGGATCGACTTCCGGGGCATCCGCGACGAGTACATGGGCAAACGCGGGTACGACTATTTCGAGAACAGCCGCCGCGCCACCTATGCGCAGCAGGCTTACGCGATCGCCAATCCGCTGCGTTGCAAGGGTTACGGCGCCAATGTCTGGGGCATCACCGCCAGTGACGGCCCGGTGGACAAGACGCTCGATTATGGCGGCATCAAGCTGCCATTCCGAACCTACACGGCGCGCGGCATCGGCGGCCTGAAACACTACGACGATTGCACGCTGGCGCCGACGGCGGCCGCGTCGTCGCTGCCGTTCGCGCCGGAGATCGTGGTGCCGGCGGTGCTGGAGATGAAGAAGCGCTACGGCGACTGGATCTATGGCCGCTACGGCTTCCTGGATGCCTTCAATCCAAGCTTCGACTATGACATCCCCGTCTCGCAAGGACGTACGATCAAAGGCAAGGGCTGGGTCGACAATGACTATCTCGGCATCGACCAGGGTCCGATCATCGCCATGACGGAAAACTATCGCAGCGATTTCGTGTGGCGCGTGATGCGGAACCACCCTGTGATCCGGCGCGGACTGGAACGTGCGGGCTTCACAGGTGGTTGGTTGCGGCAGCCGGAGAAGGCCAAGCCGGCGGCAGAGATGGCGCCCGCCCAATGATGCGAGACTTGTCACCGCGCCGGCACTTTTCGCGCGCGATGCCGACGCTGTTGTTATTGCTGGCCTGCGGCCTGCTGGCATCGTGCGCGCCCCGCAAGGAGCAGGGCGTGGTGCTCAAGTTCTGGGCCATGGGGCGAGAGGGCGAGGTGGTCACCGCGTTGATGCCGGAGTTCGAACGCACCCACCCGGGCGTACGGGTCGAAGTCCAGCAACTGCCGTGGACCGCCGCGCACGAAAAGCTGCTGACAGCATTCGCCGGCGACGTCATGCCCGACATTTTCCAGCTTGGGAATACGTGGGTGCCGGAGTTCGCGGTGTTGGGCGCGCTGCTGCCGCTCGACGCGCAAGTCGCCGCCTCGAAGCTGGTGACACCAGCCGACTACTTCCCCGGCATATGGGATACCAACATCGTCGACGGCAAGCTGTGGGGGGCGCCGTGGTATATCGACACCCGCGTGTTGTTCTACCGGCGCGACATGCTGGCGCAAGCCGGTTACGCCAAGCCGCCGCAGACCTGGGCCGAATGGATGAAGGCGATGAGCGCCATCAAGCGCCGTGTCGGGCCGGACAACTACGCGATCCTGCTGCCGAGCGAAGAATTCGAGCCGCTGCTAGCGCTGGCCCTGCAGAACGACGAGCCGTTGCTGCGTGACGGCGGCCGGTATGGCAATTTCCGCAGCGCCGGTTTCCGCCGCAGCCTGCAACTGTACGCCGACATGTACGCGCAGAAGCTGGCCCCGATGAACCGCATCACCAACGTCTATCACGAATTCGGCATGGGCTACGTGTCCTTCTACATTTCCGGGCCCTGGAATATGGGCGAGTTCAAACGCCGTCTACCGGCCGACCAGCAGGAGAACTGGATGACGGCGATCTTGCCCGGGCCTTCCGGTCCCGCGGCTTCGATCGCCGGCGGTTCCAGTCTGGCGCTGTCGGCGTCGTCCAAACACCCGCGCGAAGCCTGGCAACTGATCGAATACCTGTCCCGCACCGATACGGCGGCGCGCTTCCACGAGTTGACGGGCGATCTGCCGCCGCGCCGCAGCAACTGGAACGCGCCCCGTCTTGCCAACGATGTCTATGCCCAGGCGTTCCGGCAGCAGTTCGAACGCGTGAAGCCGGCCCCCAAGGTGCCCGAGTGGGAACGCATCGCCACCGAAATGCGGCTGGTGGCCGAGCGCGTTACGCACGGCGAGCTGACGGTCGATGAGGCGGTGGTGGCGCTGGACGCGAAGGCGGACCATATCCTGGAAAAGCGCCGCTGGATGCTGGCGCGGAAGGAGGGGCGATGAACTCGCGCCGCGCCGCCTGGTGCTTCGCCGGTCCCGCGCTGCTGGTGATCGGCGTGTTCTTCTTCCTGCCGGTGCTGGCCGCGCTGGTGATGAGCCTTACCGACTTCGATATCTACGGGCTGGCGAATCTGGACAATCTGCGCTTCGTCGGACTGCGCAACTACGCCGAGCTGCTGCAAACGCCGCTGTTCTGGCAGGCGCTGGGCAATACGCTGTATTTCGTCGTGGTTGGCGTGCCACTGTCGATCGCCGCATCGCTCGGCGCGGCCTTGCTGCTCAATTCCCGTCTCACCTGGTTCAAGGGCCTGTTCCGCACCGCCTTCTTTGCACCGGTGGTGACGTCGCTGGTGGCGGTGGCGGTGATCTGGCGCTACCTGCTGCACACGCGCTACGGCATGATCAATCACGGCCTCGATCAATTGGGCATATCGCCGGTGGATTGGCTGAACGATCCCGATTGGGCGATGCCGGCGATTATCCTGTTCGCGGTCTGGAAAAACTTCGGCTACAACATGATCATCTTCCTCGCCGGCCTGCAAAGCATTCCGGACGATCTGTACGAAGCGGCGGGGCTGGACGGCGCCGGTGTATGGGGCCAGTTCCGCTTCATCACCTGGCCGATGCTCGGACCGACGATGCTGATGGTGAGTATCCTGAGCATGTCGGGCTACTTCCAGCTGTTCGCCGAACCGTATGTGATGACGCAGGGCGGGCCGGTGCAGAGCACCGTCAGCGTGCTGTATTTCATGTACGAGCAGGGGTTCAAGTGGTGGAACCTGGGTGCGGCGTCGGCGGTGGCCTTCGTGCTGTTCGCGATCATGTTTGGCGTCACGCTGCTGCAACTGCGCTTTGCCAAAGGAGCGGACGCATGATCGCCTTCTCCTGGAAACCGCGCGCGTTGGCGCTCAATGGCTTGATGCTCGTGGCCGGCGCGCTGACCTTGTTCCCGCTGCTATGGATGCTGTCGGTGTCGTTGATGGAACCTGGCGAATCAAGCGCGTTCCCTCTGCCGCTGGTGCCGCGCGCCGCGACCCTGCACAACTACCGCGAATTGTTCAGCCATGCCGGCATCGGCCAGTATCTGCTCAATAGTTTGCTGCTGTCGTGCGCCGCGACGGTGTTGTCGCTGCTGTTCAACGTCAGCGCGGGATACGCCTTCGCCAAGCTCCGGTTCCGGGGACGCGACCGGATTTTCAAGGTCATGCTCGGCGCGCTGGTGATCCCCAGCCAGGTGGCGATGCTGCCGCTGTTCCTGTTGCTGAAGTATCTGGGTCTGGTCAACACCTACGGCGCGGTGCTGGTCCCGGCGATGGCTGGCATCTTCGGCATCTTCCTGGTGCGGCAGTACGCGCTGACGATACCGGATGCGCTGCTGGAGGCGGCGCGCATGGACGGCGCCAGCGAATTCCGTATCTTCCGCGTGATCGTGCTGCCGCTGCTTACGCCGATCCTGGTCACGCTTGGAATCTTCACCTTCCTCGGCACGTGGAACGACTTCATGTGGCCGTTGATCGTGCTGACCGATAAAGACCTTTATACCTTGCCGGTGGCGTTGGCATCGCTGTCGCGCGAACACGTCCAGGATAACGAGTTGATGATGGCCGGCTCGGTGCTGACCATTCTGCCGGTGCTGCTGTTGTTCCTCGGTTTGCAGCGGTACTATATCCAGGGCCTGCTGGTGGGGAGCGTAAAAGGATGAAGCTCATACATATGCTGGCTGCGGGCCTGGTCGCCGCGTTGATGTCGACGGCTATCGCGGCGGAGCCGCCGCGGGTGCTGGATGACTTTTCGTCTGTCGACGCGTGGCAGGCGCAGGCCTCCGATGGCGTGCGTGCCGCCGCCAGCGGCACCGATGGCGGCCTGCGGCTGGATTTCGATTTCGCCGGCAAAGGTGGTTACGCCTTCGTGCGCCGGGCGCTGCCGCTGGACCTGCCGGAAAATTACGAGATCTCGTTTTACGTGCGCGCCGACGCGCCTGTTAATCATTTCGAGTTCAAGATGACCGACGCCAGTGGCGATAATGTCTGGTGGTTCCCACAGCAGAATTACATCTTCCCCAAAGAGTGGCAACTGGTGCGCATCAAGAAGCGTCAGGTATTGTTCGCATGGGGACCGACGAAGGATCGCGTGCTCAAACATGCGGACCGCATCGAGTTTGTCGTCAGCGCCGGCAGCGGCGGTGGCAAAGGTTCGATCTATCTTAAGCAGCTGACAATACGCGCGCTGCCGCCGGTCCCGGATACCTGGCCGAAGCCGGTCGCGCAGGCGTCGTCACGAATGCCTGGCGGAGCAGCCGCGCTGGCGGTCGATGGCGATGCCGGTACGGCGTGGATCGGAAAGAAGATTAAAAGTGCGCCGCAGCGGCTGACGATCGATCTTGGCGTGGAGCGCGAGTTCGGCGGCCTTGTGCTGCACTGGCAAGGCCGCCGCTACGCGAGCAGCTACGATATCGAACTCTCGTCCGATGGCAGCCGGTGGCGGTTGGTGCGCCGTGTCGTCGCAGGCAACGGCGGTGACGATCCGTTGCGATTGGCGGAGTCCGAAGCGCGCTATATCCGGCTGGTGCTGCGCGATGGCCCGTCCGCGGCTTACGCGCTGGCGCAAGTCGATCTGAAGGATCTGGCCTGGGGAGCGACACCGAACCAGTTTATCGAAGGCGTTGCACGGACCGCTCAGCGGGGGCTGTATCCACGGGGCTTCTCCGGCCAGCAGTCTTACTGGACGCTGGTGGGCGTCGATGGCGGCGGCGACCACAGCGCGCTTATTTCCGAGGATGGCGCACTGGAGGCGAAGCAGGGAGGTTTTTCCATCGAACCATTTGTGCGTGACGGAGAGCGGTTAGTCACGTGGGCCGATGTGAAGGTGAGCCAGAGTTTGAGGGACGGTTATCTGCCCGTACCGTCGGTACTATGGCGGCATCCGGATTGGACGATGTCCGTTACCGCCGCCGCCGATGGCACCCCCGCTTCATCGCGACTGCTGGCGAAGTACGAGTTGAAAAACCTCGGCGCGACCGCGCGGCGCATGCAATTGGTTCTGGCGGTGCGCCCGTTCCAGGTCAACGCCCCGCGCCAGTTCCTCAATACACCTGGCGGCTTCAGTGCCATTAACGATCTGCGCTGGGATGGCAACGCGATCACCGTAAACGGCGATAGCAAGATCTATCCTTTGCAAGTGCCAGACGGCGTGGCCTTGTCATCGGTCGACGGCGGCCTGCTGCCCATCGCCCATCGCGGCGCATCCGGCGCGTTTGCGGCGCGGAGCCTGCATGACGCAACAGGCATGGCCTCGGCGGCGCTGACTTATGACGTCACGCTGCCGCCGTATGGCAGCGCTGTGATCGGTACCGTGCTGCCGATGGCAGGCGGCTCGGCGGGGTTCGCCATTCCTCCGTCCGACCGCAACGCCGCCGCATGGCTGTCCGGCCGACAGGATGCGGTATCGGCCGAGTGGCGCGGCAAACTGAATCGGGTCACGCTCAAGGTGCCGGAAGCGGGCCGGCACATGGCCGACACGCTGCGCTCGTCGCTGGCGCACATGCTGATGACGCGCGAAGGCGCGTCGCTGCAACCTGGCACTCGCTCCTACCGACGCTCCTGGATACGCGATGGCGCGATGATGTCGGAGGCGCTACTGCGACTCGGACAGGCCGACATCGCGGCCGAGTACCTGCGCTGGTATGCGCCGTACCAGTTCGATAACGGAAAAGTACCATGCTGCGTCGACCGCCGTGGCGCCGATCCGGTGCCGGAAAACGATAGCCATGGCCAGTTGATCTTCCTCGCGGCGGAACTGCACCGCTACACGCAGGACAAGACCGCGCTTGCCGAAGCCTGGCCGCGTATCGACGCCGCCGTGCGCTACATGGAAACCTTGCGTCAATCCGAGCGTGTCGAGGCAAACCGAACGCCGGAGCGCCGTGCGTTTTATGGTCTGATGCCGGCCTCGATCAGCCACGAGGGATATTCGGAAAAGCCGATGCATTCGTACTGGGATGATTTTTGGGCCATGCGGGGCTACAAGGACGCGGTCCATATCGCCGCGGCGCTGGGCAAAACCGATGACGAACGGCGCCTGGCGGTGGCGCGCGACGAGTTCCGGCGCGACCTCTATGCATCACTGGACGCCGCCACCGCCGTCCACGGCATCGACTACCTTCCCGGCGCGGCGGAACTGGGCGACTTCGATCCCACGTCGTCGACCATTGCGCTCACGCCCGGCGGCGAGCAGCAGTTCCTGCCGCCGGCGATGCTGAAGGCCACCTACGATAAATACTGGGACTTCTTCCTGGCTCGCCGCGACGGCCGCAAGGCTTGGGAGGACTACACGCCCTATGAACTACGCAATGTCAGCGCCTTCGTGCGCCTGGGTTGGCGCGAACGGGCGGCCAAGCTGCTGGATTACTTCTACACCGACCAGCGTCCGGCCAAATGGAACCAGTGGGCCGAAGTCGTCGGCCGCGACATGCGCCAGCCGCGCTTTGTCGGCGACATGCCGCACGGCTGGATATCGTCCGACTACATCCGCGCGGCGCTCGACTCGTTCGCCTACGAGCGCGAGTCGGATCAAGCGTTGTTGCTGGCAGAAGGCGTGCCGGTGGATTGGCTGCGCGGAGAGGGAATCGGCCTTCACGGACTGCGCACGCCGTATGGTCCGATCAGCTACAAGCTGGCCGCTGCCAATGGCACGCTCTCCTTGAATGTCGAGACCATGCAACGTACGCCTCCCGGAGGGGTGGTCTTTACCTGGCCGTGGCACACGGCGCCCGGCGCGGCCACGCTAAATGGCAAACAGGTGGCATGGCAAAACCGGCAGATCAGGATCGATAGCCTGCCGGCGGTACTGAAAATTAATGGCGCACCGTTATAACTTCGAGATCACAAGGATCATCAAATGAGCAAATCCATCCAGTTTCCCGCCGACTTCCTGTGGGGCAGCGCGACGTCGGCGTATCAGATCGAAGGCTCGCCGCTGGCCGACGGCGCCGGGCCGAGCATCTGGCAGCGCTTCTGCGCGGTGCCGGGCAATGTGCGCGACGGCGACAACGGCGACGTCGCCTGCGACCATTACAACCGCTATAAGGAGGACGTCGCGCTGATGGTGAAGCTCGGGCTGAAAGCCTATCGCTTCAGCGTTTCGTGGAGCCGCATCCTGCCGCAAGGGCGGGGCGCCGTGAATCAGGCAGGTCTGGATTTCTACAGCCGCCTGATCGACGAGCTGCTCGCCAATGGCATCGAGCCTATGCTCACGCTGTACCACTGGGATTTGCCCGCCGCGCTGGACGACCGGGGCGGCTGGCTCAATCCCGACATCGCCGACTGGTTCACCGACTATGCGCGCATACTGTTCCAGGCCTTCGATGGGCGGGTCAAGTCGTGGGCCACGCTCAACGAGCCATGGGTGGTCACCGACGGTGGGTACATGCATGGCACCCTGGCGCCGGGCCATCGCAGTGTGCACGAGGCGGCGCTGGCCAGTCATAACCTGATGCGCGCGCACGGCAGCGCCGTCAAGGCTTATCGGGAGGTGGGGAAGCATCAAATCGGTATCGTCGTCAACATCGAACCTAAATATCCGGCCAGCCAGTCGCAGGCCGATCTCGACGCCACGCGGCGCGCCGATGCCTACATGAACCGCCAGTACCTCGATCCGATCTTCCTGGGCGCCTATCCGCCGGAGCTCAAGCAGATGTTCGGCGACGCCTGGCCGGACTGGCCCGCCGCCGACTTCGAGTTGATCGGCCAGAAGCTGGACTTCGTCGGCATCAACTACTACACCCGCAGCGTGGTGCGCGATGAGCCCTCCAACTGGCCGCTGAAAGTGGCGCCGGTCCGTCAGACCCAGGCGACCTACACCGAGACAGGGTGGGAGGTGTTCCCGCAGGGGCTGACGGATACGCTGGTCAATTTCAAACGCCTGTACGGCGACACGCCGCTGTATGTGATGGAAAACGGCTCGGCGTTCTATGACCCGCCGCAGGCCGAGGGCGGGCGGGTGCACGATCCGCTGCGCGTTGATTGCCTGCGCAAGAATATGGGCGCCATCAGCGCCGCGCTGGAAGCGGGCGTCGACCTGCGCGGCTACATGGTATGGTCGCTGCTGGACAATCTGGAGTGGTCGCTGGGCTTTTCCAAGCGCTTCGGCATCATCCACGTTAATTTTGAAACGCAGCAGCGCACGTTGAAAGACAGCGCAATGCTGTATGCCGATATCGTCGCCAGCAATGGTTCCTGCCTCAATCAAGCCGCCGGAAAGCATCATGAATAATCGTTTAGAAAACACCTTTGCGCGTGAAACGCGGCTGCTCTCCAACGGCAGCTTCACCACGTTGATCACCGGCGCCGGCATGGGTTTCAGCCAGGTCGGCGATATGGCCCTGTCGCGCTGGAGCGGCGACCGCGTCGAGGACGGCGAGGGCTATTTTGTCTATCTGCGCGACACCGTCAGCGGCGATGTCTGGTCGCTGGGCTTGCAGCCCGGCGGCCCGGGGGACGCGGTCAGGACCTCCGGCGGCGAGGCTGGAAGCTTCTGGATTGGCGTATCGGCGCACGGCATCGCGGCGCATATGGAGATCGCCGTCGATCCCGCGCGGGACCTCGAACTGCGCAGCGTGGTGCTCAAGAACACCGGCTCTACCGAGCGCCATATCGAGGTGACCAGCTATCTGGAAGTGGTGTTGAATCGACAGGCGGATGAAGCCTCTCATCCGGCTTTCTCCAAATTGTTCGTGCAGACCGAGCACGACGCCGCCACAGGCGCCTTGCTGGCACGGCGCAGACCGCGCGGCGAGGGCGATGCGGCGCTGTGGATGGTGCATGTCGCCGCCGGTGGCGACGCCGCCGGCTTTGAGACCGATCGCACGCGCTTTGTCGGACGCGGACGCGAGTTGCGCTCGCCGGCCGGCATGGACGGAGAACTTTCCGGCACGGCCGGAAATGTGCTCGATCCAGCGTTTAGCTTGCGCCGCGCGGTAACGCTGGCGCCCGGGACGCACGCCAGCGTGGCATTTATCCTGGGCGCGGCGGGCAGTCGCGAGCACGCGCTCGCGTTAGCCGCCGGCCTGGAACCGACAGATCGTGCGCCGATCAATGCCGCCCGCGCCGCCCAGCAGGCGCTGGAGCAGCGATTGGGTTTGAGTCCGGACGAGGCGAGTTATTTGCAGCGGTTGGCGGGTGCGATGCTGTATGGCGAGCCGGCGGTACGCGCACCGCGCCATACCGCGCGTGAGGTCGAGGCTTCCGCCGATATTGGTTCCGTTCTTTCTTCCCACGCTCTTCCGGCCGGGCCGTTGGCCGTCCTGTGGGTCGATGGCGCGGACGATGCCAACGCGCGTTTGCTGCTGCGTGCCCGCGCTTATTGGGCCGCGCACGGCTGGATGGTCGATCTTTTACTGCTAGATCGTGACGGCTCTTACAAGGATGCGGAAGGCGTCCATGTGCGCAAACCTGAAAAGTTCAAAAAGCAGGATCTCGCGTTGATTGAAATGACCGCGCTATTGGTTGTTCGCGGCCGGATGCCGGTGCTGGATACCGACGTCGGCGCGGCCGCCTCCCAGCCGCCGGCCATGGGTACTGCGCAACAGGATGGACCGGAGACGGTGCCTGGCCGCGCCGTGCTGCATCACTTCAATGGTTATGGCGGGTTTACCGATGCCGGCGACGAGTATGTGATTCGCATGGATTGGAACGCGACCGATGGACTGCGCCGCCCGCCGCTGGCCTGGACCAACGCGATATCGAACGAGGGATTCGGCTTCTTGGTCAGCGAAAGTGGCGCCGGCTACACCTGGAGCCGCAACAGCCGCATATACCGCTTGACGCCATGGTCCAACGATCCGATACGCGATCCGCACGGCGAGGCGCTGTATCTGCGCGACGAGGACACTGGCCAGTACTGGTCACCGGTGCCCGGTCCGGCCCCGGCGCGCGCGGGATACGAGGCGGCGCATGGCTTCGGTTATACGCGCTTCAATCATTTTAGCCATGGCCTGGAACAGGAAACGGTGATGTTCGTGCCGCGCCATGATCCGGTCAAGATCGTGCGCGTGCGCGTGACCAACCGCGACGCGGTTGTGCGCCGCCTGTCGCTGTTCTCGTACCAGCGGCTGGTGCTGGGCGGTACGCCGGCCGATAGCAGCCGGTTCGTCATCACCGAGTGGGATGCATCCGGCGCGCTGCTGGCGACCAATCCTCTCGCTGGCCAGTTCGCGGACGGCGTCACGTTTACTGCCGCTTTGCCGGGCGATGGCGCGGCGGTGCATCACAGCGCCGACCGTGAGGCGTTCATCGGCCGGCACGGCGACCTTGCCAAGCCTGCCGCGCTGGCCGCCGCTCAATTGAATGGCGCCACCGGCGCGGGCCTCGATCCATGCGCCGCGTTCCAGACGACGCATGAACTGGCGCCGGGAGCGACCCTGGAATGGGTTGTGCTGCTGGGCGAGACGCAGGAACGCGCGGCGGCGCTTGACCTGGTGCGGCGCTACGCAGCCCCCGGCGCGGTGCAGCGGGCGCTCGACGAGATCACCGCTTTCTGGCGCCACACCGTCGGCGCCGTGCAGGTACGCACGCCGGTGCCGGCCATCGATTTGATGCAGAACGGCTGGCTGGCCTACCAGAACCTCAGTTGCCGTATCTGGGGACGTTCGGCGTTCTACCAGTCCGGCGGCGCGTTGGGTTACCGCGACCAGTTGCAGGATTCGAGCGCGATGATCTACGCGCGTCCCGACTTGACACGCCAGCAGATCCGCATCCATGCGGCGCACCAGTTTGTCGAAGGCGATGTGCTGCACTGGTGGCATACGGCGCCGCTGGAACGCGGGCTGCGCACGCGCTTCTCCGACGATCTTCTGTGGCTGCCGTACGTCGCGGCCTTCTACATCAAGACCACCGGCGACTGGAGCGTGCTCGACGAAGTCGAACCATTCCTGACGGCGCCGTTGCTGGAGGAGGGCGAGGACGAGGTCTATTTGAAGCCGTCGCTGTCTGGTGAAAGCGCAGACGTCTACGAGCATTGCTGCCGCGCGCTGGACCGCTCGCTGACGCAGGGCGCCCACGGCCTGCCGCTGATGGGCACCGGCGACTGGAACGACGGCATGAACCGCGTGGGCCGCGAAGGACGCGGCGAAAGCGTATGGATGGGATTTTTCCTGTCGCGCATCATCAAGGATTTCCTGCCGATCTGCGAGCGGCGTGGCGATACCGCGCGCATCGCCATTTACAGCGCGTATCACGATCATCTGGACCAGGCGCTGAACGATGGCGGCTGGGACGGCGAATGGTATCGCCGCGCCTATTACGACAACGGCGCCGTCATCGGCTCCAAGGACAGCGACGAGTGTCAGATCGATGCGCTGGCGCAGGCCTGGGCCGTGATCTCCGAGGCGGCGCCGCCGGCAAGGGCGGCGCAGGCGCTGGACGCGCTGGAGCAGCGGTTGGTGTCCGAGCAGGATGGCCTGATACGGCTGCTGACGCCTGCTTTCGTCAATACGCCCAACGATCCGGGATACATCAAGGGCTATGTGGCGGGCGTGCGCGAAAACGGCGGCCAGTACACCCATGCGGCGTGCTGGGTGGTGCGGGCGATGGCCGAAGCGGGACGCCGCGACCGCGCCGCGCCGCTGCTGGAGATGCTCAGCCCAGTGACCCACGCGCGCGACATGGCGGCGGTGGGGGTGTATCAGGTCGAGCCGTATGTCATCGCGGCCGATGTCTACGGCGAGGCGCCGCATGTGGGGCGCGGCGGCTGGACCTGGTACACGGGATCGTCCGGCTGGATGTATCGGGTGGGGCTGGAGTCCGTACTGGGCTTCAGCATCGAAGGCGGCGACACGATCGTAATGGCGCCGCGCATCCCGGACGATTGGCCCGGGTTCAGCATCCTCCATCAGTTGCCCGATGGCGGCGGCAGCTACGAGATCAAGGTGCTCAATCCCGGCCATAGCGCCAAGGATGTCGTATCGGTTACCCTTGACGGCACGGCGCTCGCGGCCGACGACGGCGTGGCGCGCATTCCGCTGCTGCGCGATGGCGCGGTCCATCGCGTCGAACTGGTTTTGGGCTGAGGGGAAGTCATGGCAGGAGTAGACATTCGCGGCATACGCAAGGGTTTCGGCCAGCAGCCTATCCTGCGCGGCATTGACCTGAGCATCGCCGACGGCGAGTTCGTGGTGTTCGTGGGGCCATCCGGTTGCGGAAAATCGACCTTGTTGCGCACGATCTGCGGCCTGGAAGACGCGGACGAAGGCACGGTGACCATCGGCGGCCGCAACATGACGCACGTGACACCCGCCGCGCGCGGCATCGCGATGGTGTTTCAAAGCTATGCGCTGTATCCGCACATGACGGTGTTCGACAACATGGGCTTCGCGCTGAAAATGGCGGGACTGTCGCGCGATGAGATCCGCGTCAAGGTGGAACAGGCGGCGGCGACGTTGCGCATCGAGCCGCTGTTGCAGCGCAAGCCCAAGGAGCTGTCGGGCGGGCAGCGCCAGCGGGTGGCGATCGGCCGCGCGATCGTGCGCCAGCCGGAGGTGTTCCTGTTCGACGAACCGCTGTCCAATCTCGACGCGTCGCTGCGGGTGCAGATGCGCATCGAGCTGAAAAACCTGCACCGCACCTTGGGCAGCACGATGATCTACGTGACGCACGACCAGGTGGAGGCGATGACCTTGGCCGACCGCATCGTGGTGCTGCGAGGCGGGCGTGTGGAACAGGTCGGCGCGCCGCTGGAGCTGTATCAGCGGCCGGCCAATATGTTCGTCGCCGGCTTCCTCGGTTCGCCGGCGATGAACTTCCTGACCGGCGTGGTGGAGCTGCTGGCCGGGCAGGCGATGGCGGTGCGGCTGTCCGGCGGCGCGCTGGTGCCGATCGGCGCGCGCGACGGACTGGTTCCCGGATCGCCGGTGTCGCTGGGCGTGCGCGCCGAGCACATGGCGCTGGCGCCGCACGATCCGGCCGGCGGCGGTGCCGCCGGTATTCCGGTCACGGTGCAGGCGGCGGAATTGCTCGGCGACGCCAGCTACATTTATCTGACACCCGACGATGGCGCGACCCAGTTGATCGCAAGGGTGGACGCCGAAGCGCGCTGGCAGGGCGGCCAGACGGCGGTCATTCGCGTCGAGGCGGCGCGCTGGCACGTCTTCGACGCGGACGGACTAGCCGTTTATTGAGCGTGCAGCGGGCGACTTCGCTGGCGCTGTCCGGTATCATAGGCCTTACCGATACCGATCAGGGAGTTGCGAATGCGCTGTAAATTTTTGCTGTCATTGCTGGTGCTGTCCTGTGCCGCCCATGCTGGCAGCTATACCGAACGTTCCGTTACACAGACCGTCCCGGGCGGAGCGTTGTACGGCACCGAGCTGGTACCGGAGGGCGGCGCCAAAGTGCCGGTGGTGCTGCTGCATTCGGGCTCCGGCCCGACGGACCGCGATGGCAACAGCGCGCCGGCTTCCTTGCTGAATAACTCCCTGCGCATGCTGGCCGAAGCGCTCGCGCAGCAGGGCATCGCGACGGTGCGCTACGACAAGCGCGGGGTCGCCTCCAGCGCCGGCGCGGCGAAGGAGGAATCCGATCTGCGCCTGGATACGTACATCGATGACGCCGTGGTCTGGATGCGCCAACTGCGCGCCGACCAGCGTTTCTCCCGTGTGGTGATGGCGGGGCACAGCGAGGGAGCGCTGATCGCCCTGGTGGCTTGCCAGCGCGCCAAGGCCGATGGCTGCGTGTCGATCTCCGGCGCCGGCCACCCGCTGGCCGACATCCTGCGCGACCAGCTAAAACCC
Source organism: Burkholderia sp. LMU1-1-1.1 (assembly GCF_040675865.1). NCBI lineage: Bacteria > Pseudomonadati > Pseudomonadota > Betaproteobacteria > Burkholderiales > Burkholderiaceae > Burkholderia > Burkholderia sp. LMU1-1-1.1. The sequence goes on along the minus strand of NZ_JBEGHG010000023.1, from coordinate 310,733 downwards.
AAGCTCCCGCCCGCGCTGGCCGGCGCGAACGAACGCATACTGGTCGCGCTGGAGCAGGGCAAGCAGGTCGAGGATGTGCCGCCGGAGCTGATGATGCTGTACCGGCCATCGGTCCAGCCGTATTTGATCTCGTCCTTCAAGACCGATCCGCGCAAGGCGATCGCCGCGCTGAAAATGCCGGTGCTGATCGTGCAGGGAACGACCGACATCCAGGTCTCGGTGAAAGAGGCACAGGCGCTATCGGCCGCCGCGCCGGCGGCCAAGCTGGTGACCATCGAGGGTATGAATCACGTGCTGAAAATGGTTCCCGCCGATCCTGCGCGGCAAATGGCATCGTACAGCGACGCCAGCCTGCCGCTGGCCCCGCAGTTAAGCGAGGCCGTCGCGGCCTTTGTCAAACAGCGCTGACGGGGCCTAGCCCCCGCGCCGTTCGACCTTGCCATCGGTGTGGCGGGCGAAGCGCGTGGGGTCGGCGCCGTGCACCGGGGCGCCATCCGGCCACGGCCAGCCACCGAAGCCGGTCTGCCGGTAGTCGGCGTGGGCCTGGCGGATCTCCTGCTCGCTGTTCATCACGAACGGGCCCGATTGCACCACCGGTTCGCCGATCGGCCGTCCTTGCAGGACCAGGAACTGCGCCTTGCCGGCGGCGCCATTCACCAGCGGCAGGGGCGTGTCGGTGCGCACGTCGTTGACGCTGCGCGACGCCAGCGGCTGGCCGCCAAGGCTGGCGCCTTCGCCATCGAAATAATACAGCGCCCGTTTGGTGCCGGCGCCGCGCGCCGGCGGCAGGATCCACTGCGCTCCGGGCTCCATCGTTATTACCCAGATCGCGACGTCGCTGTCCTCGGCGGCGGCCCAGGAATCCGGCGGCGGGGGCAGGGCGTCGACACCGCCCACGCGACCGGCAACGCAGACCACTTCCGTGCGTGCGCCGGTGGCGTCGGTGACGGTTTCGCGGGGAACGTCCTCGGACCACAGCATGGTGAAGTGCGGCTCGGCGAACTTGCTGCGGGCCGGCAGGTTGAGCCAGATCTGGAACAGTTCGAGCGGATTGCCGTCCTCCGTCTTCAGCAGCGGGAACATCTCCGAGTGGACGATGCCGCGTCCAGCCGTCAGCCACTGCACATCGCCGGCGCCGAAGCGCGCGGCCGCGCCCAGCGAATCGGCGTGATCGATCACACCATGGCGCACGATGGTCACCGTCTCGAAGCCTCGGTGCGGGTGGCCGGGAAAGCCCGGCACCTGTTCGCCGTGGTACATATTCCAGCCGTCGATATTCATGAAGTCCTGGCCGAGGCGGCGCCCCGCCAGGGACGTGGCCGGACCGAATTTGCCGTCGCCCTTGGGGTAGTTGTCCACGTGGTGGACGCAAAACAGGAACGGGTCCATGGTCGCCCACGGGAAGCCCAGCGGGCCGCTGCTTAAAATCGGATTCATCGTCGCTCTTTGTATTGGTCAGGCCGGGGTGGGCGGCGTGTCCGCGCCCGGGGCGCCGAACAGCTGCTGCTTGAGTCCATGCAGCTGGTCGCGCACCTGCGCGGCTTTTTCGAACTCCAGGTTCTTGGCGTGATCGAGCATGGCCTTCTCCAGGCGCTTGATCTCCTTGCTGATCTGCTTCTCGCTCATCGACTCGTACTTGGCCGCCTCCTGCGCCACCTGCAGGTTCTCGCGCGCGTCCTGCGGGCTGTAGACGCCGTCGATCATGTCCTTGATGATCTTGCTCACACCGCGCGGTATGATGCCGTTGGCGGCGTTGAAGGCGATCTGCTTGGCGCGCCGGCGCTCGGTCTCGCCGATGGCGCGCTCCATCGAATCGGTCATGCGGTCCGCGTACAGCAGCGCCACGCCGTTGAGGTTACGCGCGGCGCGGCCGATGGTCTGGATCAGCGAGCGTTCGGAGCGCAGGAAGCCTTCCTTGTCGGCGTCCAGGATCGCCACCAGCGAGACCTCCGGCAAGTCGAGGCCCTCACGCAGCAGGTTGATCCCGACCAGCACGTCGAAGGTACCGATGCGCAGGTCGCGCAGCAGTTCGACCCGTTCCACCGTTTCGATATCGCTGTGCAGGTAGCGCACCTTGATGCCATGGTCGCTCAGGTATTCGGTTAGCTGCTCGGACATGCGCTTGGTCAGCGTGGTCACCAGCACGCGCTCGTTCTTGGCGACGCGGTCGGTGATCTCGGACATCAGGTCCTCCACCTGCGAACGGGCGGGGCGCACGATGATCAGCGGATCGACCAGGCCGGTCGGCCGCACCACCTGCTCGACCACCTGGTCGGCGTGCGAGTTTTCGTAGTCGGCCGGCGTGGCGGAGACGAATATCGTCTGCCGCATCTTCTGCTCGAATTCCTCGAATTTCAACGGCCGGTTGTCCAGCGCCGACGGCAGCCGGAAACCGTAGTCCACCAAGTTGGTCTTGCGCGAGCGGTCGCCGTTGTACATGGCGCTCAGCTGCCCGATCAACACGTGCGACTCGTCGAGGAACATCAGCGCGTCCTTCGGCAGGTAGTCGACCAGGGTCGGCGGCGGTTCGCCCGGCATGGCGCCGCTCAGGTGGCGCGAGTAGTTCTCGATACCCTTGGTGAAGCCGATTTCGGCCATCATCTCCAGATCGAAGCGGGTGCGCTGCTCGAGGCGCTGTTCCTCAATGAGCTTGTTCTCCTTGCGGAAGAACTCCAGGCGGTCGCGCAGTTCGAGCTTGATCGTTTCGATCGCCCGCAGCACGGTCGATCGCGGCGTGACGTAGTGCGAGCCGGGATAGACGGTGAAGCGCGGGATCTTCTGCTTGACGCGGCCTGTCAGCGGGTCGAACAGCTGGATCGATTCCAGCTCGTCGCCGAACATGTCGAGGCGCACCGCCAGCTCCGCATTCTCGGCCGGGAAGATGTCGAGCGTGTCGCCGCGCACGCGGAACGTGCCGCGGCCGAAATCGACCTCGTTGCGCGTGTACTGCATCTGGATCAGGCGCGCGATGATGTCGCGCTGCGAGACGCGGTCCTTCTGGCGCAAGGTCAGGATCATCTGGTGGTATTCGTTGGGATTCCCGATACCGTAGATGGCCGACACGGTGGCGACGATGACGACGTCGCGCCGCTCCATCAGCGACTTGGTGCACGACAGGCGCATCTGCTCGATGTGCTCATTGATGGACGAATCCTTTTCGATGAACAGGTCGCGCTGCGGCACGTAGGCTTCCGGCTGATAGTAATCGTAGTACGAGACGAAGTACTCGACCGCGTTCTCGGGGAAGAACTCGCGGAACTCCGAGTACAGCTGCGCGGCCAGCGTTTTATTCGGCGCGAACACGATCGCCGGACGGCCCTTGCGGGCGATAACGTTGGCCATCGTGTACGTCTTGCCGGAGCCGGTCACGCCGAGCAGCGTCTGGAAGAACAGGCCGTCGTCGATGCCTTCGCACAGCTTGTCGATCGCCACCGGCTGGTCGCCGGCGGGCGGGAAGGGCTGGTGCAACTTGAACGGCGAATCCGGGAAGGTAACAACCGTTGCCTTGGGGGTATCTACTACTGGTAATTCAGCCATCGTGGTCCGACCTTTGTTAGAATAATGGCCTGCCAGCGGCCTGAAGTAGTTTTTTGAGGGGCGCTGTCTACGTTCATCCGCTGCGAAACGCTTCCAATCGAATCCAATCTTATCATGACGAATCCTAGCTTGTTCAGCGCCATCGACATGGCACCACGCGACCCGATCCTGGGTATCACCGAAGCCTTCAACGCCGACCAAAACCCAGCCAAAATCAATCTGGGCGTCGGCGTTTATTATGACGACAACGGCAAAGTGCCTCTGCTGTCTTGCGTACAGAAGGCGGAAGAAATCCTGATCGCGACGCCAGCGCCGCGCACCTACCTGCCGATCGAAGGCTTGGCTGCCTACGACAAGGCGGTGCAAGAGCTGGTATTTGGCGCCGACAGCGCGGTAATTCAAGAGAAACGTGCGGTCACCGTGCAAGCGATCGGCGGCACCGGCGCGCTGAAGATCGGCGCCGACTTCCTCAAGCGCTTCGCGCCCGATTCGCAAGTCTACATCAGCGATCCAAGCTGGGAGAACCACCGCGCGCTGTTCGAAAGCGCCGGCTTCACCGTCAATAACTACGCCTACTACGATCCTGCCACCCACGGCGTCGATTTCGCCGGCATGCTGGCCGCGTTGAAGGCCATGCCGCGTGGCTCCATCGTGCTGCTGCACGCGTGCTGCCACAACCCGACCGGCGCCGATCTGACCTCGGCCCAGTGGGATGAGGTCATCGCGGCCGTCACCGGCGGCGGCCTGGTGCCGTTCCTCGACATGGCGTACCAGGGCTTCGGCGCCGGTATCGCCGAAGACGGCGCCGTGGTGCGCCGCTTCGCCGACGCCGGCGGCCCGCTGCTGGTGTCGAACTCGTTCTCGAAATCGTTCTCGCTGTACGGCGAGCGCGTCGGCGCGCTGAGCGTGGTCGCCGCCAGCGGCGAGGAGGCGAGCCGTCTGATGTCGCAGTTGAAGCGCGTCGTGCGCACCAACTACTCCAACCCGCCTGTGCACGGCGGCAAGGTCGTCGCCACCGTGCTGACCACGCCGGAACTGCGTCAGATGTGGGAAGACGAGCTGGCCGGCATGCGCGTGCGCATCAAGGAAATGCGCGAAGCCTTCGTCGAGAAGCTGAAGGCCAAGGCGCCCGCCCACGATTTCGCCTTCGTGCGCGACCAGGTTGGCATGTTCTCGTACTCGGGCCTGACCAAGGCGCAGGTCGAGCAGCTGCGCGGGCAGTCGATCTACGCGGTCGACACCGGCCGCATTTGCGTGGCGGCGTTGAATTCGCGCAATATCGACATCGTTATTGACGCCATCGCCAAAGTGCTCTAAACTCTTGCTTCTTCGGGTTGAGCAGTTGCTTGATCCGGAAGGCAGCACGGTATGTTGTTGGAAGTTGCGCTGATGGAAATCTTTCTTGATGGCGCGAACGAAACAGTATAAAATGTTGCCTCTAATCCCTGATAGCTCAGTTGGTAGAGCGACGGACTGTTAATCCGCAGGTCCCTGGTTCGAGTCCAGGTCGGGGAGCCAGAATTTAAAAGCCTCATGTGTGCTTGCAACGCTTAAGATCGTTGCGATGCCACATGGGGCTTTTTTCATTCGCATGGCCGTTCATGTCGCATCCATTTTGTTTCTAAAATGTAATTCTTGATGTTTGCTTGTTATGGCGTATAGTTATCGAGTTGATACTAAGAAATTCTCGTTTAATCTAGATAACTATAACGGGGTGTGAAATGTCCAGAATAAAAGCCTTAGCCGCCATCGCAGCCTTCGCCGTTCTCAGCCCCGCAGCGCAGGCGTCGGTCGAGCTGATTCACAACGGCGGCTTCGAGTCCGCCGGCGGCTTCAGCGGCGGTTTCGAAACCATCGGCTCCGGCCTGGACGGCTGGACCATCGGCGGTACGGTCGACTTGATCAACACCTATTGGACGCCGGCGTCAGGCAGCTACAGCCTCGACTTGAATGGCGGCGGGGCGGGATCGATCTCGCAATCGTTCGCCACGGTCGTGGGGCAGACATACAACGTCAGCTTCAGCCTGGCCGGCAATCCCGTCGGCGGCGGCGACAAGTTCTTCTACGCTAGCGTGACCGCGCCGATTACCTACACTTTCGATATCGACGGCAAGACACTCAGCAATATGGGCTGGGTCAGGAAGAGCTTCAGCTTTGTCGCCGTATCGGACACGAGCACGTTGAGCTTTGTGGGTGATCCTTATCATAGTTACTATGGCGCCGCGTTGGATGATATCTCGGTGATGGCCGCAGTGCCGGAGCCCGCGACGTATGGCATGTTGCTGGTCGGATTGGCGATGGCGGGTGGCTTGGCGCGTCGGCGAAAATAGTTGTTTTTTGGACTGGGCAAATCAAAGATGCGCGGCTATAATTCTGGCCTCAATTCCCTGATAGCTCAGTCGGTAGAGCGACGGACTGTTAATCCGCAGGTCCCTGGTTCGAGTCCAGGTCGGGGAGCCACCGATTCGTAGTATCTCAAAAACCCAGCCCTAACCCGGTTGGGTTTTTGCGTTTAGGGCCAGTTTATTTGAGCGTAGTAGCCCCAGGTGAGGCTGTTAGGACGTGAGGATGAGCTACCCCTTAGTCCGGGCTCGCGCCGCACAGGCGGCCACTCTGCAGGCCGGTCGATGGTGGCTGGGACGCGAGCTCGGGGCGACGGAACTGATGCAGCGGGCCGGCAGGTCAACTCGGTAAGTTACTCTTTTAGGACTGCGTCCTCGAATTCCTGCGAGTCTACAAACGAGCCTAATTTCGCGCTGGAGAGTTCTAATGCCTTGCTGAAGCGGTCTCTATTGTGATTGCTGGATTAGTCATCTTGAGGTTTACGAGGTGGCACTTTCAGGAATACTACTCTAGTCCTCGACGACATCGAGAACTGGTCGGCGCGGGATAACTCTCGATGCAAATTGTTGTGCTGAATTGGCGATCTGCTGAGGCGGGGGGGGCGGGGGGGGGCGGGAATTTTGCGGCGTAACTCCAATGCCGCGTACATGAACCAAGTTTAAATGCATTCGATTGCGTTCGAACTGTCGAATATACAGAGCTCGGTATATCCCTCGTTTTTGAGTGTACAGAAGGAAATTTTTTAATTATCTCTGCGAATTTGCGATGCCGAGAATGATTTTTCGCTGCTGACACTGCCATTAATGATGTCTCGGACGACCAGCTGATCACTGGTAACTTGATATTCCAATTTGCTGTCCCTGGGATCGAAACCGTACCATCGGGCGCCAGCAATAGAATCGTCCAACGTAAGAATTAGGCCCAGATGGAGTTTGCAGCGGTAGCTCATGGCCTTGCCGTCGGTCTGGCGGGTGTATTTCACTTGCACTTGGCCGCCGTTCACTGTCGCGGACATGATGCCAGTATCCCTACCATAAACCAAGGATAGGCCTGCTTTACAAATCTGGCTGAGGCTGAATTGGCCAGTTTCAGGTGGTGCGAAATTGGATGGTGTTGGAGGGGATTTCGGCTGAGTGGCGACGCACATGGCTAGGGAATGTTTCTGACCAGCCGCTGAATCAATAAGCTGTGCCGATGCAATGGCAATCCCAGTTTCTCGTAGCCGTGCTTGGAGTGCATCGGTGCAATACATCCGCTGCCACTTTTCCGTGATCGCTAGGTTCTTTTCATAGGCATACTTGTCTCCATCGTTGCCGATGGACGTTAACATCGCGGGGGTGTTGGTGAAGAACTGTGTCACGTAGGACAGCGGAGTCTCCAGTGTTTGAATCGGCGCGGAATGGCCATGAATTTCGGGCTTGTGCTGTTTTACTAACTCGGTAGCGAAGCGATCAAGCACAGCCGAAGGTGTGATCTTCTTGGTCGGGGCGGCCTCTTTTCCGCATGCAGTCAGCGCGGCAACGAGGCAGAGACGCGTAATCGGATGGTGGTAATTTCTCATCGGTGCGTAGTCCTTAATTTGCAAACCCTTAGGAATAGTGGGAAAGGAGTTCTAGGGCCGCTGGTTTTCAGAAAGTGAATAAATCAGCATTTTCCTAGCGCGTATGGGAAATTCGAACAATATTAGGTACCAATTAATTTTCGGTGGGAATTTGTGAGATTTGGTCAAGTTCCGTTCGGCTATGATAATGCTATCTATCAACACTTAGTTGTAGGTTTTCCGCGAAGGACGCGCTTATGAAATTTCTTGCTCAGCTGGCGCTATTTGGCATAGGCGCGTATTTCCTCATTTCTGCCATAGGTTTCGGATGGCTGCTTTTTGGGTTGTTGATTCTTGTTCTTGTCGGTTTGGCGAAGTAACCATAATTTTGAGGAAAACAATATCCTGTGCGCGACGCGACGCGACGCGTCGCTTAGCGTAGTAGTCATGGTATGGCTAGTTATCTCCGCACTAGCCGATTGCCCGTCACGTCGCGATACTTGGTATAAAGAAGAAAATTACTTTAGTTCTCTGTGCTAAAACTACGATCTGCTCATTAAAATTGCGAGGGGAATCTTAAAAAAATCGGAAACAGCTTCGCTGAACGATTTAGACGGGAAATCGACAATTTCCTTCCCTCGTTTTTGTCGAATTTTGTTGGCTAATTCATGAATATCATTAACTTCTTTTCCATGCAGTAGCTTGCCATTCATTCCTCCCATCATTCCGGCAGAATCAATCGCGTCTAAGTCAACGAAGTAAGCCTTTTTTTGATCCAAATTCATATAAAGTATCTGTTTTTGTATTGAATCTTTCACAGTGTATTCATTTTCCGCATTCCAATCGAAGTCGATGAAAGCCATAAAAGAACAAAAAGCAAAATAAATAAAGAACGCAGTGAATATTTTTTTCATAATTTATTTTAAAATAATTTAGGTATCATCTGAAAATAAAGAATGGTTCGACACTTTATGATCAGATGCCCTCCCTTAGAGACATTTATCAACGATAGCAGATTTTTCCATAGGGAAAAATCACACATTGTCACATGGCATCTCATTGGCTAACCCACCGTCATCGGTAGGCACTCTGCGGGTGAGCTACCCCTTAGACTGGGCTCGGGTGGCACAGCGGGGCACTCTGCAGGCCGGTCGATGGTGGACTGGGACGCGAGGGCAGGGCTACCGAACTCGTGCAGCGGTTGGTTGGGGATAGGCTCGGCGGCGAGTGCGTTTATTTGCGCATAGCGGGCCATGGTGGAGCCGCCGGGGTGTGGGGTTAGCCCCTACGATTGGCCTTGCGTCGGGCTAGTTCGTGTAAAGGCACGGTTGTCTGGGTAGTGTGATGATGGCGAGTCAGTATGCTACCCAAAATATCTTCCGGTTTCAGAGCGGACATCGCGTAGTAGCACCAAGCTTTGCAGCCTTATTGATGCCGCAGTGCGTAAAACATCATAGAATTTCATCAGCTCCCCGGTCACTTTCTCATAACTAGAGTTGTGCGTTGCCGTGAAAGCGCATCCAGTAAAAAGCAGCCGGGGCCGAGCATGTCGCGGTGTGCTAGCTCGGAGTCGGCGTTTTGCCGCTAGGGGAGTTGCTGGCGGGCGTAGTGCAGGAAGATGCCCGGCTGCGAAATGATCACGCTTTGCAGGCCGATCTTGACGAAGGGCGGCGAGGTGCTCGCTGGTGCTGCTTCACGGCGGGGCTCGCAGAAATGGCAGCTGTCAACACAACGATGGGGAACCACATACGTGCTCCCGTCAGTCTGGCTTGTTTTTCAAATTATACCCAGAATGTCCCGGTGCTCCGTGGCGGATAAAACTTGCTGAAATTATCACTCTATGGCATGTTGATGTTTTAAAATCGTCAATAATCTAGCTAAGGCGGAGGGTCCGAATGAATCGCACCGTGTTCTCGATCATACTTGTGCTTTTATTGTCGACAGTTTCCTTTACTGCTGGATCATTCTTTTTGACCGCTGCGCTTAGAAACCCACCCGAGGTTCGGTCATGTACTGATCAGACAACTAGGCAGGCCTATTCGCGAGATGAAAGCAAAGAGTTCTGGGCGTGTCGTAAGGCACTGGCCGATACATTTCAAAAGTATGACTACGCCGAGTCAAAAGACCTCGCGAAGTCATTCTTGACAATTCTGGTTGCTGTCTTTGTCGCATCGATCACCTTTTCCGAAAAAATTGCTGGCATTGCTATTGCCGGAATCTGGACCAAGACCTTCATGATCACATGCTGGGTTGCGCTTCTCGTCGCTATCGTGTTCTGTGGCTGTGGGCTTGCGCTAATGAGCATTGCCGTTGGATGGGCGGCACATTCCCCACATACCAACTTTTTCCTGTTTGAATTTGATGCAGCAAGATTGTTCGTGATGAGTGGACTCTTTTTCGGCGGCGGCTTGGCCGCCATGCTCGCCACTGGAATTATTTCGTTTATACACCCGCCCTCACCACGACAGTGAAGGTAGCACCAGTGCCGATATAGTACGTAGGTTTGGGCCCATAAGTGTGCTGTCTGGGATAGCCACAGAGGTCTATCGCTGTGTTCCTAAGCAGGACGTCAAGTAGTCAGTTAGTGCAATAGGCGTACGCCTTAGTTTCAAGTTGGCCTTCTCACCATTTGGTGGGCGGGCCATTTTTTTGTCCCATGAAAGGAGTGTTATGAGCATACCCACCACCAAGCATGTCAACTTCACGATCATCGTAAACTGGAACCGCGCCAGTTGCAGTATGTACAGGCCTTGGCACAGCCGAATCCCCGCTCCTTACCTCATCAGTTTACCTCGGGTTGCCTGACCGGTAGTTTTGAAAATCCTGATAATTTTTGGTGGTGCTTAAAAATGACCGCTGAAAATGAACTGCGCGCTTACACTTGGCGAGTGTGGAAGAGGTAGCCTGATTGCCTGCTAAGCAAGTAGCCTTCAGAACTTTTAATCCGCAGGTCCCTGATTCGAGTCCATGCGGGGGGAGTCGGAATTGAGGAAAGCCCAGTCTTCGGATTGGACTCTTTGCGGTTCTAGGGTTAGTTATCTTGCATAAAGATATAGTTATTTTTTGCAATATTTAGTGTATAATTGGATTGTTAATAATCTAGCAAATTGAAAATTTATGAATGATCTTCTGCATCTACAAAGCCATCCGAATGGTCATTCGCTGGTGATCCCAGTCGATCCCGAGTCTTTAGGGAGTTTTATTAGTGGACTTTTGGGACGCCCTCAGACAATAGAAAAGAGGATATTTGGCGAATTTGATTTAAACAAGGCACATCTCATCGATCTTTTTTGCTTGGTTGATCAGCGGATTAGCCAGCAAAATAAAGGGCAGCTCATTCAATTTAGCCTGAATATTATTTATTCTGATGATTCATCAGTTCTCCTTAACGGCCTTTCTGATTTCGAGTCGTACCGAGATGTTAATGATAAAATTTCGGTGGCTGCCGAGCTTGCATGGACCTATCTTATAAAATTCGAAGATAAGCAGACCGCTGAAAAACAGTCAATCGAACTTTCTATAAATACAGCTCGAAAAGAATCGATGTTTTCTGATGCCTCAATAAACCTTCTCTTTCCATCCATCCGCTACCTTCGCAATTCATTCCACCTGCGTATCCAACACACTGCGAGGACGTGGGGCACGGACATCGAGCATTTGATAACAGGAAAGCTTAATACGTTCGTAAAAAAGGAACATTGGCTCCCAAGAATAATTCATACATACAACGGTCTTGTTGGTCTTGCATTGGCCCTGATTTTTCTTGGCCTTGCTATTTACGGTATTTATGCGGTTTCTGCGCCATTCTCACTGACTCATTCCGAGGCGGCAAAATATGCCCAAGCGCTTACAATGGATCAGAAACTAAATTATTTAATAGACGAAATTTCCTCTCCAAGTTGGAAACGCATAGAAAGCTTGCGACTAACATTTGGTTTTGTGGCGTTTTTACTGTCCGTGGTAGTCGGCATAGTCGCGGCTGCGCTTGCAAACAATCCACCCAAAAGCTATCTTGCTTTATCGAGTGCAGCCGAAGCTGAACGAGAGGAATTCATCAAAGCTCGGAAACTTGACTGGATGTATTTTATCGTCTCAGCTGTTGTATCCACATCTGCAGGCGTAGCTTCCCGCTATATATATAGGGTCTTTTTTGAAAGCTAATGAAGCGGTTGCCCCTGTTTCATACTCCGAGAGTATAATTTGGGAAAGCCCAAACCTTCGAACGGATTGGCCTGGCAAAAAAAATAAGTTGTTTCTTCCCTGCGGTAAGGGTTGTGCTTACATCCGGATTTACTACCCTCAAAGTGGCAAGCAAACCGACATCGTCGTATAGTTTTGTTGCGAAGCCATACAGCATTGAGTCAGTAATCCACCTTGTCCTCGGGGTGCACAGGCGGCCACTCTGCGGGACGTCGACGGTGGGTTGGAACGCGAGTGCAGAGCGACCGACTCATGCTGCGGCCGGGTGGGGGGGGGGTGGGCACGGCGGCAAGTACGTTTATTTGCGCATAGTGGGCCGTGGTGAAGCCGTCGGGGCGAGGGGATGACCTACCCCTACCGCTGAGCTAGTGTAGAACATGAGGGCAGGGCAAGGCCTAGGCTGGAAGGCCGTCTGCCAGCCCCTTCATGCAGGACGGGACGCCGAGGACAGCGACCGAACTCGCGTGAGTAGCGCATTGCACTTTAGGCGACTTGGTGTAATTCGTTTGAGCACCCATTGAATAGATACACTTGAGCAAAATTTCCAGCTTCAATTCCCCCCGTTTCATCGACCGCCTCGTAGAGTAACTTCCACCAACCACGACCTCTCAGGCGCATATCCTCAAAAGCGACCAGTAGGACGGTTCCTGATGCATATTTCTTTTGTAGCTTTTTCTGCACACATGTATTTATCGATGCCCCCAATGTTTTTATTGGCGCGTAATAATCTTGGGCCTCCATAGTTGCAATGATCTTCTTCGTCTTCTTGTCCATTTCAATTGGACCAGCTCCAGGGGCAAAGCCCTGCTGAGCCATCAGAGCGGATCGTAACGCTTCTTTCTCGCCATAACCCGCGAAAGTCACTTGTACGTCGAAGTCTCTGACTAGATAACCGGACAGCCAAATATGCCCGTCGGCCCGACCGCTGTTTTCGTAGGCCTCGATATCTACTGCGAGCCCCGGCTGCTTGAGTTGGAGCGCTAGCCGAGAAAGAGGATATAACTCTTCAATCAATCGTTTTACCGTGCGAGGACGGTTGTGATATTGCTCTGTCGAAAGCGCTTCGATTCGCTTCTCGATGGATAAAGCAAATTCAAATGCGGTAGTTTTCATCGGTTGGTGGTAAGAATGTTGTTCTTGGCGGGGGAGGAGACTGTGCCGTCCATTGGCATTACTCCACTTAGCCTTGTGCCAATCGTACAATGGAAGCCCGCGTTCTTGATTAAGTTCCTCGTGGCGGAGTCCTGCTCGAAGCGTTTCTAAAAGCGCTTGCCCAAGGCTCATGGTAAAAATAATGATAAGTTTGTTGAACTCTATTCGCTCGAACCTTTATTGCTATTCGGTTATATGAGACGTCACTTGCGCTGGGTGGGCACGTCAAATGCCATAACAGTGATGTACAACTCGCGATTCCGGTCATCTCGACTGGCAAACAAGTATCGAAAAACGGTGTCTGTTGATCCTTGCATATCTTTTTTGTATTGTGGATGCGCTCGGACCGTCTCTGGGATTGCTGCCAATACTTTTGAGAAGTCGCGGTTACGATTGAAAATAACCACTGCGGTCTTTGTATCTCTCCAAGAACTATAGCCAAGCAACTGATCTATTGTCGAAGATAGCATCTTTGGTCCAGACCAAAACTTGCACTCTGCAATAAATATATTGCGCCCCTCTGATCGAATCAGGATGTCGGTCTTACCCTCGTAATTGAAGGTTTCTCCAGTGGCTTGACCCTGATAGTGCCCATTGAGCTGAACAAGAAAGTGTGAGCGCAAGGCTTCTTCGTCTACCTCATAGAACGCCGAGGGACTAAGTTCCATCACTTGAGTCATTCCATGCATGACTCCAAGAATATGCTCGTAGTCCGTTTCACCTATTGCTGGTTCTGGCTTGTAGGACGCAGAGCTTGCAGTCGGCATTACCGGAGTGATCTTCTTTCGGACCTCGGGCGGTAAATATGTTTTTGGCGCATCCTGACGTTCTTTCATCCTAAACCCAAGGGCTGCAACGGTATTACGATTTGTGAGCAGCTTGTTTCGTCGAGCCTCAATTGTGCTACGAGCTTCTCCTGTAAGTTGACTGTTCAATCCACTAACATTACTGCGAAGATTTTTCAGATATGACTGTATTTCTTCTACAGTCCGTTCAATCTGAGTTCGTACCTGCGACGCATCGAGGGTTGTACCTGATATTGAAAAAGTCAGCATGCTCCCCCGAACGCTAGCCCGAGGAGGACTTAAAGTATATGGGTTCGGCTGAATCTTGAAGGCTTCCGCCTCGCCAGTGAACGGAATCTCCACCTCTATTTCGGAGCCCGTGATATAGAACGGCCCACTTCTGTCGCTGATGTATCTATCGGGGTCTCTACTAACGTCGATCTGCTTTTCTCGTTGGTCAACCACTAAATTTTCATCATCAAGCACGGGCACATCAATGCTGTATTTCTTAGAGAAATAAGCTGCCAGATCTTCCATCGATGTATTCAGCAGTCGGTCCGGATCGACCTTCTCAATCTCAGCAGCCATTTGCTGGCGCTGATTCCGATCGACCGAGTGCCAATCGACTCCCACAAATAGGTAGTCCTCACGAGCCACGTGCCCCTCCTCTCAGTTCCTAAAAATCATATGGACAGTCTCGCTGAAAGACAAAATTCCTGCTGCAAGCCTCGTGACCAGAGGTAATTAGCCGGTTTCCGTTGTTGACAGGATAGCATGTTGCATGACGAGAATATACGCAGATTGTCACAGTCCAATGCTGATGGCCCTTTTTCGATTACTGTGACCAGGCTCGCGTTCGACTGCATTACTTCCCAGAGATCCCGAACCAGGGCCTGAGCTGCGCGCTCTGCTGGGTCCAGGCGAGGGGGCACCGGCTGCGGCGTGAGGGGCGTTTATTTGTGCATAGAAAGCCGTGGTGATGCCGTTGGGGGTGGGGAAGGCGAACCCCTAGTGCTGGGTTCGCACTGCACAGTCGGGCACTCTGCAAGCCGGTCGCCGGCGACCAACTCCAAGTCTAAGCGGGTGCGCGCGATCCCCTTGAATGACCATGCAATCGAAGTATTGGATCGCTTGGGCACGGAGGGGAAGTCGGCTCACCTGTTCATCAACCTTAAGACCGGCGAGCGGTTGACGGCTGTGAATAAAGTCTGGGGGCGATTGCGGGTGAAGGCCGGTCTGCCGCATCTCAGGCTGCATGATCTTCGACATCAGTTCGCTTCGTTCTTGGTCAACGCCGGTCACACCATCTACGAGGTCCAAAAGATCCTTGGACACTCGGACAAGGTTACTGAACGATACGCGCACTTGTCATTGAAGACGCTGGAGAAGGCCTCAGGAAGCGCGTCCAATGCGTTGATGGGGGCTGGTCGTGGAGTTGTTGTGCCCGAGGATTTGGAAGCGGCATAGGGGGGGGCGGGCGGACCTGTATTGGCCGCCTGTTACTTTATTGTATTCGTTGCATAGTGATAATTTGTGTATTTTTCGATTGGGCAAGATGCTATCCTGACCACATCTGTTAATTTTTGAGATTTATGTTAGTCACGAGGGGCGTCATGCACAATACTTACAACATATATAAAATTCGCCATGAACGATTAAATGATCTCAAACAAAAGTTGGACGCTGTCGGCCTTGTAGAGCAGAAAACGTTGAAGTCTAAAGACTACTCCATGACATTTTACTTCTCTGAAAAAGTGGAAGGAAATCCCATTTGGTGGTGGCAAACGTACCAGGATTTTTTCAAGGATGGAATTGAGGAACCTAAGAACTATTTTTATTTTGGCGTGCTACTTTGCTCAGATGCCAAGAACGCGGAACGGATATACGCCGTTAGCTTAGGTAAAGCTCATTTTTATTTAGCTAAATTTATTAATGCCGATTTCGGTATTAATTTGGCGGTTCGTATGGCAGACGAGAATACAATTCTTTTAAAGAAGAGCCGATATTTTGCGGGTTCGAAACGACAAGACGTTTCGTCGTACGAAAGATTTCAAAAGGATAGTTATGAGCCAGGGGAATCGGTCGATCATTTAAAACTGAAGGCCTCGGATAAGGAAATATGGGGAAAGAAAAATATAATTTTTGCTGACTCCATTCAAATGGATATGGACATTCATCCGTTGAATCTATCATCTGTTTTCGAGCAAATTGATGCGCATGCGGTAAAGGATGAGATAATTCAGCTGCCAAAACTTGAGCAGGTGGAAAGTGAATTGGGTGGCGAGTTAGATGGCTTATTGCTCGCCTCTCTGAGGGATGAAAATGGGAAAGTAAATGTTGAGGAATTTACCGTTCATGGAGTAGCCATTTGCTTCAGCTTTCATGATTACGAATATAGATTGTCTGCGAAAAAGTCGGGGCAAGATAAATATCATAAAAAAAATATTGGGAATGTACTGGAAATTTCTGCTATTCGGGAATTTCTTGAAGAGTACACGGATGTAGTTGATGTCAATTCGATTCGGGTACAATTTCATAATGATGAACTTGGTAGCTTTAGCAAAGGACTGAAGGAGGTTCTGGATCTTCCTGTGCTTCATGATAATTCGCACTATTTTCTAAAAAATGGGGAATGGTACAAGTTTAATCAGATTTTCATGGATTATCTTAAGCGGTCGCTTGAGAACATTGAGTTGATTAAAACCGTCGCTTTGAGTGAGAAAGATTACCTCGCGTGGAAAACTGAGAAGGAAAGGAAAATTTTAGCCGAAGAGGAAGTTGATGATAAAGTGCTATATCGAGAAAGCTATTTCAATAAAAAACTATGTGTTGACCATGGCTATACATTGCTGGATCGGCAATTGACGCAAATACAGTCCTTGAGTGAAGGTAGGCAAAAATATAAAGTGGAGATCGCGGATCTATATAAAAATGAAGAGATAATTTCTGTTAAAATATCCGAGGCAAATCATGATCTTATTTATAATATCGAGCAATCCAAAGATTCGGTTGAGTTGATAATGAGAAATGCTATTGAGTTCGAACATCAACTAACTTCGGCAGGATTGTGGTTTGTGTTCGAGGGTGACGTCGAAAAAATTACAGATTTCAATTCGGTTCAGTTTTTATTGGCAATAGAAGCTTGGCGAAAATTGGTGCAAAGCTTTAATCTTAAGCCGAAAATTTACATCTCGAAACATGACCTTGCATAGAATTCTAAAAGCTGAAATTTTGAGAGGTTGAGATGAGCTCGGGCAAATACTACATTCACAATGACTATATTTATGGCCCTAAGATGCCTGGACAGTTTTACATTCGCAACGGATATATTTATGGTCCGCAGCATAGTGGTGAATACTATATCCAAGGCGGTTACATCTATGGACCTAAGAAGAGTGGGGAATTTTACATTGCTAATAACTATATTTATGGACCGGATGATGAGCTACCTTGGCTGGAAAATTGATAAACATTAGCTTGCGCACGCTGTCGGCCATACCATCTACGAGGTTCAAAAGATCTTGGGCACTTGGGCACGAAGGTGACTAAACGGTAGTACTTGTCGCTGAAGGCGCTGCAGTCGCTGCAGGGGCTGCTAACAGTGCGTCGGTGGCGGGGTGGGGGCGGGCCAGGCGGTGGTCGGGGTGCAGGAGATGCCAGACGTGTCGGATGCGGCGTAGGAGGCGGGGCGGGCGCTTGTATTGGCCGCCCACAGTGACTGCCCGTGGTGCCCATGAGCCGAGAAAAATTAGCGTTGGTTTAATTGTGCAATTACCACTTCGCAAGTTCTAGTGTTTCAGGTAAGTAACATGATATCCTTGGCAATGAATAATTCCGATCGCATAGCGTTTCTGTTTAAAATGCATTTTAATCCGACAACACAAAAGAGATAAATCGTTATGTCTGAAATTACATTAGATACATCCGAAAAAATTATTTCAGCTATCGCTGGTATTATTGCCATCGGAAGTGCGCTTTTCTGGTTCTTTCGTCGGCGTACAAATGATGAAAATGTTGTCTCTGCCTCACCTGTTACGAACAATGCAAACCAGACGGTAACGGTGAATGTCGCTACTGAATCATCGCCAAACGACCGTCCCGGAGCTTTTGATATTATGGAGCTCAAACGGAAGACGCATATCCTGTTTGTTGATGATGATCGAGGTTTTAAAATTGTTGGTGTGCTTAAAAAAATGGGATGGGAAAATACAAAGCTCGTTACCGATATATCTTCGCTAGAACAAGGACAGCTTTTAGCGGCGGATGTTATATTCGTTGATATACAAGGCGTTGGACGCGCTATGCAATATAGTGATGAAGGTCTCGGACTGTCGCTAGCAATCAAGCGACGCCATCCTATAAAAAAAGTAATTATCTATTCAGCTGAAGAAAATGGTGCGCGTTTTCACGAAGCGTTACAAGAAGCAGATTATTCCCTTCCTAAGACGGCGGAGCCAATCCGATTTGAGGACACTATTGTAAAGGTGTTGACTAAGTGAGCGCATCAACTCTAGTTACTATATGGAGCTCTAACCGTACGGAGCCCCTTCTGAGCCAGATTCCGGAATCCATAGTAAATAAGTTACTTGAGCAACTACCAGCTGCCGGTACGATCGTTACTTTTATTGATGGCAAGAGGTGTCGGATGCTTCGAAAAAGTTTAGGAGACTATAGCGCAATTGCATTCTCTGATAATTTAGATCAAGTCAAGAGTAAAAAAACGCTTGAAGCTGAGGTTGCGGTCTTTTTGGCGGCAGCGCCAGCGATATATGCTGCTTTAGAGCGTGCCGAGCGAAGAACTCGGAGATTGCTTCATAATTTAAAGTCGCTGACAGCTAAGACTTCTCAGGAAATATTTTATATTGCTCAGCAGAATCGGCTGCTAGGTAATCCTAGAGAAATTATTCCATATCTTTCCTCTGAGATTAGAGACGATGTCGAGGGCACGGCCAAAGCTTTGCTCGAAATATTAAAGCATCAAGCAGCTCAGAAGGCTGAGTATACTGCTTTTGATCGTCTCTCTGGAGTGATTCAACAAGGAAAATTTGAACTACATGATGTACACAGAGTGTTGATGAATGTTTTCTATTTATTTTTTGGCGAATTTGTTGAAAAAAAAGTACGTGTCGATGTCGGGGCGACTCAAGTTCAAGCTTGGTTTGATTACGATTCAATACATGTATGTATATATTACGTCGTGGAAAATGCAGTAAAATATACTCGGCATAATAGTGATCTTTCTGTCTCTGTAATAAAGAATAGTGATGGATTGGTCGATATTAGATTTTCTATGGAAAGTCTTTCTATCAAACCAGATGAGAAGGAGAGGATCTTTGAAGAGGAGTATTCAGGTGCGAATGCCAAAAATGCGAAGCTGAGTGGAGCTGGGATTGGTCTTTATCTAGCTAGATCTATGGCAAAGATGAACGCAGGAAGTCTCAATGTTCATCCCGGTCCACCGCTTGGTGGTTCTCAATATTCTAGAAATACATTTGTGCTAACATTGCCCGCGAGGAAGCTGCCATAATCGTCTCTGCGGCGTTTCAATTTGGCGTTTCGACAGTCTCGGCGCCTGTTCGGTGTTCGGCAGCGCTAAGCCTTTGACTTGCATCAACTTTTCGCCAGCGATGCCACGGCAGCAGCCATACTGTCTCGGTATTAGATCGGTCCTTGAGGGCCACGGCGGCAGAGGCTGAAAAACCCGTTGCGTTTCTTCGACTTGGTGCCCATAGGCTTCGGGGAGCCTCGTTCTGTTAATCCGCAGGTCCCTGGTTCGAGTCCAGGTCGGGGAGCCAGAATTCAGCAAGATCAAAAAGCCCAACCTTTACCGGTTGGGCTTTTTGCTTTCAGAGTCCGGGTTATTGGCGTACATTGGCCCCACGGCTGAGATAAATGGAGGGTTTCAATGCGGGGTTTATGTGGTCTTAAGCGTGCGATTGCTGTTGTCGTACTGTCGGCCATTTCTTATACAAGCTTCGCTCAGACTTTATGGCGGGAAAATAGTTACGGAATGAGTTTGGACGAGGTGAAAAAGGCCAACCCGGCGGCGATTGTGCCAGCTAAGCCTGCAGGTTTAGGGACGGGAGCGATCGGGCTGCTTGAGCTCCCAGGCGTCGAGTTGGCCGGAATCCCGTTCACCGCCCGTTTCTTCTTTATTGATGGAAAGCTGCAACAGGTTACGCTGGAGCTTGGCGGGGGCTATACGAGTGCCGAGGTTGGGCTCATCCACAATCAGCTGGATGCCGCGCTCACCAAAAAATACGGTGAACACGCGAGGCGCCCATGGGGGAATATGCTAAATACCATCTCTTGGCAGCCCGGCCACATCGGCGTCACCCTGTTCTCTATGGAACTAGAGGGCAAAGCGCAGCTTCGCGTCTCGTATCACCCACCCAAATCCTAGGTTGCCTAGGGCTCGAGTTGGATACTGTCTTCTTCGCCCGCTGGGTTGGGTAACGAACAGTGGCCGTCGTGGCAACGCTGTACTGTTGATGCTCACTCCTCGAGAGCAGGTGCCGATATGAAAAATCCATTCATGAGTATGTTCCTCAGTCAAGCCAACCGCGTTGCAAATCAGGTTGCGGGCTCGGCCAGGGCCCAGGCCACAGCCGCAGTCAAACGTGAGACGGCAAAGAATACGGCCCAGATGACCAAGGTTTGGACGGATGCCTTTTTCCCGCTTGCTCAGCCGCCGAAACGCAAGAAGCGCCGGGCTTCCAAATAAGTCGTTGCGGGCGGGATGCCGTCGTCGGCCCACGCGGGCGCCGTCGACGGCTGGTCGATGGCGGATTACGCTTCGCTAATCCGCCCTACGTGGTTTAGATGTAGTGAGTCACCAGACCGTGTTCGCCCAGTCGTTCCACACCTTCAGTCGCGTCGGCTCGGCGCCCATTTGCGTGGCTTTCCAGATGCCGTATTGCTCCGTCTGCTCTGTGGTGGTTTGATACAGCGCGTTCGACGTCATGAAGCGCCCGCCGTTGCTGTACGTGCCCAGCGGTGTTTTCACCTGATCCAGGCAGTACCGGAAGCCGGCGACGTTTTCCGGCTCGCCCAGCTGTGTGTTGGCCGGGTCGCAGCGCCGCCAGGCGCCGATCGGCTGCTGCGTGTACAGCGTGTTGAACTGCTGGATCGCGCCGTTGACTGTCTTCAAATACAGCCCCGCCTGCAATTCGTCGAGGAACCGATACTTCGACGGATTGACGCCGTCGCGGTTTGCGTTGTCGAGGAAGTTGGCCACCGTCAGGTGCTTGGCGATTTGTCCGCGTCCGTAACGCCCCCGGTTGTTGACCAGACTCGGTTCGTTCGGGTCGTACAGCGGAATGTCATTATTGACGTATTGCGCCGATTTGATGCGCGCCTGGAGCAGACGCACGTAGTGGCTGCTTTGCAGCGCGCGCGCCGCAGCCGAGTCCGATCCGACCTTGTTGGCGATGTATTCGTCGAACGCGGTCAGGTAGGGCCAGTCCATCGGGAAATTGACCCAGTCGCTCTGGCCGCCCGGGTTGACCGTCATCTGCAACTGATACCACTGGTTGCTGCGGTAGTACGAGGCGACGATGTTGTCCGCCTCCCACGCGGTATACCACTCGCGCGAGATCTGCCCGGAGGCGTTCTTGTCTTCCTGGTAGACCATGTGCGGCGCGAGGAAGAACAGGCTGACGGTGTTGAACGGCCAGCCGTGCGCTTCGCCCCGGCCTTTCCAGGCGCCGGTGGTCTTGTCCTTATCGCCGATAAACCAGGTCTGGTTGCCTTCGAGCGAATAGTCCTGCGCCAGTTCCCATTGCTTGACCGTGTTCCAGTGCAGCATGCTGGCGACCGCGCGCTCGATGAAGGCGTTGGTGGTGAAGGCGCCGGGCTTGCCCGCCGCCATCGTGGCGTTGGACGCCAGCGATTGCAGGTGCGCGGCGCCCGTTTGCGCGCCGTAGGTGCCGGACTGCGCGATGTGATTGCCGCGTCCGCCGCCGAGGAAGGTGTAGGCATCCCAGCCGGTGACGTTGAACATGGCGTTGATCTGCACGCGCAAATCCGGAATCAGATGGCTCCAGTCGGCCATGTTGCCGTTCGGGTTTTTATGCTGCTTGAACCACTCGATCAGATCGAGATAACGCCTGTTCGGATTCTGCAGGCCGTTGGTCGGATGCTGGATGCCGTTGGTGAAGCCGCTGCCGTCGGCCTGCGTCGGCCAGACGTCGAGCGGGTGGATGGTCGGCAGCCAAGCGTTCCAGTCGGGGAACTGCATCGGGATCGCGGTTTCGCGCACGTTCATGGTCGCGTTCGGATTCATGATGCCGTCGACATCGGCCTGCGTCACCGACAACGGCGCATCCAAGGGCGTGCCGAACAATGCCTTGACCGCGTCCGACGGCGTGTTCAGCACCGCTTCCAGGCCGGCCCCGGCGGCCCAGCGCGTGGCGCAATCGGCGCTGTTGCAATCGAGGCCGGGACCGGGCTGGTACGGCGGATTCCAGGGCCGCGCCTGGCCGACATAGGCGACGTCCTTCAGCGACAAGCGCAGGAAGGCGGCGATCTGCTTGCCCTGCGTTTCGCTCAGGCCGTGGAAGCGGCTGCGCTGGACGATGGCGTTGTTCGAGTAGTTGAAATACTGCAGGTCGCGGCCGTTGTCGGCGTGGCACGAGGCGCAGGCCGCCTGCAGGGTGCGCGTGACGATGGCCGATTTGGTGATGGTGCCGTGGGCGTACCACAGCGCCTTGCCGGCGGTGGCGTCCGCCGCCGTGATGGCGCTGGTGTCGCGCTCGCTGATCGGGTCGAAGCGCGCGGTCGGGGTGGTGTCGAGCTGGACGGCGCCGGCGTTTTGCAACTGCAGGTTCAGCACGCGGTAGCCGTTCGATTCGCCGTCGGTGCCATTGAAGCGGAACTGGATGCGGTTGTATTGTGGCAGCGCCACAAGGCGCGCCTTGGCGGCGGCGTCGAGCGTAAAGGTGATGCGGGTGGTGTAGAAGCCGCCGTTGACGCCGCCATGCAGCCGCTCGTCGTCGGCCAGGGTCATGGTGGCGTCGGTGACGTCGGTCCATGGCACGGCGCCCTCGTCGGCGGCGCCGGCGCCGCCGAGGAAGCGGAGGCTGGCCTTGATCCGGGTCGGCGGGGCGGTGGTGGCCTCGAACTCGGGCGCGCCGTAGAAGCCGCAGCGGTGGCATTGGAACCACAGCTGGTTCACGCCCGAAAGCTTGTCCGCCGCGACGCCGAGCCGGGCTTCGGCGACCACCGGTTCGGCCGGGGCGCCGTTGCCGAGTACTTCGAGCGGCAGCGTCAGGACGGCGGCGGGGGCGGCGTTGACGCTGCGGAAGGAGGCGAGGGAGGCGGTCTTGTTATGTTGCGGGGTGTCGTTGCCGGAGCCGCAGGCGGCTAGCAGGGCGGCGATGGTCAGTGCGCAGGCGGCCTTCATGCCGCGCCGGTCTGGTCGAAAATCAATCATGCGTTTCCCCTGGGGCGAGTGGGTGAAATTGCTAAAGAGACACCATTGTGCAAACGGTATCGCCCCTGGATGCTACTGTGATCCCCGGCCCGGTTCCTCCCCCATTGGTCCGGGTTGCGGCTTCGGGGTTTTGCATTTTGGCACTGAAATTTGACGTAAATGTGTGAATCAGGTGGACGGGAATCTTGCGCCTCGGCATACTCAATAGTATTGATTTTATTTCGGCTACGGAATGGAAAGATGAGGTCGCCCGCTTGCTGAGCGAGGTGGCCATGTTTCGTTTGGCGCTGAACCATGAAACAGCGCCGTCATCGATAAAAAGTAAATAGAGGTTGCCCCATGAGCGAAGAAAAGGATGTTGTGTACGGTACAGAAGATTTGTTGATAAGTTTGTGTAATTCGGTGACCCGGGTGCTGAATGTCGCCACGCAAAGCAAAGTGAATTATTCCGGGATGGTGCAAAGGATTACCAAGACCGGCCTGAAGCCCGATATCGGTTGCTTCGTGATGTTCGATGGCGGCTTCACCGGCCTGGTGGTGCTGAACTTCGCCGCCGACACGGCGATGGAGATCTACGAGCGCTACATGCTGCACATGGGCATGCCCAAGTCCGAGCTGGCCAGTTCGCACACGTCGGACGAGGTGTCCAACATCATGGGCGAGCTGATGAACCAGATCGTCGGCGACTTCACCGGCAAGGTGCGGCGCGAACTACAGACCAACATCACGCAGAACCAGCCGAAGATGCTGGTACTGACCAAGCAGGTGATGCTGAGCGTCGACACGCCGCTGGACCGTCCGGAAATGCGCCGCGTGACGTTCTACACCGAAAAGAGCAACATCTTCTACCTGGAGCTGGCCATCGACCGCACCGAATTCATCCGGCTGCACGATTTCGATGCGAGCGAGGTGACCGATCCGGACGCGCTGATGGACCAGGAGCGCGGCAATCAGGGCGCGGCCGCTTCCGCGGCGGACGCTGCGGCGTCGGCGGAGGACGAGGCCCAGGACGCGCTGCTCAAGTCGCTGGGCATGTAACAGGCGGCTTACCGGCCGGTTGGGTTGGACAGGGCGGCGCCCTTGGCGGGGATGCCCAACTGGCGGACGGCGCCGATGTTGGCATGGGCGTCGCCGGTGAACGCGTAGACTTCGGTGACGCCTGCGCGGTGGCGGTGGGGCAGCGACATTACGCGACGGAACGGCGCCCCCGGCAGCTGCAATGCGGCCGCCAGTTGCGCGCTGTGCGGGAAGGGCGTTTCATGGCCCAGCCGCACCAGCACGACATAGCGTGCGCCCAGCCGCGACAGCTCATCGAGCACCTGTTGCGGGTGCCGGTATTTGAGCGCGTAGCGCGTGCCCATGAAATCGGACGCGGCCAGCAGCTTGGAGGCACGCACCGCGTAGTGGCGCAGCGCCGGATCGCGCACCGCCAGCTCGGCGATCAGCGCGCCTTCCGCGCCGCTGGTGCCGTCGATGATCCAGACCGCCGGCGCCACCGTCGGCGCCAGCGCCGGCAGGTCGGCCGCGCGCATGTCCACTTTGGGGCCGTGCCCGGCCAAATGGGCGACGCCGGGCGCCAGCATGGCCAGCATCAGCAGGGCGCCCGCGGCCAGCACCACCCGGTCGCGCGCCGGTGGCGCCATCGCCGCGCGCCGCGCCAGCCAGCCACGCAGCGCGTTGGCGACGTGGAGCACGCCCAAGGCAGCCAGTGCCGTGTAGGCGGGCAGCGCCGGCGCCAGATAGCGGTCGTCGATGGCGACAGGCACCAGCGATTGCAGCGTCAGCGTCGCCAGCACCAGGCTGATGGCGATGCTGACGGCCGCCCAGCGCAGCGGCGCTTCCCGGCGCCGCCGGAACTCCACAACGACGGCGATCAGCGCCAACAGCGCGCCCACGTAGCCGAGGTTGCGCAGCAGCGTGTGCAGGTTGGCCGTGAGCGCCAGCCAGCCGTAGCGCAACCCGGCCTGATAGTTAAAGCCGTCCGCCGCGATCGACGAAGTCAGCCAGTACCACGGCACAACGACCAGCCCGGCGGCCAGCGCCGCCAGATAGAGATGCGGCAGCGCCAGCAGCCGCCAGCCGCGCGTGAGCAGCATGTGGAACAGCGGCACCAGCACGATCAGCCAGCCATTGCCCTTGATGAGCACCGCGCCCGCGCACAATGCCGCGAACACGGCGGCGCGGGCCAGCCCCGGGCGCCGCGTGTAGGCCAGCCAGGCGATGGCGGCGGCGCCGCAGCACGCGGTCAGGGCCTGGTCCAGCATGAAGAAGGCCTGGCCCTCCACCGCCAGCGGCGTTAGCGCGTAGATGGCGCAGCCGGCCAGCGCGACGCGGCGGTCCGCCAGCCACGCCAGTGCGCCGCCCAGCTCGGCGGCGGGCAACGCGCCGACCAGCAGGTTGATGGCGAAGGCCGCTTGCGGCGTCGCCGGCAGCACCAGCAAAAGCAAGCCCAGCAAGCCGTAGTAGGCCGGCGGCCAGTGACCGATGGAGATCTTGGGATAGTGCAGGTAGTACTCGACCGCATACGCCATTGGGTTTGTGCCGGCGTGGTCATGCAGGTAGCTGCTGACGAACACGCCGTTGAGGAAGTGGGCCGGCTCGTCCGCGCCCGAGAAGCCGGCCTGATAGGCCCACAGGTGCGCCAGCACCAGCGCGCCCGCCAGCAGGGCCAGCGCGTAGCCACCGAGCGCGATCCACGCCATGTTGCGATGCTGATGCCGGGTCATCATTGCCGTCCGTTTGTGTGCCAGCTTTCGTTGATCATATCGCAGCGGGGGCAAACGGGGCGATGAGGTGGCCCGAGGACCGCCAGGGCGCGTGAAATGTGGTTTTTTTCATACACTTGCCACGGCAAATCCCTCCGCCGGCGAGGTTGGATGGCGGAACGGCAAGATTGTGATTCCGATCAAGAAGCGGCGGCCGCGCCGGGGCGCCGTGCCCACTATTATTCAGTCGGCTCACATCTTGAACCAAATTTCTAACACTTAATTCCATTTCATATATATACGGCTTGCAATACATGGTATCAATGAAAGAAAATACCGCCTTTCTTACGGACGGTGCATTCTAGACATCCACCGGTTGTCGTCACGGCCCCATCAGAGGACCGGACGCGTCACGAAAAGAGAGAACAGGAGACGCTGTTTTTTACTCTTTGCATTACATTTAAATCGGGAAATTGAATGATCAAATTGTCTAAGATGCACAAGCGCCTGCTGGCGTTGAGCGCCGTTATGCCTATCGGTTCCGCCTTCGCGCAAAGCGCCGCGACCGACGCGCAACTGGAAACCGTTGTCGTGACGGCCCAGCGCCGCGCCGAGAACATCAAGGATGTGCCGGTGTCGGTCACCCTGCTGAAGGACGAGAAGCTCGACGTGCTGCTGTCCGGCGGCCAGGACATCCGCCTGCTGGCCGGTAAAGTGGCCTCGCTGAACGTCGAATCGTCGAACGGCCGCACCTTCCCGCGCTTCTACATCCGCGGCTACGGCAACACCGACTTCAGCACCTTCGCCTCGCAACCGGTGTCGCTGGTGTATGACGACGTGGTGCAGGAAAACGGCATCCTCAAAGGTTTCCCGATGTTCGACATGGCCGGCGTGGAAGTGCTGCGCGGCCCGCAGGGCACCTTGTTCGGCCGTAACACCCCGGCCGGCGTGGTCAAGTTCGAATCGGCCCGCCCGAACCTGAAACAGGTCGAGGGCTACTACAGCCTGTCGTGGGCCTCGCACAACACCGTCAACCTCGAAGCGGCCGCCAACGTGCCGCTGTCGAGCGAGTGGGCGATGCGCGTATCGACGCTGCGCCAGCACCGCGACGACTTCGTCGACAACACCTTCACCGGCGCCAAAGATTCGCTGGAAGGCTACAACGAACACGCCGAGCGCGTGCAGTTCCTGTACAGCCCGAGCACGACCTTCAACGCCCTGTTCAACGTGCACGCGCGTTCGACCAGCGGCAGCGCGCGCCTGTTCCGCGCCAACATCATCAAGAAGGGCACCAACGACTTCGCCGATGGCTACAACTTCAACCAGATCAGCACCAACGGCCAGAACGGCCAGGAACTGAGCACCAACGGCGCCAACGCCCGCCTGACCTGGGACCTCGGTTCGGTCAAGCTGTTCTCGATCACCGGCTATGAAGGCGTGGACAACTACTACAGCCGTGGCGACATCGACGGCGGCACGCCGGCCGGCCCTGGCTTCATTCCGTTCCAGGTTGAAACCGGTGGCGGGCTGAGCGGCCTGCACCAGTACAGCCAGGAATTCCGCGTCGAATCGAAGAACGCGGGCCCGCTGAACTGGCAGACCGGCGTTTACTACTTCAAGGAAAGCGCCGACGGCTTCAGCAACAACTACAACAGCACCACCGGCGCGCAAACGTCGCACCTGGCCAGCCACCAGACCAACAAGGCCGCTGCCGTGTTCGGCTCGGTGACCTACGACCTGGCCCAGGACCTGATCCTGCGCGGCGGCCTGCGCTACACCAACGACAAGAAGGACTTCTACACCGTGGAAGCCCAGAACGTCGTGCTGGCCGGCCCGCAGTCGGTCGACGAGAGCAAGAGCAAAGCCAGCTGGGATCTGAGCCTGACCTACAAGATCAACCCGGATGTGAGCTCGTACGCCCGCGTGGCGACCGGCTTCCGCGCGCCGAGTATCGCCGCCGCCTCGGCGTCGGTGCCGATCACCGTGGCCGACGCCGAAACCATCACCTCGTACGAAGCCGGCGTCAAGGCCGACCTGTTCAACCGCCGTGCGCGCGCCTCGCTCAGCGTCTACAACTACGAAGTGAAGAACCAGCAGTTGACCGTGGTTGGTGGTAACTCCAACGTCACCCGACTGATCAACGCCGCCAAGACCGCCGGTCGCGGCGTCGAGGCGGACTTCGAGGCGTTCATCACGCCGGCGTTCAAGGTCTCGGCTGGCGGTTCGTACAACTTCACCAAGATCAAGGACCCGAGCCTGTCCGTGGCCAAGTGCGGTTCGTGCACCGTGACCGATCCGCTCAACGCGGCCGGCCGCGTCGACATCAACGGCAACCCGCTGCCGCAGGCGCCGAAGTACATCCTGAACGCGACCGCGCGCTACAACTGGGCGCTGGAGAACGGCAACCTGTTCGTGCTGACCGACTGGTCGTATCGCAGCAAGATCAACTTCTTCCTGTACGAAGCCAAGGAATTTACCGGCAAGTCCATGGTTGAAGGCGGCCTGCGCGTCGGCTACAACTGGGATGGCGGCAAGTACGAAGTGGCCGCTTTCGCGCGCAACATCACCGACACCCAGCGCATCATCGGCGCCATCGACTTCAACAACCTGACCGGCATGGTCAACGAGCCGCGTCAGTTCGGTGTGCAGTTCAAGGGCGGTTTCTGATTTTTGCCCGCTAGCCTAGACAGCTAGAAATTGGCCGTATATAATGCGGCCTCTTTTCCCTGATAGCTCAGTTGGTAGAGCGACGGACTGTTAATCCGCAGGTCCCTGGTTCGAGTCCAGGTCGGGGAGCCAGAATTTAAAAGCCTCATGTGTGCTTGCAACGCTCAAAATCGTTGCAATGCCACATGGGGCTTTTTCCATTTGACGCAGATCAAACGCGGCGCCGGAGCGCTTCCTACCATATTGGTTTGTTCAACCACTATCCAAGGAGGATATTATGGCTAACAGTCTGATGCGTCTCGATCCCTTCCGCGACATTGCCCGCTTCGATCCCTTCCGCGATATGGATGAGTTGTTCCGTGACTTCTCGCCGCCCGTGTGGCGCCAGGAGCAGAACCCGCGCATGCGCATGGACGTGACCGAGACGGACAAGGAGTACACCGTCAAGGCCGAGATTCCCGGCGTGCAGAAGGCGGACATCAAGGTCGCCATCAATGGCAACCAGGTCTCGCTGACGGCGGAAATCAAGGAGGAGAAGAGTGCGGACGCTGGCGGCGCCGGCGGTAGCGGTACCTTGCGCAGCGAGCGCTACTACGGCCAGGTGCATCGCAGCTTTACGTTGCCGCAGGAGGTCGATGACGACCAGGCCGGTGCGCGTTATGAGAACGGCGTGCTGACGTTGACGTTGCCGAAAAAAGTCGGCACCGGCGGCAAGCAGCTGGCGATTCAATAACGCCCGTCCGGTGTCAATTGGCCGGCGCGCGGCAGGTGGCGTCCGATTCCCAGCGCCCGGAGCAGATGCGCGAGCG
This sequence comes from Burkholderia sp. LMU1-1-1.1, assembly GCF_040675865.1. Classification (NCBI taxonomy): domain Bacteria; kingdom Pseudomonadati; phylum Pseudomonadota; class Betaproteobacteria; order Burkholderiales; family Burkholderiaceae; genus Burkholderia; species Burkholderia sp. LMU1-1-1.1. Next base: position 281,562 of record NZ_JBEGHG010000023.1, on the reverse strand, counting down.
GCACAGCATGCCTTCGATGAGGCCGAGCTGCTTGCAGCGCGCCAGCAGGTCCGTCGTGCTGTCGCCATCGCGCCGCTCGACGATATCGCGGCTGCGCTCCGGCGCCACGACGGCGGGCTTGCCGGCGTGCGCGACGAGGGCGGTGAGCAGGGCGACGTCGGTGTCGTTGGCGGGCGCCGCCGCCTTGTCGCGTGATGCCGCAGTCGCGGCCGGGGTGGCGCGCGCTGTTGCGGCGCTGGCGGTTTTGATGCTGCTGTTGTATTTGCCGACGGCGCCGTTGCTGGCAGAGGCCGACGCGGCGCGCGCCGTCTCGACGGGCAATGTCGCCGGTCCGGGCGTTGGCGTGCCGGCCACGGAATCCGGCGGCGTGTAGCCGGTCGGCCCGATCGCGCGCGGCCCCGTCATTGCTTGAGTCTCAGTCCTGTTTTGCATCCGCTGCGCCGCCGGATCGTTGACGATCGCTGCCGGCAGTTCAGCCGGCTCTATGATCACTTCCCCGGGTTCCAGTAGGGCTCTTTCCAATCGCGTGCTCGCCTGTATATGCTCGTCCTTTCGCTCATGCCGCGGCGATGTGCGCGTGCTGCCGTAGCTTGCCTTGAAACCGCTTGGCGAGGCGCTTTTTTCATGCATCAGCCAGGCGATGCCGCACATCGCCAACAGCAGCAGGCCCAGACCCAAGGTCCAGCCGTCGATCGCCCATCTGGCGGCGCGCGCCGGCTTGGAGGCGGGCAGTCGCGCGCCGTGTTCCAGATGCGCGAGGATGCGCTTGGCGCCGTCCGTCTGTGCGCCCGGCGCTCCCATCAAGTCCGGCTTGCGTTTCGATGTGTCCACAATATTCCCTTCGAATTTGATCTGGTCTTTCACGCCGATCGCTGATCGGGCCTACGATGAAACGTTATTGACCCGGTCGCTTGCCAGTGTCCATCCGGCCGCCAGACCCTGCTTTGACGGAGCGCACCATGTTTCTCTTTTCTGTGTTGATGTTTTTCGTGTTCGCGTGTGTTGGCGCCTGGCTGCTGCTGTTTCCGGCGGGACGCGACTTGATGACGCAGTCGGCCAGCGCGATCGGGCGCCGTCTTGAGCAGCGTTTGCGGCGCGATTACCAACAAGGCACGCAAAAGGCGGCGGCGCTGGGACGCGGCGCGCGCGGCGGCGTCGGCAGCGCAGTGCGATTCGTGCAGCGGCGCTATCCGTTGATACTGGCCGCGTCGGTGTTGATGACGGTGCCGCCGCTGCTGGCGCTGATGCTCAGTGGGCGCGACATGCTGGGCGGGTATGACGGCGGCGGCCATGTCACCAATGACCAGGTGGCCGATCTGCTTAAGGGCGAGCAACTGGCGACGCCGGCGCCATTGCCGCCGCTGACGTTTACGACCGCCGAAGTGACCCTGGTGCGGCCCATGCTCGACAGCGCCAACCGCAACTGGCAATTGCTCGACCCGGACTTTTCCCGCCGCATGCTGCTGGTGTTTCGGCTCATGAAGGAGCGCCACGGCTACGACATGGCGATCCTGGAAGGCTACCGCAGCCCGGAGCGGCAGAACTCGCTGGCGGCGGCCGGTTCCAATGTCACCAACGCCAAGGCCTTCCAGAGCTATCACCAGTTCGGGCTGGCGGCCGACTGCGCGTTCCTGCGTGACGGCAAGCTGGTGATCTCTGAGAAAGATCCGTGGGCGATGCGCGGCTACCGCCTGTACGGCGAGGTTGCCGAATCGGTCGGCCTGACCTGGGGTGGACGCTGGACGATGATGGATTTCGGCCACACGGAACTGCGTGTTCCCGGCACCGTGCGCAAATAGAACAGGGCGCGGCCATCATTGTGCCCGCTCAAGAATTCGAGTCATGATTGGTGGCAACATTGATCGGTCCGCCTTCCTTTCAAGCGCTGTCGTCTAAGCCCTGACCGAACCATGATGCGAAAAATTTGGCACTTCCTGACCGATAGCCGTCACCTGACGATTTTTGGTTTGGCCGCGATGGCGGCGATATTCTATTTAGGCGCGCAAGTGCTGGAGCTGGCGCTGATCTGGGCACTGGGCGCGACCGCCGTGATGCTGGCGCTGGCGGGCCTGGTCTGGCTGTGGCGACGGTCGGCCGCCAAGCGGGATTCCGAGAAGCTGGCCGATGCCATCGGCACCAAGACCGCCACCGAGGAGCCGCCGAAGGACCAGGCGGGCGCCGAGGTCAAGGCCATCCGCGAGAGCCTGCTGAAGGCCATCGAAACCATCAAGGGCTCCAAGCTGGGCATCGTCTCCGGCACGCGCGCGTTGTACGAACTGCCGTGGTATATGATCATCGGGAATCCGGCCGCCGGCAAAAGCACGGCGATCACTAACTCAGGCTTGCAGTTTCCTTTCGCCGACGGCAAGGTGGTGCAGGGCGTCGGCGGCACCCGCAACTGCGACTGGTTCTTCACGCCGGACGGCATCCTGCTCGACACGGCCGGCCGCTACTCGGTCATGGACGAACACCGCGCCGAGTGGTTCGGCTTTCTAGATTTGCTGAAGAAGTACCGCCGCCGCGCGCCGATCAACGGCATCCTGATCGCCGTCAGCATCGCGGAGCTGCGCGGGGATGATCCGGAGGCCGGCATCAAGCTCGCGCTCAGTTTGCGCAAGCGGGTGCAGGACCTGATCGAGCGGCTGGAGGTGTTCGCGCCGGTGTACGTGGTGTTCACCAAGGCCGATCTGATCGCCGGCTTTGGCGAGTTTTTCGCCAAGGCCGAACGCTCGGAGCGCGAGCGCGTGTGGGGCGCGACCATGCCGTACAAGCGCAAGGCGACCAGCCAGCAGTTGATGGCGTTCTTCGACCAGAGTTTCGCGGAGCTGTGCGACGGCTTGAAGGAGCTTAGCCTGGCCAATATGAGCCAGCAGCGCCGCGAACGCATGGAGCCCGGCGTGTTCACCTTCCCGCTGGAGTTCGCGACGATCAGGGCGCCGTTGCGGGCGTTTCTGGCCACGCTGTTCGAGGAAAATCCATTCCAGTTCAAACCCGTGTTTCGCGGTTTTTATTTCACCAGCGCGCTGCAGGAGGGCATGCCGGTCAGCGAGCAATCGCAAAGGGTGGCCAAACGCTTCGCGCTGTCGGTGCCGGATGCGCCGGCCGTCGCCGGAGCGGGGCAGTCGGGCTTCTTCCTGCAGAATCTATTCCGCAAGGTGATCTTCGCCGACAAGGACCTGGTGTCCCAGTACGCCAGCAAGCATAAGGTGCGGCTGACGTATGCCGCCTTCTTCGGCGCGGTGCTGCTACTGGGCGCGTCGTTGGGCGGGTGGAGCTGGTCCTATCTGGGCAATCGCCAGTTGGTCAGCAATGTGCAGGCCGACCTGGATAAGGTGATCAAGCTGCAGGACAAGCGGCTCGATTTGCAGTCGCGGCTCGAGGCACTGGAGATCCTGCAGGACCGCATCGAGCAACTGGACAAGTATCGCGACGAGCGGCCATGGTCGCTGCGCATGGGCCTTTACCAAGGCGGGCTGCTGGAGCGGAAGCTGCGCGAGGAATACTTCTCCGGCGTGCGGGAGGTGATGATCAAGCCGGTCGTCGCCAATCTGGAGACGCTGCTGTCCGAGATGAACGCACGCGCCGACGAACTGCAGGCGCCGGGCGCGGCCCCCGCGCAGCCTGTGGGCGAAACCGCCGCCGCTCCCGTGGCCCCGGTCGGCCGCCAGTTCCAGCAAGCCTCCCCCGCCAACGTGGAAGACGCCTACAACGCCCTGAAAAGCTACTTGATGCTGGTCGATAAATCGCATGCGGAGCCCAGCCACCTGAACGACCAGTTGACCCGCCACTGGCGCGTGTGGCTCGAGAACCACCGGGGCGCGATGCCGCGCGAGCAGATGATCCACAGCGCCGAACGGCTGATGACCTTCTACTTGGCGCAGATCGCCGATCCGTCGTGGCCGCGCGTGGAGCCCAAGCTGGCGCTGATCGACCAGGCGCGCGAGAATCTTAAACGCGTGGTGCGCGGCATGCCGGCGCGCGAACGCGTCTACGCCGACATCCGTGCCCGCGCCAATACCCGCTTCCCGGCGATGACGGTGGCGCGCATGGTCGGCGAGCAGGACCAGGCGCTGGTCACCGGCAGTCACGCGATCGCCGGCGCCTACACGCGCGAGGCATGGGAGAAGTATGTGCAGGGCGCCTTCCGAGAGGCGGCCACGCGCGAATTGCAAAGCGCGGACTGGGTGCTGAAGACCGCCGCGCGCGACGACCTGACGCTGGAAGGCAGCCCGGAACAAATCGAGAAGGGCCTGACCGATTTGTACAAGGCCGACTACGCGCGCGAATGGCAGAAATTCGTGCAAGGGGTGACCATCGCGAATCTGAACGGCTTCGATGCCGCCGTCGTCGCCATGAACCGCTTGGGCGATCCGCAATCGTCGCCGATATCGAAGCTGCTCACCACCATCTACCAGCAGACATCGTGGGACAACCCGGCGGTGATGAGCACCGAGATGAAAGAGGCGCAATCGGGCTTCGTCAATTGGGTCAAGAACACCGTGATGCGGCGCGGGTCGTCGCAGATCAACGTCAACGTGCAGCTGGACCAGACCCGCGCCGACAGGCCGATGGGACCTATCGGCCGCGAATTCGCCGGCGTCGGCAAGCTGGTTGCCGCCAAGGACAAGGATGCGTCGCTGATGCGCGCCTACATGGACACCTTGTCCAAGTTGCGCAGCCGTTTGAATCAGTTGAAGAACCAGGGCGATCCCGGTCCCGGCGCGCGCCAGTTCATGCAGCAGACGCTCGAAGGCACCGGCTCCGAGCTGGCCGACGCGCTGCGCTACGTCGACGAGCAAATGTTGACCGGGATGAGCGACTCGCAGAAACAGGCGATCCGTCCCATCCTGGTGCGGCCGCTGATGCAGACCTTCGCGGTGCTGATCGGACCCGCCGAGGCGGAGATCAACAAGACCTGGCTGGCACAGGTTTATGAACCGTTCCAGCAATCGCTGGCCAACAAATATCCGTTCTCGCCCAATGCACGCATCGAAGCCGCCAGCACCGAGATCGCCCAGTTCTTCGGCCCCGACGGGTTGATCGCGAAATTCGCCACGACCGCGATGGGACCTTTGGTGCTGCGTCGTGGCGACGTGCTGGCGCCGCGCACCTGGGCCGACATGGGTATCAAGCTGGCGCCGCAGACGGTGGCGCGCTTCCCCGGCTGGATAGCGCCGGTCGGCGCCGGCGGCGTCGCCGCGGCATCGGCCTCCGCGCAAACCGTGTTCCAGCTCCAGCCGATGCCGGCACCGGGCACCCTGGAATACACGGTCGATATCGACGGCCAGCAGATCCGCTACCGCAACACGCCGGCGCAATGGACCAATATGGTCCACCCCGGCCCCCAGGGCGGGGCTGGCGCGCGCATCACGGCGGTGTCGTTCGACGGCCGCAGCGTCGAAGTGTTCAACGAGCCCGGGCAGTTCGGCCTTAAACGCATGATCGACGCGGCGGCCAAGCAAAAGCGCGAAGGCGGCGTGTTCGAGCTGCGCTGGACCAACGGCGGCATCGCCGTCGCCATGGGCCTGAAGATCATCAGTAGCCCGGAAAGCAGTGGCAACGCCAGCGCCCCGCAGGAGCAGGGCTTCCGAGGCATGCGTCTGCCGGAAACCATCGTCGGCGCCCCCGCCGCCCCAATCACCCCCGCCGCCACCGCGATCGCCACCATCGGAGCGCCACAATGAAACGCCTCCCACAGAATGTACGTATCGGCTACTTCGGCAAGCTTCCCTCCCGGGGCGACTTTATCAAGGCCACCAATAATCTGGCGCTGGCCAATCTGCTTGACGGCTGGCTGGCGGAGGTGATGAATCTGTTAAGCACCGATCCGCGCTGGAAGATCAACTACGACGCGATGCGCCCGTTGCAGTTCGCCTTCGTCGGCACGCGCAGCCGACGCGCGATAGCCGGCCATCTGGCGGCCAGCAGCGACGCCTCGTTGCGGCGCTATCCGTTTTTGAGCATGACCGCCATCGAGGTCGAGTCGCCACGCACCTTCCTGGCACTGAGCCCCGTGGTATTGGCGCCGCTGTGGAACGAGCTGGAACGACTGGCCGCCGATGTGCTGGACGCGGAAGACCCCGACCCCGCGCTGCAGGCATTGGCGGCCACCACCTTCGATATCGAACCTGGGGCGGCGGAGCACGAAATCGCGTTCGTCGATTTCCTCGACCGTCACAACATCGCCAGCCTGGAGGCGATGCTGGGCCGCGACTCCGCGCGCCGCATGATACTGGCCGTCGGGCTGCTACTTCAGCCGGTGCGGCGCAGCACCGAGGCGCGCCTGGAAAAGAGCTTGGCGCTGCCGTTGCCGCAGTCTGCGCGTCAGCGCTATCTGGTCGCGGCGTTCTGGCTGGATCTGATCGCGCCGTTCCTGCACCAGGCGGATTTCGAACTGTGTGTGTTCGTTGCCGATATCCGCGAGCAGCCGTCGCTGGTGATCGGTTTTGGCGGCGCCGCTCCCGAAACACTGCAGGCCATCATCGATCCGGCATGCGCCGCCGACCATCAGATCAACTTCGATTATGCCGGCTGGGTCGATGAATTGATCGCAATTGACGCGCGGGTGCAGAAGCTGTCGGCCTATCTGGAGCAGGGCCAGTTGTCGCTGCGCTCCGTGCAGGCGCTGTTCCACGAGACTTTCGTCTGATTTCCTACACTTCGATTCCATCCAAAGAGGAGCTTTTCGATGCGCCAGCGGACCATCTGGCCGGCGGTGATGCCGGCATTGTTATCGACATCGATCTACTGTGCGGCGCAGACTCCCGCTCCAGCGACGCCCCGTCCCGGCCAGGTGCTGGTCAGCGGCTCGGTGCCGGACGAGGCCAGCAAGGCAGCCATGCTCGCCCGCGTGCGGGAGCTGTATGGCGCCGATCGCGTGGTCGACCAGGTGTCGATCGCGCCGGTGTCGCTGCCGCCCAACTGGAACGGCTACGTGCAAAAGCTGATCGGCCCCAATCTGAAGTTGATCAGCAAGGGGGAAATCAAGATCGACGGCACCAACGTCACCCTGCGCGGCGAGGTTGCCAACGAGGCGCAGCGTCAGCAGATCGCGAGCGACTTCGCCACCAGCCTCAATCCCAGCTACACGGTCAACAACGGCCTGCGCGTGAGCGCGGCCGAACAAAACCTGCTCGACGAGACGCTGGCCAAGCGCATCATCGAGTTCGAGAGCGGCAAGGCGACGCTGACCGACTCCGGCAAAGGCATCCTGGACGAGATGGCGGCGGCGATGCGGAAGGTGAAAGGTAAAAAGGTGGAGGTCATAGGGCACACCGACAACGTCGGTCTGCGCGACAGCAATCTGGCCTTGAGCCACGCGCGCGCGCAGGCGGTGCGCAGCTACCTGGCCGACAGGGGTATCAGCCAGGATATGGTGATGGTTTCGGGGCAGGGGCCGGATCGTCCGGTGGCCGAGAACAGCACTGCCGACGGCCGCGCGCGCAACCGTCGTATCGAATTCCGCATCGCCCAGTAAAAAACGCTGCCCGGTCAGGGCAGCGTGATCGTCACATACGCCGGCCGCGGCGCCAGCTTGACCAGATCCGAGTAGCCCGCCAGCGTATTCTGCGTGTCGTGCGACAGCGAAGACTCCAATCCAATGTAGGCCGCCAGGCCGATCACCGCGAACAGCGCGCACAGTGCCCACAACGGCGTATTGCTGCGCAGTTTATTGACGATTTGGTCCGGCCGTTCGGCCTGCGGCGCGAAGCCCTTGCTCTTGCCTTGGATGTGTGCGATCTCGTCGCCCAGGCGTGCGGTCATGTAGGCCAGCTTGTCGGCGGCGTCCAGCGCGTACTTGCCGCGAAAGCCGATCAGCAAACACATATGGAACACCTGCAGCGCCGGCAGCCGCGCGCCACCGGTGGTGCGCAGGGCTTCCAGACGGTCGAAGAAGTGTTCTCCGGCCAATTGGTCGCCGAAGATCACCAGTTGCAGCGGACGGCGCTCCCACGCGAAGCGCATCGGGAACTGCGACCCCAGTATGATCTCGTCGAGCGCGGCGCAGAAGGCGTACTTGGCGTCGTCGATATCCTCGCCTTGCGCGCGCAGCTTGCGGGCCTCGCTGTCGAATTCCGCCAGGTAGGCGGTAATGGTGTCCAGGAAGGCCGCTTCGCCCGGCGGGGCGCTGCCGTTCTTCAGCATGAACAGCAGGTAGAAGCCTTCCTGCAGCAGGTCGAGCAGGGTTTGCACATGGCCGTAGCCCGGCTGGATCTGCCGGCGCTGGCCGCCCATCAGCGTAGGGATCGCGCGGCGTTCGACTTGGGGCGTCATGCTGTCACCGCGATCAGGTTGATGCGCAGGTCGCGTATGCCGCTCGGTACATAGATCGAGATCGACTGCGCCTTGAGCATTTGTTCATACAACATGCCTTTGCTTTCCAGCGCAAAGTAGTAGGTATCCGGTTGAACCGGAATCGCCGCCGGCACCTGCGGCGCGTGGGTGATCTTCACCCCCGGCATGGCCGTCAGCACGCACTTCTCCACGTCGTCCGGCGCGCCGGCCTTGACGCGCAGCGGCACGATCTCCACCAGCTCCAGCGCGGACAGCGAGGCGCTGACCGCCAGATAGAGCGTTGTGCGTTGATCGATTTTCCCGGAATCGAGCTTGCCCAGATGGTAGCTCGGCTTCTCTTCCGCCAGCGCGATGGAGAAGTACTTGGTCGAGATCACGGTATCGAGCAAATCGCGGATGATGTCATCGAGGCCGGAGAAGCACGACGCCATGTCGTCATGCCTGTAGCAGGGCAGGTGAACCAGCGAATACTGCTTCGAGTAGGTCATCAGGGCGCCGGCCAGTGCAAGCAGGGATTCGAACAGGCGCTCGGGATGCAGCTGGGGATTGCGCACGTAGTGCATCAACGACGCGGCCGATGTGCTGACCGTGTGCAGCAGCCAGAACGAGGAGACGTCGCCGGAACGGAATTCTATGACGTTGCGGCTGGGCTCACGCATGTGGCCCTGCAAAGACTGTACCTTGGCTTGTAACGCGTCCATCAGACGGTCCAGCATCGCCTTCAGCGCCGGCGTGCTGGCGATCGACAGGCCGGGCGGGATGAAGCTCGGATCGGGTTCGAAGCCGCCTGTGACCAGACGTCGCAGGCGTATCACCGGCACGCAGTCGTAGGCGCCAAGCGGTTCCTGGTCGGACACCAGCCGTACCGATTTTTTCAGATAGCAGACCTCCGCGCTGACGGCTCGTGTGTACAGATCCGGCGTTTCACTGGTCGACTGGCGATAGCGGGCACCGGCCTGCTGTTCGTCTTTTTGCGGGCCGTTCGGCGTCGCGTTGCCGCCGCCGGGAGCCAACGCGGGCAGTGCGGCGTACCAGGTGACTTCCTGCAGGTTTGGGGGCAGGGTGGACAGATCGATCGCCACCGGCAGCGGTTCGCTCGACGGCGCGTCGGCGATCTCGCCATCCTGGAAGATGATGGACAGCGCTTGCAGGCGCAAGCGATCGGCCTTCAGCGCGTCGTGATCCCACTCGATGCGCCGCACGCCCCACAGGTAGGGATGCAGCGCCTGCGCGGTCTGGTGCAGCCGTGCCTCGTGATACTGGTCCTGCTGCTGGAAGTGCTGTGGACGCAGGAACACGCCTTCGCCCCACAGGACCTTGGATGGAATGCTCATGTTGACTCCTTCAGGTTATTGGCAGCGCACTGCCGCCAGAGGCTTGCCGGTTTCATTGACGGCCGTTGTTGCGTGGGCGCCCGCGCCCACGCTCATCGCGCAGGCATGCAAGCCAACGGTGATGCCGGATTTTTCCGCGTCTGCCGCGACGAACGATAGGCGCCATCGCTGCTCGGCCGGCGCCTGAAACAACGCGACGACGCCGATGAAGTACGCCTCCCGCGTGACTTTCTCGACCACCTCGTAACGCTGGCCGGGAATCAGCATCACCTCTTTGACATCCAGCAGATCGTTACCGAGTAGTTCGCGTTCGGTTTGCGCATTGAGAAAAGCGTTGAAGTTCATTTGCTGGAAGGCGGCGGTCTGACGCAGCTTGTAGATCCGCGTCGCCAACGCCATGGGCTGCACTGCCTTGCCGGCGTTGAGGTTCTGCGCCGCGTGCAGCCGGATCGCCACATTGCGCGGCGGCTTTTGCGCGTCGGGCAGCTCCGGCGGCTTTTGGGCGCCGGCGATTTGGAGTGCCGCGCCGGCGATGGAACCGGCCGCGCAGCCTTGTAGGGCAAGCATTCCCGCTATCACGATCATAGTTGTTCCGTTCATGTTTTCTCCAGACGATCCATGCATTAGAACGAAAGCCGCAGGGATCGAATTTGCGGCGGCGCAAGCAATTTTGAAGGGGAGGGAAAATTGATTAGACGCAACTAGTTATGCCAGCGGTTCATGAATAATGGCTCTCTCGTATCTGGTTTCGCAAACAAGGAGAGAGTGATGAACATCGCAAGAACATGGTTGCCCTGCGTGGCGGGTCTGATCCTGTTGTCGGGCTGTGCGACTGACGGCGACATGGTCCGCAACAAAAAGCCGCAGGCTTCCACGCTGGAGCAGGCGCTGACCGAGGCCGGTACCGCGCTGGCCGCCGGCGAAGGCGATAAGGCACAGGGCATCCTGAAAACCGCCGCCACCAACTACCCCGCCGAGAAGGCGCCGTGGCTGCATATGGCGCAAATCAAATTCGACCGCGCCAGCTACGGCGAGGCGATCACCAATGCGCTGGAAGCGCTGCAGCGCGATCCGAACGACAAGCTTGGGAACAGCATCGTCGCCGTCAGCGGCCTGCGTCTGTCGACCAAGGCGTTGTCGGACCTGAGCCGGCAAAACAATTTGAACGGCTCGCTGCGTTCGGAAGCGCAGGAACTGGCCAAACTGCTGCGCGGAAGCCTGGGTGAGGACGTGTTGGTGCCATCGTCCGCCTCGCGCAAAGCTCCTCCCGCCAAGAAAAGCACAGTCGTCGCGCCCGCGAAGGGCAACGGCCCGACCAACAGCCAGACCAACAGCAGCGATCCTTTCGGCGGCTTGAAGTAAGCCGCTTTCCTTGTTCCCCTTTTTGATGGAGTTTGTATGGCAAATGGTGACAGTGTCCAAAAGCGCCTGAACAAAATGCGTCCACCACGCGTGCAGATGACGTATGACGTGGAGATCGGCGACGCGATGGAAAACAAGGAGTTGCCGTTCGTGGTCGGCGTGGTCGGAGATTTCGGCGGCAACTCGGAGGTGGAGAAGAAGCGTCTGAAGGACCGCAAGTTCGTCGGCATCGATAGTGATAACTTCGACGAAGTCCTGAGCGGCGTGGAGCCGGTCGCGCGCTTCAAGGTGCCGAACCAGCTGGCCGGCGACGACACCAGCTTTAATGTGGAACTGCACTTCAAGGCGATGTCGGACTTCCGGCCGGAAGCCGTGGTGCGCCAGGTCGAACCGCTCAGCCGCCTGTTGGAAGCGCGCGGCAAGCTGGCGGACTTGCGCAATAAACTGGCCGGCAACGACAAGCTGGAGGACATCCTGAGCGAGGTCCTGAGCAGCACCGACAAACTGGCGAAGCTGAAATCGGCCAAGCCGGCGAAGGGAGACTGACATGTCGGCACAAATCAACCAACTGCAGGACGCCGCCGTCACGACCGAAGACGCCAACCTGCTGGACCAGATCGTCGAGCAAAGCAAAGTCGCCAAGTCGACGGTGGAACACGAACGCGCCAAAGATCTCATCTCGGAGCTGGTCAGCCAGGTCCTGGACGGAACGGTGGTCATGTCCAACAACCTGTCGGCGACGCTCGATGCCCGCGTCGCGGAGCTGGACCGGCTCATCTCCAGCCAGTTGAGTGCCATCATGCACGCGCCGGCGTTCCAGAAGCTCGAGCAAAGCTGGACCGGCCTGCACTACCTGGTCAAGAATTCCGCCACCGGCCAGGGTCTGAAAATCCGCATGCTCAACGCCACCAAGCGGGAACTGGTCAAGGACTTCCAATCCGCGCTGGAATTCGACCAGAGCTCGATGTTCAAGAAGGTCTACGAAGAGGAATTCGGCACCTTCGGTGGCGCGCCCTACGCGGCGCTGCTGGGAGATTTCGAAATCTCGCGCCAGCCGGAAGACATGTACTTCGTCGAGCAGATGTCTCACGTGGCGGCGGCATCGCACGCGCCGTTCATCGCCTCCGCCTCGCCCGAGTTGTTCGGGTTGGAGAGCTACGGCGATCTGGGCAAACCGCGCGACCTGTCCAAGGTGTTCGACACCGTGGAATACGCCAAGTGGAAGGCCTTCCGCGAATCGGAAGACTCACGATACGTCGGCCTGGCGTTGCCGCGCTTCCTGGGGCGCCTGCCATTCAATCCGGTGGACGGCACCACGGTCGAGGGCTTCAACTTCGTCGAGGAAGTGGACGGTACCGATCATCAGAAGTACCTGTGGTGTAACGCCGCCTACGCCTTCGGCGCCAAGCTGACCAAGGCCTTCGACGATTTCGGCTGGTGCGCGGCGATACGCGGCGTCGAAGGCGGTGGCCTAGTGGATGACCTGCCCACGCATACCTTCAAGACCGACGACGGCGAGGTGGCGCTCAAGTGTCCGACCGAGGTGGCCATCACCGACCGCCGCGAGAAGGAACTGAGCGATCTGGGATTCATCTCGCTGGTGCACTGCAAGAACACCTCTTACGCCGCGTTCTTCGGCGCCCAGTCGGCGCAGAAGGCGAAGAAATACAGCTCGGAGGCAGCCAACGCCAACGCTGTGTTGTCGTCGCAGCTGCAGTACATCTTCGCCGTGTCGCGTATTGCCCACTACATGAAAGCCATGATGCGCGACAAAGTCGGCAGCTTTGCCTCGGCCTCGAACGTCGAGGATTTCCTCAACCGCTGGCTGATGCGATACGTTCTGCTGGACGACAACGCCAGCCAGGAACAAAAGGCGCAGTTCCCGTTGCGCGAGGCGTCGGTCCAGGTGCACGAGGTGCAAGGACGTCCCGGAGTCTATCGCGCCGTCTCCTTCCTGCGGCCGCACTTCCAGCTCGACGAGCTGTCCGTTTCCCTCCGACTGGTCGCGGAGCTTCCGCAGTCGACCAATAGCTAATTTTTTCACCACAACCTGAGACTGGAGCATGCAATGGCAATCGACGTCTATCTTCACATTGAGGGCATCAAAGGCGAGTCGACCGACGACCGCCACAAGGATTGGATCGAGTGTAAATCGGTCACTTTCGGCGTCGACCAGCCGAAATCGGCCACCGCGTCCACCGGTGGCGGCCATACGGCCGAGCGCTGCGAACACCGCGATATCGTTTTTTCAAAACTGGCCGACCTGTCCACGCCGATACTGCTGCAGACCTGTTCCGCCGGCCGCACCATCCCGAAGGCCCGGATGGAATTCATGCGGGCGGACGCCCAGGGCGAGCGCGTTAAGTACTTCGAGATCGAAATCGAAAATGTGCTCATTGGCGCCGTGTCGCCGGCGGTGCACGAAGGCGACATCCTGACCGAGGAAGTCGCTCTGAAATTCTCCAAGATCAAGTGGCGCTACACGCAGCAGAAAATCAGTGGCGGCTCCGGCGGCAACACCTCCGGCGGCTGGGATTTGGCCAGCAACCGCGTGGTCTGACGATCCCCCCAGCGCCCGCCGTTTCGCGTTGCGGCGGTGCGCTTTTTTGGGCCAGGCCGGCCTGGCCTGGCCTTTTTTTATGAGGGTACCCGATGAACGGCTTTACACCTGGCCTGCTTGACCGCCTGCTTGGCGAGCAAAGCGCCTGCCGTCCCGGCCACGGCATGACGTTGGAACAACTGAAGGATTCCGTCGCGCGCGACCTGGAAGACCTGCTCAACACGCGCTGCGCGCTGTCCGACGAGTTGTTGGAGGCCTACCCCGAGTGCGCCGGTTCCATCGTCAACTACGGATTGATCGACTTCGCCGGCATGTGCCTTAGCAGCAGCGAGGATCGCGCCCGCATTTGCGCCGCGCTGAAAACGGCGATCGAACGCCACGAACCGCGTCTGCGCAATGTGCAGGCATGGCTGGAACGCGAAGGCGGCTCCATCAACCGCGTCAGCTTCGCCATCAGCGCCACGCTGGCCGGCCTGCCGATGACGGAGTCGGTCAACTTCGACGCGGTGCTGCAACCCTCATCCCTGCATTACTCAATCAACCGCAGCGCCCGCGGAGCCTAAACATGAATCTGAATCTGAAGACACTGATCGGCAAACTGAATGACACCACGCGCCTGGCTGCCACACGCGCCGCCAGCATCTGCGTGGCGCTTGGCCAGTATGAAGTGGAGGTCGAGCACCTGTTCTTGGCCCTGCTCGAGCAGGAACGCTGCGACGTGGTGCTGATCGCGCGCCAATGCGGCGTCAGTATCGACACGTTGGAGGCTGACCTGCATCTTGAGGTCAGCCAATTCAAGACGGGTAGCACCCGCACGCCCGTGTTTTCGCGTCATTTGCCGCTGCTGCTGGAGAACGCGTGGCTGATCGCCTCGCTGGCGACGCCGCAACCGGACAGTATCCGCAGCGCGCATCTGCTGGTAGCGTTGTTGACCGACCCGGAACTGTTGCAAATCGCGCATCGCGCCTCCCCGGCGTTTGCCAGGATTCCGATCGATGAAGTTAAACACCGGCTGGATAACTATACCAATGGATCTCAGGAGGAAACGACCGCCGCCTCCGCGGCCGACGGCGAACCGCTTGTGGCGCCGGTTACCGATGCGGCGCGCCAGGCCGGCCTCCGCACCCCGGCCCTCGACCAGTACACCACCAGCCTGACGCGCGTCGCCAGCGAAGGTAAGCTGGATCCGGTGATAGGCCGCGAGACCGAAGTGCGCCAGATGATCGATATTCTGCTTCGCCGCCGGCAGAATAATCCCATCCTCACCGGCGAGGCCGGCGTGGGCAAGACGGCGGTGGTGGAGGGCCTGGCCTTGCGGATCGCCGCCGGTGACGTGCCGGCCGTGCTGCGCGGCGTGGAAATCCGCACGCTGGACATGGGCCTGTTGCAGGCCGGCGCCAGCGTCAAAGGCGAGTTTGAAAACCGTCTGAAGAACGTCATCGACGAAGTCAAGCAAAGTCCGCACGGCATCATCCTGTTCATCGACGAGGCGCACACGATGATAGGCGCCGGCGGCGCGGCCGGGCAGAACGATGCCGCCAACCTGCTCAAGCCGGCCCTGGCACGGGGCGAGCTGCGCACCATCGCCGCCACCACCTGGAGCGAATACAAAAAGTACTTCGAGAAGGACGCAGCACTGGCGCGGCGCTTCCAGGTCGTGAAGGTCGAGGAACCTAGCGAGGAAATTGCCAGCGCCATGCTGCGCGCGATGACGCCACTGATGGAAACGCACTTCGGCATCCGCATCCGTGACGAAGCGGTGACCGAGGCCGTCCGGCTGTCGCATCGCTATATCAGCGGCCGCCAGCTGCCCGACAAAGCCGTCAGCGTGCTCGATACGGCCTGCGCCCGCGTCGCGCTGGGGCAGAGCGGCATGCCCGCCTTGCTGGAGTCGGCGGCAAAGGGCATGGAGCGCATCGACGCCGAGATCAACGCTTTGCAGCGGGAGGAGGGCGGCGAAAAGAGTGCCGATGCGGCGCGTTGCCAGCGTCTGCAGCAGCTGACCGAAGCCCGCGCGGCGCTGGCCGGGGAGCATGCGAAGAATGGGGATCGTTGGCAGCGCGAGCAGTCGATTGTCGCGGCGATCGCACGTCTGCGCGCCGGCGGTGATGGCGCCGGGGAAATCGGCGCGCTGAAACAGGAGCTGGCGGCGCTGCAGGGCGAGACGCCGATGGTGCCGGTGGAAGTCGATGCCGCCACTGTCGCCGCCATCGTCTCCGGCTGGACCGGCATCCCGCTGGGGAAAATGGTCAAGGATGAAATCCGCACCGTGCTCAAACTACAGGACGCGCTGGAAGCGCGCATCCTCGGCCAGCCCACCGCCATCGCCGCCGTGGCGCAGCGCGTGCGCACCGCGCGCGCCAACCTGGACGATCCAAACAAACCGAAGGGCGTATTCATGTTCGTCGGCCCCTCGGGCGTCGGCAAAACGGAAACCGCTTTGGCGCTGGCCGATCTGCTGTACGGCGGCGAGCGCAAGCTCCTGACGATCAACATGAGTGAATACCAGGAGGCGCACAGCGTCTCCGGTCTCAAAGGTTCGCCGCCCGGCTACGTCGGCTATGGCCAGGGCGGTGTGCTGACTGAGGCGGTGCGCCGCAATCCGTATAGCGTAGTGCTGCTCGACGAGATCGAAAAAGCCCATCCCGACGTGACCGAGTTGTTCTTCCAGGTCTTCGACAAGGGCGTGATGGACGATGCGGAAGGGCGCGAGATCGACTTCCGCAACACCATCATCATCGCCACCTCCAACGCCGGTTCCGCGGCCGTCATGCAGGCGTGCCTGAACAAAGAGACGCCGCCGACGGTGGATGAGCTGGAGCTGCTGCTGCGGCCACAACTCGTCAAACACTTCAAACCGGCCTTCCTCGGGCGGCTCAAGGTGGTGCCGTACTACCCGATCCCCGACCAGGTACTGGTGCGCATCATCGCGCTGAAACTGGACCGCATCGGCCAGCGCATCCGTGACCAGCACCACGCGGAGTTCAGCTATGACGAGGCGCTGGTCGAAGCGGTGCTGGCGCGCTGCACGGAAGTCGATTCCGGCGCCCGCAATGTCGACCATATCCTCAACGGCAGCCTGCTGCCGGAGATCGCCGAGGCGGTGCTGGAAAAGATGGCGCAGGGCGCGGCGATCGCCAGGATCAAGGTCGGCGCCAGCAAGCAGGGGCAGTTTAAATACACCATCAAATAGCGGGAGCCACCATGTTCAGCATCGCACAACTGCTACTGCCAATCAGCGCGGACCAGATCTGCGGCGAGGACCTGTCCTTCAGCAGCGAAGTGGACGCCATCGCGCACGCGCGCACCTACGACGATCCGACGCTCGATCAGGGCGAGTGGGTCTCGGTGCTGAAGGAGGCCGACTGGCAGTTTGTCGGCAGCCGCTGCGCCGCCATGATCGAAACCAGAACCAAGGATCTGCGACTGGCCGTCTGGCTGGCGGAAGCCCACGCCAAGACGCGTGGCCTGCGCGGCCTGGGCGACGGTTACGCCGTGCTGTCCGGCCTGTGCGAGCATTACTGGGAAGGCCTGTATCCGCTGGCCGACGACGGCGACTACGACCAACGTATCGGTAATTTGTACTGGCTGCTCACGCGCACCTTGGTACTGGTCAGGGAGATGCAACTGGATGACGGCGCGGCACTGCTACCGGATGCCGAATACTGCCTCGCCATGCTTTGTGAACTGGAGCGCGTGGTCGACCGGCGTCTGGGCGCCGAAGGTCCCGGTTTCAGCGCCGCCAAAGACGCTTTGCAAGCCGTGATAGCCGCCGTCGCGCCTGTCGGCAGCCCCGCAGCGATGTCGATGGGTGGTGACGCCGCGTCGGGCGGTGCCGGCCAAGGTGCTTTGGCTGCGCTGGGCGGGGCGGTGCAAAACCGCGCCCAGGCCCTGTCGCAATTGCGTCTTGTGGCCGATTTTTTCCGCCGCACCGAGCCCCATAGCCCGGTGGCCTATCTTGCCGATAAAGCCGCAAGCTGGGGCGACATGCCGCTGCACGTCTGGCTGCGCGCCGTCATCAAAGACCCGGGCGCCATCGCCGGCCTCGAAGAATTGTTGGGTTCCCAGTCGGGTGGCGAGTGACCACGGCGCGTATTTTCAACACATAGTTGTTGCAGCGCAACGCTTAATATTGCTCTCAGTGCTACAGATTCTGGCGAACAGTGCTAGCATGGGTCAGACATTCCTGATCCTTTCGCTAGGGGTTCGCCATGAACAACCTGAAAATCGGCACGCGGCTCGGCTTCGGCTTCTCGCTCATCCTGCTGTTACTGACCACGATGACCATCATCGGCATCATGCGCCTCAGTAGCGCCAGCGCGATGACGGACCATATGATCGACGTGAAAATCCGCGATCAGCGGCTGATCGCGGAGTGGGGCAAGATCATCGAGGTCAACGCCGCGCGCACCACGGGCGCTTGGATGGTGGCCGATCCGGCGGATCAGAAAAATCTGGAAACGCTGATGGCCGGTTCGTCCGGGCGCGCGACCAAGATCCAGGACCAGATCGGCGCCACGATCGAGGACGAGGCGCTCAAGCCGTTGTTCAAGCAGGTGCTGGATACGCGTAAAGCCTACACCGACGTGCGCAAGGCCGTCTTTGCCGCCAAGGCCAAGGGCGACCTCGAATTGGGCAAAAAACTCTACGAAGGCGATCTGGCGCAAACCCGTACCAGCTATCTCGCGGCGCTGCAAGCGTTCTCCGAGCGGCAGGCCGACTTGCTCGACGCCGCCGCTGTCGAGATCCGCGAGCAATACACCAGCGGTCGCACCTTGCTCGTGATGCTGGGCCTTGCCGCCATCGTCATGGGTGTCTTTGCCGCCTGGTGGATCACCCGCACGATCACAAAACCGATCAACGAGGCGGTGAAGGTCGCCGAAACCGTGTCGTCCGGCGATTTGACCAGCGAGATCAGGGTTCACAGCAAGGACGAAACCGGGCAACTGATGAACGCCCTGAAGATCATGAACTCGAACCTGGTCACCATCGTCGGTCAGGTACGCAACGGCACCGACCTGATGGCCACCGCGTCCACCGAGATCGCCGCCGGCAATCAGGACCTGTCATCACGCACGGAGGAGCAAGCCAGTTCCCTGGAGGAGACGGCATCGTCGATGGAGGAACTGACGTCGACGGTGAAGTTCAACGCGGAGAACGCGCGGGAGGCCAACGCGCTGGCCATCAGCGCCGCGCAGATCGCCAGCCGTGGCGGCGCCGTGGTGGGCGAGGTGGTGAACACCATGGGTTCCATCAACGACTCGTCGCGCAAAATTGTGGAGATCATCTCGGTCATCGACGGCATCGCGTTCCAGACCAATATCCTCGCGTTGAACGCGGCGGTGGAAGCCGCGCGCGCCGGCGAGCAGGGACGCGGCTTCGCGGTGGTCGCCTCGGAGGTGCGCAATCTGGCGCAGCGCTCGGCGTCGGCCGCCAAGGACATCAAGAGCCTGATCCACGATTCGGTCGAGAAGGTTTCGCAGGGCTCGGACCTGGTCAACAAGGCCGGCGAAACCATGAGCGAGATCGTCACCAGCATCAACCGCGTGACCCAGATCATGACGCAGATCAGCCACGCCAGCGAAGAGCAGAGCATCGGCATCGCCCAGGTCAACGACGCCATCACCCAGATGGACCAAGTGACGCAGCAGAACGCGGCGCTGGTCGAACAGGCTGCCGCAGCGGCGGAATCGATGCAGGAGCAGTCGGCCAAGCTGGCCGACGTGGTGAGCGTGTTCAAGCTCGATGGCTTGCAGTTGCCCGCGCCGGTGGCCGAGTCCAGCACCCGGAGTGCTCCGCGCGCGCCGACACGTCCGGCACTGCCGCCGCGCCGTGCCGCCCCCACCGCTGTCGCCGCCGTTTCCGCGCCTGCCCGCAAGCCGGCGCCCGATAACACGCGCAAGGCGGTCACCACCAACGACGCGGACGGCTGGGAAGAGTTCTAAGCGAGGCGGCGCTTCGGTACAATGACGGTCTATGACCAGTATCGACGCCGCACCATCCAAGCCGCGCAGCCCCCGTGCGCAATGCCCTGCGTGTCTGCGGCCGCTGCAAACATGCATCTGCCGCTGGGTGGCATCCGTATCGAACCAGGTGGAAGTGCTGATCCTGCAGCATCCGATGGAGGTCGCCAACGCCAAGGGCAGCGCGCGCCTGCTGCATCTGAGTTTGTCCAACAGCCGGCTGGAATGCGGAGAAGCGCTCGAACCGGATCGGCTGGGCGAACTGCTTTCCGGGGATCGCCGCAACGTGCTGCTATATCCGGAGACGATGGAAGACAAATCACTGGGCCTCGCCACACCGCAGGTATTCGATCAGGATTGGCTCGGTGAGCCGCAGCGATTGCGGCTGGTGGTACTCGACGGGACCTGGCGCAAGAGCCGCAAGATGCTGTATCTGAATCCGCCGCTGCAAGCACTGCCCCGGCTACCGCTGCGCGACACGCCGCCGTCGCACTACCTGATACGCAAGGCGCATTTGCCGGATCAGCTATCGACGCTGGAGGCCACCGCGTACGCGCTGGCGCAACTGGAAAACGACCCGCACAAATTCAATCCGCTGATCGAGGCCTTCGACGGTTTCGTCGCCCAACAGGCCAGCTACGTACGCCCCTGATCAGGCGATCAGCTTCAAGCCGGGCGGCAGCGACTCGCCCAGCATACGTTTTTCGTCGGCCTGATCGAGTTGCACCACTTCGCGCACCATCGCGCTCCAGTTGGCCGGAGCGCCGATCGCGCCTAGACGCCGCAGTATCTCGGCGCGCAAGGTGTCGTCGAAGTCGCGCGAACGGTCGCCCGTCATGCGCGCCAGATGGGCCGCCGCGAAGCCGGCCGGCTCCACCTTCTTCCAGTCCAGCGCCAGTATCCTGGACAGCCACTGCTCGACGACCTCGCGCTCGACGACATCGTGCGCGCTGCCGTGGAAGGGCTGGCGAGCGCCGACGCGGCTCAATCCCCACAGGAAGCGCGCCTGCGCCGCTTCCGCCTTGCCGGCGTCCGCCGCGCCGGCGCGGGTTTTGTTGGCGCCTGCCTTTGCGGCCGCGCGGGTTGCCGCGTCGAGCTGCGACAGCATCCATGCGCCGATTTCAGCCTTGTAGTTGCCGGGTATGCGTTCGAGCGACGCGCCCAGGCGCAGCATGTCCTCCTCGCTGCCGCTGACCAGCGTTTGCGGGCGCCGGCCGCGCTCCTGCGCGTCCGCCTGGACGTTGAATGCGAAATCGTCGAGCACCCGCAACTGCGCCTCCACGCTTAAGCCGCCGGCCACGCGCCGCCACAAGGTCCACCACTCGGCGCAGACCTGGCTGTCCTTGTGGTGCTGTGCGCCGGCGTCGAACATCGCCCACAATTGTTCGATGCGCCACTCGTCGAGCGGGTGGCCGAATCCGGGACGCAGGCAGTAGCCGCTCAGATTGAGCCACGCGCGCTCGTGTTCCGACGACCGGCGGCGGCCCTTGGCGCGTTCGATCAGCGCGTCGAACAGGCGTCGCAGCAGCGGCGTGGTCCAGCTTTCGCGGCCGCCCAACAGGTGTTCGAGTTGCGCGCGCAGTTGTTTGACTTCCTTGACGTCGACCTGCTGCGCGCGGCTGCCGAAGATACGGTCTATCTTGTCGATGGCCGCGTTCAGGCCCGCCGGCATCGGCGCGTCCCGGGGGACGTTCGTGCCCACGTCGTCGGCCTCCGCGATGCCGGTGTCGCCGCGCAGCTGGAATTCCAGCAGCCAGCGCTGCGCGTCTTCGATCGCCACGCAATGCACTTCCAGCGTACCGACTTCGCTCAGCGTGGTGGCCAGTTGCACCGGGATCTCCTTGCGGGCGTCGGCGGCGCCGCTGTCGCGCAGCACGGTGGCTATCGGCGGCAACTGGACGTAATCGTCCGGCTGGAGTTCGACCAGTTCCCCGGCCTGCGGCGGCGTGGCGTCCGACGTCGACGACGCCAGATGGAAACGCACAGGCCGGCCAAGCCGCAAGGCGAAGGTGCGCTCGGCCAGCAGGATTTCGCGGTTCTCCGCGCTGCCGCGCGGCAGGATGCAGACGGCGCGGCGCGGCCTGTCGGCACGTTGTTCATCGTCCAATAGCAGGAAGTAGCTACGCGGCGAGCCGCCGCCGATGACCGGCGCCTGGCCGGTTTGTCCCAGCGCGTAGGCGACGCCGCCGCGCGCGACGGCGACATCGGGATCGTCGTTGTTCAGAACCCGCAGCGGTATGCCGCGCCAATTGGAGAGTGCTTCTTCCAGGCGTCGCGCCAGGGCGTCGGCGCGGAAAACGCCGCCGTTCAGCAGCAGCGTATCCGGAACCGGTATCGTCGCATGATCGTCGGCCGGCAGGCCCAATGCCTCGCGCGCCGCCGCCGCATGCTGGCGCAGGAAGCCCGCCAGATGGCGGGTGATGGCGGCGTCGCTGGCGTAAGGCAGGCCGAATTCGATGATCGCGCCGCGTCCGCGCGTGGCGGGTTCGCGCGACGGGTTCGATGGGAAGAAACCGTCCACCACCAGCGCGGCCACTTCGTCGCGCGTCAGCTCGGCCGAGCGGGATCCGCCGATCAGGCGCGAGCCGGAGCCGAGCAAGGTGACCGTGGCGCGTTCCGGCGCGTCCGCAGCCAGCAGCAGCTCCTTCGCCGCGCGGCAGCGCTCCGCCAGTTGCGCCAGGCGGCTGGAGGACAGGCGCGGCGGCGGAGCGCCGCCACCCTGGGCTGCCGCCATGCGCGTCTCGACCATATGCGCCAGCGCCAGATCCATATTGTCGCCGCCGAGGATCAGGTGATTGCCGACGCCGATGCGGCTGATCTCCGGCTGGCCGTCAACCATCGCGACCTTGATCAAACTGAAGTCGGTGGTGCCGCCGCCGACGTCGCACACCAGCAGCAGGCGCGTTTCGGCCAGATCGGCGGCTAGCGTCGCGCGCTGGCGGTACAGCCAATCGTAGAAGGCCGCCTGCGGCTCCTCCAGCAAGCGCAGGCCGGCCAGGCCGGCCATGCGCGCCGCTTCGAGCGTCAGCGCCCGCGCCCCTTCGTCAAAGGAGGCGGGAATCGTCAGAATGAGCTGCTGCCGTTCCAGCGGATGCGAAGGAAAGCGGGTATTCCACGCGGAGCGCAGATGCGCAAGATAGGAGGCACTGGCGGCCACCGGCGACACCTTGGCCACATCGGCTTCGGAGCCCCATGGCAGGATCGCCGCCGTGCGGTCCACGTTCGGATGCGACAGCCAGCTTTTGGCGCTGGAGACCAGACGCCCCGGCACCTGCGCGCCGAGTTTGCGCGCCAGACGGCCGATCACCACTTGCCGCAAACCGGCCACGTCGTCCTGCCCCCATGGCAGTTGCAACTCGCCTTCGGCCAGCTCGCCCTCGGCGGGGTGGTAGCGCACCGACGGCAGCAGCGCGCCGGCGCCCACCTCGCCCGGCGCCACCAGCTGTTCTATGTCGAACAGCTGGATGTCGGCTTTGCCGGGTGCCGAATAGGCCAGCACCGTATTGGTGGTGCCAAGGTCGATGCTGACGATGTATTGGCTCATGCTCAGGCGGCGGCGCTTTCGGTGGCGCCTGAGCGCACGTCGAACTCCACTTTCCAGCGCTGGCCGTCGTTGGCCACGGCCAGCAATTCGAGCGTGCCCGATTCGGTCGCCATCGCATGCAATCGCACCTGCACCACATCGCCGGCCTGACGGCCTTCAGGCGACAGCGTGGCCTGGATCTCGTTCAACTCGATCAGTTCCTCCGGGCCCCAGAAGTCCAGCAGGTCGCCGATCTGGTCCTGGCGGCGCACCGAGGAGCCGAAGAAACGGAACTGCACCGGCTCCCCGACGACCAGGCCGAACTCCTGGTTCGGCAGTTCGATCTCACTGCCTTCCTCCATGCCGAACGGCGCCACGCACAGCGCCTGGATCGGCGGTTCCATGCCGGGGATGGCCGGCATCGACGACTCGATCGCCACGTAGTAGGCGCGCGCCGTGCCGCCGCGAATCCGCACGCCGCTGCCGCGACGCACGTAGCTGTAATATGCCGCGCCGCGCGCGACCGCCAGATCCAGGTCGGCGCCGCCGAGCATGCGGGCCGGCTCCGCGCCTTCCATGTACAGCCAGTCATTGAGGGTGCCCATGACGCGCTGCGCCAGCAGCTCGGACTTGAACACGCCGCCGTTGAACAGCACCGCCGTCGGATGCAGGAAGGTGGCATCGGTACTGTGCTTGCCGGCGTAGCCTTCCAGTTCGCTGGTGGCGCCGACCTGGCGAGCCAGGAACGCGGCCAGGTGGCGCGTGATGCCCGCGTCCTGCGCATACGGCAGGCCAAGCTGCGTCAGGCCCGCGCGCGTGCGCACGGCTGGACGCGCCGCCGCGTCCACCGCCGGGAAGAAGCCGTCGAGAATGAAGGTCGTCACTTCATCGCGCGTCAGCTCGGTGCGGATCGAACCGCCGATCAGCTTCGAGCCACGGCTCGGCACCACGATAGGCCAGGTCCCGACGGTCGCATCGGCCAGCAGCTTTTCCTTGGCCGTGCGGCAGCCGTAGGTCAGCGCGCGCATCTGCCAAGGATCGAGCTGGGTGCCGTTGGCGGCCAGCTTGCGCGCCACCAGATGCGCCAGGGCCAGGTCCATGTTGTCGCCGCCGAGCAGAATGTGATCGCCGACCGCGATGCGGTGCGGCTCCAGGACGCCGTCGCGTTCCAGCACGGCGATCAGCGAGAAGTCGCTGGTGCCGCCGCCGACGTCCACCACCAGAATGATGTCGCCCGGCTTGACCTCTTTGCGCCAGCGGCCTTCGCTGCCCTGGATCCAGCTGTACAGGGCGGCCTGCGGCTCTTCCAGCAAGGTGAGATTGGTGTAGCCGGCGGCGCGCGCCGCGTCGGCCGTCAGTTCGCGCGCGCCTGGATCGAAGGACGCTGGAATCGTCACCGTCACCGCCTGTTCGCCGAACGGCGCCTCCGGGTGCGCCTGTTCCCACGCCTGGCGCAGGTGCGACAGGTAGCGGGTCGACGCCTCCAGCGGCGAGACGCGCGTCACTTCCTCCGGCGCGTCGTTCGGCAGCAGGGCGCTGCGGCGGTCCACACCCGGATGGCTCAACCAGCTCTTGGCGCTGGAGACCAGGCGGATAGGGGTGGTGGCGCCACGGCTGCGCGCCATTTCGCCGGCCACGCCGGTTTGTTCGGCCGCAGACTGCTGCCACGGCAGGCTCAAATCGCCCGGCGCCAGTTCGTCGGCGTGCGGCAGATACAGGAAGGACGGCAGCAGCGGCAGGTCTTCCACCGTGCCCGGCGCCGTCAACTGCGGAATCGCCAGCACGCCTTGCTGGGTTTTCTCGCCGTCGCTGGTGGCCAGGTCGACATAGGAAAGGGCGCTATGGGTGGTGCCAAGGTCGATGCCGATGGCGTAGCGTGGGTCGCTCATAATTCCACCTCCGCCGGGGCCAGGATCGCCGCGTCGTGCGCTTCGGCCAGTTTCGGCAGGCGCACGTTCGATGCGCGCCAGCCGCGATGGCTCAACGCGCCGCGGAACGGCGCCTTGCCGACGACGTTGCCGGTCAGGCGCACGGCGCTGGCGTCGAAGCCTTCCTCCAGCACCACGCGGCTGCCTTCGGCCTCGCTGCGAATGGCCTCGATGGTGAAGTGCTCGCGCAGCACCTTGCCGCAGCCTTCGTGCACCACGCGCGCGGCGGCGCCGATGTCGGCGTCCGAATAGGCGCTCAGGTTTTCCTGGGTGAAGTCGATCAGGCGCGCCTCGCGCTGGAACAGGCCGAGCAGCTGAAGCGCTGCATCCGGCGTGGCGACGCGCAGCGTGACCGGCGCCGGAGCCGGAACGGGCGCCGGTGCGGGGGCTGGCGCCGGAGCGGCAACCGGCGCGGCGGACGGCTGCGGTTCGCCGGCGGCGATGCGCGCCAGGCGGGCGGCGTATTCGGCATCGGACAGCGCGCGGAAGAAGGCGCCGATGGCGATCGATATCCGGCTAAAAAAAGACGGCAACGGTTGAGTCGAATTGTTCATGTTTAGCTCGCGTAGAGTGAGCCGGGCCGCTGTCTGGGGCGGCAGCCTGGCGGAATGTGGGGTGGGGACGCGCGTGGCGCGGGGAAAGTCTTTCCCCCGGAAGCCCCGCATGATACCAGTTCAGGCGCGGGCGCCAAAGACGCGAAGGCCGCACCTTTGATTTTTCGCTTGATATGGCCATTTGGAGCGCTTAGAATACTGGATATATATACAGTATTGGCGATCCCGCCCGCTGCCCCACGTTGAGCCCCCCATGAACCATGACGAAAACAACCAAGAGCACGTGATGCTGCCGCCTCCTTCTCTGAAGGCGCAAAAGGGGCGTGGCGCGGTATCGAACCTGCAGGGGCGCTTCGAGGTCAACGCGCGTGAAGCCTATGACGACGGCTGGGAGCGCGAGGAAGAGGAGGCGTCGCCGTGGAAAACCCAGGTCACCGACGAGTATTGCAAGTCGATCCTGAGCCGCAACGCTTCGCCGGACCTGCCGTTCAGCGTCTCGCTGAACCCGTATCGCGGTTGCGAGCATGGCTGTATCTACTGCTTCGCCCGTCCCACGCACAGCTATCTTGGCCTGTCGCCCGGCATGGACTTCGAGAGCAAGATTTTCGCCAAGGTCAACGCGCCGGAAATGCTGCGGCGGGAACTGGCCAAGGCTGGCTACGAGCCCGAATCGATCGCGCTCGGCGTCAATACGGACGCCTACCAGCCCTGCGAGCGCGAGCGCAAACTCACGCGCCGCGTGCTGGAGGTGCTGCAGGAATGCCAGCACCCGGTCGGCCTGATCACCAAATCGTCGCTGATCGAGCGGGATATCGACATCCTCGCGGCGATGGCCGCCAAGCGGCAGGCCGGCGTCGCCATCACGCTGACGACCCTGGACCCGGCCATCTCGCGCACCCTTGAACCGCGCGCGGCGGCCCCGGCGCGCCGTCTGCGCACGATCCGCACCTTGACCGACGCCGGCATTCCGGTGGCCGTCAGCGTCGCGCCCATCATCCCGTTCGTCACCGAGCCGGATATCGAACGCTTGCTGGAGGCGGTCAGGGAAGCCGGCGCCGTCACCGCCCACTACACGGTGCTGCGGCTGCCATGGGAGGTGGCGCCGTTGTTCCAGCAATGGCTGCAGGCGCACTTCCCCGAGCGGGCGCAGCGCGTGATGAACCGCGTGCGTGAAATGCGCGGCGGCAAAGACTACGACAGCACGTTCGGCTCCCGCATGAAGGGCGAGGGCGTGTGGGCGGAACTGATACGGCAACGCTTCAAGATCGCCACCGAGCGCCTGGGACTGTCGGGCAAGGGCAGCCGCTTCCACAGCATGGACGCGTCGCAGTTCACCCGGCCGCTGGTGGTGCCGCCGCTGGGCGCGCGCGCCAAGCCGGCCGATGAGGGGCAGCTGGATTTATTCTGACGGAACTGTCGAGGGAGGGGT
Organism: Burkholderia sp. LMU1-1-1.1; assembly: GCF_040675865.1. Taxonomy (NCBI): domain Bacteria; kingdom Pseudomonadati; phylum Pseudomonadota; class Betaproteobacteria; order Burkholderiales; family Burkholderiaceae; genus Burkholderia; species Burkholderia sp. LMU1-1-1.1. The sequence goes on along the minus strand of NZ_JBEGHG010000023.1, from coordinate 254,614 downwards.
GTTCAACGCGGCCAGGTGCCGTTCGATCTCGAAGACGTGCTGGTCGTGGCGGCCCAGTTCGCGCAGGGCGTGCGCCAGATGATTGAGGTAGTCGCTGTTCGGGCCGCTGGGGCCGGCGGAGCGGGCGATGTGCCGCGCGATCTCCTGCTCGGACGCTTCGCCGAGGAAGGCCGTGTTGTCCGGCGTCGCGATATAGACCAGGCCGACGGCGCTGTCGCTGCCGTCGCCGTCATCGAACGCGTCGTCGAACGTGATAGTCGTCGCCAGCCGTAGATAGCCGTTTTTCTCGCGGTGGTCGAGATGGGCGAAGACTTCCGGCGTGACCAGGTAAGCCATGCCATGGCAAATGGCGCCGGCTTCCTCGATGATGGTGACCACGCGACCCGGTGCCTCCGGTGTGCCGCGATGGTCGTGCGAGCCTTGCCAAAAGCGGCGCGTCCAGTTGGCGATGCTGGCCGGACGGCGTTGCAGGTAGGGGAAGTCTGCCTTGTAGATCAGTGAGCCGTAGCCGAACAGCCAAACGCTGTGGTGGCCGTCGAACTGGTCCATCATCTGGTTGATGGCGATGGTGTCTGCTGTCATGATCGCTTCTGGTTTCGGCGTGTTTCCGGTTCGCTTGGTGTTTGTCAGGCTTGGTGGTCAGTTCATGTCCACGCGGGCGATGTCCAGGTGCCTGACGCCGATGGATTTGAACGCCGCCGTCAATTGACCTTCGTAGTTATGCATCAGTTCGGCCTGTTGCGGATCGTCCGCGCCCCAGCCGGACGTCACCAGCATCACGCGCTGCGAGTCGGACTGGGTTGCCATGTCCCCGTGCAGGTGCAGCAAGCGGTCCAGCCAGGCTTTCAGGGTCGATGGCGTGAAGTAGTTGTGCATCGGCGCGCCGACCACGACGATGTTGGCGTCGACGAATTCTTGCAGTAGCGACGCACTCAGCAGCGATTCCGCCCGCAGCTCCGCGTGCATGGGAATGGCGCTGTTCCATTGCTTGCGCATCACCTGCAGCAGCGGCGCGCTGACGTGCGATAACGGCGAGGCGGCAAGGTCGCGGTAATTCACGCTGGCACCCTCGTGCGCCGACGCCAGCCGTGCCACGGCGGCGGCGGTATGTTGGCGCGATCGCGAACTGTCACCCAGCGCGCAGGAGTCGATATGCAGAATATTCATATACCGAAGCATACACACGCCGCATGGGCTGCGGTAGTGGGAAAAATGTAAGATATGTTAACCGAGCGGAACGTTCCACTCGTGCGCCGCGACGTAATCCCGCAGGAAAGCGACGAAACTCTCGGCCGCCGGCGACAGCGCCCGGGCGTTGCGCGTGTAGACAAAAAAACGACGCGTGAGCTCGGGATCGACCAGTTGCCGCATCCGCAATCCATACAGCGCCACCATTTTTTCCGCGTACGGCAGGCAGACCGTGATGCCCAGCCGCGCGTGCACCATCGCCAGCGCGGTGGTCATGAAGGTCACCTCGTTATACGGGCTGAGCGACAGCTCGCGGAACGACACATGCATATCGCGCAGCAGCCGCTCGGTGAACTGCCCCTGTAAGGAAATGAACGGGAAATCGTTGATGTCGGCCCAGGTGATGCGTTCGCGCGACTCCAGCGCATGCCCGGCAGGAAACACGACCACGAACGGCATTTCGAACAATTGCTGCGCCTCGATCTCGACGTTGGCGTCGCGCTCCGGGCCGATGCCGAAGTCCGCCTCGCCGCTGAACACGCGCGCCGACACCTGTTCGACCGGGCTGTCGGCCAGCCGCACCTGCACGTCCGGATAGCGGGCGGAATAGGCGGCGATAGCCTCGGGCAGCAAGGTACATGACAGCATCTGCGGCGCGGCGATGCGCACGATGCCCTGCTTGAGCGCCTTGCGGCTGGTGATGTCGGCCATCGCGCGGTCCAGATCCTGCAGCATCTTCTCGAACAACGGCGTCAGTTCGCGTCCCAGCTCCGACAACTGCGTCTTGCGCGTGGTACGCTCGACAACACGCACGCCGAGCATCTGTTCGAGCTCCTTGATCTGGCCGCTGAGCGCCGATTGCGTCAGGTTGAGGTGATCCGCCGCCAGGGTGAAGCTGCCGGTTTTGGCCACCGCGACCAGTGCCCGCATTTGCCGCAAACTTGGATTCATGGGAAAACCTGATAAATGGCGGGAAAAATACTGTTTGTATGATATCTGAGATTCGCATCTAATGTCGTAAGAATAGAATTGGAGGCAAACTATGAAAATCAAACAAATCCACCACGTCGCGTACCGCTGCCGCGACGCCAAGGAAACCGTCGAGTGGTACGTCAAGCACCTGAACATGGACTTCGTGCTGGCCATTGCCGAGGATGAAGTACCGTCGACCAAAGCGCCGGACCCGTATATGCACGTCTTCCTTGACGCCGGCCACGGCAACGTGCTGGCGTTCTTCGAGCTGCCGACGCAGGCGCCGATGGACCGCGACCACAATACGCCGGCCTGGGTGCAGCACCTGGCGATGGAGGTCGACAGCATGGACGACCTGCTGGCCGCCAAGGAGCGGCTGATCGCCGGCGGCATCGACGTCATCGGGCCGGTCAACCACACCATCTTCAAATCGATCTACTTCTTCGACCCCAACGGCCACCGACTCGAATTGGCGGTCAACACCGGCACCCCCGACATGATGCAAAAACTCGACGCCGTCAAATGGGAAATGCTCGAGGAGTGGTCCAAAACGCGCAAGGCGCCGAAGCATGCGGCCTGGATGCACGCGCCGGCGGGAGATCAGGCATGAAGCTCGCCACCTTAAAAGACGACAGCCGCGATGGCCGGCTGGTCGTGGTCAGCCGCGACCTGTCGCAATATCAGCTGGTGCCGAAAATCTCGGCCACGCTGCAGCATGCGCTGGACCATTGGGATCTGGTCAAGGATCGGTTGCAAGCGGTGTACACGCTGCTCAACGCGGGCGACTCGGTCGACGCCAAGCCGTTCGACCAGCAAGCCTGCCATTCGCCGCTGCCGCGCGCCTATCAATGGGCGGACGGCTCGGCCTACATCAATCACGTTGAACTGGTGCGCAAGGCGCGCAACGCCGAAGTGCCGGCGTCGTTCTACACCGACCCGCTGATGTACCAGGGCGGCTCGGACAGTTTTATCGGCCCGCGCGATCCGATCTATGCGCTGTCGGAGGAGTGGGGCATCGATCTGGAGGCCGAGGTGGCCGTCGTCACCGGCGACGTGCCGATGGGCGTGAGCGTGGACGATGCCGGCAAGGCGATCCGGCTGGTCATGCTGGTCAACGACGTCTCGCTGCGCAACCTGATTCCGAACGAACTGGCCAAGGGCTTCGGCTTCTTCCAGTCCAAAGCGGCCAGCGCGTTTTCGCCGGTGGCGGTCACGCCGGACGAATTGGGCCATGACTGGACCGACAGCAAACTGCATCTGCCGCTGCTGGTCGACATCAACGACAAGCCATTCGGCAAACCGAATGCGGGCGAAGACATGACCTTCAACTTCGCGCAGCTCGTCGCGCACGCCGCCGCCACGCGGGAGCTGGCGGCCGGCACCATCATCGGCTCCGGCACCGTCTCCAACAAGCAGGGCGGGCTCAATGGGTCGAGTATCGCCAACGGCGGCGTGGGATATTGCTGCCTGGCCGAGGTACGCATGTACGAAACCATCGAAACCGGCAAGCCGCAGACGGACTACCTGAAATTCGGCGACAGCGTGCGGATCGAGATGCGGAACGCGCAGGGCGCCAGCATCTTCGGCGTGATCGAGCAGACCGTCGCGCATTATGGGGAGCGCCGCCGATGAAGCTTTACACCTACTTCCGCAGTTCCGCCGCCTATCGGGTGCGGATCGCGCTCAATCTCAAGGGGCTGGATTACGAGGCGCAGCCGGTGCATCTGCTGCGCGATGGCGGCCAGCATCTGGCGGACGCTTATCGGGCGGTCAATCCGTCCACGCTGCTGCCCACGCTGGTGGACGACGACGGCGCCGTCATCGGCCAGTCGCTGGCGATACTTGAATATCTGGAGGAGACGCGGCCGCAAACCCCGTTGCTGCCGGCCGATCCGGCGGGCCGGGCCCGCGTGCGTGCGCTGGCGTTGACGGTGGTGGCCGATACGCATCCGCTGGGGAATCTGCGGGTGCTGAAGTACATCAAGGGAGAGATGGGGTTGAGCGAGGAGGTCAAGCTGGAGTGGCATCGGCATTGGTTGCGCAGCGGACTGGAGACCCTGGAGGCGTTGCTGGCCGGTGATGCGCGCACGGGTGTCTATTCGCATGGGGATACGCCGACGTTCGCCGACTGCTGTTTGGTGCCGCAGGTGTTCAACGCGCAGCGGTTCGAGGTTGATACGGCGCCGTATCCGACGGTCATGCGGATCAACGCCGCTTGCGCCGCGCTGCCGGCGTTTCAGCAAGCGCACCCGTCGCAGCAACCCGACGCCGAGTAGTACGTCGGGCAAGGCGGGATGGCGTGATCGGCCATGTGTGCGCCGCCAACGACGCATGCATGGCCGCCCTCAAGCCGCCCGCAACGCATCCACAATCTTCATGCGCGCCGCCCTCAGCGCCGGCAGCACCCCTCCAATAAACCCCATCACCAGCGAAAACACCAGCGTCTTCACCACGATATCCACCGTCAGCCGAAACCCGAACGCCAACTCCGAGAACGACTGAAAATTCGTGGTCGAGAACGAGATGAATCGCATCAGCGACGCGCATCCCAGCCCCAGCACGCCGCCCACCACCGCCAGCAGCATCGACTCCGCCAAAAACGCCGCCAGAATATTCCGCCGCTGAAACCCCAGCGCCCGCAACGTGCCGATCTCGCCAACCCGGTTGGCGACCGACGCATACATGGTGATCGTCGCCCCGATCATCGCCCCGATCGAAAAGATCACCGACAAAATCAACCCCAGCACGTTGATGAAGGTCGACAGCGCCTTCGACTGGTCCGCATAAAAAGTCTGCTCACGCTTGGCGTCGAGGGTCAAGCGCTGATCGCCCTCGATATCCTTCTTGAAGCCGTCGAACAGCGACGTGCCGGCCAGCCGCAGCACGACCGCCGAGTAGGCGACCCGCCGGAAGGCCGGCATCAACTGATCGGCGTCGCCCCACACTTCCGAATCGAAGCCGCTGTTCCCCGCGTCGAACAACCCCACGACCGTCCATTCGCGCTGGCCGAAGCGCAGCGTCTCGCCAATGCCGGCGCCGGAGAAGCGGCGCGCGATGCTGGCGCCGGCGATGATCTCCGACGCGCCCGGCCGGAACATGCGCCCGGCCGTCAGCCTCACTTGTGGCCGCAGCACCTGCCCACGCGGGCCTATGCCCCGGATAATGACGTTCGACGGTTTTGCCGAACCGCGCTTGTTGAGCGAGATGAGCACCACTGTCTCCTTGGACAGCAAGGGCTGGCCGTCGGCGCCCAGCGCGATGGAAGGGTGGCTGGAGACGATACTGGCCTGCGTCCGTTCCACGCTGCTCTGCACCTCGGTGTCGGCGCTGCGCCGTATCAGCACCACGTTGTCGTACTCGCCGGTGGTCACCAGCGTGTTGCGCAAGCCCTCATCGAGCATCAGCACCGTCGCGAACACGAACACCACCAGCGCGAGTCCGGCGGCGGTCAGCGCCGTGGTCAGGCGCCGCGCCCATAAATTGCGGGCGACGTAGAAGAGCGGGATCTTCATCGCATTGTCATCCTATGCTCCGCAATCCCTCGACGATGTTGACGCGGGTCGCCCGCAAGGTTGGCGCGATGGCCGCGACCAAGCCGACGGCCAGCGCGGCCAGTATCTGCTGGATCACCGTCAACCGTGTGACTTCAAAGACGGGAAACATCGTTCCCATCACCGTGCCGAGGAAAGCCGCGAATGGAAACAGGATGACGATACCAAGCGCCGCGCCGAACAGCGACAGCAACAGCGATTCGCCCAGGATCATCGCGGAGAGGAAGCCGGGGCCGAAGCCCAGCGCCTTGAGCGTGGCGTATTCGCCCAAGCGTTCGCGCGCGCTCATGGCCATCGTGTTGGCCATCACCGCCGCGATGATCACGATCACGACGAACGACACCACGCGGATCGCCATCACGATCGCCTCCGACATCGAAACGAAACCGAGCTGGAACGCTTTCTCCGTTTCGGTCAGCGTCTCGGCCAGCGAATTGCTGAATTCCCTGTCGATCGCCGCCGAGACGGTGGCGGCGTTTTCCGGCTCGTCGATGCGCACCACGTACACGCCGATCTGGTTGGCGCGGCGGGGCATGGTCTTCTTGAGCGACTCGTTGACGTAATCCCAGTGCAGAAACAGGGTGGCCGTATTGGTCGTGCTTTGCCTGCCGTCGAAGATGCCGCGCACGACCAGTTCCCAGTCGCCGGGATAGATGGTGCCTTTGAGCGGGATGATGTCGCCGACCTTGAACCCGAATTGGTCCGCCAGCTTGCGGCCGACAATGGCGCCCTTGCGGTCGCGCAGGAAGGCCCCGCGCTGGTCGGGCGGCAGCAGGTAGTCGGGGTAGATGTCCAGATAGCTGGCGCCGGAGATGGCAAACTGCGCGAAGAAGTTTTTCGGGTCTTTATAGGTCCCCTGGAACCAGTTGGCGTAGCCGACCCCGGTCACGCCGGGAGCCGCGCGGATGCGCGCCTCGTAGGATAGCGGCAGCGGAAACACCAGCGATGTCTTGTTCCGGGTGACCAGCGTGGTGTTGGAGGCGCCTTCCGCGCCGGCGTACCAGGCGTCGATGACCGTTTGCAGCAGGCCGAAGGCGAAGATCGCCACCACCAGGCCGAGTATCGTCAACGACGTGCGCAGCTTGTGGCGCAAGGCGTTTTTGACGATTAGTCGCAGAGTGTACATGGCGGGGTCCGGGCGTTCAGTTTCAGCTCACGCGCGCTGCGGCTCGTCGGTGAGCAGTTCGCCTTTTTCAAGGTGCACCACGTTACGGGCCTGCGCCGCCGCCTGGGCGTCGTGTGTGACCATGATGATGGTCTTGCCCAACTGCTGGTTCAGTTGCTGGAGCAGCGCCAGGATCTCGGCGGCAGATTGGCGGTCGAGGTCACCGGTCGGCTCGTCGGCCACGATCAATGTCGGATCGCTGACGATGGCGCGGGCGATCGCCACGCGCTGTTGCTGGCCGCCGGACAGCTCGTTCGGCGTGTGGTCCATGCGGTCGGCCAGGTTGACCATCTCCAGGGTCAGCGCCACCCTTTCGCGCCGCTCGCGCCGCGACAAGGGCGTGAGCAACAGCGGCAGCTCGACGTTCTCGAACGCGGTCAGCACCGGCATCAGGTTATAGAACTGGAAGATGAAACCGACGTTGGCGGCACGCCATCCGGCCAGCTCCGTTTCGCCCATGCCGGCGATATCCAGGCCGGCGATCCGCAGCACGCCGCTATCGGGCTTGTCGATGCCGGCGATCAGATTGAGCAGCGTGCTTTTACCGGAGCCGGAGGGGCCCATCAGCGCGGTGAAGGCGCCGGCCGGTATCGACAGGCTGATATCGCGCAGCACCTCCACCACCTGATCGCCACGGCGATAGGACTTGACCAGGTGTTCGATCAGTACCAGCGGCTCGGTCATTTCTTCGCCAATTTGACGGCCTGGCCGTCCTGCAACGCGTCGTCCGGCGCCAGCACGACCCTGTCGCCCGGCTTCAGGCCTTTGACTTCGACCAGCTCGCCGATCTTGCGGCCCTGGGTAACCGGCACCCGTTTGACCCTGGCGCCATCGGCGTCGAGCAGGAATACAAACTGCGCCGACGGCGTGCCGCCGCGCGTGACGATCGCCGCCGGCTGCACGGCGGTTACCGGTTGCTTATCCTGGGGCGGCACGGCCTGCGAGAGGAAGGCGACTTTGGCGCTCATATCCGGGAGCACGCGCGGATCGCGCTCCTCGAATCGCACCTTGACCAGCAAGGTCGCCTTGCTGCGGTCCATGGTCGGCACCATGCGCGACACCGTGCCGGCAAGGCGCAGCTCCGGGAACGCGTCGAGCAGGATTTCCACCGGCTGGCCGACGCGGATCTTGCTCAGGTTCGATTCGGAGACATCCGCCTCCACCTCCAGCGTGTCCATGTCGGCGATGGTGACCACCGCCCCCTTGCTGTCGGCGGCGGAGGAAAAGGGCGTGATGTTGTCGCCGACATTGGCGCTCTTGGTCAGGATCACGCCGTCGAAGGGTGCGCGGATCACCGTCTGGTCCACCGCCACCTGCGCCGCCTGCGCGTTGGCGCGGGCCGCCGCAATGGCGGCCTGATAGCCGGAGATGCTGGCCTTGGCCTTGTTCAGGCGCGCCTGCGCCGTGTCGTAGGCCGAGGCGGCGATGAATTTCTGGTTCAACAGCTCGGCCGCGCGCTGGAAGGCCGATTGCGCGTCATGTAACTCGGCCTGGCCCTGTTCCAGATTGGCCTGCGCGACCTTGACGTTGGCCTGCGCCTGTCCCAGCGCCGCCGCGACGTCGCGGCTTTCCAGCCGCGCGATCACCTCGTCCTTCTTCACGTGCGAGCCTTCCAGCACGCCCAGCCACTCCAGCCGGCCGGTGGCCTTGGATGACAGCGCGGCCTTGCGCTGCGCCACCACGTAGCCGGTGGCGTTGAGGAGCGTGTAATTTTGCGCCGGGTAGGTCTGCGCGACCGCGACCACCTCCACGGCGGGCTTGCCGGCGAGCACGCTCATGGCGAAGGCGCCCACCAGTGCCAGGGCCAGCACCAGCAGCACCATCCTGCCCCAGCGACGGCGCCTGGGACGCGCTCCGGCCGCCGGCGCCTTGGCCTCGCGGTCGATTTTGAGACGGGAAATATCGGGAGTCGCCAATTGGTAGCCTCGGGTTCGCTCGGATTCACTCAGGTTCATCAGTCGGCCGTTGCCAACTTCGCCATCAAATAGTGCGGCAAACGCGTTTGAATCGCAAGCGGCAGGCGTATCTGTGTGTTCAGGTACATACTGCAAGCTACTGCTGTGACAGCATGACCTTTTTCAATTGTTCGGACTTTTATGACCACAATGCCGCGCGCCGAGCGCCCGCCTGCCACCATCGACGCGGCCACGCTCGCCCTGCTGAACGAGTTGCAGAAGGACTCGTTCGACTACTTCGTCAACGAGGTCAATCCCGCCAATGGCCTGATCCGCGACAAGACCGCCGAGGTGTGGCCGGCCAGCATCGCCGCCGTCGGCATGGCGCTGACCGCTTACCCGATCGGCGTCGAGCAGGGTTTCATGGCGCGCGCCGACGCCGTGGTCCGCACCTTGACCACCTTGCGGTTCTTCGCCAACAGCGAACAGAGCGAATCACCCCGCGCCACCGGTTACAAAGGGTTCTATTACCACTTCATCGACATGGGCAGCGGCGCGCGCGCGTGGAAATGCGAGCTGTCCAGCATCGACACCGCGCTGTTGATCGCAGGCATGCTGACAGCGGCCCAATATTTCACCGAGGATACGCCCGACGAAAATGAGATCCGCGCGCTGGCCGACATGCTGTATCGCCGTGTCGACTGGCAATGGATGCGCGGGCGGAACAATCTGGTTTGCCACGGCTGGACCCCCGAAAGCGGCTTTCTGCGCTGGCACTGGGAAGGCTATGACGAAGCGCTGATCCTGTACGTGCTGGCGCTGGGCTCGCCTACTTTTCCGGTGGGACGGGACAGCTACGACGCCTGGTGCCGGAGCTATGAGTGGAAGACGGTGTACGGCATCGACTATCTGTACGCGGGGCCGCTGTTCATCCATCAGATGTCGCATGTGTGGCTGGATCTGCGCGGCATCCGGGATGACTTCATGCGCGAGCACGACTCGGACTACTTCGAAAATAGCCGGCGCGCGACGTATGTGCAGCAAAAGTACGCGATCGAAAACCCCATGGGTTTCCCGGAGTACGGTGCGCTATGCTGGGGCATCACGGCCAGCGACGGGCCGGGGCCGGCCACGCGCAGGATCGACGGCGTGCAGCGCAAATTCTGGGACTATGTCGGGCGGGGCGTGCCGTACGGTCCGGATGACGGCACCCTGGCGCCGTGGGCGGTGGCCGCGTCGCTGCCGTTCGCGCCGGAAATCGTCATGCCCAGCATCATCCACTATCAGGACATGCAGCTGTGCGAGGCGAATCCTTACGGGTTCAAAGCGTCGTTCTCGACGGTGTTCTCGCACGGACGGGTAGCCTGCCGACACTGGGTGTCGCCATACCACTTCGGCATCAACGAGGGGCCGACAGTGATCATGGTGGAAAACTATCTGCACGATTTCCCATGGAATATCATGCGCCGCAACACTTACCTGCAAACAGGCCTGCGCCGCGCCGGATTCGCCGGGGGCTGGCTGGATGGCGAGACCCGAACGTCCTGATCGCATTCGGGTCGGATGGTTGGACGAGGAGGTACAATCTCGCCTTTCCCCTGTATCTAATTAGCATGACGATCCCCGTTTCCATCCTTGATGCGCTGTCGCGCGCCGACGCCTCGTGGCGTCCGCTGCTGATCGAAGGCCTCGATGCCATGCAGGCCGCCACGCCCGGCTACCTCGCCCAACTCGCCGACGACATCTACCTGCCGACCGAACAGCGCCTGTTCGCCGCTTTCGCGCTGCCGCTCGGCGAAGTGCGCTATGTATTAGTGGGGGAGGGGCCTTACCCGCGCGAAGACAGTGCGACCGGCGTCTGCTTCATGGACGGCGCCGTCGGCAGCCTGTGGTCGAACGAAGAGGGCGGCGGCTTGTCCAAGCCTGTCAACAAAGCCACCTCGCTGCGCAACTTCATGAAGATGCTGCTGGTGGCCGACGGCCAACTCACCCTGGCCGATACCGGCGGCGCGGCGATGGCGGCGATTTCGACCCTTGCCCGCAGCGGCGGCGGCACCCATATTCAAACACTGGCCGAGATGCAGCAAAAGCTGACCGAGCAAGGTTTCCTGCTGTTGAACGCCTCGCTGGTGTTCCGCAGCCACGTACCGCCGGTCAAGGACGCTAAAGCCTGGCTGCCGTTCTTCGAGACGGTCATGGGCGGCCTGGCGGCCCAGGCCCAGCAAAAGCCGACCATGATTCTATGGGGGAAAATCGCCGAATTGCTGAAAAAGTTGCCGGTAATGAAAGAATTTCCGCAGATCACGGCCGAGCATCCGTACAACCTGAGTTTCATCGGCAATCCGGACATGCACGCGCTGTTCCAGCCGATGCGCTTGCTAAAAGGCAAGTGAGGTGGAAGTGGCCAAGGGGCCTCCCGGCAAACTTTCATAAAGTTTGGTATACTTGACTAAATCGATCAACTAATCAGGCTTTAACTGAGCAGTCGGGTCGATATTTTAACCTAGCTGAACCGAGGTAGTGATGCGTCTGACCACCAAAGGCCGTTTTGCTGTGACTGCGATGATCGATCTGGCTTTGCGCCAAGGCAAAGGCCCGGTCACGCTCTCAGGCATCAGCCAGCGTCAGGCGATCTCGCTGTCGTATCTGGAACAGCTGTTCGGCAAGCTGCGCCGCCACGAGATCGTCGAATCGATCCGCGGCCCGGGCGGCGGCTACAGCCTGGCGCGCCGGGCCGACAAGGTCACGGTGGCCGATATCATCATCGCCGTCGACGAGCCGCTGGACGCGACCCAATGCGGCGGCAAGGAGAATTGCCACGGCGCCGACGCCGCCAGCGGCGTGCGCTGCATGACCCACGAACTGTGGGCCACGCTGAACGAAAAGATGGTTGATTATCTGGATTCCGTTTCGCTGCAGGATCTGGTCGATCAACAGAAGCAAAAGAATGCTGAACAAAACGTGGTTGTCATGCACCGCAACCACGCCGCGCTGGGTTGAGCGCTTTAGCGCTTTGGCTTAAATACATACAGAAAACCGGAGTTACCAGATGAACGCCCCAGAAAAAAACCTCGCCGCCGTGAAGTTCCAGACCGCCCCGCATTTCCCGATCTACATGGACTACTCGGCCACCACGCCGATCGATCCGCGCGTCGCCGACGCCATGATTCCCTACCTGCGCGAGCAGTTCGGCAATCCGGCCTCGCGCAGCCACATGTACGGCTGGACGGCTGAGAAGGCGGTCGAGGAGGCGCGCGGCCACGTCGCCGCCCTGGTCAACGCCGACCCGCGCGAAATCATCTGGACCTCCGGCGCCACCGAGTCGAACAACCTGGCCATCAAGGGCGCGGCGCAGTTCTACAAGACCAAGGGCAAGCACATCATCACCGTCAAGACCGAGCACAAGGCGGTGCTGGACACGGTGCGCGAACTGGAACGCGTCGGCTTCGAGGCGACCTACCTGGAACCGCAGGACAACGGCCTGATCACCATCGAGCAATTGACCGCCGCGATCCGCCCGGACACGATCCTGGTGTCGGTCATGCTGGTCAACAACGAAATCGGCGTGATCCAGCCGATCGACGAGATCGGCGCGCTGTGCCGCTCGAAGGGCATCATCTTCCACTGCGACGCCGCCCAGGCGACCGGCAAGGTCGTCATCGACCTGCAAAAAACCAAGGTCGACCTGATGACCTTCACCGCCCACAAGACCTACGGTCCGAAAGGCATCGGCGCGCTGTACGTCTGCCGCAAGCCGCGCGTGCGCATCGAAGCGCAGATGCACGGCGGCGGTCACGAGCGCGGCCTGCGTTCGGGCACCTTGCCGACCCATCAGATCGTCGGCATGGGCGAAGCGTTCCGCCTGGCCAAGGTCGAGATGGACAGCGAGATCGCCCGCATCAAGGCGCTGCGCGACCGCCTGGCCAACGGCCTGCAAGAGATCGAAGAGACCTACATCAACGGCGACATGGAGCACCGCGTGCCGCACAACCTGAACGTCAGCTTCAACTACGTCGAGGGCGAATCGCTGATCATGGCCGTCAAGGACCTGGCCGTGTCGTCGGGCTCGGCCTGCACCTCGGCCTCGCTGGAACCGTCGTACGTGCTGCGCGCGCTGGGCCGCAGCGACGAGCTGGCGCACAGCTCCATCCGTTTCACCATCGGCCGTTTCACGACGGAAGAGGATATCGACTTCGCCATCGACTTGATGAAGTCCAAGGTACACAAACTGCGTGAACTGTCGCCGCTGTGGGACATGTTCAAAGAAGGCATCGACATCAGCTCGATCCAATGGGCAGCCCACTAATCTTAAAGATACAGGAGCATCAAAATGGCTTACTCGGAAAAAGTGTTGGACCACTACGAAAATCCACGCAACGTCGGCGCCTTCGAAAAGGGCGATGACAGCGTCGGCACCGGCATGGTCGGCGCGCCGGCCTGCGGCGACGTCATGAAACTGCAAATCAAGGTTGGCGCCGATGGCCTGATCGAAGACGCGAAATTCAAGACCTACGGCTGCGGTTCGGCCATCGCATCGAGCTCGCTGGTGACCGAATGGGTCAAGGGCAAAACCTTGGATCAGGCGCTGGCCATCAAGAACACCCAGATCGCCGAAGAACTGGCGCTGCCGCCGGTGAAGATCCACTGCTCGATCCTGGCGGAAGACGCGATCAAGGCGGCTGTTCTGGATTACCAGACCAAGCACCCGGTAGCGGCGTAAATCTGCTTCACAGCACTGTCTTACAGCGGCGCGCGGGCGAAAGTCCGGCGCCGGTACGGAGAATCACATGGCAATCACCCTGACCGAAAAAGCAGCTAAGCACATCAACCGCTACATCGAGCGTCGCGGCAAGGGCGTCGGCTTGCGTTTTGGCGTGCGCACCACCGGCTGTTCGGGCCTGGCCTACAAGCTTGAATATGTCGACGAAGTGGCGGACGAGGACAGCGTCTTCGAATCGCACGGCGTCAAAGTGTTCGTCGATCCGAAAAGCCTGCCGTACATCGACGGCACGGAGCTCGATTTCGCGCGCGAGGGGCTCAACGAAGGCTTCAAGTTCCACAACCCGAACGAAAAAGACGCATGCGGTTGCGGCGAGAGCTTCCGCATCTGATAGACATGCAAAATCACTTTGAGCTGTTCAATTTGCCGCAGCGGTTCGCCGTCGACGCGGGGGCGCTGGACAGCGCCTACCGCGACGTGCAAAGCCGAGTCCACCCCGACAAATTCGTCAACGCGACCGACGCCGAAAAGCGCGTCGCCATGCAGTGGGCCACACGCGCCAACGAAGCCTATCAAACGCTGAAAAATCCGCAGAAGCGCGCGCAATACATGTGCGAGCTGCACGGCGTCGATTTACAGACCGAGTCCAACACGGCGATGCCGATGGCCTTCCTGATGCAGCAGATGGAATGGCGCGAAGAACTTGGCGACGCCCGCGCCGGCAAGGACGCCGACGCGCTCGAAGCGCTCGACAAGCAACTGCGCGCCGCCCGCAAGGAGCGCCTGGCCGAGATCGAACGACAGATCGACGCCGACGACTACGAGCAAGCCGCGCAAGGCGTGCGCGCGCTGATGTTCCTCGAAAAATTCAAAGACGAAATAGAACACAGCTTCACCGCGATCGAAGACAACTAACAAAACTCCGGGGTCAAGTCTGACATTCGGACACGAGCTCTGCCTTAAGACGGCCCTAGCGCCGAGGCCGTGTCCGAATGACAGACTTGACCCCCGGATTAAAGGCTTGAATCACATGGCACTTCTGCAAATTTCCGAACCGGGTATGTCGACCGCGCCGCACCAGCATCGGCTGGCGGTGGGGATCGATCTGGGCACCACCAATTCGCTGGTCGCCACCGTGCGCAACAGCATTCCAGAAGTGCTGAACGATGAGGATGGCCGGCCGCTGCTGCCGTCCGTGGTGCGCTATCTGCCGAACGGCCACGCCAACATCGGCTACAAGGCGCAGGCCGCGCAGACCACCGATCCGAAAAACACCATCGTCTCCGTCAAGCGGTTCATGGGGCGCGGCCTGGCCGATATCGCCTACGCCGAAAACATGCCCTACGATTTCCAGGACACGCCCGGCATGGTGCAGCTGAAAACGATCGCCGGCATCAAGAGCCCCGTTGAAATCTCCGCGCAGATCCTGGCCACGCTGCGCCAGCGCGCCGAGGATTCGCTGGGCGACGATCTGGTCGGCGCGGTCATCACCGTGCCCGCGTACTTCGACGACGCCCAGCGCCAGGCCACCAAGGACGCGGCGCAACTGGCCGGCATCAACGTGCTGCGCCTGCTGAGCGAGCCGACGGCCGCCGCCATCGCCTACGGCCTCGATAACGGCTCCGAGGGCATCTACGCCGTCTACGATCTTGGCGGAGGCACCTTCGATATCTCGATCCTCAAATTGAGCAAGGGCGTGTTCGAAGTACTGTCCACCGGCGGCGACTCCGCGCTCGGCGGCGACGATTTCGACCACCGCCTGTTCTGCTACATCCACCAGCAGGAGAAGCTGGCGCCGCTGTCCGACGAGGATACCGCCATCCTGATGGTCAAGGCGCGCGAAGCCAAGGAGCTGCTGTCGACCAAGAACGAAGTGACCGTCGACGCGATCCTGAATTCGGGCGAAGAAGTGCATCTGAAAATCACCGCCGAGACCTTCCAGGAGATCACCAAGCACCTGATCGCCAAGACCATGAGCGCCATCAAGAAGGCGCTGCGCGACGCCAGCGTCGATGCCGACGATGTCGACGGTGTCGTCATGGTCGGCGGCGCGACGCGCATGCCGCACGTGCAGCGCGCCGTCAGCGAGTACTTCCACACGATCCCGCACGCGAACATCGATCCGGACAAGGTCGTCGCGCTGGGCGCGGCGGTGCAGGCCAATCTGTTGGCCGGCAACCGCGCGCCGGGCGACGACTGGCTGCTGCTGGACGTGATTCCGCTGTCGCTCGGTATCGAGACGATGGGCGGCCTGGTCGAGAAGATCATTCCGCGCAATTCGACCATCCCTTGCGCACGCGCGCAGGAGTTCACCACGTTTAAAGACGGCCAGACGGCGCTGGCGGTGCACGTGCTGCAGGGCGAGCGCGAGCTGGTCTCCGACTGCCGTTCGCTGGCGCGCTTCGAGCTGCGCGGCATTCCGCCGATGGTCGCCGGCGCCGCGCGCATCCGCATCACCTACCAGGTCGACGCCGACGGCCTGCTGTCGGTCTCGGCGCGCGAACTGCGCTCCGGCGTCGAGGCGTCGATCACCGTCAAGCCGGCCTATGGCCTGGGCGACGACGACGTCGCGCGCATGCTGCAGGATTCGTACAAGTCGGCCGATGTCGACATGGTCGCCCGCGCGCTGCGCGAAGAGCAGGTCGAGGCCGAGCGCATCATCCTGGCCACGCAGTCGGCGCTGGACGAAGACGCCGGCCTGCTGTCGGACGAGGAACGCGTATCGGTCGACGTCCTGATGAACAAGGTGCGCGACGTGATCGCCCAATCGCAGACCGGCGCCGCCGACCACGTCGCCGTCAAGGCCGCCGTCGAGGCGCTGGCCCACGGCACCGAAGAATTCGCGTCGCGCCGCATGGATCGCAGCGTGCGCAGCGCACTGGCCGGCAAGACGCTCGACCAGGTAGTTTAAGAACCCATAAGACAGAGGTATCAAGTGCCACAAATCGTATTCCTGCCCCACGCAAAACTGTGCCCGGACGGCGCCGTCGTCGAAGCCGAAGTCGGTAAAACCCTGTGCGACATCATGCTGGAAAATGATATCCACATCGAGCACGCGTGCGAGAAGTCCTGCGCCTGCACCACCTGCCACGTGCTGGTGCGCGAGGGCTTCAATTCGCTGAGCGAAGCCAGCGAAACCGAGGAAGACCTGCTGGACAAGGCCTGGGGCCTGGAGGCCGTGTCGCGCCTGTCGTGCCAGGCCGTCGTGGCCGAGGAAGACCTGGTCGTCGAAATCCCGAAATACACCATCAACCACGCCAGCGAAGGCGGACACTGATATGAAGTGGACGGACATCACCGCGATCGCGGAAGCGCTCTACGATAAGCATCCGGACATCGATCCGCTGACTATCCGCTTCACCGATCTGCACAACTGGATCGTCGATCTCGAGGAGTTCGACGACGACCACACGCGCGGTGGTGAAAAAGTTCTCGAAGCGGTACAGCAGGCGTGGATCGATGAAGCCAAGTAAGCCGACCAAGCCAGCCAAGGCCGCGCCGGCCAAAATCGGCGCCATTGTCACCGGCGCCGACAACATGCCGGAGATCCGCGAAGGCCAGACCGTCGCGTTGCTGCAGGAGCTGCACATCCTGACCCGCGACGGCAAGATGAACCAGGACAGCCGCCGCAAGCTCAAACAGGTCTACCACCTGTACCAGTTCATCGAGCCGCTGTTGAAGGAAGTGCTGGCCGAGAAGGGCCAAGTGTCGCTGGTCGACCACGGCGCCGGCAAGTCCTACCTTGGCTTCATCATTTACGACCTGTTCTTCAAGGCGCTGAACGACGGCTCCCATATCTACGGCATCGAAACCCGCGAAGAGCTGGTGTCGCGCTCGCAGGAGCTGGCCAAGCAGTTCAACTTCCCGGGCATGTCGTTCCTGCCGCTGTCGGTGGCCGAATCGACCGAATCGAAGCTGCTGCCGGACCAAATCGACATCGTCACCGCGCTCCACGCCTGCAACACCGCCACCGACGACGCCATCCACTTCGCGTTGAAGAAGAAGGCCAAGTACATGGTGCTGGTGCCTTGCTGCCAGGCGGAAGTCGCGTCGGTGCTGAAGAAGAACAAGGGCCAGTCGCTGGGCAAGTCGGCGCTCACTGAAATCTGGCGCCACCCGATCCACACCCGCGAATTCGGCAGCCAGATCACCAACGTGCTGCGCTGCCTGCAACTGGAGGCGCACGGCTACCAGGTCAACGTGACCGAGTTGGTGGGCTGGGAGCACTCGATGAAGAATGAGCTGATCATCGCCACTTACAAAAATCTGCCGCGTCAGCGCCCGTCCGAGCGCTTGCGCGAGGTGCTTGAAACGGTCGGTTTGGAAGAAATGGGCAACCGCTTCTTCACCGAACAACTGGAAAAACAGTAGAAAACGAAAGGGTGACGGAACGATGAGTGATCTGAAAGAAAATTGGTTGGATCTTCGCAGCGACACCGTCACCCGCCCCAGCGCGGCGATGCGTGCGGCGATGAACGCGGCCGATGTCGGCGACGACGTCTACGGCGACGACCCCACCGTCAACCGCCTGCAGGAATACGCCGCCGATTTGTTCGGCTACGAGGCGGCCCTGTTCGCGCCTTCGGGCACGCAGAGCAATCTGCTTGCGCTGCTGGCCCATTGCGGTCGCGGCGACGAGTACCTGGTCGGGCAGGAAGCGCACACCTACAAGTACGAAGGCGGCGGCGCGGCGGTGCTGGGCAGTATCCAGCCGCAACCCATCATCAACCAGGCCGACGGCAGCCTGGCGCTGGCCGACATCGCGGCGTACATCAAGCCCGACGACATCCACTTCGCGCGCACCAAGCTGCTGGCGCTGGAGAACACCATCGGCGGCCGCGTGCTGCCGCTCGAATACCTCCAGCAGGCGACCACGCTGGCCCATGAACGCGGCCTGGCCACGCATATGGACGGCGCGCGCATCTGCAATGCGGCGGTCAAGCTGGGCGTGAGCCCGCGCGCGGCGGTGGCGGGCTTCGATTCGGTCTCGGTCTGTTTGTCCAAGGGCCTGGGCGCGCCGGTCGGCTCCATCCTGTGCGGCAGCAAGCCGCTGATCAAGGAAGCCACGCGTTGGCGCAAGATGCTCGGCGGCGGCATGCGCCAGGCCGGCATCATCGCCGCCGGCGGTTTGTACGCGCTGGAGCACAATATCCCCCGCCTGGCCGAGGACCATGACAACGCCGCCTACTTCGCCGCCGAGCTGTCCAAACTCAAAGGTATCCAGGTCAGCGCGCCGCAGACCAACATCTTCTACGTCGATATCCCGGCCGATGCCTGCCGGGGTCTGAGCGACGTATTGCAACTGACCCGCATCCGCGTGTCGATGTCGCCGCGCCTGCGCATCGTCACGCACATGGATGCGTCGCGCGACGATATCGATCGCGCCATTACCGTTTTTGGGGATTTTTTCGGATGACCGACAGCACCACAGATAACAGCCTTCGTCTGGCCAAGCGCCTGGCCGAGATACTTCCATGCTCGCGCCGCGAGGCCGAACTCTATATCGAGGGCGGTTACGTCAGCGTCGACGGCGTGTTGGTGGAGGAGGCCGGCGCGCGCGTGACCCTGGAGCAGAAGATCGAGCTGGCGCCCGACGCCACGTTGCTGGAAATCGTGCCGGTCACGATCCTGCTGCACAAGCCCGCCGGCGCCAACGGCGGCGTGGGCAAGGACGGTTCGCCGGCCATGCATCTGCTGAACGCCGAATCGCTGACACGCAGCGCGCCCGGCCAGCGCTTCCTCAAGCGCCACCTGGTCAACCTGACGTTGACCACGCCGCTCGAGACCAAGGCCAGCGGCCTGCTGGTGTTTACGCAGGACTTCCGGGTCAGCCGCAAGCTGGTGGACGAGCAGGCGAAGATCGAACAGGAGATCATCGTCGAAGTCACCGGCAACATCATGGAAAACGGCCTGGCGCTACTCAACCACGGGCTGCCGTTCAACGGCAAACCGCTGGCGCCGAACAAGGTGAGCTGGCAGAACGAGAACCGTCTGCGCTTCGCGGTGAAAAATCCCAAGCCGGGCCAGATTGAACACGTGTGCAAACTGGTCGGCCTGGGTGTGGTGTCGATGAAGCGCATCCGCGTCGGCCGCATCGCGATGGCCAGCCTGCCGGTGGGCGAGTGGCGCTACCTGCAGGATCACGAGCGCTTCTAAACGTAGCTTACGCCTTCGTCGCGGCGCGGCGGCGACGCGCCATGACGCCCAACAGGCCAAGGCCGCCGGCCATCATCGCATAGGTCGATGGTTCAGGCACCGCCGAGACGTTGGACAGCAGCAGCGTGCCGCAGTCCGACCCACGGCAGGCGAGGACGGCGATCTGGTTGTTTTCGTTGATGCCGATCGCTTCCGAGATATTCCAGCCGTCCAACCCTGTCACCAGGGAGTTGATGTTGTACATCACGCCACTTTGCCACAGGAAGCCCACGCCGAAGCCGTCGCCGCCGACCACGATGCCGGCGTTGTTGACGTCCCTGGCGGTGATTGCGAAGCCGTCCAAAGCGGTCGTCACGCCATTGGCGTAGAGGTAAGAATGGCTGGCCTGCGTCGAATAGTCGCGCGAGGTGATCACGGTGTGGCCGTTGTCGCTGATGGCGACCGCCTGGGCGGTGGTGCTACCGTCGTTCGGGAAGGTGCCCGACAGGTTGGTCGTGCCGTTGTTCGAGAAGACCAGGGCTTCGTTGAGCGTCTGGCCCGCGCTGCCGGCGATCTGGCCATTATTGTTGATCGCGTAAGCGGCGCTTTGGTTGGCGTTGGTTGGCGTCAAACTGGTGGCGGTTCCATTCGAATACACAAAGCCTTGGACGCCGGCGTCCGTCGTCACATTGCCGGTGATCTGGCCGGCGTTGTTGATCCCGGTCGCCTTGCTGTTCGTCGGGCCGATGTTGGTGTAGACGCCGTTGGAATAGCTGAACGCCTGGTTGCCGCCATACTGTCCGACGATCTGGCCGACGTCGTTGATGCCATAGGCGAAACTTCTGCCCGATGGCGAACCCAGATAGCTCAAGCCGCTCCCGTTGTACAGAACCGCTTGCGTGGCGTCATAGCCAACCACCTGGCCGAGATTGTTGATGGCGGTAGCGGAGAAGCCGCCGAGATAAGTCATGCTGAACTGCGGCGCCGTGCCGGCCAGGGCCGGCAGTGTCGCGGCGCTCAGGATCAGCGAGGCGATGAATTTAATTTTGGTAGAGATCAAGGCAGTTCCTTCCAAGGGAGGGTTGTGGAGCCGCGTGCCGCGGGACGGTGCGCAGAGGTAGTTAAAGCAGATAGCGCGTAGCCACCTTGTCAATATTTTAATTCAAATATTGCAACTACCACAACCCTGTTCGATTGAAAGTTCCCTTACTTTATTTGCCGTCGCCGCCGCCCGTTTGCGACAAGATGAAGGCATAGGTATCGGCCGCCTCGGCATCCTGCTGGGCGCGGGTCGAGCCCATGCCGTGGCCGGCGTCGAAGTCCACGCGCAGCAGCACCGGCTTGCCGCTGGCCGTCGCGGCCTGCAGCCGCGCCGCCATCTTGGCCGGATGGAACGGCGCCACGCGCGGATCGGTCACGCCGGTCGTCAGCAGCACCGCCGGATACTTGGTGCCGTCGACCACCTGCTGGTAGCTGTCGATGCTCTTGAGCGCCTTGAAGCCGGCCGGGTCGGAGATCGCGCCCCATTCAGGCTCCTCGGCGTAGCCGTTCTGCTCGGCGACGTAGCGCAGCGGATTGTGCCAGCCCACGCCCGACACCACCGCCGCGAACAGGTCCGGACGTTCCTCCATCGCGCGGCCCATCGGGATGCCGCCGGCCGAGCGGCCGCCGATCGCCAGGTGCGCCGGCGCCGTGTACTTCTTGGCCACCAGGTCCTCGCTGACGGCGATCAGGTCGCGCCAGGTGTTGGGCTTGTTTTCCAGCTTGCCGGCGCGATGCCATTCGCGGCCGAATTCGCCGCCGCCGCGCACGTTGGCGTAGCCGATGATGGCGCCCTGGTCGGCCAGCGCCAGCGCGCGGCCGGCGAACGATGGCGTATAGGCGGCCGCGCCGTAGCTGCCGTAGGCGGAGATAAAGGCCGGATTCTGACCGTCCATCTTCAGGCCCTTTTTGTAGATCAGGCTGTACGGAATTTGCGTGCCGTCCTTGGCCGTGGCGTAGCGGCGCTCGGTCGTGTAGCCGCTGGTGTCGATGGCCGGCTTCGGCGTGATGCCGGTGTCGGCCACCTTGCCGTCGGCGCCCACGGCCCAGATGCCGGCCGGTTCGAGCCAGCCGGACAGGATCGTCAAGGCGCCCGCCGCGTCGGTACTCGCCTCGATCGAACGCAGCGTGCCATCGAAGGGCAGGGCGATGTCGCTCAGCTTGCCGTCGTTGCCAAGGCGTTGCAGGCGGCTGCTGCCGCCGTCCATCGAGCGGATGTACAAGCCGTCTTGTGCGCGTGCCGTGCCTTCGAGCACCAGCTTCGACTCGGCCACCGCCTCGGTCGCCGTCGCCAGCGACGGCGCCTTGGCCGATGTTTTCAGCAGGCGCCCGCGTGGATGGTCCTTGGTCGACATCAGGTACAGGTCGTCGCCGTGCAGTTCGAC
This sequence comes from Burkholderia sp. LMU1-1-1.1, assembly GCF_040675865.1. Taxonomy (NCBI): domain Bacteria; kingdom Pseudomonadati; phylum Pseudomonadota; class Betaproteobacteria; order Burkholderiales; family Burkholderiaceae; genus Burkholderia; species Burkholderia sp. LMU1-1-1.1. Next base: position 232,562 of record NZ_JBEGHG010000023.1, on the reverse strand, counting down.
GCCAGTGACTTCGTCGTCGAAATCGGCGACTTTGGTCCACTTCGCCTTGCCCTTGAAAACATCGGCGACCGGCGCGACGTAGATGCGCTGCTCGGGCCGCACGTCGATCAGCATCAGTACCGCGTAATTGGAGCGCGCGGCCGTGGCGATGTATGGCGCCTGGATCTTTTCGTACTTGATCGCCGGGTCGCGATCGCGCTGCATCAGAATCGGGTCCTTGGCCGGATTGGCGCCCAGTTTATGGAAGCGCACGCGCGAATCAAGGTAGCGCTCCGGCGTGTTGACCTTGCCGGTCATCTGGTTGTAGAAGAAGCCGGAACCGTCTTCCAGCCAATTGGGATTGGCGCCTTGCGTGTCGGCGATGCGCTCCTTCAACAGGGCGCCGGTGCGCACGTCCATGATCTGTAGCACCGAATCCTCGCTGCCATCCTTGGAGACACCGTAGACCAGCTTGCTGCCGTCGGGAGAGGGCTGCCACCAGTCGAGCGAATAGTGGCTGGTCTTGGTGTCGAGCTTGGTCGGATCGACCAGCACGCGGTCCCTGCCCTGGGCGTCGCGCACGAACAGCTTGAAGTTGTTGGCGCCGGCCGGGCGCTGCTGGTAGAAGATGCTGCCACCAGCCTTTTGTACGTGCGCCGGAGCAGCGCTATCGCCCGATAGTTGCTCGATGCGTTTGAGCAGCGCATCGCGCTTGGGCAGCGCGTCGAGCACCCCGCGCGCGTGCGCGTTCTGTTGTTTCAGGAAGGGCAGCCAGTCGGGGTCCTTGTCGTTCTCCATCCAGCGGTAGCGGTCGACGATGGCCTCGCCGAAGTAGGTGTCGGTGACGGGCACGACCTTGGCGACGGGGGCGGGTGGAACGGGCTTTTGCGCCAGGGCGGCGGTAGCGGTCAGGGCAAGGGCGGCCCCGTACATCAGGCGGACTAGCTTGGTCATCTTATCTCCTAGTGGCGGAACGCCTATTCTGCCACAGAAGATTGTGAAAATTACACCGCCGGCGCGGTCTTCTTTTTCTTTTCGGGTGGCGGCAGCTGCACCAGCCGCGTGCCGCTCAGTTTGTCGTGCAAGAACTGGCGGTCCTTGTCGAGGAAGGCCGTCAGCGACCACAGCAGAATGCCGGCGCCGACCGCGCCCAGCGCGTGCCAGCGGTGCAGGTCCAGCGCCAGGCTGACGACCAGCGCCGGCAGCACCCACATCCAGCTCAGCAGATAACGCACGGCGGCGGCCCGGGCCGACACGTGCGCGTGGCCGGGACGGACCAGCTTGAGGCGCCAGGTTTTCATCGCCAGGGTCTGGCCGTCGCGGCTCCACTGGTGGACGAAATAGACGCCCAGCACAATGAAGGCCAGCGCCTGGCGCATGTGCTCGACCAGCGGCGCGTGGCTGGCGCCGGTGATCATTTCAAAAATCAGGAAGGGGAGGAACAGCACCGCGAACCCCAGCAGGCATTCGTAGACCATCGAAATCAAGCGACGCTTGATGGTCGGCAGGGTCGGCGAAAGGCTATTTTGCATTGTCGGCGGCCGGCGCCGGCGGCGCGGTCACTGGTGCGGCGGGTGCGGTGGGCGCGGCGGCGGGCGCCGGCGCGGGGGCGGGCGACGGGATCACCGGCGCGATGTTCGACGCGTTCGGCAACGGCCCGCCGGTGGCCGGATCGATCCACGGCGGATGGGCCGTCGCGGCCGGGGCGGGGGTGACGGTGGCGGTGCCGGTGGTCGGCGCGCTCGGCTTGATCGGCGCCGGCAGCTTCATCTTGCTCTGCGAAGGCGTCGGCAGGTTGGCCAATTGCTTCTTGCTTGGCGACTTGGCCGCCAGTTCCTTCTTCTGCTCGTCGGACAGCTGCTGGTAGGATTCCCACTGGGTCGATTTTTGCGACGGGTCGAGTTTTTGCGCGCGCGCGAAGTTCTGCCGCACCTGGCGGCGCTCCTCCGGCGTCATCCTGACCCACTCGCGCATGCGCTCCTGCACACGGACCTGTTCGTCGGGCTTCATCGACGCGTAGCGCTTGCCGATGCCCAGCCACTTTTGTTTGCGGATGGGTTCCATCGCGTCCCACTCGCCGGCCAGCGGCTCGAGCGCCTGCTGTTGCGCCGGCGTCAGGTCTTTCCAGAGGATTTTTTCAGGCGGAATGTCGCCCTTGTTCACAGTCGTGGGGCCAGAGGCGAGCACGGGCGTACCGGACTGGTTGCCCATCCATACCGCTCCGGCCGCTGCTACCGCTACCACCGCCGCCGCAGCAGCGCCCCATTTTGCCCGACCGCTTAATGCCATGCTTATTGCTCGCTCTGGGTCAGATACGCGTTAAAACCGTGGTCCAGGTAGGCGGACAGCGGCAATTCATCGGACAGGACGGCGGCATCGAGCTCGGCCAGGTCGGCGATGCGCTGCTGTTGCTCGTATTGGTAGATGCCGGCCAGGCCGGCGACCAGCACCAGCATCGGCACGGCCACGCCCATGCGGCCCAGCCAGCCGAAGCCCTGCGACAGGAAGCCGCCGGAGGTGGCCATCTCGGTCTTGGCGACGCGCACGCTCAGCGGCACCTCGACGTGGGCCTTTTTGCGGGCCAGCGCCATCTTGCGCGCCTGCGCCAGCCGGTCCGTGGTCGACGCGGGCAAATCGTCCAGCCGCTCGTTGAGCGCGTGACGCACCTTGTAGGCGAAGTTCAGTTCATCGGTATTCATAGTTTAATTCCCTTGGCTTTGAGCGACTCGGCGAGAGTGTGTGTTGCGCGTGAGCAATGCGTCTTCACGCTCCCTTCGGAACATCCCATTGCTTCGGCTGTTTCAGCCACGTCCATGTCCTGCCAATAACGCATAAGGAAGGCTTCTCGTTGACGTGCCGGAAGCTTTTGTACCTCCGCATCGATGAGCGCGAGCATTTGCTGGCGTTCGACCTTGTCGGCGCTCGATTCGGAGGCCTCGGTGCCTTCCTCGGCCGCGTACGATTCCAGTATATCAAAGTCGTCGCCGCCTTCCCCCGACGGCGCCATGCCCGAGAACAAGCTGACCCACGTGTTGCGGACCTTTTCGCGGCGGAAGTAATCGAGGATGGTGGTCTGCAGGATGCGCTGGAACAGCATCGGCAGCTCGGCGGCCGGCTTGTCGCCGTATTTCTCGGCGAGCTTGATCATCGCGTCCTGCACGATGTCCAGGGCCGATTCGTCCTTGCGTACCGCGTAGACGGCTTGTTTGAAGGCGCGCCGCTCGACGTTTTCGAGAAAGTCGGATAATTCTTTGTCTGTGGCCATGCGTTGGGTGAGGTACTGCCGGGATCACCGGCGATAGGCGCATAATTGCTGCTGATTGTTGTTGATATTGCTAGCTGGCGGCGATTTGCGAACTGAGCGCATGCTAGCAAAAATCGGCAATCCTTGCACCGTTTTACATCAAAACCCCGGATTTTTGCATCCATAAAGGGCTTTTTGCCCGCTTTTTCTCATTTATTCCTTGCTCAAACCGGTGCGCAAGGTGTACCGTATGGGACGCTTTGAACACCCCGAAGCTTTATGGTCTTGTCGCAGCAGGCACACAACGCCGCCATCGACACGACGCGCTTTCATATGTAGGCAGTTTGCTCTAACCCGTGCCACAAGCGCGAGAGGTACGCACAACCGCTACAGAAGGATCCGGCAGAACGATATTTGCGTTGAGCGCCGCTTTGCACGTCACTACGGTTGGCGGAAGAGGCGGGCGTGACCGCATGACAAAGGGAAGCTGGGCAACGCTGTAGGGGCAGGCATACTTCGCGAGGGAAGAGCATCCGATCAATCTCCAATGGACCTTGAAAGGAATGTTTCATGAACACCGAAGCATCGTCACAACAATCTGGTGGCCAAAACGGCCAACTCACCGGCGCGGAAATACTCGTGCGCTGCCTGGCGGAAGAGGGCGTGGAACACGTCTTCGGCTATCCCGGCGGAGCCGTCCTGTATATCTACGACGCCATCTTCAAGCAAGACAAATTCCAACACGTGCTGGTGCGTCACGAGCAGGCCGCGGTCCACGCCGCCGATGCGTACTCGCGCAGTTCGAACAAGGTTGGCGTCGCGCTGGTCACGTCCGGTCCGGGTGTCACCAATGCCGTCACCGGCCTTTCCACCGCTTACATGGATTCCATCCCCATGGTCGTGATCTCGGGCCAGGTGCCCAGCCACGCCATCGGCCAGGATGCCTTCCAGGAATGCGACACGGTCGGCATCACCCGCCCCGTGGTCAAGCACAATTTCCTCGTCAAAGACGTCAAGGATTTGGCGGAAACCGTCAAGAAAGCCTTCTTCATCGCCCGCACCGGCCGTCCCGGCCCCGTGCTGGTCGACATTCCGAAGGATATCTCGATGCACAAGACGACGTTCTCGTACCCGAAAGAGGTCGAGATGCGTTCGTACAAACCGGTCGACAAGGGCCACGCTGGCCAGATCCGCAAGGCCGTCCAACTGCTGTTGCAAGCCGAACGCCCGATGATCTACACCGGCGGCGGCGTGATCCTGGCCAACGCCTCGCCCGAGCTGAACAAGCTCGTCGACAAGCTCGGCTTCCCGGTCACCAACACCCTGATGGGCCTGGGCGCCTACAAGGCCTCGAGCGAGCACTTCGTCGGCATGCCCGGCATGCACGGCACCTACGAAGCGAACATGGCGATGCAGCACTGCGACGTCCTGATCGCCATCGGCGCCCGCTTCGACGACCGCGTCATCGGCAACCCGAAGCACTTCGCCTCGCACCCGCGCAAGATCATCCACGTCGACATCGATCCGTCGTCGATCTCCAAGCGTGTCAAGGTCGACATCCCGATCGTCGGCAACGTCAAGGACGTGCTGATCGAATTCCTGGCGCAGCTCGACGCGACCGACGCCAAGCCGAACGCGCCCGCCGTCAAGGACTGGTGGAAGCAGATCAACGAATGGCGCGGCAAAGAGTGTCTGAAATTCTCGACGTCGGACCTGGTCATCAAACCGCAATCGGTGGTGCAAAAGCTGTGGGAAGTGACCAAGGGCGACGCCTTCATCACCTCCGACGTCGGCCAGCACCAGATGTGGGCCGCGCAGTACTATCCGTTCGACAAGCCTAAGCGCTGGGTCAACTCGGGCGGCCTGGGCACGATGGGCGTGGGCCTGCCGTACGCCATGGGCGTGCAGATGGCCAACCCGGACGCCACCGTCGCCTGCATCACCGGCGAAGGCTCGATCCAGATGTGCATCCAGGAGCTCGCCACCTGCAAGCAATACCATCTGACGCCGAAGATCATCATGTTGAACAACCGCTTCCTGGGCATGGTGCGCCAGTGGCAGCAGATCGACTACGGTTCGCGCTACTCCGAGTCCTACATGGATTCGCTGCCGAACTTCGAGAAGCTGGCCGAGGCCTACGGCCACGTCGGCATGCGCATCGAGAAGCCGGGCGACGTCGACGGCGCGCTGCGCGACGCGTTCGGCATGAAGGACAAGCTGGTGTTCATGAACTTCATTACCGATCAATCGGAAAACGTCTGGCCGATGGTGAAAGCGGGCAAGGGGCTCTCTGAAATGCTGTTGGGTTCGGAGGACTTATAAGATGCGACACATTATCTCTGTATTGCTGGAAAACGAAGCCGGCGCGCTGTCCCGCGTCGTCGGGCTGTTCTCGGCGCGCGGCTACAACATCGAAACGTTGACCGTGGCCCCGACCGAAGATCCGACCCTGTCGCGCATGACCATCGTCACCAGCGGCTCGGATGACATCATCGAGCAGATCACCAAGCACCTGAACCGCCTGATCGAGGTGGTGAAAGTGGTGGACCTGACCGAGGGTCAGCACATCGAACGCGAGCTCATGCTCATCAAGGTGCGCGCGGTCGGCAAGGAACGGGAAGAGATGAAACGGACGGCGGACATTTTCCGCGGCCGCATCATCGACGTCACCGAGAAGACCTACACGATCGAACTGACCGGCGCCAAGAGCAAGCTCGACGCGTTCATCGATTCGATCGACCGCGCCTCCATCCTGGAGACGGTACGTACCGGCGGTTCCGGCATCGGACGCGGCGAACGCATCCTCAAAGTTTAATTGGCATGGCCGCGAGGCCCGCCGACACCCCAACATTAAAAATTATTACTAAGGAATTATCATGAAAGTTTTCTACGACAAAGACGCCGACATCTCCCTGATCAAGGGCAAAAACGTTGCCATCATCGGCTACGGCTCGCAGGGTCACGCGCACGCACAGAACCTGAGCGATTCGGGCGTCAACGTCACCGTCGGCCTGCGCAAGGGCGGCGCCTCGTGGAACAAAGTTGAAAAGGCCGGCCTGAAAGTCGCCGAAGTGAACGACGCCATCAAGGCCGCCGACGTCATCATGATCCTGCTGCCGGACGAGAACATCGCCCAGGTCTACAACGAAAACGTCGCGCCGAACGCCAAGCAGGGCGCGGTGCTGGCCTTCGCCCACGGCTTCAACGTGCACTACGGCCAAGTCGTGCCACGCGCCGACCTGGACGTGATCATGGTCGCACCGAAGGCCCCGGGCCACACCGTGCGCGCCACCTACACCCAGGGTGGCGGCGTGCCGCACCTGGTCGCCGTGTACCAGGACAAGTCCGGCATCGCCCGTGACATCGCCCTGTCGTACGCCTCGGCCAACGGCGGCGGCCGCGCCGGCATCATCGAAACCAACTTCCGCGAAGAAACCGAAACCGACCTGTTCGGCGAGCAAGCGGTTCTGTGCGGTGGCGCCGTCGAGCTGATCAAAGCTGGTTTCGAAACCCTGACCGAAGCTGGCTACGCTCCGGAAATGGCGTACTTCGAGTGCCTGCACGAGCTGAAGCTGATTGTCGACCTGATCTATGAAGGCGGCATCGCCAACATGAACTACTCGATCTCGAACAACGCCGAATACGGCGAATACGTGACCGGTCCGAAGGTCGTGACGTCGGCCACCAAGGACGCGATGCGCCAGTGCCTGAAGGACATCCAGACCGGCGAATACGCCAAGTCCTTCATCCTGGAAAACAAGGCCGGCGCACCGACCCTGATCTCGCGCCGCCGTCTGACCGCCGAGCACCCGATCGAAGAAGTCGGCGCGAAACTGCGCGCGATGATGCCTTGGATCGCCAAGAACAAGATGGTCGACCAGTCGAAGAACTAAGTTTTATCTTCGTCATGAAAAAGCCGGCGCGAGCCGGCTTTTTTGCGTCTGGGACAGCGTTGGTGAGAATGTACGTACTTTGAGGTGTTTCATCCGAGTATGATTGCCAATCCATAAACTTCGTTGGCCCATGATGAAACGTCCCACCTCCGTCTCCATTATCGCCTGGTTCCTGATCGCGACCTCGCTCATTTCCGTCATCACCAGTTACACCAGCCTGGACAATCCCATTGCGCAGGAACTGATGGCCAAAAACCTGTTGCCGCTCTCCGTGCAGTACGTGATGTTGTACTTCGGCCTGGCAATTTCCGTGGCGTCGGGTGTCGCGATGTTGAAGGGCTGGAACTGGGGACGCACGCTGTATGTCGCCTGGAGCGTGTTTGGACTGGTGATCGGCTTGGTGACGTCGCCGATGAAACTGGTTTTGATCCCGAGCGCCATCGTCCTGGCGATTATTGTGTTCTTCCTGTACCGCCCGAAAGTGAACGCGTTCTTCTCGTCACGGCAGGCCGCCAACGATGCGTAAGGTGCTGAGCGTCCTGTGCCACATCGTCGCGGGCTTCCTTTTCAACATTGTCAGCGTGCTGGCATTCATCAGCGCGCTACCGGCGACCGCCAAATTCCTCATGCTCGCCGGATTTTCGCTGCCGGCGCTGATCGCTCTTGTCGTGGGGCTGGCGTTCACGGGCTTCCGCGATTGGAAGAGGGATGCCGGCATTGTGCTGCTCTCGACGTCGGCCTGGAGCGCCTTCATGGTCTTGACGATGGCGTGCTTGCTGATGAGCGAAGAATTCACCAGGCTGGTCCCGCAGAGCGCCTCCGCGCCGATGGACGATTACCTCACGGGCGGCCTGTTCATCATCGTGCTGGCGATTGGGGGATGGCTTCTGTTCAAGGGCGGGGAGCCAGCGGGGCGGGGCGCCGCGGCCGGGATGAAGTGACGCCGTCGCGTCGCGCCGCGCGACAAAAGTGATGCTGGTTTGCTGCACTGCAGCGATTTCGATAGACTTCCGGTCAATAATATTTTTATAATTAGTTGCGAGATTTGAAATTTTGCTCTCGTCGTGCGCGAGCCGCTTCCCGCGTCGGAAGCCGCCCGCTTTATCCACCTGATGATGGAGTAACGATGACAACGCTTAAATATTCGACGCTGGCCGCCGCCGTCACGCTCTGCCTGCTGTCCGCCACCGCCTCCGCCGACCCGGTCCGTATCACCTTCGACGCCGATGATCCGATCGGCGGGCTGGCCGAAGGCGAAACGCTGAGCAATCAATATGCCGCCTACGGTGTGACCTTCGCTCCCAGTCCGTTCACGGGTCCTGGCGGACCCGTCACCGACTGGGCCACCAACACGGATATGACGATCGTCTCATCCGAAGGCTTCGACGTTGGCGGCGTGGGGACCCCCCCACTGGTCAGCGGCAACGTCTTGCACAGCTTTTTCGGTTGGCTGGCTGAAGACGGCGATCCCAACTTTGGCGCCTACTTCAGCCAGGGTGTGACGTCATTCAGCGTCGACTTTGCCGGAGTGTTCTTCCCGGACTCGGTCGCCTTGTACGCCTACAACGGCTCGACCTTGCTGGGCACGGTGGGCAGCACCGTCCAAACCGGCCAGTTCACGCTCAGCTTCGCCAGCGCCACGCCGATCACCAGCGTTGTCATCAACCACGGCGCCTTTGATGATTGGGTCGGGGTCGACAACATCACCTTCAACACGGCGGTGTCGGCGGTGCCGGAACCGTCCACGTACGCCATGTTCGGCCTCGGATTGGGTTTGCTGGGGATGGTGGGGCGCAAGCGCGCCATTGGCGGCAAGCGGTAATTAAACGGCCCTTCATTGTGCAAAAGCCGGCGGGAGCCGGCTTTTTCTTATATGGGTTCGTTGGTCGATGGACACGATGGATCTACAAAATTACACAAACCGCTACGATGACAGCGATCCAAAACGCGATACCGATGAATGTGGCGGTCTCGCCGCCAATCACCACTTGCCCGTCTTCGCGCCACCACAACTTAAACGTTGTGAGGTATCGGCGCGCACTCCATTTGTCGACGCGCGCCGTACCCAAGGACAGCACTGGAATGACGACTCGTCCGGTGCCGTAGCAAAACACTTCCGCGACTATTCTTACCAGCACTTCGCCCACGAAATCGAGCGCCATGGCTACCTCTGAATCATCGCCCTGAAGCGGGCGCGTTGATCGGCGTTCAACAGGCGGTAGGGGATGGGCATTGAGGTATCCGCCAGGCGCAGCAAATAACCGGTCGGATAGGGCCGGACCTCGCGCACGTCGCGCCAGCTCCAGACCGACGTGCCGCCGGCGCCGGTTCGCCTGATCTGCTGCTCGTCGATGTCGATGGCGCTCGCTGTCTCATGGCGCACGCGCAGGTAGTACCACAGCGCGCCTGCCACCGTGTCCGGCAGGCGCATTTTGTTTTTCTTCGATCGGGTATTCGCCCACCGGAAATCAAGATATTCTCGCAGCTGCAACGCCACGCTGATGCGGATCGGCGCGGCGATCCCTGCCATCGCGCCGGCTCGCTGCCTCCACTCGGGGATGGACACATCCTCGTGCTCGACCATAATGGTGGTCGTATCCGGCGGCGGCAGCGTTTTTTGCTCGGCCATCTGCATGGCGACCGCTTTGGTGATGAAGGGCTTGGGATGGCTGAACCACATATCGCTTGTCCTCTCTCAGCTTGGATTGAGCAGTTTTCCGTCGTCGGCTTGCCGTTGGCCGAGCAGCACCGCGCCCGCCAGTCCCAGCGCGATCAGCACGACGGCGATCAGCTCCGCCTGCGTGGCGCGCACGCCCAGAAAGTCCAGCACCGGATTGACGCGTATCTGCTCGATCAGCAAGCGCTCCACGCCGGCCAGGATCAGATACACCGAAAATAGCCAGCCCGTGCGGAACGGATGCCGGCGCAGCGCCCACAGCATCAGGAAGCACACCGCCGCCATCGCCGTCTCGTAGATCGGCGCCGGATACACGCCCGGCGCGGCGAGCACTTCGCCGAAGATGTTGTTGTCGTAGGTTTGCGCCCAGAACCACGTCGGCAACCAGTCCGGCTTGAGCGCCATGTTGGCGACGGTGCCCCAGTCGCCGTCGCCCGACACCTGGCAGCCGATGCGCCCGATCGCGTAGCCGATCATCATGGCCGGCGCGGCCGCATCGAGCAGCGGGCGCACCGGCAGGCGCCAGCGCCGCACGCAGACCATGCCGGCCAGCGTGCCGGCGATCAGTCCGCCGAAAATACTCAGTCCCGAGCGCGTGAAGATCATGCTCATCGGATCGGCCATGAACTGGCCGGTGTGCTCAAGGATGTGGAACAGCCGCGCTCCGATCACGCCGGCGATCAGCACCACCACCATGAAGTCGCTGACCACGTCCTGCGGCGGCACGGCCACGCCGCGCCGTTGCGCCGGTCCGATGCGCCCCGTCTGGTGCAGACGCTGCAATTCGGCCCTGAAGCACGCGGCGGCGGCCAGCGCGCCGAGCGCCACGAACAGACCGAACGTGGCCAGCGGCAGCGGCAGGTCGTAGCCGGTGTAGTCCTTCACTACGTCACTTAAATAGGGGTACGACATGTTTGTCCTGTTATGAAAACAAAGGGACCACTGCATAAAAAAGCAGTGCGTTGTGGCTTGCATGCGCGCTGAACGCAGCCATGTAGCTCGCGCCGACGCCCCGCTCGCGCACCGACACATAGGCGTAGGCGAAAACGCCCCCGCCGATGAAGGTCGCAACGGCATTGGCAATGCCGCCGTTGTACAAGTGCCCGAGGCTAAATAGCGCCGCGCTGATGAAGATGCACACTTGGCCGCTCGCACCGCCGCGACGCGCCAATTCGATCGGCAAGATCTGACCGACGACGGTCTCGAATAAAGGCGCCAACACGACGGCGGCGAGGAAAATGTACCAGCCAGGTTTTCCGATCAGCCCCTCCGCTGCTGAACTGCCCAATACGTCCAAAGGAAATGCCAAGTACAGAATTCCCGTCGCGATGGACGCAAGGGACACGCTGACGAGCGACAGGCTCATTCCCCTAGCCACCGGATGGCGGGGCAGGCGTGCGCCACTGACCGCGATCCAATTCCTTGCTGCCAGCATCGGGGTTCTCCATGTTGTCATTTCCTGAACAAACTCTAGCACACCCACTTAGTTGCGTGGCAATGTTACAAAGAGTCACCATGTCTTACAAGTACAACGTGTAATTTCGGGTAAAGTTCGCCTTGTCGTAATCTCAACTTTGGAGTCCGCAATGACCGTAATGAAAAATCTCGCCGCAGCCGCTGCCGTCGCCTTCGCACTCGCCGCTCATGCCGCGCCGGCCGACTCGCTGCCGACCACCGGCACCTTGGTGGTGGTGCCCGCCTTCGGCGAGGTCAAACACGCCAACGATCAGGTCATCGCCACCCTGGCGATCGAAGAGCAGGACAAGGACAAGGCCGCCGCCGCCTCGCGCGTCAACCAGAAGATGAAGCAGGGCCTCGACATCGTCAAGGCGGCCGATCCGCAAGCCAAGCTCAAAACGCAGGGCTACTACACCTATCCCGTGTATCCGGAAGACCGTCCGCTGCCGAACGGCCAGATGCCGAAGCAGCGCGTGCCGACCGCCTGGCGCGTGGGCCAGTACCTGGAAGTGACCACCACCAACCTCGACAAGCTGCCGAAGACCGTGGCCGCCGCGCAGAAGGTGCTGACCCTGAACGGCCTGCAGTTCGGTTTGACGCCGGAAACCACCAAAAAGCTCGACGACGAGCGCATCGCCGCCACCTACAAAAACCTGAACGAGCGCATCAACTCGATCGCTAACGCCATGGGCCGCAAGGTCGGCGACGCCGTGCTCGACACGGTCGACTTCGAAGGCTCGGGCAACTACGCGCAGGAGCGTGCCCAAGCCCCGGCACCAATGATGATGCGCGCCAAGATGGCTGACAGCGCCGAGGTCGCCGAGCCGAGTTTCGAGCCGGGCGAAACCACCCTGCAGATGCAACTGGTCGGCAAGGTGCGCTTCAAGTAAATCCGCGCCGCGCAAGTGTTTCAGGTAAAGTTGAAATTGCTTTTCCATTAACTTCGGAGATCGACCAATGACCCACCTGAAACACCTGGCCGCCGCCGTGGCGGCCGCCTTCACGCTGGCCGCGCACGCCGCGCCGGAATCCCTCGCGACCACCGGCACCTTGGTGGTGGTGCCGGCCTCCGGCGAGGTCACGCACGCCAACGACCAGGCGGTCGTCACCTTCAGCATCGAGGAGGTCGACAAGGACAAGGCGGTGGCCGCCTCCAAGGTCAACCAGAAGATGAAGCAGGGCACCGAGATCGTCAAGCGGGAAGACCCGCAAGCCAAGCTCAAGACCCATGGTTACTACACCTACCCGGTCTATCCGGAGGAACCGCCGGTGCCGGCCGGTCAGCCGGTCCGGCCATCCAAGCCGCGCGTGCCGACCGGCTGGCGCGTGGGCCAGTCGCTGCAGGCGACCACGACTACGCTGGCGACCCTGCCGAAAACGGTGGCCGCCGCGCAAAGCGTGCTCGCGCTCAATGGCGTGCGCTTCGGCCTCGCGCCCGAAACCACCCGCAGGCTCGACGAACAGCGCATCGCCGCCACCTACGCCAACCTGACCGAGCGGATCAATTCGATCGCCGCCGCCATGGGGCGCAAGGTCGGCGACGCCGTGCTCGACACCGTCGATTTCGAAGGTTCCGGCAACTACGGTGCCCGCAATGTGACCGCTTACGCGAGCGCTCCGGCGCCGATGAGCTTACGCAGGAGCGAAACAGCCGTGGCCGAACCCAGTTTCGAGCCGGGCGAAACCACCTTGCAGATGCATCTGGTCGGCAAAGTGCGCTTCAAATAAGTAAAGTTGTGCAGAATAGGGGGATGGGGCGCCATCCCCCTTTTTTATTGTCGGCTCCTCTATAATGATGGCGCAGCAAGACCACATAATGAGAATGGAACCCTATGCCGAACTTTCCCCGCCGCCGCGCTAAAAACGTCGCCGCCCAAGCCAAACTGCCCAAGACGTCGCGCTTCAGCCGTTTTGCGCGCCGCGCCAGGGGCGAGGGTCTCGACAAGCCGCGTCACCGTGGGATTTACCTGCTGCCGAACGCCTTCACCACCGCCGCGCTGTTCTGCGGCTTCTACGCCATCGTCATGGCGATGAACCAGAAATTCGAACACTCGGCCTGGGCGATCTTCATCGCCATGGTGCTCGATGGCCTAGATGGCCGCGTGGCGCGCCTGACCAACACCCAGAGCGAATTCGGCGCCCAGTACGACAGCCTGTCGGACATGGTCTCCTTCGGCGCCGCGCCGGCGCTGGTGATCTACGAATGGTCGCTGCGCGGCCTCGGCAAGCTGGGCTGGATCGCCGCCTTCGTCTACTGCGCCGGCGCCGCGCTGCGCCTGGCCCGCTTCAACACCAATATCGAGGTGGTCGACAAGCGCTTCTTCCAGGGGCTGCCGTCGCCGTCGGCCGCCGCGCTGGTGGCCGGCTTCATCCTGCTGATGGTCGACCAGGAGGTCTCGGGCCTGGAACTGCGCTGGATCTCGTGGGGCATCGCCGTCTTCGCCGGCCTGTCGATGGTGACCAATGTGCCGTTCTATAGCTTCAAGGACGTCAACTTCCGCAAATCGGTGCCGTTCATCGCCGTGTTCCTGATCGCGCTGGTGTTCGCGCTGGTGTCGATCGACCCGCCGAAGGTGCTGTTCCCGATCTTTATCGCCTACGGCCTGTCCGGCTACGCGGTGCTGGTGTGGCGGCTTGCCAAGGGCAAGCCGGTGAGCCTGATCCAGACCGAAACCGACAGCGACGATCCGAGCGAGCGCCACTAACCCGGGTCTTCAACATATGGGCGGTAGGCCCTGAGCATTTTCAAGCAACGCAGCCACAGCAACGGAGCTAATATGAACAACTCATCCAACCGCCTGATCATCTTCGACACCACCTTGCGCGACGGCGAGCAATCGCCCGGCGCGTCGATGACCAAGGACGAAAAGGTCCGCATCGCCAAGCAGCTCGAGCGGCTGCGGGTGGACGTCATCGAGGCCGGCTTCGCAGCCGCCTCGCAGGGCGACTTCGAGTCCATCAAGGCGATCGCCTCGGTGGTGCGCGAATCGACCATCTGCTCGCTCTCGCGCGCCAACGACCGCGATATCGCCCGCGCCGCCGAGGCGCTGGCGCCGGCCGAGCGCAAACGCATCCACACCTTTATCGCCACCTCCAATCTGCACATGGAGATGAAGCTGCGCATGCTGCCCGACCAGGTGCTGGAACAGGCCAGGAACGCGGTGCGCTTCGCCCGCCAGCATACCGACGATATCGAATTCAGCCCCGAGGACGGCAGCCGCTCGGACGAGGATTTCCTGTGCCGCGTGCTGGAAGGCGTGATCGCCGATGGCGCGACCACGATCAACTTCCCGGACACCGTCGGCTACGCCGTGCCGGAGATTTTCGGCGAGACCATCCGCCGCCTGCGCGAGCGCATTCCCAACTCCGACAAGGCCGTGTGGTCGGTGCACTGCCACAACGACCTGGGGCTGGCGGTGGCCAACTCGCTGGCCGGCGTGATGATAGGCGGCGCGCGCCAGATCGAATGCACCATCAACGGCCTCGGTGAGCGCGCCGGCAACACCGCGCTGGAGGAGGTGGTGATGGCGCTGCGCACGCGCGGCGGCTACTACAACCTGGAAGTCGGCATCGACACCACGCAGATCGTGGCGGCGTCGAAGCTGGTGTCGCAGATCACCGGCTTCGCCGTGCAGCCCAACAAGGCGGTGGTGGGCGCCAACGCCTTCGCGCACGCCTCGGGCATCCACCAGGACGGCATGCTCAAATCGCGCGAGACCTACGAGATCATGCGCGCCGAGGATGTCGGCTGGGCCGCCACCAAGATCGTGCTGGGCAAACTGTCCGGCCGCAACGCTTTTAAGCAGCGCTTGCAGGAGCTGGGCATCGACCTGGAATCGGAGGCGGAGGTCAACGCCGCCTTCATCCGCTTCAAGGAACTGGCCGACCGCAAGTCCGAGATCTTCGACGAGGATATCCTGGCGCTGGTCTCGGACGAGCAGCAATCGCAGGAAAGCGAGTTCTATCGATTCGCCTCGCTGTCGCAGCAATCGAACACCGGCGAGACGCCGAGCGCCAAGGTGGTGTTCTTCATCGACGGCGAAGAGCACACCTCCGAAGGCAAGGGCGACGGCCCGGTGGACGCCACCGTCAACGCCATCGAATCGGAAGTCGGCAGCGGCGCCGAGCTGGTGCTGTTTTCGGTGAACGCCATCAGCACCGGCACCCAGTCGCAGGGCGAGGTGACGATGCGCTTGTCGAAGGAGGGGCGCATCGTCAACGGCGTCGGCGCCGATCCCGACATCATCGTCGCCTCGGCCAAGGCTTACCTGTCGGCGCTGAACAAACTGCACTCGAAGATCGAGCGCGTCAACCCGCAACCATGAGGTTTTGAGTGGCAAAAGATTCTGAGAAGAGTTTCGACATTGTGGCGCTGGGCGAAGCCATGGTGGAGTTCAACCAGGCCACGCCCGGCGAAGCAAACTACCGCCAGGGCTTTGGCGGCGACACCTCCAACGCGGTGATCGCCGCCAGCCGGCAGGGCGCGCGCACCGCGTATCTGAGCCGCGTCGGCGACGACACTTTCGGCGGCATGCTGCTCGATTTATGGCGGGGCGAGGGCGTCGATGTCAGCGCCGTCGCGCGCGACGCCGATGCGCCGACCGGCCTGTATTTCGTCACCCACGGCCCCGATGGCCACGCGTTCAGCTACTTGCGCGCCGGCTCGGCGGCCAGCCGCATGCAGCCACGGACGATGGATCTGGGCCTGATCGAATCGGCGCGCTGGCTGCATGTGTCGGGAATTTCGCAGGCGATATCGGCCAGCGCATGCGACACGGTATTCGCCGCGATCGACATCGCCCGCCGTGCGGGTGCGAAGGTCAGCTTCGATCCGAACCTGCGCTTGTCGCTGTGGCCATTGGCGCGTGCGCGCGCGATCATGGGCGCCACCATCGGCATGACCGATCTGTTCATGCCCAGCCAGGACGAGGCGGTGGCGCTGGCCGGCACGGACGACGTGGAGACGATGTTCGCGTGGTGCCGCGCGCAGGGTGCGCGTTCGGTGGTGCTCAAGTGCGGCCCCAAGGGCGCGTGGTATGCGGGCGAGGGCGAAGCACCGCGATTGGCCGAGGGCTATCCGGTGCAAGCGGTGGACGCCACCGGCGCGGGTGACTGTTTCGACGGCAGTTTGTTGGCGCGTCTGGCGGCGGGCGATGCGCTGGGCGACGCCGTAAGGTATGCCAACGTCAGCGCCGCGTTGTCGACGCAAGGGCACGGCGCCGTCGCGCCGATACCGAGCGCCGCGCAAGTGCGCGCGGCGTTGGCATAAATGCCGGCCAGCGGCAAAGCCGCCTGGCCGGGCTAACTTAGAACCGCACCTTGAGATAAGCCGCCGGTCCGTTCAAACGGATATTCACCGCCAGATCGTCGCGCTCGCGCCTCAAGCTGATCTTCGATGCGCTGTACTCGGCCACCACGCCCACCATCGGCGTCACATACCACTCCACCCCGACGGCGCCGCCGTAAATGTGGCCGTTGATGCTGCCGCCATTCTTCTTGATGCCGTTGGCATCCGCATACATGCGCACCTGCGGCGAGAACTGATGGCGCCAGCCCAGTTCCACCAGCGGCGCGTAAGCGCTCTCGTTCTCCGAATAACGCGCATTGCCGCTGATGCCATTCAGTACCCCGTTCGCGGTGCCGTCGATGCGCGCGCGGTAATAGGCAGCGCCCACGCCCACGCCAAACACATCCGCGCCGCTACCGAGCCACCATTTATAAGCGACATTGGCCAGATCCAGTTTCAGCTTCGCGTTCAGCTTGCCGTTGCCCGTCAGCGGCAAACCATTGACGTTGGTGCTGCCCGTCAGGCCCGGGTTGTATTCTTTATCGTAGCGGTAGTAATCGAAGTCGAACCCGTGCGAGTCGCCGATCAGTACGCTGGCCTTGGCGCGCGGCAGCGTGACGTTGTCCGATTTATAGGTGCCGGTGTCGATGCGGCCATAGTTGGTGTCGCCCTCGACCTTGATGCGCGGTTCGGTGTAGAACGCGCCGGCCGACAGGCTGACTCGGTCCAGCGCCGGCGACGGTTCCGCCCAGGCCATTGCGGTGGCGGTGGTCAGTGCGATAACGGTGGCGGTGTAAATAGCGTGGCGTGCGGAAGGCGTACGTAAAGACATGAATTCTCCGAAGTGGGTTGCGTTTGATATAAGAAAATCATAGCAACCAGGAGAAATATTTCACGTCGGCGCACTGCCAAACTGCGCGTGGGACTGCTCCTACCGACCCGGTCAGCGCAGCCAGCGCGGTTCGCGTTCCTCGTCCGGTCCGTTGACCAGGGCCTGCACCACGCCATTGCGGTCGAACTGCACGTCCATCAGCGAGTTCCACACATCGCTTTCCTTGTAGCGGTATTGCCAGACGTCGCCGTCGACGCTGTAATAGCGCACCTGTTTGGCCGGACGGCCGAGGATGGCCAGCACGCTGTCCTTGGTGTCCCGGCCGATTTTGATGGTGCCGAACTTGGCGTTCGTCAGCACCTGCTCGTAGGTGACCAGCCGGCCGTCCGGGCCGATGCGCGCCATCCAGGTGTATTGGCCGAGCGGCCCCATGGCGTACTCGAGCATCGTGTCGGGACCGTTCCGGTAGACGCCGGTCGGCTGGCCCAGCTTGGTTTTGACCACCTCGGCGCTGTCGCCCGGCGCCGGTGGCGGGCCGAACAAGCTGGCGCAGCCGGCCAGCGATCCGCAAAACGTTGCCAAAACAAACAGTCTTTTCATGTCGCAGCTCCAAAAAGAGGCGGGAAGGTGACAAATTGTAGCCAAGCCGGGATACACGCGGCGCTTTTTCCGCTATACTTTCGGGTCTGGTCTTCGGACCGGTTTTTTTTGAAGTTCACGGTGTGCAGGGTTCAGACTCCGCGCACCGCATGTTAAAGGTAAATATCATGACCGTAGAAAACATCAACAAAGCCGCGATCATCGCGGACAACGCCCGTGGTCAAAAAGACACCGGCTCCCCAGAAGTGCAAGTTGCACTGCTGACCGCGCGCATCAACGAACTGAACGGCCACTTCAAGGCCCACAGCAAGGATCACCACTCCCGTCGTGGTCTGATTATGATGGTTAACCGTCGTAAGAGCCTGCTGTCGTACCTGAAGGGCAAAGACGCAACCCGTTATCGCGATCTGATCGCCAAACTGGGCCTGCGTAAGTAATATTTGCGTCATCCGGCTTAATCGAAATGCCTGCGCCAGTTTGTCTGTCGCGGGCATTTTGTCATTTTCGCGGGTAAAAACTTGCCAGATGGAATTCGATCTTGGCAACGCAGCATGGAATCCCGGAGACACGTAACCAACGTGATCCAATGTTTTAGCAAGTGTGGTTGTAGCAAAGACGGCGGGTATGCCGTCTGTGGTGAGGTGAACGACAGCCCCTGAAAATCTGTCGGCAAATAGAAAGGGATTACCCATGTTTAACAAAGTTACGAAAACCTTCCAGTACGGCCAACATACCGTCACGCTGGAAACCGGCGAAATCGCTCGCCAGGCATCCGGCGCGGTGATGGTGTCGATCGAAGACACCGTCGTACTGGCAACGGTCGTGGCACGCAAGGATGCCAAGCCAGGTCAGGACTTCTTCCCGCTGACCGTCGATTACGTCGAAAAAACCTACGCTGCCGGTAAGATCCCGGGCGGTTTCTTCAAGCGCGAAGGCCGTCCTTCGGAAAAAGAAACGCTGACGTCCCGTCTGATCGACCGTCCTATCCGTCCGCTGTTCCCTGAAGGCTACCTGAATGAAGTGCAGGTCATCATTCACGTGCTGTCGGTCAACCCGGAAATCGATCCGGACATCGCCGCCATGATCGGCGCATCGGCCGCCCTGTGCGTGTCGGGCGTGCCATTCAACGGCCCGGTCGGCGCCGCGCGCGTCGGCTACGCCAACGGCCAGTACATCCTGAACCCGACCGTCGAACAACTGAAGACTTCGCAAATGGATCTGGTCGTCGCCGGTACCGAGACGGCCGTGCTGATGGTCGAATCGGAAGCCCAGCAGCTGTCCGAAGAAATCATGCTCGGCGCCGTGGTCTTCGGCCACACCGAAATGAAAGCGGTCATCGACGCGATCCACGACCTGGTGCGCGACGGCGGCAAGCCGGAAGTCGAATGGGTTCCACCAGCGAAAAACGAAGCGCTGATCGGCCGCGTGGCGCATTTCGCCGCCAGCAAGATCAACGAAGCCTACCAGACCAAGGACAAGCAGGAGCGCACCGCCAAGCTCAAGGCCGCCACCAGCGAAGTGCTGGCCGACCTGTCGGCTGAAGCCGCCGCTTCGGGCGCCGCGCCGATCGACGCCGCCGAGGTGAACAACATCCTGTTCGACATGGAAGCGAAAATCGTCCGCACCCAGATCCTGGACGGCGAGCCACGCATCGACGGCCGCGACACCCGCACCGTGCGTCCGATCTCGATCCGCACCTCGGTGCTGCCACGCACCCACGGTTCGGCCCTGTTCACCCGTGGTGAAACGCAGGCGCTGGTCGTCGCCACCCTGGGCACCGCCCGCGACAGCCAGAAGATCGACGCGCTGATGGGCGAGTTCACCGACTCCTTCATGCTGCACTACAACATGCCACCGTTCGCCACCGGCGAAACCGGCCGCGTCGGCACGCCGAAGCGCCGCGAAATCGGCCACGGCCGTCTGGCCAAGCGCGCGCTGATCGCCGCGCTGCCGGCACCGGAAGAGTTCAGCTACTCCGTGCGCCTGGTGTCGGAAATCACCGAATCGAACGGTTCGTCGTCGATGGCTTCGGTCTGCGGCGGCTGCCTGGCGCTGATGGACGCCGGCGTTCCAATGAAAGAGCACGTCGCCGGTATCGCGATGGGCCTGATCAAGGAAGGCGGCAAGTTCGCCGTGCTGTCGGACATCCTGGGCGATGAAGACCACCTGGGCGACATGGACTTCAAGGTCGCCGGCACGCGCAACGGTATCACCGCGCTGCAGATGGACATCAAGATCATGGGCATCACCAAGGAAATCATGCAAGTGGCGCTGGCGCAAGCCAAGGAAGGCCGCGAGCACATCCTGGGCGAAATGCAAAAAGCCATGCCGCACGTGAAAACGGAACTGTCCGATTTCGCGCCGCGCCTGATCACGATCAAGATCAACCCTGAGAAGATCCGTGACGTCATCGGCAAGGGCGGCGCCGTCATCCGCGCGCTGACCGAAGAGACCGGCACGCAGATCGACATCAGCGACGAAGGCGTGGTCACCATCGCCTCCGTCGACGCCGCCGCCGGCCAGGAAGCCAAGCGTCGCATCGAAGAGCTGACCGCCTCGGTCGAAGTGGGTAAGACCTACGACGGCGTGGTGTTGAAGCTGCTGGACTTCGGCGCCATCGTCCAGGTCATGCCAGGCAAGGATGGTCTGCTGCACATCTCGCAAATCGCCAACGAGCGCGTCAACGCCGTCGCCGACTACCTGAAAGAAGGCCAGGCAGTGCGCGTCAAGGTTCTGGAAACCGACGACCGCGGCCGCCTGAAGCTGTCGATGAAAGCCGCCGCTGAAGAAGCGGCCGCCGCAGCGAACTAATCTCGGACCAGTCCGCTAAAAACCGCGCCGTGTGCTTGCACATGGCGCGGTTTTTTTTCGTCTTGAACTTTTGATCATGGTGCCTGTCCAACCTGGTGTACGCGGTTGGAGGAGAAGTCATGGGCACGCTTTACGACGAGGATGTTGTCGCCTGGGCCGAGCAGCAGGCGGCGTTGCTGCGCGCGGGTCGGTGGTCGCAGCTGGACATCGACAATATCGCCGGGGAGATCGAGGATATGAACATCAGCCACCGGCATCAGTTGGCCCATCGCATGACGAAGCTGTTGGGACATCTGCTCAAGTGGCGATATCAGCCGACCCTACGCGGCGCCAGCTGGGAATGCACCATCCGCAACCAGCGCAACAGGATCTGCAAACTACTTCAGCGCATGCCCAGCCTGCGGCGTTTGTTGAGCAGCGACGAGTGGCTGGCCGAAGTATGGGAGGATGCGCTGGAAATTGCCGTCCACGAGGCGCATCTGGAGCTTGCGGACTTGCCTGCCGCGTTGCCTTGGAGCGTGGAACAGGTGCTGTCGCCAGACTATCTGTCCGACGCGACTTGACGGGCGTGTGACCGGGAGTTCAATCATGGGCAATCTTTACGACGACGACGTCATCGCATGGGCCGAGCAGCAAGCCTCGCTTCTTCGCGCGGGCAGGTGGTCGGAGCTGGACATCGACAACATCGCCGAGGAGATCGAGGATGTGGGCAAAAGTGAAAAGCGGGAATTGCAAAACCGGCTCGCGTTGTTGATCGCACATCTGCTGAAATGGGCATATCAGCAGGATATGCGAGGCCACAGCTGGGTCTACACGATTCGTGAGCAGCGCGCCGCGATCCAGCAGGATCTTACTAAAGGTCCGGGGCTAAAACCCTTGCTGACGGACACCGCATGGGTGCGGCAAACCTACCGTTATGCAAAAGTCAAGGCGTACGAAGATACGCATGACCTGATACTGCCGGATGAATTGCCTTGGACGATGGAACAGATTCTTTCCACGGATTTTATGCCGGATACGGGAACGGATTATTCGCCGCCATAAAATGAGCCCTGCCGACGCCCGTGGGTGTCCAGCAGCCGTTTTGCCGCGCGAGACACCCACCGCCGTCTTCATGAATCACTTGCCGTCGTACGTTACGCGGAACACACGCCCGCCATGATCGTCCGACACCAGCATCGAGCCGTCGGCCAGGGTGACCACGTCGACCGGCCGCGCTACCACTTCCTCGCCGCGCAGGAAGCCGTCGATGAAGGCGGTATCGCTGACGACCTTGCTGCCGTACAGCGTGATCAGGCGCACGCTGTAGCCGCTCTTGGTGGTGCGGTTCCACGAACCATGCTCGGCGACGTAGACGTTGTTGCGGTATGCCTCGGGGAACTGCTTGCCCGTGTAGAACGTCAAGCCCAGCGGCGCGACGTGCGGCCCCAGCTTGGCGACCGGCTCGACGAACTCCTCGCAGGCGCGGCCCTTGAAGGTCGCGTCCGGCACCACGCCGCCGTGGCAGTACGGGAAGCCGAAATGCAGGCCGGCCTTGGGCGCGATGTTCAGTTCGCACGATGGGCTGTTGTCGCCCAGTTGATCGGCGCCGTTATCGGTGAACCACAAGGCCTTGGTGGTCGGATGGAAGGCGAAGCCGACGGTATTGCGGATGCCGCGCGCATATTCTTCCAGCCCGCTGCCGTCGGCGTTCATGCGGTAGATTTTGGCGTGCTTGGTGTCGTCGGTGTCGCAGATGTTGCAGGGAGCGCCCACCGGAATGTACAGCTTGCCGTCCGGGCCGGCCTTGATGACCTTTTCGCCGTGCCATTTGTCGTCCGGCAGATCGACCGTGACCACTTCGTACGATGGTTTTTGCGCGTAGCGCTTGTCGATATTGTCGAAGCGGATCACGCGGCTGATCTCGCCGACGTACAGCGCGCCGTTGAGCAGGGTGACGCCGATCGGATTTTCCAGGCCGGAAGCGATGGTGACCACCTCGGCCGTCTGTTTGTCGCCGCGCGGTACCAGCGCGTACACCTTGCCGGCCTTGCGCGAGCCGACATAGACGATGCCGCTGTCGGACACGGCCATGCTGCGCGCGGCGTCGACCTGGCTGGCGTAGACGCTGATGCGGAAGCCTTTGGGCAGTTTGAAACCGCTCAGGTCGATACCGTCCGGGGCGGCCTTGGCGGCGGCTGCCGGCGCGGCGGCCGCCACGGTGGTCGGGGCAGCGGCAAGGATCGGCTTGTTGGCGCCGGCGGCGATGTAGTCGGCCAGCAGCGCGATCTGCGGTGCGCTCAGCGCGGGGGACCAGGCCGGCATGTTCTTCTCCGGCACGCCCTTGCTGATCACCTTGATCAGGTTGGCCTTGGTTGGCTCGCCGTGCAGCCAGGTGTGCTTGCCCAGGGTCGGACCGATGCCACCCTCCATCTTGACGCCGTGGCAGGAGGCGCAGTTGGCCTGATAAAGTTTTTCTGCTGCCACCGACGGTGCGGCGGCGTGCGCGGCATACGATGCGAACGCCATGGCGATGGCCAAGGCGCGCGGAGCGATGTGTTTCATGTATGTCCCCAGGTAAGTGATGGCGTATTGTGCCAGTATTCTTGCGCTGGAGACATCTTGAAAGTGGGAATCAGCGCAAGGCCAGCGCTTGCCCACGCGCGGGCGTGTCGTCCAGCTTGAACATGCTGACCAGCTGCGCCAGATGGCCGGACTGCCCTTGCAAGGCAGCGGCGGCGGCCGCCGCCTGTTCCACCAGCGCCGCGTTTTGCTGCGTCACGCCGTCCATCTCGACGATGGCCTGGTTGATCTGCTCGATGCCGGCCTCCTGCTCGCCGCTGGCGGTGGCGATCTGCCCCATGATGTCGCTCACGCGCTGCACGCTGGCGACGATCTCGGTCATCGTGTCGCCCGCCTGGCCGACCAGCTTGGCGCCGTCGTCGATCTTGCCGACCGAATCCCCGATCAGCTGCTTGATGTCCTTGGCGGCGCTGGCCGAGCGTTGCGCCAGATTGCGCACTTCCGACGCCACCACCGCGAAGCCACGGCCTTGTTCGCCGGCGCGGGCCGCTTCCACCGCCGCGTTCAGGGCCAAAATATTGGTCTGGAAAGCGATGCCGTCGATCACGCCGATGATGTCGACGATGCGGCGCGACGAGGCGCTGATCGAATCCATCGTCGTCACCACCTCGGCCACCACGCCGCCGCCGCGCACGGCCACCGAGGCGGCGCTGGCGGCCAGCTGGTTGGCCTGGCGCGCGTGGTCGGTGTTTTGCTTGACGGTCGAGGTCAGCTCTTCCATCGACGAGGCGGTCTCCTCCAGCGAGCCGGCCTGCTGCTCGGTGCGGGTCGACAGGTCCATATTGCCGCTGGCGATCTCGTTCGACGCGGTGGCGACGGCGTCGGTGGTGCTGCGCACTTCGCCGACGATGGCCGCGAGCCGGTCGCGCATGGCGGCGATGCTGAACAGCAGGCTGGAGCGGTCGTTCGCGCGCAGCGCGACGTCCACCGTCAAGTCGCCGGCGGCGATGCGGTCGGTGATGCCGGCCGCGTAGTCGGGTTCGCCGCCGAGCTGGCTCAGCAGCGAGCGGGTGATCAACCAGCCCAGCAGCAGCGCCACGGCGATCGAGGCCACGGAAAGGATCAGGATGGTGATGACGGCCGCTTCGCTGCGCCGCTGGATACCATTGCCGATCTCATCGATGGCGGCTTTCTGGCGATCGGCGAGCGCATCGATGCTGCCGACGTAGACATCGCCGGCAGGCACGAATTTCTGCTCGATGATGATGTTGGCCTGGTCGATGTCGCCTTGCGCCTTGGCGTCGAACGCCGCTTTGCGGTGGCCTTGGTAGATCGCGCGGTTTTCCAGGGCTTTGGCGAACAACTCCTTGGCGCGCGGGTCGATCAGTAGCTTGCCGATTTTCTCCTGCGCCCCGGCCACCCGCTTTGACGCGCGGGCGATGCCGTCTTCGAAGAATTTCTGCGCCTCGGGATCGCTGGTCTTGGCGGCGGCCTGCGCGCGCTGCACGTTCGCTTCGATGATGCCTTTCCATTCCGTGACCAGGCGCTCGGTTTGGAGTTGCTGCTCGAGCAGGTTGGTGGTGTCGGCGGCGATGCTGCGGATGGTCAATTCACTGGCCGCGGAGATCGTCAGCAGCAGCAACAGGGCGGCGCCGAAGCCCACCGCCAGCCGCTTGCCGACCTTCATCTTGGAAAAAATCATTGTGCTTCCTTACATTAAAGCGGGTCGATGCGACCGATTCATGGTAGACGAAAATATTTTGTCATTGATAACACATGTTTCTCTGATGTAATTTTACACGCTATTTGTACAGGACGTACCTACGTAGTTTCCCGCGCGGTGGCCGCAGGGAGTCGGAGCGTGGGAGGTGGAGGAAGGGGGGCGGAAGGCAGTAGGAGTCGAACTTACAGGAGAGCGTCTGACGCCCCCCACCGGGTTTGAAGCCCGGCCCCATCACCGGATGAGATTGCCTTCCGTGGTGCGATATCGGCGCTATTCCGTGCTGAACGACCAAGCCGCGTTGGGCCTGATCAGGTGGACGTTGCCGACGCGCCGAGTATAGCCGACACGATCGAAGAACTCCAAGATTTGAATCGCGCGCTTGCGTCCCAGGCCGGTGGCGTCGCGGAACGACGAGGCTTGCACTTCACGCAAGGTCGCCACCAACTCCGCCAGTTCGGCCAGCGGCGCCGGATGGTAGAACAGATCCGGCACCAGCTGGCTGATTTCGCCGGCCTTCGACAGTTTGAGCAGCAGGCGCCGCACTTCCGCCTCCGGCATCCCGTGTTGGCGCACCAGATCGCGCACCCACGGCGGATCGAAGCGGCCCGCGTGCAAGGACACCAGCAGCGGTTGGACCAGCGCCTGTTCGGCCTCGCTCAATTCCACGCTGTGACTGGGCAGGTGCAGGCTGCGGCCGCGCTGCCTGACCTGCCCGGCGCCGGTCAGCGTCTCGACCAGACGGCTCCACAGCCGGTCCTCCATCTCCGGCGCGACGATGCGTTTGAGGCGCCACAGCTCCGGTCCCGCCTCGTCGGGCGCGCGGGCGTGGAATTCGGACAGGCCGGCGAGGATGCGCGCCTCGAGCGCCGCCACTTCGGCCGTCGCGATCAGCAGCGCGTCGCCGCCGGACAGCGCCACTTCGACGGTGCCCGGTGGCGGCACGATCTCGCGCGCCGGCAGCTGCGACAGCCGCACCAGCGTCGACACGCGCAGTCCCATGGGGCTGCGCGCCAGCAGTGCGCCAATGCCGCCCGCGCCGTCGTCCCGATCGTGATTGCGATCGATGAAATCGGCCAGCGCCCGCAGCCACTCCAGCCGCGCCGCGCCGCGCCGCTTGCGCGCCGGGCCGAAAGGGTCGAGCACCACGCCGCCGCCGATGGTGGCGGTGGCCTGGGCGTTGCGGATCACGAAGCGGTCGCCCGGCACCGCGTGCACCGGTGCGTCGAGCACCAGCTGCGCGCGGCCGCTGCCGCCCGGCGCCAGCGTGTCGCCGTCCAGCGGCACGATGTTGGCCACGTGGTGCGCCGCGCCCAGATGCACGTGCAGCGGCGACCATGGTTTGAGGGTGACGCCGCTATCCGGCGTCAACGTCAGTTCGACGTCGATACGTTCGGAGCACGCGGCGAGGGCGGGGGCGACGATCCAGCTGCCGCGCGCTATCTCGTCCTTCGATACGCCGCTCAGGTTGAGCGCCAGGCGCTGGCCGGCGCGGCCGGTGTCGGCGGCGCGGTTTTGCGCGTGGATGCCGCGTACCCGCATCTGTCGCTCCCCCGGCGCCAGTTGCAGGGTGTCGCCCACGCGCACGCTGCCCGCCAGCGCGGTGCCGGTGACGATGGTGCCCTGGCCGGAGAGGGTGAACACGCGGTCGACGCCCAGGCGGAACAGGCGGCGTTCATCGCCGGCCGGCAGCGCCGCCGCCATCGTTGCCAGATGCGCCAGCAAGGCCTTCACGCCGGTGTCGCCTTCGCTGGTGGCGTTGGTGCGGAAGATTTGCGCGCCGGCGAAATCGGTGTTCGCGAGCAGCGCCTCGATGTCGGCTTCGACGCGCGCAAGCTGCTGCGCGTCGGCGCGGTCGATCTTGGTCAACGCCACCGCGCCGCGCCGCACGCCGAGCAGCCGCAGAATGGCCAGGTGCTCCAGCGTCTGCGGCATGATGCCGTCGTCGGCGGCGATCACCAGCAGCGCGGCGTCGATGCCGGTGACGCCGGCCGCCATCGTGCGGATGAATTTTTCGTGGCCGGGAACGTCGATGACGCCGAGGATATCGCCATTCGCCAGCGGCGCGTAGGCGTATCCCAGTTCGATCGAAATGCCGCGCGCCTTTTCTTCCTTCAGGCGATCGGTGTCGACACCCGTCAGCGCGCGCGTGAGCGTGGTTTTCCCGTGGTCGATATGACCTGCCGTGCCGACGATCATGCGGGCGTGTGCCTCAATAGAGGCAGTTGTTCGGTGAAGCGCTGCTGCTGGTGGTGGTCCAGGCAGCGCAGGTCGAGCCACAGCGCGTCTTGCGATACGCGGCCGATCACGGGCAGCGGCAGCGCGCGCAGGCGCTGTTCCAGCACGCCCAGCGCGTTGCCGGTGCGGACCGTCGCGGCGGCGCGTATCACCAGCCCGTGGCTGTGCAGCTGATCGACGGGCAGGGCGCCGCTGCCGATCTGGCTCATCATCGCTTCCGCGCTCACCGTGTAGCCGTCGCCCAGCACCGCCTGCAGTTGCGGCAGGATGGACTGCGCCTGTTCGCGCATGGCGGCGGCGGGGCGCGTCAGCAGCTTCAGGGTGGTCAGGCGTTCCGGCAGCAGGTCAGGCGCGCGGTACAAGGCCAGCACCGGCTCCAGCGCCGCCAGCGTCAGTTTGCCGACGCGCAGCGCGCGCTTGAGCGGATTCTTTTTGATTTGCGCGATCAGGTCCGCGCGGCCGACGATGATGCCGCACTGCGGGCCGCCCAGCAGCTTGTCGCCGCTGAAGGTCACCAGGTCGGCGCCGCCGGCGATGGTTTCGCGCACCGTGGTCTCGTGCGGCAGGCCGTACTGTTCGAGGTCGACCAGGGTCCCGCTGCCCAGGTCCACGGCGGTCGGGATATTGTGCTTGCGCGCCAGCGGCGCCAGTTCCGGCAGCTCGACGCTTTTGGTGAAGCCGGTGATCGCGTAGTTACTGCAATGGACCTTCATCATCAGCGCGGTCTGCGGGCCGGCCGCCTCGGCGTAATCCTTCAGGTGCGTGCGGTTGGTGCTGCCCACTTCGCGCAGTACGGCGCCGGCGCGCGTCATGATGTCGGGGATGCGGAAGGCGCCGCCGATTTCCACCAGTTCGCCGCGCGAGACGATCACCTCGCGGCCCTGCGCCAGGGTGTTCAGCATCAGCAGCACGGCGGCGGCGTTGTTGTTGACGATGGTCGCCGCTTCGGCGCCGGTCAGTTCCAGCAGCAGTTCCTCGACCAGGTTGTCGCGGTCGCCGCGTTTGCCGGTGTCGATGTCCCACTCCAGGTTCATGGGCCAGCGCAGCGCTTCGGCCACGGCCTGTACCGCGCTGTCGGGCAGCAGGGCCCGTCCCAGATTGGTGTGCAGGACGGTGCCGGTCAGGTTGAAGACGGGGCGCAGCGGCGAGCGGTTGGACTCGCGCAGCCGGGCGGCCAGCATCGTCAGCAGGGTGGGGATGGAGGTGTCGGTGGCGACCGGGCCGTGGCCAGAGCCGTCGCGCGCCGCCACCAGCAGGCCGCGCAACTCGGCCAGCAGCGCGCGCGCCGCCTCCGTTGTCTGCGCGCGGCCGTATTCCGTGATCAGCGCCTCGCAGCCGGCATCCGACAGAATCAGGTGCACGGCCGGGAGGTGGATCGCACCGGCCGCTTTCACCGGGTTGGCGGGGCCGCTCATGCGGCGTTGAACCACAAGAGCGGATTGCCGCTGGCGCGGGCGTAGCCGGCTTCGCCGACCAGCAAATCCAGGGTCAGACTGGCCAGATCGTCGGCCAGCGGTTCGACGTTGAAGTCGTGCTCCTGGTTGAAGATCTTGCGATAGGTTTTGCAATCGTCGCAAGTTTCGGCGCGCGCCACCTTGCTTGGATCGTTGGCCTTGTTGACCGGAGCTGAGTCGGCTGCCACCACCTCGGCCTTGTCCTCGTTCGTCTCCAGGCTTTGGTAGGCGATCCTGGACGTGTGCTCGCAGCACGAGCATTTGACCCGCACCATGTGCCATTCGCTGGCGCAGGCGCTGCAATGCAGGTAGCGGTAGCCTTGCGACTGCCCGCCGATGCGGATCACGCTGGCCACCGGGTGCGAGCCGCACACGGGGCACAAGGTGTTGGTCACCAGCGGCTGCACCGCCGGGGAGTCGAGCTGGCTGGCGCGCATCGCCCACACCACCTGCAGCGCGGCGGCGACGAACGGGGCGTGCAGCGGATCGACGCCCTCGGTCACTTCCGCCAGCACGGCGTCGGCGCAGCCTTCCAGCTGGGCGGCGTCGAGCTCGCGCAGCTGCGCCAGCACCCCGGCCATTTGCGGCTGTTCCCTTGCCAGCGGGGCGAGTTGATCGAGGAGGGCGGTGAATACGGTGCGCCATGAGGCGGGACGCGTGCCGCTGACCGGCAGCGGCGGCATATTGTGCTCCAGCGACAGCGCGATTTCCGCCGCATCGGGCAGGGCGAAGGTCTCGGCCGGCAGCGACGCGGCGACGGCGGCCTGCGCGTCGACCAGGGCCGCCATCAGTTGAAGGTAGCCCTGCATCGATTCGCCGACGGGAATTCCGGTGATGTCATTGTTCGCCAACTGGCGCAGACGGGCGGCGCGCGCGGTGAAAAGACTGCTTGCTTGCGGCAGCAGCAGGCGCGGTATGGCATTGTGGTCGAGCGATTCGATTTCGCCCGGTTCAAGCAGACGTTGTACCAAAAGATGTCTCCCAGTTTGCCGGCGGCGTCGTCACGATTGCGATGCGTGTGACCCCGGCCGCCGGCTTGGGAACTATTTTAATCCCAAATTGATAAATCAATCGCGCGGTTTGTTGGTGCTCCGTGCGACTTCTTCGAACCAGCGCGGATGGTGCTTGCGCGCCCACCCGTAGGTGACCGTGCCGCGCACCATCGCGCCTATCGACCCTTTGACCCACAGGCCCGCATAAATGTGAACAATGATCGAACAAATGATCACAAAGGCGCAGAACGCATGCAGCAGCGCGGCGAAGCGTACCACCTCGATCGGGAAGTAGAACGCGAAGTACGCGCGCCAGATCACGATGCCCGAGAACAGAAGGCCCAGCATGCACAGGATCAGCACATAGAACAGCACCTTCTGGCCGGCGTTGTAGCGGCCGACCTTGGGGAGCTTTTCCTCGCGGTTGCTGACCACGTCGCCGACCTGCTTGAGCCACTGCGTGTCGCCCTTCTCGAAGCGGTTGTGGTGCCAGAATCGCACCACCAGCAGCGCGAACGAGACGAACATCAGGATCCCGAAGAAGGGATGCAGGATGCGTGTCCATTGCCCGCCGCCGAGGAACACCGCCATCCACGCCGTCGCCGGGTGGAACATGGCGAGGCCGGACACCGTCAGCACGATAAAGCAGATGGCGGTGATCCAGTGGTTGCTGCGCTCATTGGGCGTATAGCGCTCGATCAGTGGATTGCCGTCCTTGTCGCGCGCGGGTTTGCTTTCGGGTGTGCTCATTTTTCGCTCTCCCTGATCCGGTTTGCCTCATGCAGCGCCTCCGCTTCCTCGTCCTTGCTGACCTCATTCGGGCCGACGCGCGAATAGTGGAACCAGCCCGCCAGCGCCGTCGCGGCGATGCCGGCCAGCGCGAGCGGCTTGGTCAAGCCCTTCCACAAGCCGACCATCGGGCTGATGCTCGGATTCTGCTTCAGTCCATGGTACAGCGGCGCCTTGTCGGCGTGGTGCAGCACGTACATCACGTGCGTGCCGCCGACACCGGCCGGATCATACAGGCCGGCGTTGGCGTAGCCGCGCGACTTCAGGTCCTCGATGCGATCGGCGGCATGCACCTTCATGTCTTCCTTGGTGCCGAAGACGATCGCGCCGGTGGGGCAGGTCTTGACGCAGGCCGGTTCCTGGCCGACGGCCACGCGGTCCGAGCAAAGCGTGCACTTGTAGGCGCGGTCGTCCTTCTTGGAGATGCGCGGCACGTCGAATGGACAGCCGGC
Organism: Burkholderia sp. LMU1-1-1.1; assembly: GCF_040675865.1. Classification (NCBI taxonomy): domain Bacteria; kingdom Pseudomonadati; phylum Pseudomonadota; class Betaproteobacteria; order Burkholderiales; family Burkholderiaceae; genus Burkholderia; species Burkholderia sp. LMU1-1-1.1. Next base: position 201,634 of record NZ_JBEGHG010000023.1, on the reverse strand, counting down.
GACGCAGTAGCCGCAGCCGATGCAGTTCTCCTGATGGAAATCCACAATGCCGTTGGTGTACTGGACGATGGCGCCCGGGGCCGGACAGGCCTTCAGACAGCCAGGGTCCTCGCAGTGCATGCAGCCGTCCTTGCGGATAAGCCATTCGAGGTTGCCGTCGCTGGTCTCGTGTTCCGAGAACCGCATCACGGTCCACGATTGCGGCGTCAGGTCGAGCGGGTTGTCGTACACGCCCGTCGTCTCGCCGACGTCGTCGCGCAGGTCGTTCCATTCCATGCAGGCGGTCTGGCATGCCTTGCAGCCGATGCACTTCGACACGTCGATCAGCTTGGCCACGGTGCCGGTGGCCGGCGTGCGCGCCACCGGAGTCTGGACCGTGGTGGCGGACATGCGTTTGATATCAAGTGATTGTAAAGCCATGTTTTATTCTCCTCGGGCCGTCATGCTTTTTCCACTTTCACCAGGAACGACTTGAATTCCGGTGTCTGTGAATTGCCGTCTCCAACCGTCGGCGTCAGGGTGTTGATCAGGTAGCCCGGTTTGGTGACTCCCTTGAACCCGAAGTGAATCGGCAGTCCGACCTGGTGGGTCTTCTTGCCGTCGATGGTCAATGCCTTGATACGCTTGGTCACCACGGCCTTCGCCACGATGTGTCCGCGCTTGGAACTGACTTTGACACGGTCGCCGTGCGATACGCCGATCTCCTTGCCGAGGTCTTCGCCGATTTCGACGAATTGTTCCGGCTGGATGATCGCGTTCAGGCGCGCGTGCTTGGTCCAGTAGTGGAAGTGCTCCGTCAGGCGGTAGCTGGTCGCCACGTGCGGGTACTCGTTCGCCTTGCCCAGCTTCGCCCTGTCGCCCGGGAACATGCGGCCGGCCGGATTGCTGGTGGCGCGCGGGTTATTCGGGTGCATCGGGTTGTGGCCGATCGGCGTCTCGAACGGCTCGTAGTGCTCGGGGAACGGACCTTCGGCCATGGCGTCGCGCGAGTAGAAGCGCGCCACACCCTCGGCCAGCATGATGAAGGGACCCATGCCGTTTTCCGGTGGCTCGTCGGCCTTGAAGTCCGGTACGTCCGCGCCGGCCCAGTTGGTGCCGTTCCAGCCGATCAGCTTACGGGTCGGATCGAACGGCTTGCCCTTGGTGTCGCAGGAGGCGCGGTTGTACAGCACGCGGCGGTTGGCCGGCCAGGCCCAGGCCCAGTTCAGCGTATTGCCGATGCCGGTCGGGTCGCTGTTGTCGCGGCGGCCCATCTGGTTGCCGGCGGCGGTCCACGAACCGGCGAAGATCCAGCATCCACAGGCGGTGCTGCCGTCGTCGCGCAGTTGCGCGAAGCCGGCCAGTTGCTCGTTTTTCTTCAGGATGACTTTCGTCGGGTCCTTCGGATCGGTGAGCTCCTTGAGCGCCTTGCCGTTGAACTCCATCGCGATCTCCTCCGGCTGCGGGCTCAGAGGCTGGGCGTAGTTCCACGTCAGGTTGAGGATCGGGTCGGGGAATTTGCCGCCATCGGTCTGGTACATCTTCTTGATGCGCATGAAGATGCCGGACATGATCTCCAGATCGCTCTTGGTCTGGCCCGGGCCTTCGGCGCCTTGCCAGTGCCACTGCAGCACGCGCGAGGAGCTGACCAGCGAGCCGCGTTCCTCGGCGAAGCAGGTGGTCGGCAGGCGGAACACCTCGGTCATGATCTTGGTCGGATCGACCTGGTGGAACTCTCCGAACGGACGCCAGAATTCCGCCGTCTCCACGGCCAGCGGGTCCATCACCACCAGGTACTTCAGCTTCGACAGCGACTCGGTGATCTTCTGCTTGTCCGGCGCCGACGCCAGGATGTTGAAGCCCTGGCAGATGTAGCCGTTCATTTTCCCCTGATGCATAAGCTCGAAGGCCTGCATCATGTCGTACGGCTTGTCCAGCTTGGGCAGGTAGTCGAACGCGTAGTTGTTCTCCTCGGTGGCGGCGTCGCCCCACCAGGCCTTCATGAAGGAGACCAGGAACTTCTTGGCGTTGCTGTAGTAGCTAAGCTGGTTAGGACGCAGAGGCTTGAGCGCGCGCTTGGCCGCATAGGCTTCCCAGTCCTGTTCCGCCTCGCCGGGCAGGGTCAGGTAACCGGGCAGCATATTGGTCAGCAGACCCAGGTCGGTCAGGCCCTGGATGTTGGAGTGGCCGCGCAGGGCGTTCATGCCGCCGCCGGCGATACCGATGTTCCCCAGCAGGAGCTGCACCATCGCGCCGGTACGCAAGGTTTGCGCGCCGGTCGAGTGCTGGGTCCAGCCCAGCGCGTACAGGATGGTCGCGGCGCGCCCGGGAACGGCGGTCGACGCCAGCATCTCGGCGACCTTGTGGAATTTCTCCGGCGGCACGCCGCAGGCCTTCTCCACCATCTCCGGGGTGTAGCGCGAGTAGTGCTTCTTCATCAGCTGATACACGCAGCGCGGATGCTCGAGTGTCGGATCGATCTTGGCGTAGCCGTCGTCGCCCATCTCGTAGTTCCAGCTGCTCTTGTCCGCGTACTTGCCGGTGGCCTCGTCGTAGCCCGAATACAGGCCGTCGTTGAAGGCGAAGTCCTCGCGGACGATGAACGGCATGTCCGTGTAATTGCGGACGTATTCGTGCTGGATTTTGTCGTTCGTGAGCAGATAATTAATTATCCCGCCCAGGAATACGATGTCCGAGCCGGTGCGGGTAGGGACGTAATAGTCGGCTACCGAGGCGGTTCGGGTAAAGCGCGGATCGACCACGACCAGCTTGGCGCCGCGATGCGCCTTCGCTTCCGTGACCCATTTGAATCCGCAAGGGTGTGCTTCAGCGGCGTTTCCGCCCATGACCAGGATGACATCCGCGTTCTTGATGTCTACCCAGTGATTCGTCATCGCACCACGTCCAAATGTCGAGGCAAGACCTGCCACCGTCGGACCGTGTCATACGCGTGCTTGATTGTCGAATGCGAGCATGCCCAGACTGCGCATGGTTTTATGGGTTAAGTAGCCTACTTCGTTGGAACCGGCCGACGCGCACAGCATGCCGGTCGTGGTCCATCGGTTGACGGTTTTGCCATCGGCGCTCTTCTCGACGAAGTTGGCGTCGCGGTCGGCCTTCATCAACTTGGCGATGCGCGTGAGCGCGTCGTCCCAGGCGATCGGGCTCCATTCCGTGGCGCCCGGGGCGCGGTACTCCGGCACCATCAAGCGATTCGGGGAGTGGATAAAGTCGATCAGGCTTGCGCCCTTTGGACACAGCGTGCCGCGATTGACCGGGTGGTCGGCATCGCCTTCGATGTGGATGATTTTGGCGGTGGCGTTTTTAGCGCCGTCGCCCAAACCGTACATCAGGATCCCGCAGCCTACGGAGCAGTAGGGGCAGGTGTTGCGGGTTTCGGTGCTGCGCGCCAGCTTGTACTGCCGGACTTCGGCCAGGGCCGTTGCCGGCGCAAAGCCGAGGAGCGCGATGCTCGAACCCGCGATGGTCGCGCCAGTCACCCGAAGGAACTGTCGCCTGGACATCTGGTTCATGAAAAGGCCTTTCAGTGAGGACAAAGACCTTTCGAGTGTAGCACTACAAAAACATTCATGTTTATGCTGACACGTATCAAACGTTGGGTTAACGCCAGTGCGGTACTTTTGACATAGATGAATACACAATATTCCATGTCAAAAGGATAGCTTTTATTTATCTCTATAGCAGTTCTTAAGTTTTTGATAATCATAATAGCGGCTGCCGGCGGCGAACCTGGAGGCGTCGCAGGCGGGCTTGAAATCGCTCTCTTTTTCGTTGTAGAGCAGGCGCACCAAGGTGCGGCCCCTGTCGTTGCGGTAGACATCCCACTGGATGTTGGCGGCCATCGGTGCGACCGCCTCGCCGCGCCAGCCGCTGTTCTCGTAGCTGTACATGGCGGCGCGCGGCAACTGTCCGGACATGCCCGGCAGGCCGAGGATGGCGGCCATCGGGATGACGATTTCGGCGTGCGCGAAGCGCAGCTTGGCGGCGTGCCGCATGTCGCCTTTGGCGACGGCGTCCACCTCGGCGAAGAAGTCGTCGAGCAGCGTACCGGCCATGCGCCACGTCAGGTCGCCGTTTTCGGCGATGCCGGGGCCTTTTTCGTAAAAGGCCAGCGCGTCCTCGATCGACGCGAATACGCCGGCTTGCGCCGGCGGCATGTAACGCGTGAAATCGGCCTGCACCTCGCTGCGCATGTCCGCCGCCGCCGCATACAGTTCGTACAGCGCCAGCGCGGCGTCGGTGACCGAGGCGATTTCGGTTTCGCCGTCGCCGACAAGCGTGTTGGTGAACTTGCCGTCGGCGCTGGTGAAGCTGAAGCCGCCGGTGTTGGCGACGTGGTGGCCGCCCTGTTCCAGCGCCGCGATAAACGCGGGCTGGAACAGGCGTTCGAGCGTGGCGCGCGCCGCCTGCGCCAAACGTGGTTGCGCCATGATCGCGGCCACGCGGGCGCGCAGTTCATCGCTATCCAGCCAGCCCTGGTAGGCCAGGCTGGCCTGGTAGGTGGCGCGCAGCGGGTCGGCGGGAGACGCCACCTTGTCCTGCTTCGCACCGAGCTTGTGGAAGTAGAGCAGGAAGCGATCGGTGCCGGCCGGGCGGCTGGCATGATCGGATTCGCCGCGCGGCGCCAGCGACGCGGGGTAGGTCAGCAGGGATTCCAGGCCGGCCTGCCGCGCCGCCAGCGACCGGGTGAAGAAATAACCGCTGTCGACGGCCCGGTCCTTGCCGGAGGTGACCACCACGATGTCGCGCCGCTTGTTGGCGGCGTCGCGGAACAGCTCCGGCAGGCGCTGGTGCATGCGTTGCGCGAGTCCCGCGTGTTCGGCCACGCCCTGCGAGGTCTCGTTGCCATAACCCGGTTTGCCGATGCCGGCCACGCCGTAGCCGAGCAGGAAGTTCGCTTTCATCAGCGCCAGGATATCCGGTCCCAGTTGCGCGCCCAACGGCGTCAACGCGCCGTCCTTTTCCGCCTGCTGCCACAGCCGGTACATCGCCAGATCGGTCTTGAAGCCGGTCAGGCCGCGCGATCCGTGGCGGGCCAGCAGCTGTGTCGATACGGCCCGGTAACCTGCCGGCGGCGCCTGGTAGCCGGCGCCGTCGGGAGGCGGCTGATAGGGCGTCTTGGTCTGGTAATACTGCTCGCCGGAGGCGTTCGATAGCAGCAGGGACAGCGCGGCGCCGGCCGCCAGATGCGGTGCCTTCATGCCTAGAAGTCCACCCTCGCGTTCACGCTGGCGGTGCGTGGCGCGCCCACGTTCAGGTAATTCTCCTGGTAGTAGGTCCAGTATTTGCGGTTGGCGATGTTGGAGACGTTCGCGCGCAGGCTGACCATCTTGCCGAAGAAGTGGTGACGATAGTTGAAGCCCGCGTCGAACAGCGCCACCGAAGGCAGATGGTTGACGTTGGCCGCGTCCATCGGCAGATCGCCCAGGTACTGGGTGCCGGCATGCAGCGCCAGGCCTGGCAACACTTCGCGCCAGGTCGCCTGCAGGGAGGCCTGGCGGCGCGGTGCTCCCACCGCGTGCTTGCCGCCGTAGCCCGGCGCGGCGTCCTCCAGTTTGGCGTCCAGCAGCATGATGCCACCTTCGACCGACAGGTTTTTCGCCACTTGCACCACGCTGTTGAACTCCAGACCCTGGTACTTGGTCTGGCCGTCGGCTACATAAACGTTGGCGGCGTTGGTGTACTGGGCGCCGCGCTCGATGTGGAACAGCGCCGCGCTGGCGTTCCAGAAGCTATGCTCCGTCTTGACGCCGATCTCGGTCTGCTTGCTCTTGATCGGGGCGAAGACCTGGTTGGCGTTGGCGGTGGACGTCGGCGCGCTGGCGGCCTGCTCCAACGCCTCGACGTAGCTGCCGTAGATGGTGGTGTCGGCGGCTGGCTTGAACATCAGGGCGACGGTCGGCGTGGTTTTGTTGGCCGGGTATTCGGCGGTGACCGCACCCTTGGTGGAGTAGGCGGTATCCTTGAAGCGCGTGTAGCGCGCGCCGGCCAGCACCGACCAGTTGTCGGTCAGTTTGACGGTGTCGCTGGCGAAGACCGCCTCCTGGCGCGTCGCCTCGTCACGATAGGTGCCGCCGCTGTAATTGACGCCGGCGACATTGAGGATATTCGGCGCGTACAGGTTGCCATTGCCCAGATAGGTCTTGGGCGTGACCACCGACGATTCCGATTCCAGCTTTTGCGTCATGATGCCCGCCACCACCTCGTGCCGCAGGCCGGCGGTGTCGAACTTGCCCTGCAAGGTCGCCTGAACCTGGTCGAAGCCGTAGTCGTGCAGTTCGGAGGTGACGCGGTCGCGGTAATCGCCGTTGTTGTTGCCGATGTAGTACTGATCTTTTTTGTAGACGCGGCTCGAATCGGAGGTGCGGTACGAAACGTTGGCCATCCAGTCCGGCGCGAGGCGGTATTCGAGGCCGAGCGTAAACAGCGAGTATTCGACGTCGCTGCCGGCCCCCAGGCTGCTCAGCTTGCTGTCGCCGGCGATCGGCGCAGGCACCTTGACCGAAGGCGAGATGACGACATCGGTGCCGCCGACGCTGCGGCGGCGCTGGTAAAGCGCGTCGTAGGTCAGCGCCAGGTCGTCGCTGAGGCGCCACGCCAGATTCAGTCCGGCCGCGTTGCGGTTGATCGAGCCGCTTTCCTCATGCAGGTCGCCGTCTTCGTGCACCAGGTTGATGCGGTAGCCGAAGCCTCCTTCCTCGCCCGCGCGGCCGCCCATGTCGATATGTTCCTTGACCGCGCCGCCTTCCTGGTAGCCCATCGCGGCGCTGAAGCTTTGGTTGGTGGTGGGGCGCTTGCTGACGTAGTTGACGGTGCCGCCGGGAGAGCCGAAGCCATACATAAAGCCGGTCAGGCCCTTGAGCGCTTCGACGCTCTCGAACATCTCCAGCGGCATCTCGGTGCCCCGGTTGATGTTGGCCAAGCCGTCGACCTTGTAGCCGTTCAAATCATCGAGCCGCAGGCCGCGCATCTGGATGGTGGCGGGGTGGGTGCTGATCGGCGGGCTGATGGCGGTGACGGAAGCGTCGTATTTCAGCACTTCCGAGATGCTGGTGGCCAGGCGGTCCTCGATCTCGTCGCTGCTGACGGCCTTGGTGGAGAAGGGCGTATCGAGTTCGGACTTGCGGCCCAATGCGCCGCCGCCGACGCTGTCCGCCAGCTTTTTCTTCTCGACCGTCGCTGTGACGACGACGGTCGATAGCGCGCCGCCGGTGGCCTCTTCGGCGATGGCGGCGGCATGCAGCGCGCACAGGCCAGCCGCGGCCAAGGCCAGTTGCAAACGGGACGGAGCAAAAATAGTTTTCGAGGACATGTGGGGCTTAAAGAAGGTGGCTGGATAAAACCGACGATCTTGAAGCCCCGATATGACCGCCGTGTGACGGTTTGCCTACCTTACCGATCTGTAATGTGCGCCAGGCTTTACGTTGGCGTCACGTCAGCAGCGCCTCGATCGCCGCCAGCGATGGCGGCGACGCGCCCGGCGCCAGGCAGGCCGCCGCGCCGGCCGCCACCGCGAAGCGCAAATGCTCCAACGGCGCGCGATCGGCGTGGTGCATCATGCTGTACGAAAGCGCGGCGATGCTGGCGTCGCCGGCACCGACGGAATCGATCACGGTGATGCTTGGCGCCGGCAGCGACCATTCCTCGTCGCCGATGTGCAGCGAGGCGCCGTCGCCGCCCTTGGTGTACAGATAGGTCGCCGCCGGATTCCAGCTTCGCAGCGTGGCGAACGCGGTCTCGATGTCGCCGGTGCGGAACAGGCCAGCCAGATCCTCCTCCGACACCTTGACCACATCGGCCAGCTCCGTCATGCGGCGCAAGGTGGCGTCGTAGCGCTCGTCCATCAGCAGGCGGTAGTTCGGATCGAAGCTGATGCGCACGCCGTCCCGCTTGAGCTGCTCGGCCAGCGCCACCAGCTTGCCGGCCAGCGGCTGGCGCGCCAGGCTGATGCCGCCGAAGTGCACCCATTTGCAGTGCGCGCGCCAGCCTTCCGGCAGCAGCGCCGCGTCGAAGTGCAGGTCGGCGCTGTCGTCGCCGACGAAGAAGTAGGCCGGTGGATCGGTGCGGTGCACGATAGCGAGCAGCGGCGACTTCGCGTAGCGCTGCAGGAAGCGCAGGTCGAGGTTGGCCGCTTCGCTGGCGCCATGCAGCGCGTCGCCGAAGACGTCGATGCTGACGGCGCCGGCGAAAGCGGTCGGCACCTCCAGCTTCGCCATCGTGCGCGCCACGTTCCAGGTCGAGCCGCCGACCTGGCTTAGCCAGCGCTGCGGATTGGGCTGGTCGCCGTCCTGCACGATCATGTCGGTCAGCGCTTCGCCCGCCGCGACAAACAGAGGAAAATTCGCCATCTCAGTCCTTCTTCAATACGTTCAGCACTTCGTAGCAGGCGCCCATGGTGTGGTAATCCACTTTGCCGGCCGGGCTTTTCTCGTCGGTCAGCTTGCTGTTGTCGGCCCCGAGGATGCGGTACCAGGCTCCGTATTGGTGATCGACGAAATGCTCCCAGCTGTAGCCCCAGATCTTGTCGTACCAGGTCCAGTAGCTTGCCTCGCCGGTGCGCGCGCCCAGCAGGGCGGCGGTGGCCAGGCTCTCGGCCTGCACCCAGAAGTATTTGAGGTCGTCGCAGATGCTGTCGTCCGGCCCGAAGCCGTAGTAGATGCCGCCGTGCCGCGCGTCCCACGCCTTGTCCATCGCCGCGTTGAACAACTCCACCGCGCGCGGCAGCAGCCAGTCCTTGCCGCCCTCCAGCTGGTCGCCGTGGCGTTCCAGCAGCAGCAGCAGCTTGGCCCATTCGGTCAGGTGGCCGGGCTGGTAGCCCCATGGACGGAAGATATTGCTTTTGTCGTGGCGGTTGTATTCGGTGTCGACCGACCAGTCGGCGTGGTAGTGTTCCCAAATCAGATTGCCCGCCAGCGCCGCCTGGCGTTGTGTGATGTTGCGGGCCAGCGTTTCGGCGCGCAGCAGGAAGGCGCGCTCGCCGGTCGCTTCGAAGGCGGCGATCAGCGCCTCGCAGGCGTGCATGTTGGCGTTCTGGCCGCGGTAGGCGTCCAAGGTCGACCAGTCGGCGCTCGCCTCGTCGGCGTACAGGCCGTATTTGGCGTCCCAGAAGCGCCGCTCCATCAGCTCGAAGGTCTCGTCTATCCAGGCGCGGGCCTCGCTCTCGCCGGCCATCAGCGCGTGGCTGTAGGCGAGCAGCACGAAGGCCAGGCCGTAACAGTGGTTGGTGCCGTCGGTGACGCGGCCTTCGCCGTTGTTCCAGTCCAGTTGCCACGCGTAGCCGCCGGTTTCCGGGTTGCGGTGGGCGCCGCGCAGGAAGGCCAGGCCGTGGCGCAGGCGCTGCTGGTCGGCAGCCTCGCCGAACTGGCGCCACGCCATCGCGTGGGTGAAAATGAAGCGCGTGCTGCTGACCAGATGGCGGGTGCGGGTGTCGTAGACGGTGCCGTCATCCTTGTAAAAGTGATAGAAGCCGCCGCTCGGGTCCACGCAACGGCTGTCGTAGAAGTGGCGGGTATGGCGGATGTGGTTCAGCAGCGTCGCGCGGGATTGAAAATCTGGTACCATCATTGGGTCCGTTGTTGGTTGATAGGCGGGCGCTTTCTTATCGCGTCCCGAGTTTGTACGAGCTTGTATGTTCATCAGGCGCACACCATTCCCCGCGTCGCGGCGAAGCCGGACGCCAAGTGGTGCTCGATGTTGGTTAAATCCGCTTGTGAATCAGCCGGCGTCTAGGCTGCCGCCACGCCGCCTCCTTTGCCCTGCGGCTTCTGTACCCGCCAGCCGTCGAACACCGTGCTGGCCCGCACCACCAGTTCCACCGGCGCGATTTTCTCCACCGGGTCGTTGTGCGGTCCATTCAACAACAATTCCACACCCAGCGCGCCCAGTGCTTTTTTATCGATGCGCAGCGTGGTCAAAGGGCGATGTCCCAGCACGGCGGTCGAGATGTCGTCGAAGCCGACGATCGCGATGTCGTGCGGGACCTTCAATCCCTTGGCCAGGCAGCAGCGCATCGCCACCAGCGCGGCGCTGTCGTTGTAGCAGAACACGGCGTCGGGCGGATGGGGCAGGGCCAGCAACTGCTCCATCGCCTCCCATGCGCCGGTTTCCAGATCGACGCCGTCCGGCAGGCCCGCTTCGAGACGCGGATCGGCCAGGATGCCCTCTTCGAACAGCGCCTGGCGGTAGCCGCGTGCTCGTTCGCGAATGCTGTAGTGCGACAGCGGACCGGAAATGAAGCCGACCCGCGTGCGGCCGGTGTCGATCAGGTGCTTGGTGGCCAGGTAGCCGCCCATCATATTGTCCGGATTGACGGAACTGTAACCGCGCAGCTTCATATCGATCAGCACCAGCTGCTTGCCGGTGGAGCGCAGGGCGCTCAGCGTCTCCGGTTCGAAGAAGCCGGCGCAGACGATGCCGTCCGGTGCGTGCATTCGTATCTGGTCGATCAGGCCGTCGGCCGGGCCGACCGCCATGAACGACAGCACGATGCCCTGCTTGCGGCAGGCCTCCTCGGCGCCGTGCAGCACCGGCGAATAGAAAGGACTGCTCGAGGCGGTGTTGTGTTGGCGGTGTAGCAGGAAGGTCAGGCGCCGCAGCCGTTTCGGCCGCAGCTTGCAAAAGTCGTAACCGAGTTCGCGTGCCGCCTCCAGCACCATCTGGCGTGTCGCCTCGGTCAATCCCGGCTCGTTCTTCAGGGCGCGTGAAATGGTCCCCGCCGACACGCCGGCCACGCGTGCGATATCCCGTATTGTCACTCCGGTGGTCGCAGCGCTATTTGTGGAATCGCCCATCTTTGTCTCCCAAATCTCTCGATGAACCGGCTCGCGGCGGTGCCGTCGGCGGGTTTCTGGTGTGAATACAGTCTTGCATAATCGTCCAGCCACGGTCAAACGACACGTCGACTTTCAGGAAAAGTTTAGCGCAATTTACTAAACACGCGAGTTTTAGCGGTTCGCTGCGCCGCAACACGGCGTATCGCCTTGCATCGTGTGTTTAGTGAATGCGGCTAAACTACGCCTCAAATTCGCTTGCTATTTGACCCTTGGGCCTCGCCGATGCAGAATCTTTTCATTAATATAAAAACCATCCAAGAGGAGACAGCTGATGGAGCACGTTGCGCCGGCAACTTTGAGTACCCACGACCATGCGCGTCAGGCAGGAGGCAGCAATACCTTCCCGATGATGATCATCACGCTGTTGTTCTTCATGTGGGGGTTGATAACGTCGCTGAACGATGTCCTGATTCCCCACCTTAAATCGATTTATACGCTGACCTATGTGCAGGCGATGCTGGTGCAGTTCTGCTTCTTCGGCGCCTACTTCATCGTCTCGCTCCCCGCCGGCATGTTGATCAAGCGCCTGGGCTACCAGCGCGGCGCGGTCGCGGGGCTGGTGGTCGCCGCCACCGGCTGCGCCATGTTCTATCCCGCCTCGATGGGCGGCTACGCGCTGTTCCTCCTGGCCTTGTTCGTCCTCGCGGGCGGCATCACCATCCTGCAAGTCTCCGCCAATCCCTACGTCGCGGCGCTGGGCGCGCCGGCCACCGCGTCGAGCCGCTTGACGCTGACGCAGGCGTTCAATTCGCTCGGCACCGCGATCGCCCCGGCGCTGGGCGGTTTCCTGATCCTGTCCGAAGGCGTTCCCGCCGTCGCCAATGTGGTCAAGACCAAGGCCGAGGAAGCGGCCACCGTGCAGGGACCGTATCTGGTGCTGGCCGCCACGCTGCTGGCCATCGCCATCCTGTTCGCACTGGTGCGCCTGCCGAAGATCGTCGATGCCGAAGAAGCCGGCGCCTACACGCTGGACAAAAAAGTGACGTCGCACCGCCACCTGGTGCTGGGCGCGATCGGCATCTTCCTGTACGTGGGTGGAGAGGTCAGCATCGGCAGCTTCCTGATCAACTTCCTGGGCGAGTCCAACATCGCAGGCATGTCGCACGGCGCCGCCGCCAACTACGTCAGCTTCTACTGGCTCGGCGCCATGATCGGCCGCTTCATCGGCTTTGGCGTGATGCGCTACGTCAGTCCGGGCAAGGCGCTGGCGTTCAACTCGGCCGCGTCCATCGCGCTGCTGCTGACGGCGATCTTCTCCCACGGTCCGGTCGCCATGTGGGCGGTCATCGCCGTCGGCCTGTTCAACTCCATCATGTTCCCGACCATCTTCAGCATGGCGCTGTACAAGCTCGGTCCCCTGACCAGCCAGGGTTCCGGCATCCTGTGCATGGCCATCGTCGGCGGCGCGCTGGTGCCGTTCGCGCAAGGCCTGCTGGCTGACACGATCGGCCTGCAGCTGTCGTTCTTCGTGCCGGCCGCCTGCTATACCTTCATTCTGTACTACGGCCTGAAATATGCCGGCATGTACTCAGACCGTTGATTTTTGATTTCGCCCTCCAATAATAAAGAGAGACAGCTATGAATTCCGAACTGAATCTGCGTCCGCTGGCCATCGCGCTGGCGGTGGCGGCAACGCTTGCCGCCGCCACCGTCGTCACCGTGGCCACCGCGCTGCCTTCCTACGCCGCCGGACAAGAGGCCGGCGCGCCGGCCGAACCGGCCTCCAAGCCGTGGCTGGACAAATCGCTCGGCGCCGACAAGCGCGCCAAGCTGGCGCTGGAAGCCATGACGCAACAGGAAAAACTGAACTGGGTGCTGGGCTACTTCGGCGCCGATTTCGTTCCGAACAAGACCAAGAAGCATCCGGCCGCGCTGCCTTTCTCGGCCGGCTACATCCCCGGCGTGCCGCGTCTGGGATTGCCTGCGTTGTTCGAGACCGACGCCGGCCTGGGCGTGGCCACGCAACTGAGCAAGAATCCGCGCGAGCGCACCTCGCTGCCATCCGGCCTGGCCACCACCGCCACCTGGAACCGCGACCTGGCCTACCAGGGCGGCGCCATGATCGGCCGCGAGGCGCGCGCCTCCGGCTTCAACGTCATGCTGGCCGGCGGCGTGAACCTGCTGCGCGAGCCGCGCAACGGCCGTAACTTCGAATACGCCGGCGAAGATCCCCTGCTGGCCGGTACCATGGTGGCGCAGCAGGTCAAGGGCATCCAGTCCAACAATCTGATCGCGACGATGAAGCACTTCGCCGTCAACGACCAGGAGACAGGCCGCTTCGTGCTCGATGCGCGCCTCGACGACGCCAGCAACCGCATGTCCGACCTGCTGGCGTTCCAGTTCCTGCTGGAGCAGGCGAATCCCGGTTCGGTCATGTGCTCCTACAACCGCCTGAACGGCGTGTATGCCTGCGAAAACGACTACCTGCTCAACCAAGTGCTGAAAAAAGACTGGGGCTTCAAGGGTTATGTGATGTCCGACTGGGGCGCCGTCCACAGCACCGTCGAATCGGCCAACGCCGGCCTGGACCAGCACTCCGGCTGGGAGTTCGACAAGTCGGCCTACTTCGGCGGCGCGCTGGAGGAGGCTGTCGAAAACGGCCACGTGCCGCAGTCGCGCCTGGACAACATGGCGTACCGCGTGCTGTGGGCGATGTTCGACAAGGGCGTGGTCGACAATCCGGTCAAGGAGGGCGGCGCGATCGACTTCGAAGCGCACAAGCTGGTCAGCCAGGCCGACGCGGAAGAGGGCATTGTCCTGCTGAAGAACACCAACAGCGTGCTGCCGCTCAAGGCCGGCGCGAAGAAAATCGTCGTCATCGGCGCGCACTCGGATGTCGGCGTGCTGGCCGGCGGCGGTTCGTCGCTGGTGTATCCGATCGGCGGCAACCCGGTGCCGGGCATCGAGCCGACCATCTGGCCTGGTCCAGTGGTGTACCACCCGTCGTCGCCGCTGAAGGCGATCAAGGCCCGCGCCGGCAACGCCAAGGTGGTCTATAGCGACGGCAAGGACGCCGCTGCGGCGGCCAGGGAAGCGGCCGACGCCGATGTCGTCATCGTCTTCGCGGAACAGTGGGTGGGCGAGGCGCTCGACGCCGTGTCGCTGTCGCTGCCGAACAACCAGGACGCGCTGATCGCCGCCGTCGCCAAGGCCAACCCGAAAACGGTGGTGGTGCTCGAGACCTCCGGTCCGGTGCTGATGCCGTGGGTCGACCAGACCGCCGCCGTGGTGCAGGCCTGGTACGCCGGCAGCGGCGGCGGCGAGGCGATCGCCCGCGTGCTGTATGGCGAAGTCAATCCGTCGGGCCACCTGCCGACCACCTTCCCGGTCTCCGAAAGCCAGCTGCCGCGTCCAAAGCTCGACGGCGATCCGAAGAAAGACAGGGAGCGCTTCACCGTCAACTATCATGAAGGCGCGGCGGTCGGCTACAAGTGGTTCGATGCCAAGGGTCTCAAGGCGCTGTTCCCGTTCGGCCACGGTTTGTCGTACACGCAGTTCTCCTACTCCGGCCTGGCCGCGAGCCAGAAGGACGGCAAGCTGCAACTAAGCTTCAAGGTCACCAACACCGGCGCCGTCAAGGGCAAGGACGTGCCGCAGGTTTACGTCGCACCCGTCGGGACCAAGTGGGAGGCGCCCAAGCGCCTGGCCGGCTGGGACAAGGTCGAACTGGCGCCCGGCGAGAGCAAGGAAGTCAGCGTGACGGTCGATCCGCGCCTGCTGGCCATGTACGACAGCAAATCGAAGACCTGGCGTGTCGCCAGCGGCGGCTACAAGGTATTGCTGGCGCACGACGCCGGCAATGCCAACGATAGCAAGGCCGCCAGCATCACCGTGCAGCTACCGAAGCAGACCTTGAACGTCGCCGGCAAGCCAATCAAATAACCATCGATAAAAAGAAAGAACGAGACATGAAACAACTCTACAAATTCTGCGCCACCGCGTTGATGATCAGTGCCTGCGGCATCGTTTCCGCCGCCGATGGCGCGTCTGTCGGCAAAGGCGATTTCGTCACCGCCAAGAAGACCCACTTCGCTCGCAAGGGCCAGGCGTACTACATCGTCGGCGCCAACTTCTGGTACGGCGGCTATCTTGGCGCGCCCAAGGGCGTGGGCGAGCGCGCCCGCTTGCTGAAGGAGCTCGATAGCATGCGCGCCATCGGCATCAACAACCTGCGCGTGCTGGCCGTATCCGAGAAGACCGAGATGAAAAGCGCCGTCAGCCCGGCGACCACCGCTAAGCCGGGCGAGTACGACGAGAATCTGTTGATCGGCCTGGACTTCCTGATGGTCGAAGCGGCCAAACGCGATATGACGGTGGTGCTCTACCTGAACAACTTCTGGCAGTGGTCGGGCGGGATGACGCAATACTTGAACTGGTTCGAGGGCACGCCGGCGCTGGACCCGAACGTGACCAAGGACTATGACGACTACATGAAGAAGAACGCGCGCTTCTATGTCAACCCGGCCGCGCAAAAAGAGTACCGCAACGTGATCCAGAAGATCGTCAAGCGCGTCAACACCATCACCGGCAAGCCTTATTCGGAAGATCCGATCCTGATGTCGTGGCAATTGGCCAACGAACCGCGCCCCGGCAATGGCAACGCCACGCCGGAAGAGAAGAAGGCATACATCAAATGGATCGACGAAACCGCCGCTTATATCCATAGCCTGGACAAGAACCATATGGTCAGCAGCGGCAGCGAGGGCCTGGCCGGTTCCGCCCAGGACGCGCAGCTGTTCCTCGACTCGCACCGCACCAAAAATATCGACTACCTGACGTATCACCTGTGGCCGAAGAACTGGGGCTGGTTCGACTCCAAGGACCCAACCGGTTCGTGGGACGGCGCAATCGCCAAGAGCCGCAACTATCTGACCTCGCACATCGACCTGGCCAAGAAGCTCGACAAGCCTATCGTGCTGGAGGAATTCGGCCTCGATCGCGACGGCGCCTCGTTCAGCATCAAGGCCACGACCAAGATCCGCGACCGCTTCTATCGCGAAGTGTTCGACTTCGTCTACGACGGCGCCAAGAAGGGCGACCCGATCGCCGGTTTCAATTTCTGGGCCTGGGGCGGCGCCGGGCGCGCGGCGAACGCGGATTACTGGTGGAAGCCGGGTAACGACTTCGTCGGCGATCCACCGCAGGAAGAACAAGGTCTCTACTCGGTGTTCGATTCGGACACCAGCTCGCTCAAGCTGATCAAGGAGTATGCCGACAAACTCCATGCCATCAAGCGTTAAGGAGCCACGCATGAAACGTACCTTGCTAAGCATGGTGGCGGCATCCGCTTGCGCATTCGGTCTCAACGCCCACGCGCAGAAATTCGATGGACTGGCCGACACGCCTCAGATGGGGTGGAACAGCTGGAACACCTTCGCCTGCGACATCAATGAGCAACTGATCAAAGACACCGCCGATGCGATGGTCAAAAGCGGCTTGAGGGACGCCGGCTATCAGTATGTCAACATCGACGATTGCTGGCACGGCAAGCGTGACGAGACGGGGGTGATCCATCCGGACAAGGAGCGCTTCCCGTCCGGTATGAAAGCGCTGGCCGACTACGTCCACAGCAAGGGCCTCAAGATCGGCATCTATTCGGACGTCGGCGCCACCACTTGCGGCGGCCGTCCGGGCAGCCGTGGCTACGAATACCAGGATGCGCGAACCTATGCTTCCTGGGGCATCGACTACATTAAGTACGACTGGTGCGACAGCAAGGGCTTGTCGTCGGTGGGCGCTTACACCACCATGCGCGATGCCATCCGCGCCGCCGGCCGGCCGATGTTGTTCAGCATTTGCGAGTGGGGCGACACCAAGCCCTGGGAATGGGCCAAGGACGTCGGTCACTCGTGGCGCACCACCGGCGACATCCATATGTGCTTCGATTGCGAATTCAGCGAGGCGTCGTATTCGAGGTGGGGTGTGCTGCAGATCCTCGACAAGCAGGCGGGCTTGCGCGTGCACGCCGGTCCGGGACACTGGAACGATATGGACATGCTCGAAGTGGGCCGTGGCTTCACCGAGGACGAGGACCGTACGCACTTTGCCGCCTGGTCGATGCTGGCGTCGCCGCTCATCCTCGGCAACGACGTGCGCAAGATGTCCGAGGCCACGAAACGCATCCTGACCAACAAGGCGGTGATCTCGATCAACCAGGACAAGCTGGGCATCCAGGCGTGGCGTTTCATGCAGTCCGGCCAGTTGGAGTATTGGGCCAAGCCGCTGGCCAACGACGAGTGGGCGGTGATGATCCTGAACCGCAGCGACGAGGCCAAGCCGGTGACTTACCAGTGGTCCGCCTCCCGTATCAACGACGATGCGAACAAGCGCGTGCTCGATACCACCAAGACGGTCTTCAACTGGACCGATGCCTGGACCGGCAAGACCGGGGACACCAGCAAAAAACTGGAGAGCAAACTCGCCCCGCACGGCGTGATTGTTTTGCGCTTGAAGGCCCGTAGCTGAAATGAAGCGCGCGATGACTGCGGCGAAGTGCCTGCCCTGAACGGCAAATTGACCTTGTTAAATGCGGACGGCGAGAGGATACTGCCGGTGTATTTTTCGGATAATTAGGCCGCATCGCTGCTGGTAAGTGCGCAATGAAAGGATTTAAGATGAAGAAGTCCCTGATCTCCGCGGTCGTCGCCGCCGGCCTGCTGGCACTGGCCAGCGCCCCGAGCTACGCCGACGCGGCCCTGAGCCCGGCCGCCTGCAGCACCACGCCGGCCCCTCGAAAGATCGAATATCCCTGGATGTCGGTGGCGCGTTGGAACCAGATGTTCCAGGAGGACGTCGCGGTCGCCGATGCGGGCAACGTCGACCTGCTGTTCGTCGGCGACTCCATCACCGAAGGCTGGAATCAGGATATCTGGAACAAGTCCTTCGGCTCATGGAAGGCGGCCAATTTCGGCATCGGCGGCGACCACACCGGCAACGTGCTTTGGCGGCTCGACAACGGCCACGCCGAAAAACTGCACCCGAAACTGGTCGTGCTGACGATCGGCGTGAACAACTTCTTCCACTGCGGCGCCGCTCCGGCCGACGTGTTCGAGGGTGTGCAGGCGGTGGTCAAGAAGCTGCGCGCGCTGTACCCGGACGCGAAGATATTGCTCAATGCCGTGCTGCCTTACGAGCAATCGGCGCAGAATCCGAAGCGGCAGCAGATCATTGAGTTGAACCGCAAGATAGCGACGCTGGGCGACGGCAAAGCCATCATCTTCAAGGACTACGGCGCGCGTTTCCTGCTGTCGAACGGCGACATGTCGCCGGAGGTGATGGCCGATTTCCTGCATCCGACGCCCAAGGGCTATCAGATCTGGTCCGACGCGATGCTGCCGGACATACAGAAGTTGATGAAGTAATGAGCGGCGCCCAACGCCGTATCGCCGGCTGCGCGGCATTGCTTGCCGCGCTGTGGGGCCAGGCCCCCCTTGTCGCGGCGGCGTCGATGACGGCCGCCGATCCCCACGTCGCCCGCATGGGCCGAACCGATATCAACGCCGACGGCGTGGTGCGATTCAGCTACCCGGGCGTCAGTTTTTATCTCAATTTCGAAGGCAAGCGGCTGAGCGTCGAGGCGGAGGCCAGCGGCGAAAACAGCTACCTGGACGTGATTGTCGACGGCGTCGCCCGCAAGGTGCGGCTGGCTGCCGGCAGACAGACGGTTACTTTGTTCGAAGGCGCTTCCGCCGGCAAGCATGCGGTGGAAATCGTCAACCGTTCCGAGACCTGGCATGGCACCGCCGCGCTGCTGCGCTTCGACACCGATGGCAAGTGGAACGCCGCGCCTGTCCTGCCGCAACGCAAAATGCTGATGCTGGGAGATTCCGTTACCTGCGGCGAGGCGATCGACCGCGTGGCCGGGGCGAAGAAGGAACCGTCCTGGTGGAATGCGCGTTCGTCCTACGGCATGTTGATGGCGCGCGACCTGCACGCGCAGGTGCAGCTGGTCTGCTACGGCGGGCGGGGCTTGATACGCACCTGGGAAAACAAGACCGATGAACAGAATCTGCCGGATTATTATCAATTGGCGATCCCGGACAGGAAAGATCCGGTTCAGTGGGACCAGCGCGATTATCGGCCCGAGGTGATACTCAGCGCGATCGGGAACAACGATTTCAATCCAGGTATTCCGGATCGCGAGCTGTATGTGGAAACCTATGTGCGCTTTGTGCGGACGCTGTTGAGGGATCATCCGCAGGCGCAGGTCGTGCTGACCGAGGGCGGTTTGATGACCGGCGAGAAGAGGGTGGCGCTGATCGAGTACATCGCCGAGACGGTGAAGCGGGTAGGGGACAGGCGCGTGCACGCGATCGCGTCGAAGCCCTATTCGGGCGATGCGGATGACGGGCATCCGACCAGGGAACAAACCGTCAATATCGCCAACGATTTGCTCCCCCAGGTTCGCGCCATTATGAATTGGTGAACATAGGCAGGATTGGCCGTTCCGGCCAATCCTGCCAAACGCCTTAGTAGCTGGCGCCGACCCGGAACCCGAACATGCGGGGCTGCACGAAGTTCGCCTCCATGAACCCCCCATACACCGAATTGCCGCTCAACTTCGCGTGGCTGTCCGAGATATTGCGAACATACAGCTCCGCGTGCCACTTGTCGTCCGGCGCCTCCAGCCGCACCGACGCATCGCCCATCGCATACGCCTTCTGGTAACGGCCGATGTGCGAGAACTCCGAATTGAGCATGTCGAAGTAGGCCTTGTCGCGCCAGTTCACCTTCACGTACGGGATCACCTTGTAGCCGTTCTCAAACCCGAACTCCTGCGAGAAGTTGATGTTGAACTGGTACTTCGGCGTGTTCGGCAGGTGGTTGCCATCGATATTGGCCAGGCGGCGGCCCAGCAAGGTCTTGTCCGGACCATTGTAAGCGCTCGGGCAGGCGGGCAGGCCCAGTTCCACGCGCACGTCGCACTGGTAGTCGTCGCTGTACGAGTTGTAGTCGTGGATGCTGGAGTTGATGTAAGCGAAACCGCCGCCGATACGGCCGCCGCGCCATGGCTTGTAATCCCATTCCAGTTCCAGGCCCGGGATATTCACCTTGCCCACGTTGATGGTGCGCCAGCCTTCATACACGTCGCATTTCGGCTGGTCGGCCGGGCAGGGCAGGCCGTTCGATGGGATGATCTGGTTGATGAAGTAGGTGCCGGTCACCTGCATGTCCTTGTACTTCATGAAGAACGCGGTGGCCGACAGGCTCAAACGGTTGTCCAGGAACTTGCCCTTGAAGCCCAGCTCATAGTTGGTGACGGTTTCCGGCTCATACGGCAGGAAGGTCTCGACGCCGGGTTTGCCATCGGCGCACAGACGGTAGTTGCAGCTGTCCGTCTTGTCGGCGAAGCCGCCCGCCTTGTAGCCGGTCGATACGGAGGCGTACACCATCTTGTTGTTGTCGAGCTGCTTTTGCAGGCCGGCGCGCCACGTCACTTTTTTCCATTCCTGTTTGTGGTCGTTCGAGGTCGGCGCGCCATACAGGCTGTAGGCCGCTACGCTGCCGCCCATCGCCGGCGTCAGGTCGGTGCCGTCGTGGACGTGGAAGCCCGGCGTGCCGGGCGTGCCTTGCGAATACAGGCCGTTGTAGTAGGCCGAGTTGCCGATCCAGTTGGCGCCATACACCTTGCCGCCCTTGTCCTCTTTGCTGTCGATGCTATAGCGCGCGCCGAGGGTACCCGTCCACGTCGGAATGAACTTCCAGTCGGCTTGGGCGAAGACCGCCTTGGCGTCGACCTGGCGGTTAGGCTGGTTATACAGCACGCTGCCGACATCGCCGTACGGCTTCTGGATGGTGTTGGTCTGTTCGTAGTCGATGCGGTTACGCTCGTGCATCCAGAACAAGCCGCCCACGTACTGCACATTGCCCAGCTGCTGCTTCAACTGCGCCTCGTGCACGGTCGACAGGTAGCGCGAATCGAGCGTGCGGTGGAAGGAATCGGTCAGCGGCCAGGTGCCCCAGTTGCCATCGACCGAATTCGGATACGCGCCATTGATCTGGAACGGCGCGGCGTGCTGCATGCCCAGGTCGTCGTCGGTGATCTGCGAGCGGGTTTGGTCGGCGACCTGGAAGGTGTAGTCGAAGTTGGTGTGGTCGTTGATGTTCCAGTTGATCCCGGTGCGCAGCGTTTTGATGGTCAGATCGTTCTGTCCGGGGACGTTGACGTTGATGTCCCACTTGCCCTGGCCGGGGCCGCAGGCGTAGCGGGTGCCGGCGGTGGCATCGCAGTCGCGGAAGGTGGCGCCGCCGGCGCCGGAATCCTGGAACTGCTCATACGACGCCTTGGCCGTGATGTCCTTGTTGATCTTCAGAAGACCGGTCAGGCGGCCGGCCCATTCGTCCTGGTTGGTGTAGTAGTCGCTCGGGCCGATCACGCGGTTGAAGCGCTGGTCGACATCCGGCTTGCCGTTCGGGACCCAGCCCAGGGCGGGCGCGTTGGCTTCGCTCAGGTCGCGCGTCTGGTTGGCGTAGCCGTCGCGCTTGACCTTCATGAACGTCGCGCGCAAGGCCAGCGCGTCGTTGACGACGATGTTCTGCACCACCGAGATCTGCTTCTTGCGGTAGTTGCCGATATCGATGTCGGCCTTGCCGTAGTTGCCCGTCCAATCCGGCTTGGCGGGAATCACGTTGACGCTGCCGCCGGTGGAGTTACGGCCGAACAGCGTGCCTTGCGGGCCGCGCAGCACCTCGACCTGTTCCAGGTCGAACATCAGCGCCTGCGCGCCTTGTGGACGCGGCGAGTACATGCCGTCGACGTGGAAGCCGACCGCCGGGTCGCCGGTCTCGGTGAAGTTGGTGGAAGTGATGCCGCGGATGGTGATCTGCACGGCAGAATCCTCGCCGGTGTTTTCGATCACGACGTTGGGCATCTCGCCGCTCAAATCGGAGAGGCTGGTCGCGCCCTTGCGGGTCAACTGCTCCTGGCTGAGCGCCGCGACGGCCAGCGGGGTGCGCAGCAGCGAGGTGGAATAGCGGGTGGCGGTGACACGCACTTCCTGGATCTGGTCCGGATTGGACGGCGAAGCGGCAGGTGCGGCGGCGGTGGCCTCGGCCGGCGCGCTGGCTTGCGCTTCGGCCTGCGCCTGGGCGCTGAGCGTCATGAACGAACAGGCGCTGGCGACGGCCAGACTCATGAGAGTGCGTCTTGCGGGTTGCAACATGGTGTCTCCTCGATGTTTTTGGAATTATGGAAAATCGCCAGCGCCGCAGGTTGTCTGATACGGCTTAGCTTCCTGGCAACCCGGAGTATTGATCCGTAAATTTCGAGGGTCAAATGAAACTAAATTTGCAACCGATGTTTAACATACTTTACTAAACATACAATATTTATGCTGTTTTCCAGTCAACGTGGCTTTGACGACACAAGCCTGGATTTTGCCAAGTGTTTTGTAAAGATTTGCAAGCATGCATCGCGCATGTTCCCGGGCGGAAGAGGGCGCCAACGCGGGCTTTGTAAAGAAATGTAAGCGGTATTAAGTTCGAAAAATATCAATTCCGAATAAAAACAAAGACTTAGGTGCGATACGGGGAGCGCTGGCTTAACTGGTATTGCACTGGTAGCATGACTCATCGATAACTTGGGGGAGCCCCATGGAAATGAGTGTGAACACAACGGAGCAGCGACCAAGTGCCTCCTCGCGAACGGTCGTGGTCGGCATGCTGTTCGTGGGCCTGCTGTTTTTCATTCTTGGCTTCGTCACCTGGCTGAACGGATCGCTGGTCCCCTTTCTCAAGATCGTTTGCGGCCTGAACAACTTCCAGGCGCTGTGGGTCACGTTCGCGTTCTACATCGCCTACACGGTGATGGCGCTGCCGGCCGCCGCCGTGCTGGGACGGATCGGTTACAAAAAGGGCATGACCCTCGGGCTGGGCATCATGGGCGCGGGCGCCTTGCTGTTCATTCCGGCGGCGCGCAGCACGCATTACGAACTGTTCCTGGCGGCGCTTTTCACGCTGGCCACCGGCATGACGCTGATGCAGACGGCCATCAATCCCTACATCGTCCAGATCGGCGACCGCGACAGCGCGGCCATGCGCATCAGCATCATGGGCCTGTTTAACAAGGGCGCCGGCGTCGTCGTCCCATTGGTGTTCAGCTCGCTGATGCTGGCCGACATCGACAGTTTCTCGCACACCGCGCTGGCGACGCTGGAGCCGGCCGCGCGCGACGCCATGCGCGCCACCTTGGCCGAGCGGCTGGTGTTCCCCTACGCCTGCATGGCTGCGGTGCTGTTCGTCATCATGGCGTTCATCCATTTTTCCAATCTGCGCGACATTCCGCCCGAGGCGGACGACGCCACCGCCAACGTCGAGCGCACCGGCGTGCTGCAATTCCCGCAGTTGGTGCTGGGCGCGCTGGCCCTGTTCGGCTACGTCGGCGTCGAGGTGATCGCCGGCGACACCATCGGCCTGTACGGCCACGAGCTGAACGTCGCCAATTTCGGCGTGCTCACTTCCTACACGATGGTGTGCATGGTGCTCGGCTACGTGGTCGGCGTGGTGGCGATCCCGCGCTACCTGTCGCAGAAGGGCGCGCTGATGGTGTCGGCGCTGCTGGGTCTGGTGTTGACGGTCGGCGTCGCCACCGGCTCCAGCCGGTCGAGCGGCATCGCGCTGGTGCTGCTGGGCTGGTCCGGCGTGCCGCTGGTGCCGGACACGGTCATGTGCCTGGCGCTGCTGGGGCTGGCCAACGCGCTGGTGTGGCCCGCCATCTGGCCGCTTGCCCTGCAAGGTCTGGGGCGCTATACCGCCGCCGGGTCGGCCGTGCTGGTGATGGCCATCTCCGGTGGCGCCGTGCTGCCGCTGCTGTATGGCCGCTTGTCCGACGCGTCCGGTCCGCAAGCGGGTTACTGGCTGATGCTGCCCTGCTACGCGATGATCCTCTGGTACGCCGCCAGCGGCCACAAGATCCGCAGCTGGCGTGGCGCCTGATTATCGAAGCGGTTCTTTTTTTGAATAAAACCTGGAGAATCAAATGATGACGACGACCACCACCAAGCCGCAGTTGAAGAAAAAACTGTTACCCAAGCTGATCGCGCTGGCGCTGGGAGGCGCTTTCGCTCCGCATTTATATGCCGCCGATCCGGCGGGTGCGCAGGCGGCGCAGGTGGCCGAGGCCGCGCCGGTGGGCGATCCTGCGGTGGTCGAGGTGAAGGGCATCCGCGAACGCCTCAAGCGCAATCTGGCCGAGAAGCGCGACTCGGGCAACGTGATCGACACGGTGACGGCGGAGGAGGTGGGCAAGTTCCCGGACAAGAACGTGGCCGATTCGCTGCAGCGCGTGCCCGGCATTTCGGTCGACCGCACCTGGGGCGAGGGCCGCGACATCTTCGTGCGCGGCACCGACAAGAATTTGAATCTGACGCAGTTGAATGGCCAGGCCGTGGCCTCGGGCTACTGGTGGAAAAACGACTCGCAAAGCCGTGGCTTCAACTACGACATCCTGGCGTCGGAGCTTGTGGGCAGCATCGACGTCTATAAAAGTCCGTCGCCCGACCTGGACGAGGGCAGCATCGGTGGCCTGGTCAACGTCAAGACCCGCAAACCGTTCCAGCTCAAGCCTTTCGTGGCGCAGGTGTCGGCGGAAGCGACTTACAGCGAACTGCCGAAGAAGACCGATCCGCAGTTCTCCGGCCTGCTCAGTTGGACCAACGAGCAGAAGACCTTCGGCGCGCTGGTCGCCGTGAGCCAGCAAAAGCGCACGATGCGCCGCGACGGCCTGGAGAACTTCACCGATACGACCAAGTACAACATCGTCGACCAGAACGGCGCGGTCACGCCTGGCGCCTACGCGTCGTGGGGCGGCGGCACGCCGATCTTCCGCCAGGACCGCGAACGCACCACCGGCAACGTCACCTTGCAGGCGCGCCCGAACGCCAATACGGACATCTCGCTGAACTACATGAACTCCGATATGAGCATGGACAACAGCAACCAGAACTACCTGTGGCAAGCGGGTGGCCTGGTCGACGCGCAAGGGAACATCGCCGTCACCGATCCGCGCTTCATCACCACGTCGGACGGCACCAAGGCGCTGGTCGGCGGCACCGTCGGTCCGACCAACGGCGTATCGTTCGAGCCGATTTTCCGCCAGTCCTACGTCAAATCCCAGGTGCTGGACCTGGAAGGCACCTATGACGCGGACAACTGGAAGTTCCACGGCCAGGCCGGCACCACCAAGGGCTCCGGCGGCAGCGATCATGACCGCAATTTCTGGTTCACCGGGAATACCCGCGCCACCTTCAACCTGGCGCCCGACACGTATGAGATCAAGTACCTGGATATGAATCCGCTCGATCCGACCAAACTGACCTTGCAAAGCACGCGCGACTGGATACGCCGCATGGAGACCAAGGAAAACTACGCACAGGGCGATCTGACGATAGACCTGGGCGGCGCCTTCTTCAAATCGATCAAGGTCGGCGTCAAGCTGCGTGACACCAAGGTGCAGAACCGCCGCGTCATCGGCACCAATGGTCCCGGCAATCCCGGCTGGGAGACGCTGACGCTGGCGGACCTGTCGACCGGGCCGTCGCCGCTGATCTCGCAGGAGGCGGCGAGCGCCGGCTCGCTGACGCAGTACGCGTGGGTCGATGACGGGCTGGCGTCGTCGAGGGGCTTCGCCATGTTCGACAAGGGCATGGTCTACGCCGAGGCGAAGGGCGAGTACTACCGCATCAAGGAGAAGATCTACGCCACCTACGTCCGCGCCGACTTCGCTGCGGGGCAGTGGCGCGGCGACTTTGGCGCCCGGCTGGTCAAGACCGACCAGACTTCGGAAGCCTACCAGGACCTGAACGGCAACGGCAATTACGTGTTGGGCAGCGTCTCGCGCACCTACAACGATGTGCTGCCAAGTCTGAACGCGGTGTACTCGGTGAGCAAGGATTTGCTGGTGCGCGGCGCGGTCGCCCGCGTGATGGCGCGTAACACCTACAGCGATTTGAGTGCCAGTACGGAAGTCAGCGGCACCACCAACGCCGCCACCGCCGGCAATCCCTTCCTGAAGCCATACCACGCCAACCAGGCGGAGATCGGCGCCGAGTGGTACTACGCCGACGCTTCGCTGCTGTCGGCGACGCTGTTCGCCAAAAAGCTCGATACCTTCATCTACTCGAAAAGCGCGCAGGAAAACGTCGCCGGCGTCACCCGCTCGGTTACGCGGCCTTACAACGCCGACAGCGGGCAGACCGTCAACGGCCTCGAACTCCAATGGCAGCAGGTGTTCGGCAGCGGCTTTGGCGCCGTCGTCAACTACACCTTCACCGACGCCAAGACCGGTGCCAACGCCAACGGCCAGAAGCTCAATGTGGTGGGCAACTCGCGCAACCAGGCCAATGTCAGCGGCTTCTTCGAGAAGGGCGGCTACAGCGCCCGGCTGTCGTACAACTACCGCTCCAAATCCTACGGCGGCCTGAATGAGGGCGGGCAGGATGTGACCAGCGCCTACGGCCAGTGGGACGCGTCGGCCAGCTGGGACGTCACGCCTAAAATCAGCTTGTACCTGACGGCGGTGAACATCGGGAATGAACTGATACGCACCAATACCACCGACGGCCTGCCGGTCGGCGTGTATGAGAACGGCGCCCGGTATAGTGTCGGCCTCAAAGCCAAGTTTTAATTACTCATCGTCACCCGGGGGAGCGGAATGCTGAAACGGAAAATGGCCGGCGGTATCGGACTGGCGTCGCTGTCGTTGTCGTTATTGATGGCGGTGGCGCCGGCCACGGTGGCGCTGGCGGCGGAGTTGACCCCGGCCGTCGCTTCCGTCCCCTCCGCCGGAGGCCACGGTCTGCGCCTGCGCTGGGAGCTGGAACGCAACGAGTTCAGTCCCCAAGCGCCGGGCGGCATCACGCATGCGCGTTTCATTCTCACTAATCTGGACAAGTATCCGTTGCCGTCCCAAGGATGGTCGCTTTACTTCAACTGCATGGACGGTGTCGCGACCGGCCCGCTGGCAGGCAATCTGACGGTGGAGAAGGTCGCGGGCGGCTTGTTCCGCATCCGTCCCGTCCCGGGTTTTGCCGGCGTGGCGCCGGGCCAGACCTTGAATGTGCCTTACATTCATCCCAACCTGGTGATCAAGCTGGCGAAGGCGCCGGCCGGCCCGTATCTTGTCTACGACAGCGCACCCGATCTGGGGCAGAACATCGTGGACTACGAACTGCTGCCCGTCGATCGTCCCGAACAACTCGACAAGGGCGGCAGCGGTGCCAAGGCCGTCGTCACGCCGCAGGACACCTACCGCCGCAACGCCAATGCCGATCCGCTGCCGGCGGAGGCGCTGCCACCGTTGTTCCCGACGCCGCTGCGGCTGGAACGGGGCCAAGGCCGGCTGCGGGCGACTGCGCAGCCGAAGCTGGTCGCGCCGGCCGCGCTGAAGACGGAGGCCAGTTTTGCGCGTTCGCTGTTTTCGCCGGCCTTGCCTGCCGCCGCCGGCACCGGCGCGGGCGCGCCGGAGCTGCGCCTGAGCATAGGCGCGGTCGCCGGTCAAACTTCTCCGGAAGCATACAGCCTGACCATCAAGGCCGATAGCGGCATCGCCATTGTCGGCAACAGCGCCGCCGGCGTGGCCTACGGCGTGCAATCGCTGCGCGACCTGATGCCTTTACCGGGCGCCGGCGGCATCGATTTGCCCGAGCTGACCGTCGTCGACGCGCCACGGTTTCCATATCGCGGTTTCCAGCTGGACGTCAGCCGCAACTTCCACACAAAACAAACCGTATTCAAGCTGCTGGACCTGATGGCCCGCTACAAGCTCAATACCTTCCACTTCCATCTCACCGACGACGAAGGCTGGCGGCTGGAGATTGCCGGCCTGCCGGAGCTCACCGGCATCGGCGCGGTGCGCGGCCACAGCGCGAAGGCGGGTGTGCGTCTGCAGCCGGCCTACGGCTCCGGCGGCAATCCGGACAACACCACCGGTACCGGCTACTACACCCGCGCCGATTACATCGAGATCCTGCGCTACGCCGCCGCGCGCCACATCGACGTGATCCCCGAGATCGAAATGCCGGGCCATGCCCGCGCCGCCGTGCAGGCCATGGAGGCGCGCTACCACCGCCTCAAGGCCGCCGGCAAACGCGACGCGGCGAAATACCTGCTCAACGACTTCGAGGATAAATCCGTCTACAGCTCTCCGCAGCATTACAACGACCATGTGATCAACCCCGGCCTGGAATCGAGCTTCACCTTCATCGAGCATGTGGTCGGACAGGTCGCCGCGCTGCACCGCGAGGCCGGCGTCAAGCTGCGCACCATCCATGTCGGCGGCGATGAGCTGCCGCACGGCGCATGGGAGAAATCGCCGGCCAGCCTGGAGGTCATGCGGCAGAAAAAGCTGGAGACCGTCGCCGACCTGTGGGACTACTTCTACGACCGTGTCGATGTCATCCTGCGCAAGCACGGCCTGTTCGCCTCCGGCTGGGAGGAGATGGCCGCGCGCTCCACCATGCTGCGCGGGCAGCATAAACTGATTCCGAATCCCCGCTTCACGCAGCGTGGCTTCAGCGCCTACGTCTGGAACAACACGGAGGGCGCGGAGGACTTCGCCTACCGGCTGGCCAACGCCGGCTACGACATCGTGCTGGCGCCGGTGACCAAGATGTACATGGATATGGCCTATAACGCCAACCCGGAGGAGCCGGGCGTTAATTGGGGCGACTACGTCGAGCTGGATACCGTCTACGACTTCATCCCGCTGGACTATCTGAAGAACGCCCCGCAGCCGGTGCCCGGCAAGGACGCCTTGACCGATTACGGCAAGCGCCGGATCCGTGGGCTGGAAGCGACTTTATTCACCGAGACGGTGCCGACCCCGGACCGCATCGACTACCTGGTCATGCCGCGCCTGCTGGCGATGGCCGAGCGCTCATGGGCGCCGGACCCCGCCTGGGCCACGGAAAACGATGCGGACAAAGCCGCCGTGCTGCACCGCGCCGCGTGGTCGGGTTTTGTCAACGCGCTGAGCCAGCGCGTGCTGCCGCGCCTCGACCTGGAAAAAACGGGCGTCAACTACCGCATCGCGCCTCCCGGCCTGCTGATCGAGGGCGGCCGGGTGCTGGTCAACCACGTCTTGCCGGGCATCGCGATGCGCTACACCACCGACGGCGCGGCGCCGGACGCCAACAGCAAACCGGTGACGGGACCGATCACGGAGAAGGGCGTCATCCGGGTCGCCGCCTTCGACCGCAACGGCAGGGCGGGTCTGGTGGCGCGCGTGGAAAACCGCTAGCTTGCCGGCCAAGCCGCCGGCATGACGGGCCGTCCCCGGAGGCGGTCATCTCCGTTATAATCATCGCACTGTTTTCTCAGGGATGATGAGTGATAGCGTCGATGGAAAAAGTACTCCCGCCCCGGTTAGGCCGGTTACGATTTCGTTCGAGCGCGCGCCGCGCATCCGCCATCCGCGCATTCACGTTCGTCCTGTTCGCCACCACGGCCTGTGCCGCCGACCGCGGCGCTTTATCGCCGGCGTCGGCGTCGCCGGTGTCGCCGCCACCGGCGCAGGCCCCGGCCAACACCTTGCAAGTGCTGCACTGGTGGACTTCCGCCAGCGAGCGCAAGGCGGCGGACTTGCTGGCCGCGCGCATGGCGGACGAGGGACTGGTGTGGAAGGACGCCGCCATTCCGGGCGGCGCCGGCATCGGCGCCGGCAAGGTGCTCAAGGGCCGCGTGCTGGCCGGCGACGCGCCGCAGGTCACGCAGATCATCGGCGCCTCCGTCGCCGAATGGGCCGAACTGGGGCTCCTGCTGGAAATCGACGGCGTCGCCAGCGCCGGCGATTGGAACGGCTTCCTCTTCCCAACGGTCCAAAAGCTGATTCAGCACCGCGGCCACGTGGTGGCGGCGCCGCTTGGCATCCATCGCGTCAACACGCTGTACTACAACCGCGCGCTGTTCGCACGGCTCCAACTCACGCCGCCGCGCACCTGGGCCGAATTCGAAGCCGCCGCCCGCAAGCTCAGGGCGGCCGGCGTGGCGCCGCTGGCGCAGAGCAGCGAGTCGTGGCAGGTGGCCGCGCTGTTCGAAAACCTGGTGCTGGCCGAGAGCGGACCGGAGTTCTATCGCGAGCTGCTGGTCAAGCGCAGTCCGGCGGCCGCCGCCGATCGCCGCACCGCCGAGGTGCTGGAACGGCTGCGCATCGTCAAGGGCTGGATCGGCCGCGAGATGGAGGAACGGCCCTGGCCCGAGGTGGTGCGCCAATTCGCGCGCGGCGAGGCGGGCATGATGATCATGGGCGACTGGGCCAAGCCGGAGCTGGCCGAACGCGGCATGACCCTGGACGAGGACTACGGCTGCGCCGCCGCGCCGGGGACGGCCAGGTACCACCTCTACAGCGTCGATACCCTGACGATGTTCGCCGGCGCCAACCGCCACAGGCCGGCGCAGGAAAAGATGGCGCGGGTGCTGGTGTCGCCGTCGGTGCAGGCCGATTTCAATGCGCTCAAGGGCGCCGTGTCTGTGCGGCGCGACGCCGACCCGGCGCGCATGGACGGCTGCGCGCGCGCCTCCTGGACCATCTTCGCGCAGGGCGCGGCGGTGCAGGCTCCCAGCTTGGTGCACCGCATGGCCTCCGACGAGGCCAGCCGCGACGCCATCATCGCCGAGGTCCACCGTTATTTTCTCGATGACAGGGCCACGCCGGCGCAGGCGCAGCGGCGTCTGGGCGCGCTGTTCCGACTATTCAACCTCAGAAGCCAAGGAGCACCCGGTGCGCAAGATACTGATCGTGGATGATGACCAAAAAACCCGCGTGCTGCTCAAGACCTACCTGGAGAAGAACCAGTACGAGGTGATTTTGTCGCACAACGGCGAGAGCTTCCTGGCCGAACTGCAGGCGCACGCCGACCAGCTGTCGCTGGTGATCCTCGACGTCATGCTGCCGGACACCGACGGCTTCGCGCTGTGCAAGCAGGTGCGCCAGCGTTCCAACGTCGCCATCATCATGTTGACCGCCAGCTCCGACGAAACGGACCGCATCGTCGGCCTCGAACTGGGCGCCGACGATTACATCGCCAAGCCGTACAGCCCGCGCGAGCTGCTGGCGCGCATCAAGGCCATCCTGCGGCGCAGCGCGGTCGAACCGCCATCGGCCCGATACTACCGCTTTGTCGGTTTCACGTTGGACCTGAAGGAGCGCAAGGTGGTGGACCGGGACGGCAACCCGGTGCTGCTGACCGGGCTCGATTTCCAGCTGCTCAAATACTTCGCCGAGCATCCGGGAGTGATCCTCGACCGCGGCGTGTTGTGCGAAGAGACGCGCGGGCGCGACGCCGGCCCGCTGGACCGTTCGCTCGACGTCCAGATCAGCCGCCTGCGGCTGCGGCTCAACGACGACGGCAAGCAGCCGGCCCTGATCAAGACGGTGCGCGGGGCCGGCTACGTGTTCTCGGCCGACGTCAGCGTTTCGCATGCGTAGACGGCTGCCCGCGCTGTCCATGTGGTTGCACAGGCTTTTGCCGCAATCGCTGCTGGGGCGACTGACCCTGGTGATGGTGGCTGGACTGCTGGTGACGCAACTCGCCGCCAGCATCATCTGGGCCAGCCAGCTGCGCGCCAAGGCCCAGGTGGAGGCGCAATCGGCGTCGCAGTACGTGGCGCACAGCGCGTCCGGTGCGATCCGGTTTTTCCGCAGCCTGCCGGCCAACTACCGCCTGCTGCTGATCCAGCAGCTGCGTGAGATGGGCGGCACGCGCTTTTTCGTCAACCTCAATCGAGCCTACGTGCCGGTCACGCGGATCGCCGAGCATCCGCTGGCACGCAGCGTCATCGACACCGTCGGCGCGACGCTCAAAAGCGACCTGCCGCATTCCCCCGGCTTCCACCTGGCGTTCGCGTGGCCGGATCAACTGGTGGTGTCGGAAAACGACGTCCACCTCAGCGACCTGCCGGACGCCTGGGTGCAGCACATCCTGCTGCTGCAGCCCGACCCCGCGCCCATCTTGGTGATACAGACGGAGATCGAACCTGGCAACTGGCTGTACATGGCGGCGCTGATGCCCAACCCGTACTTCTTGAGCAGTAACGATCCGCTGGCGTGGGACCGCCTGGCGCTGCAAGGGCTGTCGCTGGCGGCCGTGCTGCTGCTGTGCCTTCTGGTGGTGCGCTGGATCACGCGTCCGCTGGCGGCGCTGTCGGAAGCCGCCGCCGCCTTCGGCAACGGCCAGGACGACCGCGCGCCGCCGCTGCCGGAGACGGGCAGCCGGGAATTCATCAACACCGCGCGCGCCTTCAGCGCCATGCGCGAGCGCATCCAGCGCTACATCGAGGACCGCGACCGGCTGTTCATCTCCATCTCGCACGACCTGCGCACGCCGATCACGCGCCTCAAGCTGCGCTCCGAGCTGCTCGACGACGAAGTCCTGCGCAACGAGTTCGAAGAGGACCTCGATGAACTGGACATGATGGTCAAGGGCGCGCTGCAATGCGTGAAGGACAGCGACATCCACGAGAACCCGGCCGAGGTCAAACTCGACGCCATGCTGGGACGCCTGGTGCGCAGCGCGCGGCTGGCCGGGCACGAGGTGGGCTATCGCGACAGCGGCCTGTCGGTGCGGGCCAAGCCGCTGGCGCTCAAGCGGGCCATCGGCAATCTGCTCGACAACGCGCTGTTCTACGGCGACCGCGCCGAGATCGACGTGCGCGGCGAGAAGGGCGCGGTCGCCATCACGGTGCGCGATCACGGCCCGGGCGTGCCGGAGGAGGCCTTCGCCAGCCTGTTCGAGCCCTATGTGCGGCTCGAGCACGGCCGCGAGCAGAACGACGGCGGCATGGGCCTGGGGCTGGGCATCGCGCGCAGCATCATCGAGGCGCACGGCGGCGAGCTGGTACTGCAGAACCATCCTGAAGGCGGCCTGAACGCGACGATCCGCCTGCCGGCCTGAAAATCTCCCGGCTTCCACCATCGCCCATTCCCGTTTTTCGACGCCCGGTCGCCGTTTTGTGCAGTTCGTCGCAATCCGCGCCGGCGTTGCTCCAGCGATTGATATAGTGACCACATCCATCATGGGTGGTTGGCGGCCGTCGCTATTGTTGCTATATTGACCACTGCCAGCTTGTTAAAAAATATCAGAGGATTGAGATGATGACGAAGCTTTTCCAGTTTGGCCTCCTGTTTGCCGCGTTCTGTTCGCTGTTTGCCCGCGCCAGCGCCGCCGAGGAGAGCGAAACGCGCGTGGTGACGATCGACGCGCGCGTCGTGCGCGTCAAGCTCGACGGCGTGATCGACGTCAAAATGCGGCAGGGCGACATGCCCTCGCTGCGTATCACTGGAGACAAGCGCGACATGGAAAAGCTGAACGCGGCGCAAACCGGCGACACCTTATACCTCGACAGCGACAGCGGGCGGGGCGTCAAGGTCGGGCGATCTAGCGCGCGCGCCGAGCTGACCTTGCCGAGTTTGCGCGAGGTGGTCTGCGAGGGCGTCGGCACGACCGACATCAGCGGCTTCAGCGGAGACGAGCTGGCGTTGACGATGGACGGGGCGGGCAGCATGAGGGCGGTGGTCGACTACAAGGTTCTCAAGGCCAATCTGGGCGGCGTCGGCAAGATGCACCTGATGGTCGGCGAGAACGAGAGCGTCGAGCTCGACTTGCGCGGCGCCGGCTACATCACGCTCGGCGGGCGCAGCAAGTTGCTCAAGGCCACACTCGGCGGGTTGGGCGGACTCAACGCCCAGCAGTTCCAGGCGGAGTCGGTCAACGTCGACCTCAGCGGCCTGGGCAACGCCACCGTCCACGCCACGGCCAACGCGACATTGAACCTGAGCGGCCTCGGGTCGGTCATTGTCTATGGCAAGCCCCTGAACCGCAACGTCACCGTTGACGGCCTGGGCAAGGTAAGTTGGAAATAAAACCAAATAAACGTACCCACTTATACGCGATATGAAAAAATTCATACTAGCGATAGGTCTCGCACTTGCTCTGCAACAGAGTGCGATGGCTGGATTCGCCGAAGGCGCCACCGCCTACAACAACAAGAACTACGCGGTGGCTTTAAAAGAGATCACGCCCCTGGCCAAGGCCGGCAACGCGGACGCCCAGCACCTGTTGGGGCTGATGTATTACATGGGCCGTGGCGTCAAGCAGGACTACAAGCAGGCGCTCAGCTGGCACCGCAAGGCGGCGCTGCAGGGCAAGGCCGACGCGCAATACGTGGTCGGCGCCATGTACTACACCGGCAACGCCGTGATCCAGGACCACAAGCAGGCGGTCGGCTGGTTCCGCAAGGCGGCCGAGCAGGGGCATCCGGACGCGCAGCAGGTCATGGGGCTGATGTACCGTTACCAGATGGCCGGCATGCCGCAGGACAACGTGATCGCCTACATGTTATGGAACCTGGCGGCGGCCAAGGGCTCGGTCAACGCCGCCGAGCAGCGTTCGGCCGTGGTCAAGCACATGACGCAGGAGCAGATCGAGGAAGGGCAAGCGTTGTCGGCCGCGTGGAAGCCGAACACGCCGTTGCCGACCAAATCGCGCACCGGGGGAGGGTAGGGCTCGGATCGCTCCCACGCTCTGCGCCGCCGGGGCGTCTCGCGTACAATCGCCGTTTTATCCGGAGATGCCCCATGCGCGCGATTGAAATCACCCAGCCCGGCCCGGCCGATGTGCTGAAACTGTGCGAGCGTCCGATGCCGGTCGTGAAGGCCGGCGAGGTGCTGATCAAGGTCCACGCCGCCGGCGTCAACCGGCCGGACGTGTTCCAGCGCATGGGTAATTACGCGCCGCCGCCGGGCGCCTCCGATCTGCCGGGCCTGGAGGTGGCCGGCGAGATCGTCGACGGCGACCTCGATTACACCACCCTCGACATCGGCGACCAGGTTTGCGCGCTGGTGCAGGGCGGCGGCTACGCCGAGTATGTCGTGGCGCCCGTGGCCCAGTGCCTGCCCATTCCCAAGGGCTGGAGCATGCTCGAGGCCGCGTCCATCCCCGAGAACTATTTCACCGTGTGGAGCAATGTGTTCGACCGCGCCCACCTGAGCGCCGGCGAGACCTTGCTGGTGCAGGGCGGCACCTCCGGCATCGGCGTGGCGGCGATCCAGCTGGCGTCGGCCATGGGCCATCGCGTGTTCGCCACCGCCGGCAGCGACGACAAGACCGCCGCCTGCGTCAAGCTGGGCGCCGAACGCGGCATCAATTACAAGACCGAGGATTTCGTCGAGGTCGTCAAATCGCTGACCAACGACCGTGGCGTCGACGTGGTCCTCGACATGGTCGGCGGCGACTACGTGCCGCGCGAGATCGCGGCGTTGGCCGACGATGGCCGCATCGCGCTGATCGCCACCCTGGGCGGCGGCAAGGCGACCGTCGACCTGGGCCAGGTGCTGCGCCGCCGCCTGACGATCACCGGCTCGACCCTGCGCCCCCGCTCGGTGGAGTTCAAGGGCGCGATCGCCAGGAATCTGCTGAAAAAGGTGTGGCCGATCATGGCGGCGGGAAAAATCAAGCCGGTGATCCATACGGTGTTCCCGCTGGAGCAGGCCGCCGCCGCGCATGCGTTGATGGAGAGCAGCAGTCATGTCGGCAAGATCATGTTGCAAGTAATCTAACGGCTTGACGTGGTATTTTTGCAATTTTCGCCGGCCCCTCGCCGCCGGCTGGTTTGACCCGCCCCCGGCCCCGCGTTAAAATAGCGGGTTATTGAATTTTAGGCTACTATGCGACGCAAACTCGTCATCGGCAATTGGAAAATGAACGGCAATCGCGCCGCCAACACGGCTTTGCTGTCCGGCGTCGTCGCCGGCCTCAAGGCCGATGGCGTCCCGCGCGCCGATTGCGCGGTCTGCGTGCCCGCTCCTTACCTAGCCCAGTGCCAGGCCGAGCTGCAAGGCACCCCGGTCGCCTGGGGCGGGCAGGACCTGTCGGTCCACGCCAGCGGCGCCTACACGGGTGAAGTGGCGGCAAGCATGCTGGTCGACTTCGCTTCCACCTACGTGCTGTGCGGCCATTCCGAGCGCCGCGCCTACCACAACGAAAGCAGCGAACTGGTCGCTCAAAAGGCTGTCGCCGCGCTGGCGGCCGGCCTGACCCCGGTCATTTGCGTCGGCGAAACGCTGGAGCAGCGCGAAGCGGGCACCACCGAGTCGGTCATCTGCGGCCAGCTGCAGGCGGCGCTCGACGTGATCCCGCCAGCCGAGCTGACCAAGGTCGTGCTGGCGTACGAGCCGGTCTGGGCGATCGGCACCGGCAAGACGGCCACGCCGCAAATCGCCCAGGACGCCCACCGCTTCCTGCGCGCGCGCCTGGAGCAAAAGAACGCCGAGGCGGCGGCCACCGTGCAAATCCTGTACGGCGGCAGCATGAAGCCCGAAAACGCGAAAGAATTGATGGCGCAGCCCGATATCGACGGCGGCCTGATCGGCGGCGCCGCATTGAAGGCGGTGGATTTCCTTGGAATCATCCACGCCGTCTAAGCGGGCAGTCCAAGTGTTGTGTAACTGCCGCATTGGTAGTCAAGCGGTAATGACGCGATGGTAAAACAGCCTGTTGGCAGCTTATAAACAGGTGTGAAACAAAACGATACAAAACTATTTAATTTTTTGAATGGAATAACATGAGCAGCTTCTTCAACCTTGTAGTCATCGTGCAAGTCGTTTCGGCCATCGCCATCATCGGCCTGGTCCTGCTGCAGCACGGCAAGGGCGCCGACATGGGCGCGGCTTTCGGCTCGGGCGCCTCCGGCAGCCTGTTCGGCGCGACCGGTTCGTCGAACTTCATGTCGAAGTCGACCGGCGTCGCCGCCGCGATCTTCTTCAGCGCCACCCTGGCGCTGGCCTACATCTCGGCGCAAGGCCACAGCACGGTCAGCGGCGGCGTGATGGACAAGGCGCTGCCAGCGGCGCCAGCCCCGGCGCCTGCAACCGGCGCGGCGGCCATCCCGACCGCGCCAGCGACCGCACCGGCAGCTCCGGCCGCGCCGGCTCCAGCGGCACCGGCGCCGGCAGGTCCTGCAGGATCGATCCCGAAGTAATATAATTACAGTCTGAGTGGCGCGGCAATCCATCGGCCGCGCGGCATTTGCCAATTGTTTTGGCAGAAGTTACGGTAGTTTTAGAAGTGCCTCCGGTTCCCCGGCCGGAAAATCAATCGGGTGATCAAAGAAGTAAAGATTTATCGTTTTTCTCCTTGTTTTAGCGCAATACGCATTAACAACAGCGTGAAAACACAGTAGAATAGCGGCCTTATGCCGACGTGGTGAAATTGGTAGACACGCTATCTTGAGGGGGTAGTGGCGAAAGCTGTACGAGTTCGAGTCTCGTCGTCGGCACCAGAAATATATAGAGGCCAGCAAGGGAGTAGTGTGTACCTGAGCTGGCTTTTTTACGAGGATGTGTCGTTCGATCCTGGTCTAAGTTGTACGATTGGGGCGAACGTTAAGAGAGCACCGCGGAACATCGCAAGTCCTCGCAGTCCCTAACCGATCGTTCAATTTAAGCTCATCAATCGTGAACCTCGAAAATTATCTCCCCGTTCTGTTGTTTATCCTCGTCGGTCTCGGCGTAGGGATCCTTCCCCAGGTGTTGGGCCACGTACTCGGTCCGAACAAGCCCGACGCGGCAAAACTCTCCCCGTATGAATGCGGCTTCGAAGCGTTCGAAGACGCGCGCATGAAATTCGACGTGCGTTACTACCTCGTCGCTATCCTCTTTATTTTGTTCGATCTGGAAACGGCATTCTTCTTCCCGTGGGGCGTCTCCGTGCGCGAACTGGGCTGGAACGGGTTCCTCGTGATGATGAGCTTCATCGCTGAATTCGTCGTCGGTTTTTGGTATATCTGGAAGAAAGGTGCCCTTGATTGGGAATAAGCCATGGCTATTGAAGGCGTATTAAACGAAGGTTTCATCACCACCTCGGCCGACAAGCTGATCAACTGGGCGCGCACGGGTTCGATGTTCCCGATGACGTTCGGTCTGGCTTGCTGCGCGGTCGAAATGATGCACGTGGGCGCTGCCCGTTACGACATGGACCGCTTCGGCGTGGTGTTCCGTCCATCGCCACGTCAGTCCGACGTGATGATCGTGGCCGGCACGCTGTGCAACAAGATGGCGCCGGCGCTGCGCAAGGTCTACGACCAGATGCCGGAACCGCGCTGGGTCATCTCGATGGGCTCGTGCGCCAACGGCGGCGGCTACTACCACTACTCGTACTCCGTGGTGCGCGGTTGCGACCGCATCGTGCCGGTGGACGTCTACGTGCCGGGCTGTCCGCCGACGGCCGAGGCCCTGCTGTACGGCATCATGCAGCTGCAAAACAAGATCAAGCGCACCAACACGATCGCACGCTAAACGAGGCCGCTTCAGAAGATGACTACACAATTAGAACAACTGCAAACCGCCCTCGGCACCGCCCTGGGCGATCGCGTTAGTATCGCCGTCGCGCTGGGCGAGGTGACCATCACCGTCAAGGCCGCCGACTACTACGGCGTGATGCAAACGCTGCGCGACGACAAGTCGCTCGGCTTCGAACAACTGATCGACCTGGCCGGCGTCGACTACCTGAGCTATGGCGACGGCGCCTGGGATGGCCTGCGTTTCGCCGTCGTCGTGCACCTGCTGTCGATCCAGCACAACTGGCGCGTGCGCGTGCGCGCGTTCTGCGCCGACGACGAAATGCCGCTGCTGCCGTCGCTGGTGCCGCTGTGGCGCGCCGTCAACTGGTACGAGCGCGAAGCGTTCGACATGTTCGGCATCCTGTTCGAAGGCCACAACGACTTGCGCCGCATCCTCACCGACTACGGCTTCATCGGCCATCCGTTCCGCAAGGACTTCCCGGTGTCGGGCTATGTCGAAATGCGCTACGACCCCGAGCAGAAGCGCGTGATCTATCAGCCGGTCACCATCGAGCCGCGTGAAAACGTGCCGCGCGTGATCCGCGAAGAAAATTACGGGAAGTAAAAAATGGCTGAAATTAAGAACTACACCCTGAACTTCGGTCCGCAGCACCCGGCCGCGCACGGCGTGCTGCGCCTGGTGCTGGAACTGGACGGCGAAGTGATCCAGCGCGCCGATCCGCACATCGGCCTGCTGCACCGCGGCACCGAGAAGCTGGCCGAGCAGAAGACCTACCTGCAGTCGGTGCCGTACATGGACCGTCTGGACTACGTCTCGATGATGTGCAACGAGCACGCCTACGTGATGGCCATCGAGAAGCTGCTGGGCCTGGAAGTGCCGCTGCGCGCGCAATACATCCGCGTCATGTTCGACGAGATCACCCGCATCCTGAACCACCTGATGTGGCTGGGCGCGCACGCGCTCGACGTCGGCGCGATGGGCCCGTTCCTGTACGCCTTCCGCGACCGCGAAGACCTGTTCGACTGCTACGAGGCGGTGTCGGGCGCGCGCATGCACGCGGCCTACTACCGTCCGGGCGGCGTCTACCGCGACCTGCCGGACTCGATGCCGCAGCACAAGCCGTCGATCATCCGTTCGGACAAGGCGATCGCCAACCTGAACGAGAACCGCCAGGGCTCGCTGCTGGACTTCATCGAGGATTTCACCCGCCGTTTCCCGACCTACGTCGACGAATACGAAACGCTGCTGACCGACAACCGTATCTGGAAACAGCGTACCGTCGGCATCGGCGTGGTGGCGCCGGAAGACGCGCTGGCGATGGGCTTCACCGGCGCCATGCTGCGCGGTTCGGGCATCCAGTGGGATCTGCGCAAGCACCAGCCGTACGAAGTGTACGACCTGATGGACTTCGATATTCCGATCGGCACCAACGGCGACTGCTACGACCGCTACCTGGTCCGCGTCGAGGAATTGCGCCAGTCCAACAAGATCATCAAACAATGCGTAGAATGGCTGCGCAACAATCCAGGTCCGGTCATCACCAGCAATCATAAAGTCGCGCCTCCGGGCCGCGTCGACATGAAGACCAACATGGAATCGCTGATTCACCACTTCAAGCTGTTCACCGAGGGCTTCCACGTGCCGCCGGGCGAAGCGTACAGCGCGGTGGAGCATCCGAAGGGCGAGTTCGGCATCTATCTGCTGTCGGACGGCGCCAACAAGCCATACCGTATGAAGCTGCGCGCACCCGATTACGCCCACCTGCAGGCGCTGGACGAAATGGCGCGTGGACACATGATTGCCGACGCCGTGACCATCATCGGTACGCAAGACATCGTGTTCGGCAGTATTGACCGCTAAAAGGTAAAAGTATGTTGTTATCAGAGCAGTGCTTAAAAAAAATCGATCGCGAATTGGCCAAGTATCCGGCCGACCAGCGCCAGTCGGCCGTGATGGCCTCGCTGGCCCACGCCCAGGTTGAACTGGGCTGGATCTCGCCGGAAACCATGCAGGAACTGGCCGACTACATCCAGATGCCGGCGATCGCCGTGCAGGAAGTGGCCACTTTCTACAATATGTACAACCTGAAGCCGGTCGGCACGCACAAGATCACCGTGTGCACCAACCTGCCGTGCGCGCTGTCGGGCGGGGAGCGCGCCGCGCACCACCTGAAGCAAAAGCTGGGCATCGACTACCGCGACACCACCGCCGACGGCAAGTTCACGTTGATGGAAGGCGAGTGCATGGGCGCCTGCGGCGACGCGCCGGTCATGCTGGTGAATAACCACCGCATGTGCAGCTTCATGTCGAACGACAAAATCGACGGTCTCGTCGAGGAACTAAGCGGGAACAATACGAAATGACGTCACTCCACAATCGTCACATCGACCCTGTCATTCTGGCCGGCCTGGACGGCAAAAACTGGCATCTGGAAGATTACGTCAAGCGCGGTGGCTACAGCGCCCTGCGCAAGATCCTCGAAGAGAAAATCACCCCGGAACAAATCATCGCCGACCTCAAAGCGTCGTCGCTGCGCGGCCGTGGCGGCGCGGGTTTCCCGACCGGCTTGAAGTGGAGCTTCATGCCGCGCCAGTTCCCGGGCCAGAAGTATCTGGTATGTAACTCAGATGAGGGCGAGCCGGGCACTTTCAAGGACCGCGACATCATGCGTTACAACCCGCATGCATTGATCGAGGGCATGGCCATCGGCGCCTACGCCATGGGCATCACGGTCGGCTACAACTACATCCACGGCGAGATCTTCGAGGTCTACACGCAGTTCGAGGACGCGCTGGAAGAGGCGCGCGCCGCCGGCTTCCTGGGTGACAAGATCATGGGCAGCGAGTTCAGCTTCCAGCTGCACGCGCACCACGGCTATGGCGCCTACATCTGCGGCGAGGAAACCGCGCTGCTGGAGTCGCTGGAAGGCAAGAAGGGCCAGCCGCGCTTCAAGCCGCCTTTCCCGGCCTCGTTCGGCCTGTACGGCAAGCCGACCACCATCAACAACACCGAGACCTTCGCCGCCGTCCCGTTCATCCTGAACATGGGACCGGAAAAGTACCTCGGCATGGGTCGTCCGAACAACGGCGGTTCGAAGATCTTCTCGATCTCGGGCGACGTTGAACTGCCGGGCAACTACGAAGTCCCGCTGGGCACGCCGTTCGCCAAACTGCTGGAACTGGCAGGCGGCATGCGCGGCGGCAAAAAGATCAAGGCGGTCATCCCCGGCGGCTCGTCCGCACCGGTGATCCGTGGCGAACTGATGATGAACACCGACCTGGACTACGACTCGATCGCCAAGGCCGGTTCGATGCTCGGTTCGGGCGCCGTCATCGTCATGGACGAAACGCGTTGCATGGTCAAGGCGATGGAACGCCTGGCGTACTTCTACTTTGAAGAGTCGTGCGGCCAGTGCACCCCTTGCCGCGAAGGCACCGGCTGGATGTACCGCATGATCCACCGCATCGAAAACGGCCAGGGCCGTCCGTCGGATCTGGACGTGCTGAACTCGATCTGCGACAACATCCAGGGCCGCACCATTTGCGCGCTGGGCGACGCGGCGGCCATGCCGATGCGCGCGTTCATCAAGCAATTCCGCGAAGAATTTGAATATCACGTCGAGCACAAGCATTGCTTAGTGCCCGCTTACATCTAAGCTGCGTCAGGTAACGATCACCATGGTTGAAATCGAAATAGACGGCAAAAAAGTCGAAGTCCCTGCTGGTAGCATGGTGATGGACGCCGCCAACAAATTGGGAACCTACATTCCGCACTTCTGCTATCACAAGAAATTGTCGATCGCCGCGAACTGCCGCATGTGTCTCGTCGAAGTGGAGAAGGCCCCCAAGCCTTTGCCAGCATGCGCCACGCCGGTCTCGGCCGGCATGATCGTGCGCTCCGCGTCGGACAAGGCCGTGCAGGCCCAGAAGTCCGTGATGGAATTCCTGCTGATTAACCACCCGCTGGACTGCCCGATCTGCGATCAGGGCGGCGAATGCCAGTTGCAGGATCTGGCCGTCGGCTACGGCAAGGGCGAGTCGCGCTACGAGGAAGACAAGCGCGTCGTCGTGCCGAAGGACGCCGGTCCGCTGGTCTCCATGCAGGAGATGGCGCGCTGCATCCAGTGCACCCGCTGCGTGCGTTTCGGCCAGGAAGTGGCCGGCGTCATGGAGCTGGGCATGATCGGCCGTGGCGAGCACTCGGAAATCACCGCCTTCGTCGGCCAGACCGTCAACTCTGAAATGTCGGGCAACATGATCGACCTGTGCCCGGTCGGCGCGCTGACGTCCAAGCCGTTCCGCTACAGCGCCCGTACGTGGGAACTGTCGCGCCGCAAATCGGTGTCGATGCACGACGGCCTGGGTTCGAACCTGATCGTTCAGGTCAAGGGCGGCAAGGTCATGCGCGTGCTGCCGCTGGAAAACGACGCCGTCAACGAGTGCTGGATCTCGGACAAGGACCGCTTCGCCTACGAAGGCTTGAACGCCAACGACCGCCTGACCCAGCCGATGCTGAAGCAGGGCGGCGAGTGGAAAGAAGTGAGCTGGCAGACCGCGCTGGAATACGTGGCGCACGGCCTGAAGAACATCAAGCACGAACACGGTGACAAGGCGCTGGCTTCGCTGGCCACCCCGCATTCGACCCTGGAAGAACTGCACCTGCTGCAAAAGCTGACCCGCGCCATGGGCTCGGACAGCG
Organism: Burkholderia sp. LMU1-1-1.1; assembly: GCF_040675865.1. Classification (NCBI taxonomy): domain Bacteria; kingdom Pseudomonadati; phylum Pseudomonadota; class Betaproteobacteria; order Burkholderiales; family Burkholderiaceae; genus Burkholderia; species Burkholderia sp. LMU1-1-1.1. Next base: position 158,812 of record NZ_JBEGHG010000023.1, on the reverse strand, counting down.
TCGACACGCGCCTGCGCCACAGCGATTTCTCGCTGTCGGACGTGACGCCTTGGCTGGGCATGAGCATCACCGAATTCGGCGCCTTGAACCGCGCTTTCGTGATCGGCTCCTTCCTGCGCAAGGATCACCCGCTGCTGGCGACGCGCCTGCGTACCGCCGTCAAGGGCGGCGCCAAGCTGTCGATCCTGAACGCGACCGACGACGACCTGCTGATGAAAGTGGCGAACAAGATGATCGCCGCGCCGTCGGAGTGGTTGTCCGCGCTGTCGCAAGTGGTGGTGGCTGTCGCCAAGGCCAAGGAAGTCTCGGCGCCCGCCGGCTTCGAAGGCGTCGAGGCGTCGGACGCCGCGACCGCGATCGCCGCGTCCTTGGTATCGGGCGAGAACAAAGGCGTCTTCCTGGGTAACGCGGCAACGCAACACCCGCAAGCCGCCGCGCTGCACGCCGCCGCGCAATGGATCGCCGAACAAACCGGCGCCAAGCTGGGCTACCTGACCGAAGCCGCCAACACCGTCGGCGCCTACCTGGTCAACGCCAACGGCGCCAAGGCTCCGGCCTTCACCGAACCTAAGCAAGCTTACATCCTGCTGAACGTCGAGCCGGAACTGGACGCCTACAACCCGCAAGCCGCCGTCGCCGCGCTGAAAAAAGCCGAGATGGTCGTCGTCATGTCCGCCTACAAACATGGCATGGACTACGCCGACGTGCTGCTGCCGGTGTCGCCATTCAGCGAAACCTCGGGCACCTTCGTCAACTGCGAAGGCCGTCCGCAAAGCTTCAACGGCACCGTCAAGCCGCTGCTGGAAACCCGCCCCGCGTGGAAAGTGCTGCGCGTGCTCGGTAACATCCTCGGCCTGGCCGGTTTCGACTACGACACCTCGGAAGCGATCCGCGACGAAGTCGTTGGCGCTGGAGACGGTTTCGCAAACTTCGCGGCAAAGCTGAACAACACGAGCAAGCAAGCCGTCGTGGCGTCCAACTTCGCCGGTTCGATCGAGACCACCGGCACCGAACGTATCGCCGACGTGCCGATCTACTTCGCCGACGCCGTTGTGCGCCGCGCCGAGTCGTTGCAGAAGATGGCCGATTCGGCCGCGCCTAAAGCGCATCTGTCGGCCGCGCTGGCGCAGCAGCTGGGCGTCGCCGCCGGCGACACCGTCAAGGTAACGCAAGGTTCGGGCAGCGCCATCCTGGTCGCCGCCGTCGATGCAAGCCTGCCAGCGAACGCCGTGCGCGTCGCAGCGGCCCATCCGTCGACCGCCGCACTGGGTGGCATGTTCGGTCCTATCACCGTTGAAAAAGCAGGGGAGGGTAAATAATGGCTCTGCCTGAATTCGTCACTACATTGTATGACCTGGGCGCCACCAGCCCGATCGCGCCGGTGTGGCCTATCGTCTGGACGATGATCAAGATCGTCGTCGTCCTGCTGCCGCTGATGGGCCTTGTCGCCTACCTGACGCTGTGGGAACGTAAGTTCATCGGCTGGATCCAGATCCGCGTCGGTCCGAACCGCGTCGGTCCGATGGGCCTGCTGCAGCCGATCGCCGATGCGCTCAAGCTGCTGTTCAAAGAGATCATCATGCCGGCCAAGGCCAACCCGGGCCTGTTCGTCATCGGTCCGATCATGACCATCATGCCGGCGCTGGCCGCATGGTCGGTGGTGCCTTTCGGTCCGGAAGCGGTGCTGGCCAACGTCAACGCCGCCTTGCTGCTGCTGATGGCGATCACCTCGATGGAAGTCTACGGCATCATCATCGCCGGCTGGGCGTCGAACTCGAAGTACTCGTTCATGGGCGCGATGCGCGCCTCGGCGCAGATGATTTCCTACGAAATCCCGATGGGCTTCGTGTTCGTCGTGATCCTGATGGTTTCGGGCTCGCTGAACTTCGGCGACATCGTCGCCATGCAGCAGCGCGGCATGATGGCCGACCAGGGTCTGAACATCCTGTCGTGGAACTGGCTGCCGCTGCTGCCGCTGTTCGTGGTCTACCTGACCTCCGGCCTGGCCGAAGCGAACCGCCACCCGTTCGACGTGGTCGAGGGCGAGTCCGAGATCGTCGCCGGCCACATGGTCGAGTACTCGGGCATGGCCTACGCCATGTTCATGCTGGCCGAATACGCCAACATGATCCTGATCGCGACCATCGGTTCGATCATGTTCTTGGGCGGCTGGTCCGCACCGTTCGCCTTCCTCGAATTCTGGGGCGGTTTCGGCGGCTTCTTCTGGCTGTTCGCCAAGGCGTTCTTCCTGGTGTCGGTCTTCATCTGGGTGCGCGGTACCTTCCCACGCTACCGCTACGACCAGATCATGCGTCTGGGCTGGAAAGTGTTCATTCCTCTGACGCTGGTGTACCTGGTGTTCGTGGCCGGCTGGATGCAGACATCCTGGAATATCTGGAAGTAAGGACAAGAGAAAATGGAACGATTAAAAGACTTTTTCGGCAGCTTCATGCTGGCCGAATTGATCAAAGGGATGGCGCTGACGGGCAAGTACATGTTCTCGCGCAAAATCACCGTGCAGTACCCGGAAGAGAAGACGCCGATGTCGCCGCGCTTCCGCGGCCTGCACGCGCTGCGCCGCTATCCGAACGGCGAAGAGCGCTGCATCGCCTGCAAACTGTGCGAAGCGGTGTGCCCGGCGATGGCCATCACCATCGAATCGGAACAGCGTGACGACGGTTCGCGCCGCACCACGCGTTACGACATCGATCTGACCAAGTGCATCTTCTGCGGTTTCTGCGAAGAGTCCTGCCCGGTCGATTCGATCGTCGAGACGCACGTGCTGGAGTACCACGGCGAGAAGCGCGGTGATTTGTACTACACCAAAGAGATGCTGCTGGCCGTTGGCGATCGCTATGAAAACCAGATCGCCGAAGCCCGCGCAGCCGACGCTCCTTACCGGTGATTTGCGGCGCGCCTTGGCCTCGCCTTGGCGAGGTTAAGGACCAGCCGCTCATTGGTGCCGATAATAAAACTGTACGTCTCTTGGGTTAGTTATGGAATTTAAAACTGCTTTGTTCTACGCCTTCTCAGCCATCATGGTATTGGCTGCGACGCGCGTTATCACGGCCCGCAATCCGGTGCACGCAGCGCTGTTCCTGGTGCTGGCGTTCTTCTCGGCCGCCGGCATCTGGATGCTGCTCGAAGCCGAGTTCCTGGCCATCGTGCTGGTGCTGGTCTACGTCGGCGCCGTCATGGTGCTGTTCCTGTTCGTGGTCATGATGCTCGACATCGACACTGACAAGATGCGGGAAAACTTCTGGGGCTACCTGCCGATCGCGTCGTTCGTCGGCGTCATCATCGTGCTGGAAATGGCCGCCGTGCTGTGGCGCTCCTTCCTGTCGTTCGACCAGCAGGCCGTCAGCGCCGGCAACATCGGCGGCACCAAGGAACTCGGTATCCTGATCTTCACCAAATATGTCTACGGCTTTGAAATCGCAGCGGCGATCCTGCTGGTCGCGATCGTCGCGGCAGTGGCGCTGACCCTGCGCAAGCGTAAGGACACCAAACATTTCGACCCGGCCGATGCGGTTCGCGTCAAGCGCAACGACCGTCTGAAGATCGTCAAGATCGACGCGGTCACCACGCGTGGCGCCGATGCAGCCGTTGCCGGTTCGGCCGAAGCAAAGGAGACCCCATGACTTTATCGCTAGCTCACTACCTCGTTCTTGGCGCGATTCTGTTCGCGATCTCGATCGTGGGTATTTTCTTGAATCGCAAGAACATCATTATTCTGCTGATGGCCATCGAATTGATGCTGCTGGCGGTGAACATGAACTTCATCGCGTTCTCCCACTATCTGGGCGACGCGGCCGGGCAAGTCTTCGTTTTCTTCATCCTGACCGTGGCGGCCGCCGAATCGGCGATCGGCCTCGCGATTCTGGTGGTGATGTTCCGTAATCTGGACACCATCAATGTGGAAGACCTGGATAGCCTTAAGGGTTAATCCCGCGGCTTTAGTTCTAATCTCGAAAAATAACGATTAAGGTTCATCATGGCGGGTACTCTTCTTAACCCTAACCTCCTACTAGCCGTACCTCTGGCGCCGCTGGCCGGCGCTGCGGTCGCGGGTTTGTTAGGAACCAAATTCTTTGGCAACGTTGTGGGTCGCAAGACTTCGCACACCGCGACCATCCTCGGCGTGCTCGTCGCGCTGATCCTGTCGGTGATGACGCTGAACGATGTGCTCAACGGCGCCACGTTCAACGGCACCATCTACCACTGGATGACGGTGGCGGGCGTGAAGTTCGAAGTCGGCTTCCAGATCGATTCGCTGTCGGCGATGATGATGTGCGTGGTGACCTTCGTGTCGCTGATGGTGCACATCTACACCATCGGCTACATGGCGGAAGACGAGGGCTATAACCGCTTCTTCGCCTACATCTCGCTGTTCACGTTCTCGATGCTGATGCTGGTCATGGCCAACAACTTCCTGCAGCTGTTCTTCGGCTGGGAAGCGGTGGGCCTGGTCTCGTACCTGCTGATCGGCTTCTGGTACACCCGCCCAACGGCGATCGTGGCCAACATGAAGGCGTTCCTGGTCAACCGCGTCGGCGACTTCGGCTTCATCCTCGGTATCGGCCTGTTGCTGGCCTATGCCGGCACCATGAACTACCAGGAAGTCTTCGCCAAGAAGGAAGCGCTGGCGCTCCTGACCCTGCCGGGCACCGACTGGATGCTGCTGACCGTCGCCTGTATCTGCCTGTTCATCGGCGCCATGGGTAAATCGGCGCAGTTCCCGCTGCACGTCTGGCTGCCGGATTCGATGGAAGGCCCAACCCCGATCTCGGCACTGATCCACGCCGCGACGATGGTGACCGCCGGTATCTTCATGGTGTCGCGCATGTCGCCGCTGTTCGAATTGTCGGACACCGCGCTGTCGTTCATCCTGGTCATCGGCTCGATCACCGCGCTGTTCATGGGCTTCCTGGGCATCATCCAGAACGACATCAAGCGCGTGGTCGCTTACTCGACCCTGTCGCAGCTGGGCTACATGACCGTGGCACTGGGTTCGTCGGCATACTCGGTGGCCGTGTTCCACCTGATGACCCACGCGTTCTTCAAGGCGCTGCTGTTCCTTGGCGCCGGTTCGGTGATCATCGGTATGCACCACGACCAGGACATCCGCAACATGGGTGGTCTGCGCAAGTACATGCCTATCACCTGGATCACGTCCTTGCTCGGTTCCCTGGCGCTGATCGGCACGCCGTTCTTCTCCGGCTTCTACTCGAAGGATTCGATCATCGAAGCGGTGCACGAGACCCACATCTGGGGTTCGGGCTTCGCCAACTTCGCCGTGCTGGCCGGCGTGTTCGTGACCGCGTTCTACTCGTTCCGCATGTACTTCCTGGTCTTCCACGGCAAGGAGCGTTTCGGCCAGGCCCACGCCCACGACCATCACGCGCACGACGCGCATGCGCCGAAGGCGGCCCACGGCGCGCACGCCGATCCGGCCGCGCACGGCCACGATTCGGACGCGCATCATGAAGAGGAAGAGGACGACCACGCGCACCACGGCCTGGAGCCGGGTCAGAAGCCGCATGAATCGCCATTCGTGGTCTGGTTCCCGCTGGTGATGCTGGCCATCCCTTCGGTGCTGATCGGCTATCTGACGATCCAGCCTATGCTGCACGGCGACTTCTTCAAGGGTGTCATCTTCATCGGTGAAAACCATGAAGCGATGAAGATCCTGGGCGAAGAATTCCACGGTCCTCTGGCCATGGCGATCCATTCGCTGACGTCGCTGCCACTGTGGCTGGCGATTGCCGGTGTCGCTACTGCGTACTACTGCTACATGATCAATCCACGCGTACCGGCATGGTTCTTCGCCAAGTTCAAGGCGATCCATACCTTGTTGGACAACAAGTACTACATGGACAAGTTCAACGAGGTGGTGTTCGCCGGCGGCGCGCGCCTGCTGGGTAACGGCCTGTGGAACGTCGGCGACAAGACCCTGATCGACGGCCTGCTGGTCAACGGCAGCGCCAAGGTCGTGAACTGGTTCTCGAAGCTGACGCGTTTGGGGCAGACGGGTTACATTTACCACTACGCATTCGTCATGATCCTGGGCATTCTGGGGTTCCTGGTCTACTTCCTGCCGTTTTGGCACGCTTAATTAGCTGATACGCAAAGAGATAACGATAACCATGATGCAGTCAACTATATCTACCTTACCTCCGTACCTGAGCCTGGCGATCTGGCTTCCGATTGTCTTCGGCCTGATCGTCCTGGCCGTCGGCCGTGACACCAACGCGGCGCTGGTCCGCGTCGGTTCGCTGATCGGCGCGATCGTCAGCTTCGCCGCTACGATCCCGCTGATCACGAACTTCAACAACGCCGCCCACGGCATGCAGTTCGTCGAGAAATCGCCCTGGATCGAGACGTTCAACATCTACTACTCGCTGGGTATCGACGGCCTGTCGCTGTGGTTCGTGCCGCTGACGGCATTCATCACCGTGATCGTCGTGATCTCGGCCTGGCAGGTGATCCAGAAGCGCGTTGCTCAATACATGGGCGCCTTCCTGATTCTGTCCGGCCTGATGATCGGCGTGTTCTGCGCGATGGACGGCCTGCTGTTCTACTTCTTCTTCGAAGCGACCCTGATCCCGATGTACATCATCATCGGCGTGTGGGGCGGCGAGAACCGCGTGTACGCGTCGTTCAAGTTCTTCCTCTACACCTTCTTCGGCTCCTTGCTGACCTTGGTCGCGATCATCTACCTGTACCGCGTGACGGGCACCTTCGACATCCTGACCTGGCACCTGACGCCGTTGACGATGCGCGAGCAGATCTTCATCTTCATCGCCTTCTTCATGGCCTTCGCCGTCAAGGTTCCGATGTTCCCGGTCCACACCTGGCTGCCGGACGTCCACGTCGAAGCGCCGACCGGCGGTTCCGCCGTGCTGGCCGCGATCATGCTGAAGCTGGGCGCTTATGGCTTCCTGCGTTTCTCGCTGCCGATCACCCCGGACGCGTCGCACTACCTGGCCGGTTTCGTCATCACCCTGTCGCTGATCGCCGTGATCTACGTCGGCCTGGTGGCACTGGTACAGAAGGACATGAAAAAGCTGGTCGCCTACTCGTCGATCGCGCACATGGGCTTCGTCACGCTGGGCTTCTTCATCTTCAACGCCATCGGCGTGCAGGGCGCGATCGTGCAAATGATCTCGCACGGATTCATCTCCGGCGCGATGTTCCTGTGTATCGGCGTGCTGTATGACCAGGCGCACTCGCGTCAAATCGCCGACTACGGTGGTGTCGTCAACAAGATGCCTAAATTCGCCGCGCTGTTCATCTTCTTCTCGATGGCCAACTGCGGTCTGCCTGCGACTTCCGGCTTCGTCGGCGAGTTCATGGTGATCCTGGGCGCCGTGCAGTACAACTTCTGGATCGGTTTGCTGGCCGCGACCGCGCTGATCTTCGGTGCGGCGTACTCGCTGTGGATGGCCAAGCGCGTCATCTTCGGCAAAGTCACCAACCACCATGTGGCCGCGCTGGTCGATGTCAATGGCCGCGAGTTCTTCATGCTGGGTATTCTGGCGATCGCCGTGCTGGTCATGGGTCTGTACCCAGCGCCGTTCACCGACACGATGCAAACCTCGGTCGCCGACCTGCTGACGCATGTCGCAAAAAGCAAGCTGCCTTAAGAAAAACGGAAACGCATAAATGACTACACCTATTCCACAAGAGGCGTTCAATCTCGCACCGGCGTATGCCGAGGTGACGTTGATCATTGGCGCCTCGCTACTCCTGCTGGTGGACATGTTCCTGTCCGAGTCCAAGCGGTCGATCACCTACGTGCTGTCGCTGGCGATACTGGCGGTTTTGGCCGGCATCACCTTCGCCGACTTCAGCGCCGGCACCACCGCGTACACCTTCCACGGCATGTACGTCAACGATCCGATGGCGAACCTGCTCAAGCTGGCCACCTACGTGGCCGTGGCGCTGACGCTGGTGTATTCGCGCCAGTACGTCACGCAGCGCGGCATGATGAGCGGTAACCTGGGCGGCGAGTTCTACGTCCTGGCGCTGTTCGCGATGCTGGGCCAGATGGTCATGATCTCGGGTTCGAACTTCCTGACGATCTACCTGGGCGTCGAACTGATGTCGCTGTCGCTGTACGCGCTGGTCGCGCTGCGCCGCGATAACCACAAGGCCACCGAGGCGGCGATGAAGTACTTCATCCTCGGCGCATTGGCATCCGGTTTCCTGTTGTACGGTATCTCGATGCTGTACGGCGCCACCGGCACCCTGGAAATCAGCAAAGTGGCCGCCGCCGTCGCAGCGGGCACCATCAAGCCGACCATCCTGGTGTTCGGTATCGTGTTCCTGGTCGCCGGTCTGGCGTTCAAACTGGGCGCCGTGCCGTTCCACATGTGGGTACCGGACGTCTACGAAGGTTCGCCAACCGCGGTGACGCTGCTGCTGGGCGGCGCGCCGAAGATCGCCACTTTCGCGATCTGCATCCGCCTGCTGGTGGAAGGCCTGCTGCCGATGGCGTTCGACTGGCAGCAGATGCTGATGGTCCTGGCCGTGCTGTCGCTGGCCATCGGTAACCTTACCGCTATCGCCCAGACGAACCTGAAGCGCATGCTGGCTTATTCGACCATCGCGCAAATCGGCTTCGTGCTGCTTGGCCTGCTGGCCGGCGTGGTCGGCACCACCGACCGTACCGGCATCGCCGCCGCCTACAGCTCGTCGATGTACTACATCCTGACCTACGTGCTGACCACCGTCGGCAGCTTCGGCTTGTTGATGCTGTTGTCGCGCTCCGGCTTCGAAGCCGAGACGCTGAACGACTTCAAGGGCCTGAGCAAGCGCAGTGGCTGGTTCGCGGTCGTCATGACGATCCTGATGTTCTCGCTGGCCGGCGTGCCGCCGATGATGGGCTTTGCCGCCAAGTTTTCGGTACTGAGCGCCGTGCTGGGCACGGGCCAGATCTGGCTGACCGTGGTCGCGGTGATGTTCTCGCTGATCGGCGCGTTCTACTACCTGCGCATCGTTAAACTGATGTGGTTCGACGAGCCGACCGACAGCTCGCCGATCGTCGCCCACGGCGACATGAAGTTTGTGCTGAGCGTGAACGGCCTGGCCATCGTGGTGCTGGGTATTCTGCCCGAGCCGCTGCTGGCGATGTGCATGAAGGCCATGCAAGCGACCCTCGCCACCTGATGGATGTTTCCGTCGCAAGCTGGTTGGTGATCGCGATAGCCATCGCGGCCGCCAACCTGCCTTTTTTCAACGACAAGGTATTCGCCCTGGTCCCGGCCACGTGGCGGCGCAAGCCGCTGATCGTGCGCCTGGTCGAAATGGTGGCGCTGTACTTTGTCGTTGGTTCCATCGGCTTCGCCCTGGAAGGCCACATAGGCAACCGCTTCCCCCAGACCTGGGAGTTCTACGCGATCTCCGGCTGTCTGTTCCTCGTTTTCGGCTTCCCCGGATTCATCGCGCGCTACCTGCGCAAGCGTCACGACTGATACACTAGCGGCTTCAATCAAGGAGCCGACATGTCGACACTGACAGAAACCCGCATCGACGGTGAATTGGTCTACGACGGCCACTTCCTCAAAGTCCAACGCGACACCATAGAACTCCCCGACGGCAAACGCACCGGCCGCGAATACATCCTGCATCCCGGCGCGGTCGTGATCCTGCCGCTGCTCGACGACGGCAAGGTGCTGCTCGAGCGCCAGTACCGCTATCCGCTGCACGACGTGTTCATTGAATTCCCGGCCGGGAAAATCGATCCGGGCGAAGATCCGCTGGCAAGCGCGAAACGAGAGCTGGAAGAGGAAACCGGCTACACCGCCACCGACTGGCAGTTCGTCAGCAAGATCCACAACGCCATCGCCTATTCGGACGAACATCTGGACCTGTACCTCGCGCGTGGTTTGAAGCTTGGCGAGCAAAAGCTGGACGATGGCGAGTTCCTTGAACTGTTCACCGCCACCATCGACGAACTGCTGCAGTGGGTACGCGAAGGTAAAGTCACCGACGTCAAAACCATCATCGGCGCGTTCTGGCTCGACAAGCTGCGCGCGGGCGACTGGAAGCTGGACTAAGGTTATGAAGCCGGCGGCACTGATCTTGTTGTGCTGCGGCGCCGGGGCTGGCGTGACCCAGGCGGCCGAACGCACACCGTTCCAGATCCGCTGCGAGGACACGATCAGCAAAACCATCTCGGTGCTGTCGACGAAGAGCAATGGCTTCACGATCAACAACCAGCTGCCTTACCGCGCGTTGACGCTGAAAACCGGCAGCATCGACGGCCGCAGCGAGACGCTGGGCCTGACGGTCACGCGCGCACAGTTTTCCGCCACGTTGGGCGGGCCTATCCTGCAGGACAAGGTCAGCGGCTACGAATGCGTGGCGCCGCGCGTGGAGATCAAGATGAACTACTCGCCGGTGCTGATTTATGTCGGCAACGAGTTCGTCCCCGGCAGCTGCGGCTACAACACGATCCTGGAGCACGAGCAGCGCCACCTCAAAGCGTATATGGACAATCTCTCGCGGGTCGAAAAGGTGGTGCGCGATGCGCTGAACCGCCGCTTCGAAGGCAAGCCTCTGTACGCGCCGTCGGGCACCGCGCAGTCGGCGCTGCAGCACGAGATCAACAGCCAGTGGTTCCCATTTATTCAGTCGGAATTCGACAAAGGTAATCTGGAGCAGGCTAAAATCGACACCCCCGCCGAATACGCGCGCCTGGCCGGTACTTGTAACGGCGAGATCCGGGAAATCGTCCAGCGCAGGCGCAGAAGATAGAGAACATGACAGCACATACGAATACACCGCGCTATTTCGCGCTGCTACCCGCCGCCGGCGTCGGCGCGCGCATGGCGGCCGATGGACCGAAACAATACCTGATGGTGGGCGGAAAACCGATGCTGCGCCACGCCATCGACGCCTTCCGCGGCAGCGATCTGGTGGCGCACACCTACGTTGTCGTCAGCGCGGTGGACGGCCAGATCGACGCGGTGCTGCCGCCGGGCCTCGATGGCGTCACGGTGCTGCGATGCGGCGGCGTCACCCGCATGGATACGGTGCTCAACGCCTTGCGCGCGCTGGACGGCATCGTCACGGACAAGGACCTGGTCATGGTGCACGACGCCGCGCGCCCCGGCCTAACGCCGGCCTTGATCGCCAAATTGATACAGGGTGTTGGCGACTACGCCGCCGGCGGCCTGCTGGCGCTGCCGGTGGTCGACACGGTCAAGCGCAAGGCGGGCGACGACGTCGCCACGGTTCCGCGCGACGGCCTGTGGCTGGCGCAGACGCCGCAGATGTTCAGCTACGCGCTGCTGCTGCGGGCGCTGGGCGGCGCGCCGGACGCCAACGCCATCACCGACGACGCCAGCGCCGTAGAGATGCTGGGCATGTCGCCGCGCCTGATCGAAGGCCACCCACGAAATTTGAAAGTCACGCTGCCGGCCGACATTCGCATCGCCGAGATGTATCTGGCCGCCGGCGAATAACCAAGGAAACCCCCTATGACAAAACTACCGTTCCGCATCGGCCAGGGCTACGACTGCCACGCTTTGGTGGAAGGCCGCAAGCTGATCATCGGCGGCGTCGACATCCCGCACCACGTCGGCCTGCTGGGTCACTCGGACGCCGACGTGCTGCTGCATGCGATCACCGATTCGATTTTAGGCGCGGCGGCGCTGGGCGACATCGGCAAGCATTTTCCGGATACGGACGTGCAGTTCAAGGGCGCCGATTCGCGCACCTTGCTGAAGGAGGCCGCGCGCCGCGTGATGGCCACCGGCTACAGCATCGGCAACGTCGATTGCACCATCATCGCCCAGCGTCCGAAGATGGCGCCGCACATCCAGTCCATGCGCGCGAACATCGCGGAGGATTTGGGGCTGGACATCAGCCAGGTCAACGTCAAGGCCAAGACCAACGAGAAGCTGGGTTACCTTGGACGCGAAGAAGGCATCGCGGCCGAATCGATCGCGATGCTGATCGCAGTGTAAGCGTGGCGGGTTAGCGCGCCAGCAGTCCCGCAATGGCCTCGTCCAGTGTGACGACGCCTTTGCGCGGCGTTCCTTCAAAGGCGATCCAGCCTTCATTGAACCCGTCCAGCATACGCATGCGTGGAGCGGGATTCTTCATACCTTGAGAAACGAATAGCTCCGCCCACGTATCGCGCGGTACCGCATGCGTTTTGACGGCGGTGCCCAGCAGCCTGGCGAAGCTCGCCGCGATATCGGCAGGGCTGATGTGCTCCGGACCTTCCAGCTCCACCACGCGCAGCCCGCTCCAGGTTTGCCGCAGCAGCTCGTGGGCCACCGTCGAGATATCCGCGCAGGCGACCATCGGCACCGGACGGTCGAGTGGTTGCAGGAAACTGGCGATGTCGCCGCTGGCACGGGCGGACGCCACGTCCCACTGGCTGTTCTCGATGAACCATGCCGCGCGCAGGAACGCGACCGGCAAATCCAGCTTGCCCAGTTCCTGTTCCATGATGCCAAGCTGGTTGAGCAGGTTCGGGCGCGCCGATTGAGCGCCGATAGTCGATAGCGCGACCACGCGCCCAGGCCGTGCCGCCGTCAACGCTTCGCGCAATGCCGCGATGCTGCGTCGCGCTTCCGGGAAGCCGTCCGATGGATCGAAGGTCGGCGGCAGCAGCACGAACACCGCCTCCGCACCGGTGAAGGCTTGCGTCAGTGCGGCGGCGTCGTTGATGTCTGCCAGCGCCACTTCGGCGCCGCGCGCGGTCCAGGCGCCGCCTCTAGCCGCGTCGCGCACCACGGCGCGCACTGGCAACCCCGCCGCGAGTAGTTGGAGGCCCAGCGCCGAGCCGACTTGTCCCGTGATACCGGTGATTGCATACATGGTGTTCTCCTATAAAGATCGATAAGGAGAATTTTGATGCAAACCGGCTCATACTCCGATAGCATGGAATGCATATCATTAATGACTAGTTGGCATATATGTCTTTTGACGAACGGGTGGTGAACGGCATGCGGGTGCTGGCGGCGATCGTCGACAGCGGCAGCTTTGTGCGTGCCGGCGAGGCGTTGGATATGTCGCAGTCGGGCGTAAGCCGCGCCATCGCGCGACTGGAATCGCGTCTCAATATCCGGCTGTTCGACCGCACCACGCGCAAGGTCTCGCTAACCGATGAGGGACGCCGCTTCTACGCGCAGATCGGTCCTTTGCTGGCGGGGCTGGAGGAGGCCGTGGCGTCGGCCGGGGAGGGGGCGGTGGCCGTGCGCGGCAAGCTGCGCGTCAACGCCGATCCGCTGTTGGCGCGTTTGCTGCTCGGCCCGAGGCTGGGGGATTTTTTAAAGCTGCACCCGGAGCTGGAACTGGATCTGTACGCGCGTGACCAGATCGGCGACATGGTCGGCGACGGCGTCGATCTGGCCATTCGACTCGGGCAGCCGCAGACATCTTCACTGATCGCCCGCAAGTTGATGGACACGCGCGTGCTGACCGTCGCCACGCCTGGATACCTGCGCAAGCACGGCGTGCCGAAGAAACCGTCGGATTTGGAGGAGCCGGGCCATACGTGTATCCACTTCCGTAATCCCGCAACGGGCAGGCCGTTTGAGTGGGAGTTTCATCGTGGAGGCAAAGTTACCTACGTTCAGCCGCGCAGCCAGATCACCCTCAACGATGCGGGGACGATGGAAAGTGTGCTGTTGTCCGGCTACGGTCTGGCGCAGGTGATCGATATCGCCGTGGAGCCGCTGCTGCGTTCCGGCGCGCTGACGCCGGTCCTCACTGCCTGGCCGGATGAACGCTTTCCGCTGTACGCACTGTACCCATCGCGCCAGCACCCGCCAGCCAAGACGCGGGCGTTCCTGGAGTTTTTCCAGTCGCTGCTAGCGTGACAGGCCAGGATATGTACGCATATCCTGGGGCTGGCTTCCGACTGCCTCAATGTTGTCCAGGCCGTCACGCGAATGATGGTGCGCTAAACGGGATGCTTTGCGATTCTAAGGGGGGCTGCCCCTGAGTCCATCGCATTGCTGATCTCTTCGTAAAACAGCGTTGCATCGCTTTCCAGTACGGCAGTCGCGGTGTTTTGTGACACCGTCGGATGATCGTGCAGAAAATCATCCATGGTTTTCCCGACAAGCAGATAGTCGAACATGCGTTTGATCGGCACGAGCGTATTTTTAAACACGGGCATACCGCCGAGGATGTCGGGTTCCATCTGCACCAGAGGCGTGATCGATTTCATGAACGCTAGCACTTCCGGGTCATAAGGATCGGTAGGGGACGTACGTGGGGGAATGATACGGCCTCTGAAGCGATGCACTGGTTCGGTGAAGTAACGTGGATCATATTCCGGGCAGTCTTCGTCAATCTCGATCTCGTCGTCATGGTTCGGCATCACGTCAATCCAACCGGCAGACTCGTCGCGTGAAGTCCCGCCTTTCTCGGCGCGTTGCCCATCTAAAAGAGATGATTCGTATTTCATCGTTTTGCTCCGTGTAAGTAATTGAAACCACGTTGCCTTGAAAATAACCCAACGCATTGTATCGACGTTCGCCGTAGCTAAAACGGGTATCTTCCGTTGAGTAGGAATCATTCTCCAGCACAGCGGGCGCATCAGCAAAATCCAGCCCGTGCTTGCGCAGGTTGCTTTTGCGTTTGGCCTCGTCCCAAGTGTAGGTGGTCATGTTCAGTGTAGTGGCTTGAGGATATCCTTCAAGCGGCACTGAAGAAAAAAAGCCAGGCTGCCAGGACGTCTCGCGACATCCTGCGCCCGGCTTTATCATCGGTCGTTCGGTCAGATCAATGGTGCGTGGTTATGTCATGCCGGTGGAAAACGATCTGCTACCATGGCGGTTTTTCAGCAAGGATGACCATGGCGCGCGATATTTATGCTTACCGGCAGGTGGCGGTGCACTCGGTGCGGCGCGGAGGCGTGGTCGAGATCCATCCGGTGCCGGGGCAGGCGTTTTCGCCGGAGCTGGCTGTGCATTGCTCGCGGCGCATGAGCGATACGGCGTTGTATCCGTTGGGGACCTGCTTTTTGCTGGACGCTAAGCTGACCGATCGCCAGGGCGGCACGCCGTACCTGTACGCCTGGCACGGCGACGACATCAAGGTGTTGTCGGCCAGGGAGACCAAGGCTTTCCTGGCCGAGTTTAGGCGCGGTAGAATCTAGGTGGGCGCTGGCGTTGCTGGCGACTCATACATGGCGGATTACGCCGTTCCGGCTAATCCGCCCTACGTGTTCCAGCGTGTTGCCGCCGACCAGTCCGTAGCGCGCAATTTATATGCGCCTCGGGCTCGCAGTGGTCGGTGCTCAGTGCACGGCGTGCAATTTAGCTGACGGCTTGCCGTCGTCCTCGCCCCATTTTGCGATGACCGCCGCCATCGCCACGGCGAACACGCCGCCGACCACCATTGCGCTCGATACGCCCAGATGGTCGACCGCCACGCCGCCCACCAGCGCGCCGCTGGCCAGCGAGATCTGCGCGGTGGCGACGAACACGGCGCCGCCGCTTTCCATCGCATCCGGCGCTGCGCGGAACATCCATGTTTGGACGGAGATCGGCATCATGCCGAAGGCCAGGCCCCAGATCACGATCAGTGCCGTTGCGCCGATCAGCGAGGTGCCGATCAACGGCAGCGCCGCCGCCGACAAGCCCATGACCAGACCGGTGGCGATCATCGACATGCGCACGCTGCGCGCCACCGTCCAGCCGCCGATCAGGTTGCCGACGAAGCCTGCCGCGCCATAAGTCAGCAGCAGGGCGCTGATGGTCGTTGCGTTCAAGCCGCCGACCTGGCTCAGGAACGGGGTGACATACGTGTAGGCGGCGAACTGGCCGATGAAGATCAGCAAGGTGGCCAGCATGCCGAGCCGCGCCTTCTTCACGCGCAGCAGCGCCGGCAATTGCGCGAAGGTCAGCGATTGCGTCGTCGGCAGGCGTGGCAGCAGCCACATTTGCGTTAGCAGCACCAGCACGGCGACCGCGCCGGCCGCGTAGAAGGCCACCCTCCAGCCGACCAGTTCACCGATCAGCGCGCCGGCCGGCACGCCGGCCACGGTGCCGAGCGAGATGCCGGCGAAGATGATCGACGTCGCTCGCGTTGCGTATTCGGGCGGCACCAGCCGGTTGCCCAGCGCGCCGCCGATGGCCCAGAAGCCGCCGACGCCGATACCGAGCAAGGCGCGGCCGATCAGGATCACGATGAACGAGTCGGACAGCGCCACCATCAAATTGGAGACGATCAGGGTGCCGGTCAGCGCCCAGATCACATAGCGGCGGTCGGTCTTGCCGACGCCGATGGTGACCAGGATGGCGGCAAAGGCGGCCACCAGGCCGGGAATGGTGACCATCATGCCGGCCAGGCCTTCGGTCACCTTCAGTTCGGCGGCGATCGACGGCAACAGGCCGACCGGCAGGAATTCCGTCGTGACGAGGGCGAACGAGCCGACGGCGACGGAGAGCACGGCCAGCCAGGCGGCGCGGGTGGGGGCGGGCGTGGTGAGCGCCGACGGTTGACTTACAGGCGGCACAGCCTGCGCGTTGGATGTTGGTTGCATGGGAAATAGTCCTGGGTAGTCGTAAAAATGCTTGAGTTTTTTACTGATCGGTTCATAATGACGGTTGGAGAGCACGTTGTCAATATAATTTTTAACCGATTGGTATGAAAGAGAATACTTCCACAGTCCGCAAGACGGGCCGTCCGCGCACTTTCGATGCTGAAACCGCGCTGGACAAAGCGATGAAGGTGTTTTGGGAGAAGGGTTACGAGGGTAGCTCGCTGCCGGAACTGACCGAGGCGATGGGCATGAACCGGCCCAGTTTGTACGCCGTGTTCGGTAACAAGGAAAACCTGTTCCGCCTGGCGCTCGACCGGTATGGCGCGACGCACGATCCGCTGTTCAACGCGGCGCTGAAGGAACCGACCGCGCGCGCCGTGGTCGAGCATTTTTTGCGCGGCAATGCCGATGCGCAGACCGAGACCGACAAGCCGCATGGCTGTCTGGTGATCAACGGCGCGCTGGCGTGCAGCGACGATGCGCTGCCGATTCGCAATTCATTGATCGAGCGCCGGGCCGCGAGCGAGGAAAAGCTGCGCGAGCGTTTCGAGCGGGCGAAGGTGGATGGCGATTTGCCGGCCGACAGCTGTTCGGGGCAGATGGCGCGCTATGTGATGACGGTGTCGAACGGCATGGCGGTGCAGGCCGCCGCCGGCGCGACGCGCGAACAGTTGCAGGGCGTGGTCGACCAGGTGTTGCGCGGTTGGCCGTGAGGCCGGCTCTTACACGGGGCCACGCATCACCACGGATACACGTAGGGCGGATTAGCGCAGCGTAATCGGCCATGCATGCGCCGTCGGCGGCTCATATATGGCCGATTACGGCGTTCCGCCTAATCCGCCCTACGTGTCTCCGAGGTATTCAAACGTCGTAGTCACTCGGCGCTGTTGTCATCGTCGTCATCGTCCGTGTCGTCCACGCCGTCCTTGACGCCGCGCGCCCGGGCTGCGTCGGTGTCGGCCTTGAGCTTGGCGGCGTCGCCCATGAATTGGTCGACGCTGCGGTCGGGGCTGCGCTTGACTTCCGGCGGCAACAATACCGACATGTAGAGCTCGTCCGCCACGCGGCCTGTGCCTTGCAGGTTGGTCATCAGCATCAAGCCGGCGCCGACCAGCATCATGATCGTGGCGGTGGTGGCGAACTGCTTCGTTAGATGCGGCTTGATGGTCTTCAGATGGAAGAACAGCATGCCGCAGACGATCGCCAGGGTGACCAGGTTGCCATACCGCGTGAATCCTTCGGCCGACCACGCATACGCCATGATGCTGCTGGCGGCGCGCCAGATGCCTACCACCGCCAGGCCGCTGCCCAAGATGAACAGGTGCCGGCCCATGCGCGCGTGGCTGCCGAACAGGCGGTTGGCCAGCGCCCACACGCCGCTCCACAGCAAGCCCGCCGCCAGGCTGGACGCGAGCACCAGCAGATAACGGATCAAAGCGAACGGTTCGACATCGGACAGCCACGTTTCCAAAACGCTGAAGACGGCGATCAGCAGCAGGCCGATGGTGGCCGGCGTCGCGCCTTCCCAGCCGTGCATGGTGGTGTCGGCGATTTCGGCCGGCACCGGGAAGTCGGCGGCGCGGATGCGCAGGCGGGTGTGGCCGAGACGCACTACAGTGTCGCCGCCCAGCACGACCTCGGTCTGGCGCTTGCCGCGCGCGTAGGTGCCGTTCTTGCTGCCGAGGTCGCGCAGCACCAGCTTTTCCTGCGCGTCCAGGTCGACGATGGCGTGCGCGGCGGCGCTATGGGCGTCGTCGAGGATGATGTCGTTGTCGTAGCTGCGTCCGAGTCGGATCGGCAAGGTGTCGGCCTTGTGCCGATGCAGCACGTCGCCGTTGCGGGCGAGGATTTCCACGAAGTAGGGGGCCATCATTGCGCGCCTCCCGTGGCCGGCTTGGCCGGGGGCGGGGGCTGTTTATCGGCGGTTCCGCCCGGCGGCTTGCCTGCCTTGCCGGCCGGCGCGCGCGCGGGCATGGCCGCGCCGGCCGGTGCCAGCGACAGCGATTCGAGGAACACGCGCGACAGGCGCATGCCGTTGTCGTACGAGACGCCGCGCGCATCGAGCCGGCTTTGCAGGCTCATCAACCCTTGGTCGGTGGTGGCCGTCAGCAGCGCGAAATCGTACAGGCCGGCGAACTTGCGGTAGGCGCGCACGCACAGCACGGCG
Source organism: Burkholderia sp. LMU1-1-1.1 (assembly GCF_040675865.1). Lineage (NCBI taxonomy): Bacteria > Pseudomonadati > Pseudomonadota > Betaproteobacteria > Burkholderiales > Burkholderiaceae > Burkholderia > Burkholderia sp. LMU1-1-1.1. The sequence goes on along the minus strand of NZ_JBEGHG010000023.1, from coordinate 140,129 downwards.
CGCAGCGGCAGGTTTTTGTTCTTGACGAAGTCTTCGGTGCAGTTGGGGCCGGTCAGGCGGGTGTCCTTGTTGCTGCCGAAATGCTCGTTCTTGAACGAGGCGCTGGCCAGTTGCGCGAAGCGCAGCTTGTCGAGGCCGGTACCACGGATGAACTGGTGGCGGATGCTGAGCTGCCCCGTTTGCAGCGAGCCGCTGACGAAGATCGCCGACTCCATCGCGCAACTGGCGTCGTCGACCGTGAACGGCTTGTCGGCCTTGACGTTGGAGCGTCCCCAGCAGCGCATCTGTTCGGACTCGCGCACCGGCACCTGGTACGGTCCCATCGGTTTCAGGCTAAGCGGGCTCGACAGCAGTTGATCGACCATCGCGCGCTGATGGCTCAGCAGCTGGCCGGCCACCACCGACGTGAAATCGGCTGGCGCCTTGGCTTGTTGTTCGACCTTGCGCAGCAGGTCCTGGGCGAAGCGGGCCGGCACCAGGAAGCTGACCAGTTCGCCATCGAGGCGCTTGGAGACGTTGACGCCGGCCACCGAGCCGTCGACCGTCACGCTGGGGCCGCCGCTCATGCCGGAGTTGATCGGACCGGTGAACATCAGCTGGTCGTAGAAACTGCGCGCGATGACGCCGTTGTAGGCGCCCTCGGAAATGGCAAAGCCCAGATCGAGCGGATTGCCCATCGAGTACAGATACTGGCCCTGCGTCAGGCGCGCCAGCTGGTCCGGCATCTTGAAGAAGCCGGTGCCGTTGCGGTTGACGCGCAGCACGGCCAAATCGTGCAGCACGTCGACCGCCAGCAGTTCCACATTGCCGCGCTGGCCGCTGGTGTCGACCCATTCGCCGACGTAGGTGTCCGGATCGAGCGCGAACTGCGACACCACGTGGTAGTTGGTGACGACCAGGTTGCTGGTGCCGATCAAGAAGCCCGAACCCACCGACGATTGCGTGCGGCCGCTTTTCAGCAGCGAGCGCACTTGCAGGATATCGTTCTTGGCCGACGCATACAGATGCTGGGCCGCGCTCGACGGTGGCGGCAGCGGCGCGGTATCGGCGGCTGCGGACGGGTCGGCGGAATCAGGGGATGTGGGTGGAGCGGGCGGGACCGGCTGCGCCGACTGCGGCTGCTTGCCCTTGGCGGGCGCAGTGGCGGTCGTTGCGGTCGTGGTCGCCGCTGCGGTCGCCGCGTTGGCGGTTGCGGCCAGCGTCGGCGCGGCGGGGTTTGCGGTGGTGGAGGCGGCCAGCGCGCCAGCGCAGGCCCCGGTCAAGGCGATGGATGTGGCAAGCGCGGTAAATTTCATGCAAACCTTAGACTTATTCTATCGGCAACCTCAGAGCGCGCCATCTTCCACGGCGGCGGGCGTCAAAGGCGTCATCATGTGACCCAGCTTGGCAGCCTTGGTGTTCAGATAGTGCTGGTTGAACGCGTTGCGGTTGACGAGCAGCGGCACGCGCTCGGCCACTTCGATGCCAAGTTTGGTCATGGCATCAATCTTACGCGGATTATTGGTCATCAGGCGCAGGCTTTTGACGTCGAAGCGGGCCAGCATCGGCTTGACCAGCCCGTAGGTGCGCTGGTCCGGCTTGAAGCCCAGCTGTTCGTTGGCCTGGACCGTGTCGGCACCGGCCTCTTGCAGGCGATAGGCGCGGATTTTGTTGATCAGGCCGATACCGCGGCCTTCCTGGCGCAGATACAGCAGCACGCCGCGGCCTTCGGCGGCGATCTTCTTGAGCGCGCCTTCAAGCTGGGCGCCGCAATCGCAACGTTGTGAGAACAGCACGTCGCCGGTCAGGCACTCGGAGTGCACGCGCGCCAGCACCGGCTCGCCGTCGCCGATATCGCCCAGCACCATGGCCAGATGTTCCTTGCCGGTGGCTTTTTCGACAAAGGCGTGCAAGGTGAACTGTGCCCAGGGCGTCGGCAAGGCGCACGAAGTCATGTAGTCCAATTCGTCTTTTGCCGGTGTTTCCGCGCTCTGCAACATAGCTATGCTCTTCAAATATTGATGATGTAATAAGTAAAAAAGGCGCGCCGGGCTGTTCGAACAGACCCGGCGCGCCCTTCATCATACCAAAACTGGCGAAAAATTATTTTAGGCCAGCCTTTCCCATGGGAAGGGTCAGTTAGGCAAGTCAAACACCAGCACCTCGGCGTCGGTCGCCTGTTCCAGGGTGACCAGGTTTTCCTCGGTGATCTTCAGCGCGTCGCCGCCTTTGAGCGCGGTACCGTTGACGGTCACGTCGCCCCGGATCACATGGACGTAGGCGATGCGGCCTTTGCCCAGCTCGTGCTTCAGGTTGTCGCCGGCGCCCATGATCGTCGCAAAGATCGCCGCATCCTGATGCACCAGCACCGAGCCTTCGCGGCCGTCGTTCGAAGCGATCAGGCGCAGCCGGCCTTGTTTGCTTTCCGGCGTGAAGTGCTTTTCCTCGTAGCTCGGAGGAATGCCGGTCTGGCCGGGCTGGATCCAGATCTGCAGGAAGTGCACCCGGTCTTTTTGCGAACCGTTGAACTCGCTGTGACGCACGCCGGTGCCGGCGCTCATGCGCTGGACGTCCCCGTAGTGCAGCACCGAACCGGTACCCATGCTGTCCTTATGCTCGAGCGCGCCGCTCAACACGTAGGAGATGATCTCCATGTCGCGGTGGCCGTGGGTGCCGAAGCCCTGGCCGGCTTCGACCTGGTCTTCGTTGATCACCAGCAGCGGGCCGAAACCGACGTGTTTTGGATCATGGTAGCTGCCGAACGAGAAGCTGTGGCGGGAATTCAACCAGCCGTGATTTGCCAGACCGCGTTCTTCACTTTTACGAATTTGCAACATGATGAGCTCCGTTTCTTCGATTGTTTTCAAGGTTGTTTTCAGCCGATGTGCGATAATTTTGAAGGCTGATTCGCTGTTTCTTCAGTCATCGCCGCATCCATGAATCACAGTATAGACCTCGGATTCCGGATTAAAAAACGGAAAATTTACCCCTCTACTATCGAAAAAATCGAATGCTCAGATTAAGCCTCGAAGCGCTGCAAATCGTCGACGCCATCGACCGTCGCGGATCGTTCTCGGCCGCCGGCAAGGAGTTGCACCGCGTACCGTCGACCATCTCCTATACCGTTGGCAAGCTGGAGGACGACCTGGGCGTCCAGGTGTTCGAGCGCAACGGCCCGCGCGTGGTCCTGACGGCGGCCGGCGTCGAACTGCTGAAGGAAGGGCGCTACCTGCTCAGGGCGGCGCAGGATCTGGAACACCGGGTGCGGCGCGTGGCGTCCGGCTGGGAGACCGAACTGGCGGTCGGCATGGATTCGATGTTCTCACCCTGCATGTTCCTGGAAGACATCAACGCCTTCTACGAGGTCGCGCAGCAGACCCGGTTGCGCGTGGTGAAGGAGACGCTGTCCGGCGCCTGGGAAGCGCTACTGGACCGCCGCGCCGACCTGCTGGTGGGCGTGGCCGGCGACGGCCCGGCCGGCGGCGGCTATGTCTCCGAGCCGATCGGCAAGGTCGAGTTTGTCTTCGCGGTGGCGCCGTCGCACCCGCTGGCGGCCGTCGACGGCCGGCTCGACCGTGTGCATTTACAGCAATACCGCGCGGTCAGCGTGTCCGATTCGGCGCGCCAGCTGGCGCCGCGCACCGTCGGCCTGCTGCTGGGGCAAGATACCTTGACCGTGCCGGACATGAAGACCAAGCTGCAGTTCCAGCTGGCCGGCACCGGTTTCGGCTTCCTGCCGGAGCCGTGCGCGCGCGCCGCCATCGACGCCGGGCTGCTGGTGGAAAAACAGGTGGAGGAACCGAAACCGGCCGAAACCTTCTACCTGGCCTGGCGCAGCGGCGAGCACGGCGCCGCGCTGAATTGGTGGATCGACCGCATGCGCCAGCCGGGGCTGTTCGAGCGGCTGTTGAGCCATTTACCCCACCATACGCAATCCGTTTGACGCAGAACAGGAAAGCGGCGGGCGAAAGCGCCGCCCGGCTTGACAATGTTGACCGACGCCAACAGTTTCGGAGTACCATAGCAGGATAACTGACTGTTTTTGCTGGATCATTTATGACCGCCCTGATTGCCATCCCGCCCGTTTTCCTGCATCCGCTGGCCGACCGCAACGGTCACCCCGGCGCGCTGCTGTTCGACGCCGGCGTTCTCGACCAGCACGATCAGCTCGATCAGCCCCCCGCGCTGCCGGAGGCCATCGTCGCGGTGCTGCGCGACGTGGCGGGCGGCAGCATGAGCTGCTTTTACCGCGCCGGCCTGACCGAGGCCCTCGGCCGATTGCTGGACCAGGCGGGCTGGAAAAAGCTGCCCGCCGAGAAGCTGCACCGCGCCGACGCCGAGCTCGTTAGCACCTTGCCGTCCACCGTGGCCTGGATCGAGGGCGAATGGTTCCTGGCGCCGCCGTCCAAACCGGTGGGCAGCCAGGTCGCCTCGCGCGCGCTGGCGCTGCAACTGGTGCAACTGGTGTCGGCCGACGCCGACACCCACGAGATCGAAGCGCTGCTGCGCCAGGACCCGACCTTGTCGTACCACCTGCTGCGGCTGGTGAACTCGCTGGGCATGGGCGCCGGCCGCCGCGTCACCAGTTTTTCGCAGGCGATCCTGATCCTGGGCCGCGCGCAGCTGCGGCGCTGGCTCAACCTGATGCTGTTCTCGTCGCGCGAGGGCGACCAGCGCTCGCCGATGCTGCTGGCGCGGGTGGCGGTGCGGGCGCGGGCGATGGAATTGCTGTCGCGCGACGCCGGCCTGGGCAAGGCGCAGCAGGAGCAAGCCTTCATGGTGGGCATGTTCTCGCTGCTGGGCGTGCTGTTCGGCCTGTCGCTGCCCGAGGTGCTCAAGCCGTTGACGATGAGCGAGGCGGTGCAGCAGGCGCTGCTGGCGCACGAGGGCGAGCTCGGCGAGCTGCTCGGCGCGGTCGAGGCGGCCGAGCGCGACGACCACGCCGCGCTGGCCGAACGGCTGCAAGCGCTGCAGATCGACATGGACGATTTCAACCAGGTCGCCGCCGACGCCTATCTGTGGATGCAGACGGTGGCGTCCGGCAAGGCGGGTAAACCCCATGCTTGACGCGATCGAGCGTTGTCTGGCGCTGAGCCAGCGGGCCCGCGGCGAGCAGGGCGAGGCGCTGGCGCTCACGCTCGCCAGCCTCGACGCCGCGCTGGCCGAAACGCGCGCGGCGATGGCGCCGTCGGTCGACGCCGACGACCACGCGGTGCTGGAACTGGACCTGACCGGCTACCTGACGGCCTGGAGTCCCGGCGCGGCGCAGATGTTCGGCTATAGCGCCGACGAGGCGCTGGGCCAGCACGTGCTGTTCCTGTACGCCGAGAACGATGACGACGGCAACATCGCCGAACTGTATTTCGACGCCGGCGGCGAGGCCGGCGCCACCGCCGAGGTGCGCCGCCGCAAGAAAAACGGCGAGATCATCTGGGTCAAGATGCACATCTTCCTGCGCCACGACGACAGCGGCGAGCCGGTCGGCATGCTGGTGCGGCTGGCGCAGGTGGACGAGGCGCTGTCGGCGGCCGACAAGATCAATCTGCACGCGCGCATCATCGAGGACAGCGACCAGGGCGTGCTGATCACCGACGCCCACGAGCGCATCGTCTCGATCAACTCCTCGTTCACGCGCATCACCGGCTACACGCCGGAAGAGTCGATCGGCAAGACGCCGGACCTGCTGCGCTCGGGCGTGCACGACGCCGAGTTCCGCGCCAAGGTGCGCGCGGCGATGCGCGGCGCCGGGCCGTGGCGCGGCGAGATCATCGGCAAACGCAAGAACGGCGAGCTGTTCCCGCAGTCGGTGACGATCAGCGTGGTGCGCGACAACCAGGGCAAGATCAGCCACACGTTCTCGCTGTTCTCCGACATCAGCGAGCACAAGGACGCGCAGGCGCGCATGCAGCGCATGGCCAACTACGACCCGCTGACCGGCCTGCCCAACCTGTGCCTGCTGACGCAGCTGGTCGGCCAGGCGCTCACCGAGAACCGCCGATCGCAGGAGCACGGCGCCATGCTGGTGGTCGAGATCACCCGCGTCGGCGCCATCAGCGACACGCTCGGCAGCGACATCGGCAACGAGCTGCTGTGCGAGATCGGCCGCATGTTCCGCGCCGTGCTGCGCGAGGCGGACGTGCTGGCGCGGCTCGACGGCCACAAGTTCGCCGTCGCGCTGCTGCACATCGAAAAACGCGAACACGCCGCCATCGTCGCGCAAAAGCTGCTATCGGTGCTGGCCGCACCGATCCAGATCGCCGCCCACAGCCTGCAGGTGGGCGCGCACATCGGCATCACCGTCTACACCGAGGACGCCGCCGACGTGCCGACCCTGATCCGCTACGCCGACGTCGCCATGAACAAGGCGGCGCAGAACATCGAGGCCGACTTCCTGTTCTACAGCGAGGAGATGAACCAGCGCGCCAAGGAGCATTTGCGGCTCGAGAGCGAGCTGCGCCAGGCGCTCGTCAACGACGAGCTGCTGCTGTACTACCAGCCGAAGGTGAGCCTGCGCAGCGGCCGCATCGTCGGCGCCGAGGCGCTGCTGCGCTGGCGCCATCCGGTGCGCGGGCTGGTTTCGCCGGGCGTGTTCATCCCGGTGGCCGAGGAGAGCGGGCTGATACTCGACCTGGGCACCTGGGTGCTGGAGCAGGCCTGCCGCCAGATCCGCGATTGGCGCGAGGACAACCTGATCATGCCGCCGGTCGCCGTCAACCTGTCGGCGCGGCAGTTCGACAGCCAACTGCCGCAGCGCATCGCGGCGGTGCTCGAGCGCTACGGCGTGCAGCCGGACCAGATCAACCTGGAAATCACCGAGAGCCTGCTGGTGCGCGGCACCGACAACGTCATCGCCATCATGAACGAACTGGTGGCGATGGGCATGTCGCTGGCGCTGGACGACTTCGGCACCGGCTATTCGAGCCTGGCCTACCTGAAGAAATTCCCGATCAGCACCCTGAAGATCGACCGCTCGTTCGTGGTGGGGCTGCCGTATGAGGAAAACGATTGCGCCATCGCGCGCGCGATCGTGACGATGGCGCAGCAATTGCGCCAGGAGATCGTCGCCGAGGGTGTGGAGACGGTCGAGCAGATGAGTTTCCTGCGCGAGCTGGGCTGCGACCAGCTGCAGGGCTACCTGTTCAGCCAGCCGGTGCCGGCGGTGGACTTCGCCGCGATGTTGCGCGAAGGCAAGCGATTGGCCTTCGGCACGCGGGTTTAGCCGGGGTAGGGCCCCTTGTCGCGCACCTGAGACAAGGCGAGTTGGCACGTTTTCAATAAAGGTGCCAAAATCGGACTGCTATTTTGGCAAGCTGGCTCACTCGATATTCCTCAGGAGACTTCTATGCAAAAACGTACATTTCTGATGCGCGCCACGGCCGCCGTCGCTTTCGCCGGTCTGGCCCTGGGTGGCTGCACCACCACCACCACCGACGCCAAGTCCGATCCGGCCGCCGTCAAGACGGAGATCGAGCGCGGCTCCTACGACACCTTGGAGCGGCTGTACAAGGAGGTCAAGGGATCGCGCGAGCTGGTGCGTAAGGCCAATGGCGTGCTGGTGTTCCCGCGCGTGCTGGCGGCGGGTCTGGTCGTGGGTGGCGAATATGGCCGTGGCGTGCTGCGCACGGGAGGGCAGACGGCCGACTATTACAGCATGACGTCGGTGTCGGTCGGCTTCCAGGCCGGCGCGCAATCGAAGGCGGTGGTGCTGCTGTTCATGACGCGGGAGGCGCTGGATAAATTCCGCAATAGCAAAGGCTGGACGGCCGGTGTGGATGGTTCGGTGGCGTTGTTGAAAGTCGGCGCCAATGGCGAGATCGACACCACCACCGCCACGGGGCCGGTGCAGGCGCTGGTGCTGACCAACGCCGGCCTGATGGCCAACCTGAATCTGGAAGGCACCAAGATCAGCAAGCTGGCGCTGTAAAAGCGATTCGCTGACGGAACCTTGCTGCAACCACGGATCCACGTAGGGCGGATTAGCGAAGCGTAATCGGCCATGCATGCGTTATCGGCGGCGCATGCATGGCCGATTACGGCGTGCCGCCTAATCCGCCCTACGTGTTTTAGATGTTATTTGCGCGACAGGCCCCCGCGCGGTGTCGCGCGGAAAAGGCTGGCTCTTCGCGCCCGTTACGGCTACGCTTGCGGTTTTCATGATCACGAGGAACACGATGAGCCGCAACATCCTGGACGAAGCCCACATCCACCCCGCCATCCGCGAACGCATCAGCGACTACCGCCGCGACCTGGTCGCCGAAGTCCAGGCCGCCATCGCCGCCAACAAGGTCGTGGTGGTCGGCATGGGACTCAATCCCTTCCCCCGCAAAGCCCGTCAAATCCTCGACGCCAACGGCACGCCCTACAAGTACCTCAGCTACGGCAACTACTTCTCCGAATGGCGCCCCCGCACGGCGTTGAAGATGTGGACCGGCTGGCCGACCTTCCCGATGATCTTCGTAAAGGGCGTACTGATCGGCGGCGCCACCGATCTGCAACGGCTCATCAAAAACGGCGAGTTCGCCACCATGGTGGCGTGATGCTGACCTTGCCGCTACGTCTGCAGCCCGGCGACGACGTGCGCGGCGCGGTGGTGGCCGCCTTGCTGGCCAGCGGCCACCAGGCCGGCTTCGTGCTGCAAGGTATCGGCAGCCTGAGCGTGGCGCAACTGCGCTATGCGGGGCAGCCGCAAGCGACCGCGCTGCACGGCGATCTGGAAATCCTGACCCTGGCCGGCTCGATCGCGCCGGACGGTGCCCATCTGCATATGTCGGTGTCCGACGCGCGCGGTCAGGTGTTCGGCGGCCACGTCGGTCCCGGCTGTGTGGTGCGCACCACGGCCGAATTGCTGCTGGCCCTGCTGCCGGAGCGGCGCTTCGCGCGCGAACACGACCCGCTCACCGGCTATCCGGAACTGCGCATCGACTCAATCCCCGACTAGTCCGGGTCGACCTCGTCGTTGATCTTCTCGGTCAACGCCCGCAACTGCTCCGGCACCGCGTCCAGATGGTAGCGCACGGTATGGGCCTGCTGGCCCTCGTCGACCTCCAGATCGTACTGGAAGTCCCAGGATTTCGGCTCGCTCTTGACCAGCTTTTCCGGCAGCGCGAAAAAGTCGCAGGCCTGCACCAGCTGCTGCATTTGCTCGGCCTGCTCACGGGGCAGCCGCGCCAGGTCGATGGTGCGCGTCTGCGCCCCGGCCGGTCCGGCGAAGCCGCCTGTGCATCGCAATGTCATACGCATCATGCTTCCTTTCAAATCACACCGACCAGCTTCCACGCGGCCTGCACCGCGTGTTGTTCCTTCGAATCGGCGCCATATAGCAGCTCGGCGGACTGCATGGTCGCCCTGGCCATGTCGGAGAAGGTGGCGTTGGATGTCAGCAAGGACAGCGACTTGTACCAGATCGGCCCCGCCTTGTCCCAGGAATTGCCGTTGAGCGCGATGCAGGCCGCGTAGAAGGCGTGGTTGGGAATGCCCGAGTTGGTATGGACGTCGCCGTCCTCGATATAACCGGCCATCGTCTTGGGTTGGTCATCGCCGGACCACGTAAGTTCCTTGTTGCCGGGATCGGCCATCGAGCGCAGGGCCTTGCCGACGGTCGGCCCCATGATGCCGGCGCCGATCAGCCAGTCGGCCTGGGCGCTGCTCTGCTTGAGTTTCCACTGCTTGACCATGCTGCCGAACACGTCGGAGATGGACTCGTTGAGCGCGCCGCTCTGGTCGTCGTAGACCAGGCCGCCGGGCACGGCGTTCTGCGTCAGGCCGTGGGTCAGTTCGTGGGCGATGACGTCGATGGCGCTGGTAAAGCCCAGGAACAGCTTGCCGTCGCCGTCGCCGTAGACCATTTGCTGGCCGTTCCAGAACGCGTTGTTGAAATTCTTCTGATAATGGACGGTCGAATCGAGCCGCACGCCCTTGTCGTCGATCGAATTGCGCTTCAACACCTCGAACAGAAAATCGTAGGTGGCTCCGGCGCCGTCGTAGGCCTGATTCACGGACACATCGTTGCTGGCCTTGGCGCCTTCGCCGCGCACCAGCTTGCCGGGCAAGGTGGACTTGTTCTTGGCGTCGTAGACGGTGCGGCGCTTCTCGCCGGTCGCGGTGATGCCGAAGGCGGCGGTCGTCGGCGTCGCCACCGACCGCTGGCCGCGCAAATGTGCCGACAGTTCGGCCTGGTCCAGGAGCAGACAGCGTTCGTGCTCATCGGTCGTCTCATCGGCCAGCAGGCGCAGCATTTTCGATGAAATGATGAAGCAAGTGCAGCGATACGGGTGGTGCGCCATGGGCGATCTCCTCTGTTAGCGATAAGTGACTTTATACACGGAATCCAAATTGTCCGATGTCACGTACTGCAACCGAAAAGTGCCGATTTCACCGCCGCAGCGGATCGAGCAGGGCACGCAAATCGTTATGATCGAGCTCGTACATCAACGCGATCAGCGCCCCGAGTTCGCCGGACGGAAAGCCCTCGCGCGCGAACCAGCCGAGGTAATGGCCGGGCAGATCGGCGATCTTGCGCCCCTTATATTTACCGTAAGGCATTTCGCGCGTCAGCAGCAACGCGAGTTTTTCTGAGTTCATGTCGTGGTGGCTGGAAGAAGTCGGCAGCCCGCCATCATAAATCACTCCGGGGTCAGGTCCACCATTTCTACACGAGCTGAAGCTCTGCGGACCTATATTTGCTTCGCAAGCAAATATGTTCTACCCGTTAGGGTCTTTTTCTCAGCAACGAAAGTCCGGATACTGCATGACATCAACTTTTCAGGAGTGAAGTCATGCCACTTGCCTTGCTGGCGCTGACCATCAGCGCGTTCGCCATCGGTACCACCGAATTTGTCATCGTCGGCTTGTTGCCGACCATCGCCGCCGATCTGGGCGTGAACCTGCCGTCGGCCGGCCTGCTGGTCAGCCTGTACGCGCTGGGCGTCGCCGTCGGCGCGCCGGTGCTGACCGCGCTGACCGGCAAGCTGCCGCGCAAGACGCTGCTGGTGTCGCTGATGGTGTTGTTCACCGCCGGCAACCTGCTGGCCTGGAAGGCGCCCAGCTACGAATCGCTGGTGATCGCCCGCATCCTGACCGGCCTGGCGCACGGCGTGTTCTTCTCGATCGGCTCGACCATCGCCACCTCGCTGGTGCCGAAGGAGAAGGCCGCCAGCGCGATCGCCATCATGTTCACCGGCCTGACCGTCGCGCTGGTGACCGGCGTGCCGCTCGGCACCTTCATCGGCCAGCACTTCGGCTGGCGCGAGACTTTCCTGGCTGTCTCGGCGCTGGGTGTGATCGCCTTCATCGGCAGCCTGCTGTTCGTGCCGTCGACGATCCAGCACAGCAAGCCTGCCTCGCTGCTGCAACAGGTCAAGGTGCTGGGCGAGCCGCGCCTGCTGCTGGTGTACGCGATGACCGCCGTCGGCTATGGCGGCACCTTCATCGCCTTCACCTATCTGGCGCCGATACTGCAAGAGATTTCCGGCTTCAGCGCCGGCGCGGTCGGGCTGGTGATGCTGGTGTACGGCGTATCGGTCGCCGTGGGCAACATCTGGGGCGGCAAGCTGGCCGATACACGCGGACCGATCGGCGCGCTCAAGATCATTTTCCTGGGCCTGGCCGCCGTGCTGCTGGTGGTCACGTTCGTGGCGCCGTTCAAGTGGCTGATGCTGGCGACAGTGCTGGTGTGGGGTGCCTTCGCCTTCGGTAACGTTGCTGGATTGCAGGTGTATGTGGTGCAGCAGGCCGAGCACTTCACGCCGCGCGCGGTGGACGTCGCCTCGGGCCTGAACATCGCCGCCTTCAATCTCGGCATCGCAGGCGGCGCCTGGGGTGGTGGTTTGATCGTCGAACACGCCGGCCTGGTGCACACCGGCTGGATCGGCGCGCTGGTGGTGCTGGGCGCGTTCGGCCTGACGGCGCTCAGTGGCCGCCTCGACCGGCTAAACCCGCGCCAGCAGGTGGCGGGAGAAGCCAAGCGCGTCCGCGTCGCCGCCCACTAGTAGTTGTGGCAACCCGGGGTCAGGTCCACCATTTCTACACGACCTCTGCCCTTGGAGGCCTTAGCGCTGAGCTTGTGTAGAATTGGCGGACCTGACCCCGGATCTGCCTTACAATGTTTTTTCACATTAATGGCAGACCCGCCCACACTTCATGGCTCATCTTCATCCTACCGGCTGGCAAGAGATGGCCGTCACCGGCACCGCCGCCCGCGAGATCGAGACGCTGACGTATCTCGAATCCACCCTCGCCAGCGTTCCCTATCGCATCTATCACGGCGTCCACTGGACCAACGTCGAGAACGGCTTCTCGGCGTTCGGCGAGATCGATTTCGTTATCGTCGCGCCCAGCGGGCGGATGCTGCTGATCGAGCAGAAGTCTGGCTTCCTTAACGAGACCGAGGAGGGCCTGGTCCGCAACTACGAGGGCAAGCCGCGCAAGGTGGCCAACCACATCATGCGTTCGATCAAGGGTTTGACCGAACGCTTCGGCAGTGAGTTGTCCATCGACTACCTGCTGTACTGCCCGGACTACATCGTGCGCAATCCGCACCTCGCGGGCATCGATCCGCGCCACATCATCGACGCTACCAGCAAGGACCGCCTGGCACAGGTGGTGCGCGAAATCCTGCCCGTCACCGATCCCAAGCCCGGCGAACAATTCGACAAGGTCACGCGCTTCCTCGGCAATATGCTGAGCCTGCGCCCCGATCCCAGTTCGATGATCGGCAATGCCGCGCAGATGGTCGCGCGGCTGTCCGGCGGTCTGGCGACCTGGGCGCGGCGGCTGGAATTCACGCCGTTCCGCCTGCACGTGGTCGGCACCGCCGGCAGCGGCAAGACCCAGCTGGCGCTGGCCGAATACGCCGCCGCCATCGATGCCGGCCTGTCGCCGCTGTACGTGTGCTACAACCGGCCGCTGGCCGACCATATCGAGCGCCTGGTGCCGCCCGGCGGCAAGGTCGCCAGTTTCCACATGCTCAGCGATGCCTTCATGCGTGCCCAGGACCAGGTGCCCGAGTACGGCGCGCCCGGCGTGTGGGAGGAGATCGAGGCCAAGATGACGGTCTCGCCGCTACCCGCCGAGTGGCGCTACGATGTGGTGATCGTCGACGAGGGCCAGGATTTTTCGCCGGCCTGGCGCGACATCCTGCTGCGCATGCTCAAGGACGACGGCCGGGCGATCTGGCTCGAGGACCCGAACCAGAACCTGTACGGCCGCGAGATGGTGCCGCTGCCGGGCTGGGTCACGCTGCGTTCGGACACCAACTACCGCAGCCCGCGCCAGATCGTCGCCATGCTGGCCTCGATCGGCGCGACCACCTCGCCGGTGGAGGCGGGCAGCCCCTTCAAGGGCGCCGATATCGAGGAATTGATGTATCCCGAGGGCGATACCGAGGCGATGCTGGCGCAAACCCGCAAGGCCGTCACCTTGTGCCTGGGCGCGGGATTCGCGCGCCACGATATCGCCATCGCCTCGTTCCGCGGGCGCGAAAAGTCCGCCATCCTCAACCTGGACAAGCTGAGCGACGTCCACACGCTGAAGTCGTTCACGGGCGAGTACGACCTGTTCGGCAATCCGCAATACCGGGAAGGGGGCTTGCTGGCGGAGTCCGTCTACCGCTTCAAGGGCCAGTCGGCCCCGGCGGTCATTTTCACCGAGATCGACTTCGCCGAAATCGACGAGCGCGTGCTGCGCAAGCTGTTCGTGGGCATGACGCGCGCCAGGCTGAAGCTGGTGCTGGTGCTCAGCGAGCGCGCCGAACAGCAGTTGCTCGACCGGATGTGATCCGGCCCGCGCTCAAGCGGAGCGGGGACGCGCCGGATTACCCATCACCGTCACGCCCGGCGCCACGTCGCGCGTGACCACGCTGCCGGCGCCGATCAGCGCGTCGTCGCCGATGGTCACGCCCGGCATGATGAGCGCGCCCGCGCCTATCCACACGTTGCGTCCGATGCGGATCGGACGCCCGAACTCCAGCCCTTGTGCCCGCAACGCTGGATCGCGCGGGTGGTCGGCGGTGAGGATTTGCACGCCCGGGCCGATCTGGGTCATGTCGCCGATCTCGACTTGCACCACGTCCAGGATCACGCAGTTAAAGTTCAAAAACACTCCATTGCCGACCTTGATGTTGTAGCCGTAGTCGAAATGGAAGGGCGGGCGGATGACCACGCCTTCGCCGACGCCGCCGAGGCGCTCAACCAGCAGCTGGCGGTGCTGATCGGGCGTCAGGCCAACGCTGCGGTTGTAGCGTTCCATCCAGTCGCGCGCGCCCGCTTGATCGGCTTGAATCTCGGCATCGGCGGCGTTGTAGAACTCGCCTGCCAGCATTTTCTGTTTTTGCGTCTGTTCCAATTGAGTATCCTTTATGCATAAACGTGCATGAACGTGCACTAACGTGGATTGCGACAATACGCCGATCCCATGCGTATTGCAACCGGTTTACGCGTGGTCGCCCCGTTGAGCGGCGACGACTGTCGATTGTTTGTGCACGTTTGTGCGTGTTATCATGGCGCATGAATGCTATCCTCCCCCTTGAACGCCGCGCCGCCATCGCCCGGCGGCTGGCCGACGGCCAAACGGTTTCCGCCGCCTTGCTGGCGGCCGAATTCGCCGTCTCCGAGGACGCCGTGCGGCGCGACCTGAGAGCCTTGGCGGCGGAAGGCTTATGCCAGCGCATCTACGGCGGCGCCATGCCGACCTCGGCGGCGGCGCAGCCGATCGCTGTCAGAAAACAAACCGCGCAGCGCCAGAAGGCGGCGCTGGCGCGCGCGGCCGCGGCCACGATCGAGCCCGGACAGCTGATTTTTCTCGATTGCGGCAGCACCAACCTGCTCATCGTCGAGTTTCTGAAAGAGGGGTTGGATTTGACGGTGGCCACCAATTCCATCGACATCGCCGCCGCCGTGCTCAAGCGGACCGATCTGCGTCTGATCCTGGTCGGCGGCGTGGTCGCCCCGGCGCTGGGCGGCAGCGTCGACGCCGGCGCCATCGCCACGGTGTCGGGCATGAATATCGACGGATTGTTTCTTGGCGCGTGCGCGATCGCCGCGTCCACCGGCGTCAGCGCCTTCGACCCGGCCGACGCGCAGTTCAAGCGGGCGCTGGTCGCGGCCAGCGCCCGCGTGACGGTGCTCGCGACCAACGAGAAGCTGGGCACCAGCGCGCCGTTCCGCGTGGCGCACATCAACGGCATCAGCGGCTTCATCCTCGAGCACGACGTGACCGACGCCGCGCTCCGGCCGTTGCTGGAAGCGGACGCCGTGGTGTCCAAGGCGGGGCCGTGGGAAGCGGTGTGATCCCGCAGCCGGCCTAAGGGGCCCGCACGCGGGCGGAGGCGGCGGTGTATATTGGCGGCGATTTCAATACTTGCCGTTGGATAACCCACATGTCTGCTGTCACGCTGTTTTGCCTGGTTTTCGCCTATTTCGCCTTGCTGCTGGTGGTCGCCTGGCGCACTTCCCGCAACGCCACCAACGACAGCTTCTTCATCGGTAACAAAAGCAGCAACTGGATGCTGGTGGCGTTCGGCATGGTCGGCACCACCCTGAGCGGCGTCACCTTCGTCAGCGTGCCGGGCGCCGTGGGCCGCGACGGCTTCGGCTATCTGCAGGTGATCCTCGGCTACGTGCTCGGCTACATCGCCGTCGCCTACATCCTGCTGCCGCTGTATTACCGCCTCAAGCTGACCTCCATCTACCACTACCTCGACGTCCGGCTCGGCCAGCGCTCCTACCAGAGCGGCGCCGCGTTCTTCATCCTGTCGCGCACCTTGAGCGCGTCGGCGCGGCTCTACCTGGTCGTCAACATCCTGCAGATCACCATCCTCGACAACATGGGCGTGCCGTTCTGGCTGACCACCTTGGTGATACTCGGCATGATCCTGCTGTACACCTACGAGGGCGGCGTCAAAACCATCGTTTGGACCGACACCCTGCAAACCACCGGCATGGTGCTGGGACTGGTGATCTGCGTCGCCTGGCTGTTGCACGACATGAACCTGAGCCTGCCCGAAAGCCTGGCCCGCATGCAGGCCCAGGGCCTGACGAACGTGGTCACGACCTCGGTCGACAGTCCCGCCTATTTCTGGAAGCAGGTGCTGGCCGGCTTCTTCATCGTGCTGGCGATGACCGGCATGGACCAGGAGATCATGCAGAAGAATATCTCCGTCAAGACCTTGCGCGACTCGCAAAAGAACATGCTGATGCTGACGGTGATCCTGTTCGCCGTGCTTGTGCTGTTCATGTTCCTCGGCGGCCTGCTGTACCTGTACGCGCCGACGGTGGGCCTGGCGGCCAGCGGCGACAAGATCTTCCCGGCGGTGGTGATGGGCCACATGCCGGCGGCGGTGCAGCTGATTTTCTTCATCGGCCTGGTCTCGGCGCTGTTCCCCAGCGCGGACGGCGCGATGACCGCGCTGACGTCGACCTTCTGCATCGACATCCTCGGCATCCAGCGCCGCGCCGATCTGGCCGAAGCGGCCAAGGTGCGGTTGCGTCATCGCGTCCATCTGGGCTTCTGCGCGCTGTTCTTGCTGCTGGTGTTGATGTTCAAATGGATAGACAATGCCAGCATGGTGGGGCTTGTGCTGAAGCTGACCGGCTATACCTATGGCCCGTTGCTCGGGCTATTCGCCTTCGGCATACTGACACGCCGCGCGGTGCGCGACCGCTGGGTGCCGCTGGTGGCGCTGGCCGGTCCCGCGCTCTGTTATGTCGTTGACGTCAATCAAAAATTACTATTTGGTAACTATCGTTTGGGCTTGGAATTGCTTATCATGAACGGTTTGCTGGTATTTGGAGGCTTGCTCCTTATTTCGGTACCGGGACAGCGCAGGCCGCATACAGTATGATCTTGTAAATTACGCAATCACTTGGAGTATCAATGGCCCGATCACCGTTTTCCTACATTCGTAGCGGCTTCGCTTTCTTCTGGCGGGCGCTCGATGCCGGCCGCCGCACGATCCTGAACCTGCTGTTCCTGGCGCTGTTGATCGCGCTGGCCTATGCCATCTTCGGCGGCGGCTTCAAACCGCTGGGACCGAAGACCACGCTGGTGCTGGACCTCAAGGGTCAACTGGTCGAACAGTCCAGCGTCAGCGCGCGCGAGGCGCTGGTCACCACCGCGCGCGGCGGCGAAACGCTGAAGATGATCCAGCTGCGCGACGTGCTGACGGTGCTCGACACGGCCGCCAAGGACCCGTCGATCGGCGCCGCCGTGCTGCTGACCGACGAAATGGAAGGCGGCGGCCAGGCCATGCTGCGCGAAGTGGCGGCGGGGCTGGACCGCTTCAAGGCGTCCGGCAAGCAGGTGGTGGCCTGGGGCTCCAGCTACGATCAGCGCCAGTATCTGCTGGCCGCCCACGCCAATGAGGTGTATATGCACCCGATGGGCATGGTGCTGATGGAGGGCTTCGGCCGCTATCGCAACTACTACCGCGACGCCCTCGATAAAGTCGGCGTGACGGTCAACCTGCTGCGCGTGGGCACCTACAAGAGCTTCGGCGAGCCGTATGTCGCCAACGGCCCGTCGCAGGCGGCCAGCGAGGCGGAATCGTATCTGAACAACGCGCTGTGGACGTCCTACACCAACGACGTCGAGAAGGCGCGCAAGCTGCCGCAGGGTCAGATCATGAAGACCATCAACGACCTGCCGGCCCAGGTGGTCGCGGTCAATGGCGACCTGGCCAAGCTGTCGCTGTCGGCCAAGCTGGTCGACGGCCTGAAAACCCGCGATGAAATCCGCCAGATGATGATCAAGCGCGGCGCGCTGGACCTGGAAGGCAAGAGCTTCCGCCAGGTCGGCTTCGACGAATACCTGGCGCGCGCGCCGCACAAGCTGACCGGCGACGCCGTCGGCGTGATCGTGGCGCAGGGCGAAATCAGCGACGGCACCGCCGGCCCGGGTTCCATCGGCGGCGATTCGACCTCCAAACTGATACGCGCCGCGCGCGAGGACAACGGCATCAAGGCCATCGTGCTGCGCGTCGATTCGCCCGGCGGCAGCGCCTTCGCCTCGGAGCTGATCCGCCGCGAGCTGGAACTGACGCGCGCCGCCGGCAAGCCGGTGGTGGTCTCGATGGGTAACGTGGCCGCTTCCGGCGGCTACTGGATGTCGATGGCGTCCGACGAGGTGATCGCCGATCCGAACACCATCACCGGCTCGATCGGCGTGTTCGCCATCCTGCCGACCGCCGACAAGGTGATCGACAAGCTGGGCATCCACACCGCCGGCCAGCCGACCACCTGGCTGGGCGACGCCGGCAATCCATTGCGTCCGCTCGATCCGCGCTTCGCGCAGGTCATCCAGGGCAGCATCAACCATATCTACGCCGAGTTCACGACCCGCGCGGCCAAGGCGCGCAAGACGACGCCGGAGAAAATCGACGCGGTGGCGCAGGGCCGTGTATGGACCGGGGCGCAGGCCAAGGAGCGCGGTCTGGTCGATACGCTGGGCAGCTACAACGACGCTTTGAAGTCGGCCGCCAAGCGCGCCAGCCTTGGCGGTGATTACCGCGTGGTGTATATCGAGCGCGAAACCAGCAAGTTCGATCGCGTGATCGATATGCTGGGCGGTTCGGCCGCGCAGGCGGTGGCCAAGGCGATCAGCCAGCAGGTGAATCTGGGCGTGACGGCCAGCACCGGTTTGCCGCCAAGCGCGGCGAACGGCATCGCCAAGGATTTGGGTTGGTTGTCGGAGCTGACGGCGTCGCGCAAGCCGTTCACCGCGATCACGCATTGCCTGTGCGAGTCGCCGTAATTTATTGACGCTGTCGGCGGCCCGTGTGGGCCGCCGACGTATTATGCTTTACCCGATGCCAGCGGCAAGGTGATCTCGAAACCGCTGCGCCCATCGGCCATTAACATGCAACGCGCCTCGCCGCCATGGCGACGCGCGATCTGCCGCACCAGCGCCAATCCCAGCCCCGCGCCACTGTTGTCCCGCGTATTGCGGCGGCGATAAAACGGCTCGAACACCCGCTCGAATTCCGCTTCCGGAACGCCCGGTCCGTTATCCCACACCGTCACCCTGGCCGTGCCCGCGTCATTGGCGATGCTCACGTTTGCCGGCGGCTTGCCGTGCCGGTGCGCGTTCTCCAGCAGATTGCGCAACAACCGCCGCAGCAGGCGCGGATCGCCCTGCATGACGGCCGATTCGCCATCGAGCACCGCTTCGTCGTAACGCGCGCATTCCTCCGCCGCCAGCGCCAGCAGGTCGATTTCCTCCAGCGTGGTGTCGTCGACCACGGCGCCCAGCCGGCTGGCCAGCAGGATCTCGTCCAGCAGCTCGTTGAGTTCGGCGATATCCTGTTCCAGACCGGCGCGGCGCTTGGCATCGACGCCGTCCTTGATCAACTCCAGCGCCAGGCGGATGCGCGCCAGCGGCGTGCGCAATTCGTGCGAGGCGTTGGCCAGCAGCGTCTTGTGCGCGCCGACCAGTTGCTCGATCTGGTCGGCGGCGCGGTTGAAGCTGAGCGCCAGCCGCGCCACCTCGTCCTTGCCCTCGACCTGCACGCGCGCCTTCAGGTCGCCCGCGCCCAGCAAGTCGACGCCGTGCTGCAGGCGTTCGAGCCGCTTGGTCAGCCCGCGCACCAGCGGAAAGGCGGCGATGCCCAGTCCCACCGCCAGCAGCATCAATGCGTTGTTCAGCATCGCCTTGGGCCGGGCGAAGCCCAGTGGCTCGCTCGATAGCAGCTTGCGGCCGTCGGGCAGCCGCACGAACGATTCGGGCGGCGGGCCGGTGATGCCGCGCTGGCGCCAGTGGCGCGACGGGATCTGGTCGCCGACCACCGCCAGCGTCTTCCAGTCGCGGGTGTAGAGCGTCATGTGCGCGTTCAGGCCCCGGGCCACGTTCTCCAGCGCCGCCTGTTGCTCCTCGCGCGGCGCGTCCGGCGGCGCCAGCACGTTCTGCATCACGCGCGACAGCGTGACGTTGGAGCGCTCCAGCGGCCCGCCGCCCCGGCTCCATACCTGCATCACGGCCAGCGAGAACAGCAACAGGATGACCAGTATCGCCGCGTAGAAGCGGATGTACAGGCGCGGCAGCCCGATGTTCAGGCGCTTCATCAATCCTGCACCTTGGCGAACAGGTAGCCGGCGCCGCGCACGGTGATGATGCGGCGCGGCTTTTTGGGGTCGTCCTCGACGGCGGCGCGGATGCGCGACATGTGGACGTCGATGGAGCGGTCGAACGCTTCGATCGGCTCGCCCTTGAGCAGTTCCATCAGACTATCGCGCGAGAGCACGCGGCCGGCGTGGCGCGCCAGCACCAGCAGCAGGTCGAACTGGTAGGCGGTCAGCTCGCAGGGCACTCCGTCGATCCTGGCGGAATGCGAATCGGGGTCGATCTCCAGCCGGCCGAAGCGCAGGAAGTCGCCGCGCGGCGGCGCGCCCCGGCGTGCGCTGTCCAGATGACCGAGATCGACGCGGCGGCGCAGAATGGCGCGCAGGCGTGCCAGCAGTTCGCGCGGTTCGAAAGGCTTGGGCAGGTAGTCGTCGGCGCCCATTTCAAGGCCGACGATGCGGTCGATGGCGTCGCCGCGCGCGGTCAGCATCAGCACCGGCACGTCCGAGACGGCGCGCGCCTGGCGGCAGACCTCCAGGCCGTCCATATCGGGCAGCATCAGGTCGAGCACCACGGCGTCGACCTCTCCGGCGCCGATGTGGCCGACGGCCGTGCGGCCGTTGGGCGCGTGGGTGACGCGGAAGCCGGATTGGCTCAGGTATTCGGTGAGCATCTCGGCCAGGCGGGGATCGTCCTCCACCAGCAGTATGCGGTCGTTTGTCGTGTTCATGCGGTTCATTCTACGGACAGGCGGGCGGCTTCACAAGGTTGTGCGGCCATCGCCATATCCCAGCCTCAAAGGTGGCAAGTGTGCCGTTTAAGCATGTCGCAGGAATGTCAAATCCGTAAAGAAATGTAAAGCGGGATTAACGCTCAGTGGGGAAACGCCCTGTTTTGTAGCGAGTTTGTAACCCGGGGTTGCAGGCCACTGACACGGCAGGGTGCATATGCTAGAGTCCACGCATCAACCGCCATGGTGTTTTTGCCATGGACACGCAAGCCTATAAAAGGATAACAATGGATTCGCAAGCCAAGCCGACACAGAACGTCAACCCACAAAAGCGCAGCCGCCGCGGCAAAGTCGTCGGCGGCGTGATCGCCGTCGCCGCGATGGCGGCGCTGGGTGGCCTGGCCTGGTATCTCACGCACCAGCCGGCGGCGCCGGCAACGGCCGGCGGCCCGCCCGGCGCCGGCGGTCCGGGAGGTCCTGGCGGTCCAGGAGGTCCAGGAGGTGGCGGCGGCCGGCGCGGCGCGCCAGCGACCACCGTTGGCGTTGCGACCGCGCAGAAGACCGATATTCCGGTGACGCTCGATGCGCTGGGCACCGTGACCGCCGCCGCCACCACCACCGTGCGTCCGCAGGTGTCGGGCATTTTGCAGAAGGTGCTGTTCAAGGAAGGCCAGATGGTCAAGGCCGGCCAGGTGCTGGCGCAGATCGATCCGCGCCAGTTTGAAATGGCGCTGCTGCAGGCCAGCGGCCAGCGCCAGCGCGACGAGGCGCAGCTGGAAAACGCCAAACTGACGCTCAAACGCTATCAAACGCTGCTGGGGCAGGACTCGATCGCCCGCCAGGACGTCGATACGCAGGCGGCGCTGGTCAAGCAGCTCGAAGGCACGGTCATGACCGACCGCGCCGCCGAGGGCACGGCCAAGCTCAATCTGGGCTACACCAAGGTGATCGCGCCGATCACGGGCCGGGTTGGCCTGCGCGTGGTCGATATCGGTAACCTGGTCGGATCGAGCGATGCCACCGGCATCGCCGTGATCACCCAGCTGTCGCCGATCGACGTGGAATTCTCGATCCCGCAGGACAGCGTGCCGGGCGTGATGCAGCGCGTGAACGATGGCGCCGCGCTGCCGGCGCTGGCGCTGGACCGCACCCGCACCAATACCCTCGACAGCGGCAAGTTCGCGGCGATGGACAACCAGGTCGATACGCAGACCGGCACCGTCAAGGCCAAGGCGCGCTTCGACAACGCCAAGTTCTCGCTGTTCCCGAGCCAGTTCGTCAACGTGCGCCTGGAGCTGCGCACCATCAAGGATGCGATCATGGTGCCGGTGAACGCCGTGCGCCATGGCACCAAGGGCGATTTCGTCTGGGTGCTCAAGGATGACAAGAGCGTCACCATGCGCAGCATCACGCGCGGCGAGGCCACCGTCGACAAGGTGCAGATCGCCAGCGGCCTGCAAGCGGGCGAGCAGGTGATCACCGAGGGCGCCGACCGCCTCAAGGAAGGCGCCAAGGTGACCTTGCCGGGCGCCGGCGGCGGCGGCCGCCCACATAATGGCGCCGCCGGCGCGGCCCCCGGCACGCCGGCCGCGGCGGCCGAAGGCGCGTCGGCTCCGGCCCACGAGCGCCGCCACCGCAAAGAACAGGGCGCGGCACAATAATGAGTCCATCCGCTCCATTTATCCAGCGGCCGGTGGCGACCTCGCTGCTGATGCTGGCGATCGTGCTGGCCGGCCTGGTCGGCTTCAAATTCCTGCCGTTGTCGGCGCTGCCGCAGGTCGATTTCCCGACCATCCAGGTGCAAACGCTGTACCCCGGCGGCAGCCCGGAGGTGATGGGACAAACCGTGACGGCGCCGCTGGAACGCCAGTTCGGCCAGATGGCCGGCCTGCAGCGCATGAGCTCCACCAGCGCGGCCGGCGTCTCCATCATCACGCTGCAGTTCGGCCTGGGCCAGACCCTGGAGGTGGCCGAGCAGGAAGTGCAGGCCGCGATCAACGCCGGCTCCTCGCTGCTGCCGACGGACCTGCCGGCGCCGCCGATCTACGCCAAGGTCAATCCGGCCGACGCGCCGGTGCTGACCTTGGCGATCACCTCGGACACGATGCCTCTGACCGAGGTGCAGAACATCGTCAACACGCGCCTGGCGCTGAAGATCAGCCAGGTCTCCGGCGTGGGCCTGGTCACGCTCAGCGGCGGCCAGCGCCCGGCGGTGCGGATCCAGGCCGACACCAACGCCCTGGCGTCCTACGGGCTTGGACTGGACACGCTGCGCACCGCGATCACCGCCGCCAACGCCAACGGCGCCAAGGGCAGTTTCGACGGCCCGACCCGCGCCTACACCATCAATGCCAACGACCAGCTGGTGGCCGCCAGGGATTACCAGAACCTGATCCTGGCCTACAAGAACGGCGCCCCGGTGCGCCTGTCCGACGTGGCGCAGGTGGTCGACAGCGCGGAGAACGTGCAACTGGGCGCATGGTCGGGCAACAAGCAGGCCATCATCCTCAACGTGCAGCGCCAGCCGGGGGCCAACGTGATCGCCACGGTCGACGCCATCAAGGCCCGCCTGCCGGAACTGGAGGCGGGCCTGCCCGGCGCCATGAAGCTGGAGGTGCTGAGCGACCGCACCACCGGCATCCGCGCCTCGGTCAAGCACGTCGGCATGGAGCTGGTGCTGGCGGTGCTGCTGGTGGTGCTGGTGATCTTCGCCTTCCTGCACAGCGTGCGCGCCACCGTGATCGCCAGCCTGTCGGTGCCGATTTCGCTGATCGGCACCTGCGGCATCATGTATCTGCTCGGGTATAGCCTGAACAACCTGTCGCTGATGGCGCTGACCATCGCCACCGGCTTCGTGGTCGACGACGCGATCGTCATGATCGAGAACATCGCCCGCTACATCGAGGAGGGCGAGACGCCGATGGCCGCCTCGCTCAAGGGCGCCAAGCAGATCGGCTTCACCATCATCTCGCTGACGGTGTCGCTGATCGCTGTGCTGATACCGCTGCTGTTCATGGGCGACGTGGTGGGCCGCCTGTTCCGCGAGTTCGCGATGGCGCTGGCGATCACGATCCTGATCTCCGCCGTGGTCTCGCTGACCCTGGTGCCGATGATGTCGGCGCGCTGGCTCAAGAGCCACGCCGAGGAGACGCCAAGCCGCTTCGCCGTGCGCTTCCAGCAGTTCTTCGACTGGGTGATCGGCCACTACGACCGCGGGCTGACCTGGGTGCTTAAACACAGCGGCCTGACCCTGCTGGTGGCGCTGGCCACGTTGCTGTTGACGGTGCTGCTGTATGTGGTGATCCCGAAAGGGCTGTTCCCGACGCAGGATACGGGCCAACTGCAGGCGCGCCTGGAGACCGGCAAGGCCGTCTCCTACGCCAGGATGGCGGAGCTGCAGCAGCAGGCCGCGCGCCTGGTGCTGGAGGACCCGGACGTGGCCACGCTCAGTTCCGTGGTCGGCGTCGACGCCGCCAACAACACCATGCTCCATACCGGCAGCATGCTGATCAACCTGAAGCGCGAGCGCACCGGCAGCCAGCAGGAGACCATGGAACGCCTGCGCAACCGCGTGGCGACGATCGCAGGCCTGACGTTGTATCTGCAGCCGACGCAGGACCTGACCATCGACGCCGAAACCGGGCCGACCCAGTTCCGCGTGTCGATCGAGGGCGCGGACAACGCTTCCGTCAACGAGTGGGCCACCAAACTCGCGGAACAGATGCGCACCAAGAAGGAGCTGCGCAACGTCGTCTCCGATGTCGGCGCCAGCGCCAACGCCGCCTACATCACCGTCGACCGCGATACCGCCTCGCGCCTGTCGGTCACCGCCGCCTCGATCGACGACGCGCTGTACAGCGCCTTCGGCCAGCGCATCGTCTCGACCATCTTCACCGAGACCAACCAGTACCGCGTGATCCTGGAGGCGAAAAGCGACGACATCACCAGTCCGCAAGACCTGGGCAACCTGCAATTGCGCACCGGTTCCGGCAAGTCGACGCCGCTATCGGCGCTGGCCACCATCAGCGAGCGCCCGGCGCCGCTGCAGGTGACGCACGTGGCGCAGTATCCGGCCACCACGCTGGGCTTCGATACCGCCCCCGACGTTTCCCTCGGCACGGCGGTCGACAGCATCAAGCAGGCCGCCGCCGAGATCAAGTTCCCGCCGTCGGTGACGCTGACCTTCCTCGGCGCGTCCGGCGCCTACCAGGCCTCGCTGTCCAACCAGCTTTGGCTGATCCTGGCGGCGGTGGTCTGCGTCTACATCGTGCTGGGCGTGCTGTATGAAAGCTATGTGCACCCGCTGACGATCCTGTCGACGTTGCCATCGGCCGGCGTCGGCGCCTTGCTGGCGCTGATGATCAGCGGCCAGGACCTGGGCGTGATCGGCATCATCGGCATCATTCTGCTGATCGGCATCGTCAAGAAGAACGCGATCATGATGATCGACTTCGCCATCGACGCCGAACGCGAAGGCGGCAAGCCGCCGCGCGAGGCGATCCACCAGGCCGCGCTGCTGCGCTTCCGTCCCATCCTGATGACGACCCTGGCGGCGCTGTTCGCCGCCGTGCCGCTGATGCTGGGCTGGGGCGAGGGCGCCGAACTGCGCCGCCCGCTGGGCCTGGCGATCTTCGGTGGCCTGATCGTCAGCCAGCTTTTGACCTTGTTCACGACGCCGGTCATCTACCTGGGCTTCGATAGCCTGGCACGGCGCTTCGGCGGCGGCAAGCCGAATGCGGCGACATCGAAATCCGCGCCGTCCGAAGGTGGTGCGCTGTGAACCTGTCGTCGCCATTCGTCAAGCGGCCGATCGCCACCGTCCTGCTGACGGTCGGCATCGCGCTGGCCGGCATCGGCGCGTTCTTCGTGCTGCCGGTGGCGCCGCTGCCGCAGGTCGATTTCCCCATCATCACGGTCAACGCCAACCTGCCGGGCGCCAGCCCGGCGACCATGGCCAGCAGCGTCTCGACGCCGCTCGAGCGCCATCTGGGCGTGATCGCGGGCGTCAACGAAATGACGTCCAGTTCCAGCACCAGCTCCGCCAATATCACGCTGCAGTTCGATTTGAACCGCAACGTCGATGCGGTGGCGCGCGAGGTGCAGGCTGCGATCAACGCCAGCCGCGTCGACCTGCCGGCCACTTTGCGCAGCAATCCGACCTACCGCAAGGCCAACACCTCCGGCTCGCCGGTGATGATCCTGGCGCTGACGTCCAAGACGCGCACGCCGGGCCAGATCTACGACGCCGTTTCCAACACCGTGCTGCAGCGCCTGTCCCAGGTGACCGGCGTGGGCGACGTGGAGCTGGGTGGCGGTTCGCTGCCGGCGGTGCGCGTCGAACTCAATCCGTATGCGCTGAACCGCTACGGCCTGTCGATGGAGGACGTGCGCGCGGCGATACAGGCCACCAACGCCAACCGTCCCCGCGGCGCGCTGCAGGGGCAGGGCCGCCGCCTGCAGATCTACACCGAGTCGGCCAACGCCAGCGGCGGGCGCAACGCCAGGGACTACCAGGACCTGGTGGTCGGATGGCGCAACGAGACGGCGATCCGCCTCAAGGACGTGGCGGATGTGGTCGACGGCGTCGAGGACGTGAACAATCTGGGCCTGTTCAACGGCCAGCCGGCGATCGTCGTGTTGATCCGGCCGCAGGCGGGCGCCAATGTGATCGAGACGGTCGACAGCGTGCGCGCGCAACTGCCCGCGCTGCAGGCGCAGATGCCACCCGACGTCAATATCGCCATCGCCAGCGACAGCACCAATTCGATCCGCTCGTCGCTGCACGAGATCGAGGTCACGCTGATCATCTCGATCCTGCTGGTGGTGCTGGTGGTGAGCGTCTTCCTGCGCAACCTGCGCGCGACCATCGTGCCGGCGGTGGCGACGGTGGTGTCGCTGCTGGGCACCTTCGGCGTGATGTACCTGCTCGGCTTCAGTCTGAACAACCTGTCGCTGATGGCGCTGACCGTGGCCACCGGCTTCGTCGTCGACGACGCCATCGTGGTGCTGGAAAACACCCAGCGCCACATCGAGGCCGGCATGGACCGCCTGTCGGCGGCGCTGCTGGGCGCGCGCGAGGTGGGCTTCACGGTGCTGTCGATCAGCCTTTCGCTGATCGCCGTGTTCATTCCGCTGCTGTTCATGGGCGGCCAGTTCGGCGCGCTGTTCAAGGAGTTCGCCATCACCTTGTCGGCGGCGGTGATGATTTCGCTGGTGATCTCGCTGACCACCACGCCGATGATGTGCGCCTGGCTGCTCAAGCCGGACCAGCACGGCAAGCCGCCCGGCCGCGTGGCGCGCTTCTTCGAGAAAGGCTTCGACAAGATCCTCAAGGGCTATGAGCATAGCCTGGACTGGGCGCTGTCGAGCGCCTGGCTGGTGATGCTCAGCCTCGTGTTCGTCATCGGCCTGAACGTCTATCTGTTCGCGGCCATTCCCAAGGGTGGCTTTCCGCAGCAGGACACGGGCCAGGTCAGCGGCGGCATCCGCGCCGACCAGAGCATCTCGTTCCAGGCCATGCAGGGCAAACTGCGCCAGCTGGTCAACATCATCAAGGACGATCCCGATGTCGCCACCGTGGTCGGCTTCACCGGCGGACGGCGCGCCGGCGGCGGCTTCATGTTCATCAACCTGAAACCGGCCAGCGAGCGCACCGTGGCGGGCAACGCCGTGATCGCGCGCCTGCGGCCCAAGCTGGCCAAGGTGACCGGCGTTAGCCTGTTCCTCAGTCCCGTGCAGGATTTGCGCTCGGGCGGGCGCTCGGCCAACGCCAACAACCAGTACACGCTCAAGAGCGACAACGAGGCCGATCTGAAGAAATGGGCCACGCGTCTGGCGGATGCGATGAAGGCCAAGAAGTCGATGGTCGATGTCGATAGCGACCAGGCGGAGAACGGCGTCGAGACCTACGTCACCATCGACAAGGACAGCGCGTCGCGCCTCGGCGTGTCGGCCAAGGATATCGACAACGCCTTGTACAACAGCTTCGGCCAGCGCCAGGTGGCGACCATCTACGGCGAGGTGAACCAGTATCACGTCATCATGGAGGTGGCGCGCGACTACAGCAGAAGCCCCGAATCGCTGAAGGACGTATACGTGCCGTCGAAGGGATTGCCGGCGCCCACCGCCAGCAATCCGAGCGGGGCGCCGACGGTCACCACGGCGGCCGCCACGACGGCGACCACCACCACCGGCGGCGCAAGCAGCACCGCCAGCACGGCCACCGCCGCCAACGTCGCCGCGCCGGCGGTCAGGGACGCGTCGTCCGGCTCGGCGCTGAGCACCACGGCCACCACCATGGTGCCGCTGTCGACGATGGCCAGGTTCGCCGAAAGCTCGGCGGCGACGTCGATCAACCACCAGGACGGCGAACTGGCGACGACCATCGCCTTCAACCTGGCCGACGGCGCCAGCCTGTCCGACGCCGCCGCGGAGATCGCGGCGGCGGAGGCGGAGATCGGCATGCCGAACAATGTGCGCGGCAGCTTCGCCGGGGCCGCCAAGACGGCGCAGGACAGCAACAAGTCGCTGCCGCTGCTGATCCTGGCGGCGATCGTGGTGATCTACATCGTGCTCGGCATCCTGTATGAAAGCCTGGTCCATCCGGTGACGGTGCTGACCACCTTGCCGTCGGCGGGCGTGGGCGCCGTGCTGGCGCTGCTGATCTTCAAGATGGAGTTCTCGACGATCGCCTTGATCGGCATCTTCCTGCTGATCGGCATCGTCAAGAAGAACGCCATCCTGATCATCGACTTCGCGCTGGAGGCGGAGCGCTCGCGCGGCCTGTCGCCGCTCGAAGCAGTGCGCGAAGCCTGCCTGCTGCGCTTCCGTCCCATCCTGATGACGACACTGGCCGCCGCCCTGGGCGCGCTGCCGCTGGCGATCGGTTTCGGCGAGGGCTCGGAGCTGCGCCGGCCGCTCGGCGTGGCCATCATCGGCGGCCTGATCGCCAGCCAGTTGCTGACGCTCTTGACCACGCCGGTGGTCTACATCCTGATGGACAAGCTGCGCCGGCGCGGCCCGTCCGAACAACAACTAAGCAAAATCCACAGCGATCCGTCGCCGAGCACACCATGAGCACACACGCACCAACCATCCCCAGCCGAACGCCGCGTCATAGGGCGATCGCGCTTGCCGTCCTCGCGGCCCTGGCCAGCGCCGGCTGCGCCGTCGGCCCGGCCTACAAGCTGCCGGAGACGCCGTCGCCGGCGGCCTTCAAGGAAACCGCCACCGACGCCGAGAAGGCCGCCGCCGGATGGACCGTCGCCGCGCCGGCCGACATGCTCGAACGCGGACCGTGGTGGCAGTTGTTCGGCGATCCGTTGCTGAACCAGCTGGCCGACAGCATCGAGGTCTCGAACCAGAACGTCGCCATCGCCGCCGCCAACTACGCGCAGGCGAGGGCGCTGGTCGGCGAGCAGCGCGCCGCGCTGTTCCCGGCGGTCGATTTGAACGGCAGCGCCACCCGCTCCGGTGGCGGCGGCAACACGCAGAACTCCAGCCAATACCGCGCCAACATCGGCGGGAGCTGGGAGCCGGACATCTGGGGCAGGCTGCGCGCCGGCACCAACAGCGCCCGGGCCAGCCTGCAGGCCAGCGCCGCCGACCTGGCCGCCGCCCGCTTGTCGGCGCAGGGCGAGCTGGCCACCAACTACTTCCTGCTGCGCCAGGCCGACGCCGAAAAAGCGCTGCTCGACGCCACCACCGAGGGCTACGAGCGCGTGCTGCAGATCACGCAGAACCGCTTCGACGCCGGCGTCACCACCAAGTCGGACCTGCTGCAGGCGCAAACCCAACTGGCGAACGCCCGCATCGACCAGGTCGCCCTGGTGCAGCAGCGCGCCACGCTCGAACACGCGATCGCGGTCCTGCTGGGCAAGGCCGCCAGCGACTTCGCGCTGGCGCCGGCGCCATGGAACGTGACGGTGCCGGACGTGCCGGCCGGCGTGCCTTCGACCTTGCTGCAGCGCCGTCCGGACATCGCCTCGGCCGAACGCTCGGTGGCCGCCGCCAACGAGCAAATCGGCATCGCGCGCGCCGCCTATTTCCCGAGCCTGAACCTGACCGGTTCCTACGGCTTCGGCTCGAATGCGGCCTCCGGCCTGTTCAACGCCTCCAACAGCCTGTGGTCGCTGGGGTTGTCGGCGGCGCAGACGCTGTTCGATGCCGGCGCCACCAGGGCCCGCGTGGCCGGCGCCGAAGCGTCGCGCGACGCCGCCATCGCCCGCTACCGCCAGACCGTGCTGACCGCGTTCGCCGACGTCGAAAACCAGCTGTCGGCCACCAGGGCGCTGGCGCGGCAGCAGGACCTGCGCCGGATCGCCTCGGAGGCGGCCGACCAGGTCGAGGCGCAAATGCTGAACCGCTACCGCGCCGGCCAGGTTAGCTACACCGACGTGGTGACCGCCCAGACCACGGCGCTCAACGCGCGCCGCGCGCTGGTGCAATCGCAGGCCGACCGCCAGACCACGGCGGTCGCATTGATCCAGTCGCTCGGCGGCGGCTGGCATGCCGCAAGCGACTAGGATGTGGAAAGGGCTCGGGCCCGGGGCGGGGGAGCTTGGTTTTTGGGCGTGATCTTTGTATAATCATCTGGCAAGATGTAGACAAAAACCACATTCCCTGCTGCCCGCATTCCTTGTTGTGTAGCAGGCGGCGGGGGCCTACTGTTGGTTTTAAAGCCACGATGACGAAACGCCCGCTCTCCAACGCCATAGCCCCCCTGGTCGCCGCCGTCGATGGCGCGCCGGCGCGTTCGGACGCCGCGCTGTTGCCGGTGACGGTGGTGGGTATCGGCGCCTCGGCCGGCGGGCTCGATCCGATTTGCGAATTCCTCGTGGCGGTGCCGTCCTCCAGCGGCTTCGCCTATGTTGTCGTGCAGCATCTTGATCCGTTCCACAGGGGCATGCTGCCCGAATTGCTGCAGCGGGTGACGCCGATGAAGGTCGCCGAGGTGACCGACGGCATGGAGGTCGAAGCGGATCATGTCTACGTGATCCCGCCCGATCGCAACCTCGGTTTCGAGGACGGCCGGTTCGCGGTGCTGCCGCCGGCGGCGCAACGCGGCTTGCGTTTGCCGATCAATAGCTTTTTCCTCGCGCTGGCCCGGCATGGCCGGGAGCGCGCGGTCGGCGTCGTCCTTTCCGGCATGGGCATGGACGGAACCCAGGGGCTGGCGGCGATCCGCGAGAACGGCGGCCTGACCATGGCGCAGCAGCCCGGATCGGCGCGTTTCGATCCGATGCCGCTCAGCGCCATCGACGCCGAGGTGGTCGACATCGTCGCGCAGCCATCGGAAATGCCGGCGCACCTGGTGGCGTGGCGCGGCGGGCACGAAGGCGCCTTGCCGGCGCAGGCGTCGGCACAACGCGAGGCCCTGCCGCGGTTGTTCCAGCTGTTGCTCAAGCAGACCGGCGCCAATTTCTCCGACTATAAGCTGAGCACCGTCATGCGCCGCATCGAGCGGCGCATGAAGCTGCGCCAGTGCGCCTCGTTGAGCGCCTACGTCGACTACATGGCCGGGAATCCGGGCGAGGTGGATCTGCTGTTCAAGGAACTGCTGATCGGCGTGACCAACTTCTTCCGCGATCCCAAGGTGTGGGAATACCTGATGGCGAGCGCGCTGCCGCAGCTGCTGGCCGAGCATCCCGACGGCGCCGCCTTCAAGGCTTGGGTGCCGGCCTGCTCGACCGGCCAGGAGGCGTATTCGCTGGCGATCGCCTTCAACGAGGTGCTCGAGCAGTTGCGGCCATCGGCGCGCTACACGCTGCAGATCTTCGCCACCGACCTTGACGAAGACGCCATCGACCGCGCGCGCCAGGGCGTCTTCGGCGCCGCCATCGAGGCCGACGTCCCGGGCGAACTGCTGCAGCGCTACTTCATGCCGGCCGAGAAGGGCGGCTATCGCATCCGCAAGGACGTGCGCAACACCATCATCTTCGCGCGTCAGAACATTATTTCCGATCCGCCGTTCACCAAGCTCGATATCCTGTGCTGCCGCAACCTGCTGATTTATTTCACGGCCAAGCTGCAGGAACAACTGATCCCGCTGTTCCACTACGCGCTCAAGACCGGCGGCCTGCTGATGCTCGGCAGCGCCGACACGCCCGGCCACTTCATCGAACTGTTCGCGCCGATGACCGGCGCCGGCCGCATCTACCGGCGGCTGGACGCGTCCACCCACCGCGTGGCCAACTACTTCCCCACGCGCGTCAGCAGCGTGCCGATTCCTTTTGCCAGTGAGCCTATCAACCCATCCATGAACGGAAACCTCCAAACCCAGGTCGAGCAGCTGCTGCTTAAGAAGCACGCGCCGGCCGCCGTGCTGCTCAACGTCCATGGCGACATCCTGTACATCCATGGCCGCACCGGCGCCTACCTGGAGCCGGCCGCCGGCAAGGCCAACTGGAACATCCATGCGATGGCGCGCGACAGCCTGCGCCACGAACTGGCCGACCTGCTCAAACGCGCTCCGCAGAGCGACGGCATGATCGCCGTGCGCGGCCTGATACAGCGCGACGCGGCCGGCAAACCGTCGCACTCGCTGGACCTGACGGCCGAAGCGATGCCGGAATCGGGACCGCTGTCGGGCACCTTGATGGTGACCTTCGCCAGCTTGCCGCTGCCGCCGGAAAGGCGCCGCTCGCGCTCTTCCAACCCGCAGGTGCTGGAGCTCGAGCAGCAACTGGCGCAGGCGCGCCTGGAGATCCAGGCGGTGCGCGACGAAATGCAGGCCTCGCGCGAGGAACTCAAGTCGGCCAACGAGGAGCTGCAGTCGACCAACGAGGAGCTGCAATCGACCAACGAGGAGCTGACCACCTCCAAGGAGGAGATGCAGTCGCTGAACGAGGAACTGTACACCGTCAACGCCGAGCTGCAGTCGAAGGTGGACGATCTGTCGCTGGTCAACGGCGACATGAAAAATCTGCTCAATAGTACCGACGTGGCGACCATCTTCCTCGACAACAAGCTGCGCATCCGCCGCTTCACCGACCAGACCACCCGCATCTACAAGCTGATACCGGGCGACGTGCAGCGGCCGTTGGGCGACATCGTCAACGACCTGCTGTATCCGGAGCTGGAGGCCGACGCGCGGGAGGTGCTGCGCACGCTGGTGTTCTGCGAAAAACAGATCCCCACGCGCGGGGGCGGCTGGTACACGGTGCGCATCATGCCTTACCGGACCGTGGAGAACGTGATCGACGGGGTGGTGGTCACCTTCATCAACATCACCGAATCGAAATTGCTGGAGGCGCAACTGCGGTCCATGCAAAAAGGTCCGGGGCCGCAATGAACAAGCGCCAGCGCCCCGAACTCGATCCCGACCGGCTGCGCTATGTGGCCGAGCAGGCGGTCGCGGCGCTGGCAAAGACCGGCCGTCCGCCGCCGGCCGACGCCGACACCGAAACGCTCAAGCGCTGGCACGAACTGCAGGTGAGCCAGATCGAGCTCGATATGCAGAGCGTGGCGCTGGCCGAGGTGCAGACCGAGCGCGATCTGGCCGAGGCGGCGCGCGAGCATTACGCGGCGTTGTACGACCAGGCGCCGGCCGGCTATCTGTCGCTCGATCCGGACGGCCGCATCACGCGCGCCAACCACGCCGCCGCCGATTTGCTGGGCTGCCGCCGCGAGGAGCTGCCCGGCCGGTCGTTCGAGCAGTTCGTGGCGCCGCAATCGCAGGCCGGCCTGCGCCGGTTTCTGGCCGAGCTGCTGGTCAGCGGACAGCGCGGGGTGCTGGAGGTGCCGCTGTTCGCGGCGCTGCGCCAGGTGCGCATCGAGGCCAATCTCGATGTCGCCGCCCGCAAGTGCCGCATGATCCTGACCGACATCGGCAGCGCCGGCGTGCGCGAGGCCGCGCGGCGGCGCGCCTTGCAGGTGATCGACAGCATGGGCGAGGGCGTGATGGTGTGCGACGTCGAAAAACGCATCGTCTCCGTCAATCCCGCCTTCACCGCGCTGACCGGCTATCCGGTGGAGGAGGCGCTGGGCCGCGATCCGCGCTTCCTGGGCCGGCCCGGCGCCCATCCGCTGGGCTTCCACGCCGAGGCGATGCGCTGCCTGTGCAGCTATGGCCGGTGGCAGGGCGAGGTGTTCAACCGCCGGCGCGACGGCGTGCCCTACGTCGCGGCGATGTCGCTGACCGTGATCCGCGACGAGTCGGGCGCCATCACCCACTTCATCGGCGTGTTCTCCGACATCACGGCGCGCCAGCGCGCCGATGCCGACCTGCTGAAACTGTCGCGCGAGCTCGATGGACGGGTGGCGGCGCGCACCGCCGAGCTGACCGAGGCGAACCGCCTGCTGATGCTGGAGGTGGCCGAGCGCAAACGCGCCCAGGCCGCGCTGCAGGAATCGCGCGACCAGCTGCGCAAACTGGCCGAGCACCTGGAGACGGTCAAGGAGGACGAGCGCAAGCGCATCGCCCGCGACATCCACGACGAACTGGGACAGAACCTGCTGGCGCTGCGCATCGACATCTCCATGCTCAGCGCCCGCACCGGCGAGCGGCACGCGCGCCTGCACCAGCGCGTCAACGGGGTGCTGGAGAATATCGACACGACGATTCGCAACGTGCGCGGCATCATGAACGAACTGCGTCCGGCGGTGCTCGATCTGGGCCTGCCGGCGGCGATGGAATGGCAGGCCGCCGAATTCCGCAAGCGCAGCGGCATGACCTGCGCGCTCACCTTGCCCGACGAGGCGACGCTGGCGACGATCGCGTCGGACATGGCGATCGTGCTGTTCCGCGGCATGCAGGAAGCGTTGAGCAATGTGCGCCGCCACGCGCATGCCAGCCATGTCGACATCGTGCTGGCGGTGCGCGGCGCGCGCCTGGTCTTCAGCGTGGCCGACAACGGCATCGGCATCGCGCCGCACCAGCGGGACAAGAGCGAGTCCTTCGGCTTGATCGGCATGGCGCAGCGCGTGGCGGCGCTGGGCGGCAGCTTCGAGATCGGCCGGTACGTGCCGGGCGACGGCTGCACCCTGACCCTGGGCTTCGACCTGCGGGACGACCAAGGCGCCGATTAGCGGCTCGGGGATGCGCAAAAAGCATTTTCAGCCATCCGCATAAGGAATATACTGCCGCTGGAACTCAATCAGGGGCTTTTATCTTGTTAAAATATCTAGTGCTGCCGGCCGCTATCCTCGGCGCGGCGGCGGCTCACGCCGACGAAGGGCAGTGGCAGCCATACCAATTGCCACAGCTGAAATCCGAACTACAACGCATCGGCATCACCATCCCGGCCGAAAAGCTGGCCGACCTGTCCAAGCATCCGATGAGCGCCATTGTCGCGCTGCCCGGCTGTTCGGCGTCGTTCGTGTCCGACGCCGGCCTGGTGGTCACCAATCATCACTGCGCCTATGGCGCCATCCAGCGCAACGCGACGCCGGAACACAATTACATCGTCGACGGCTTCCTGGCCAAGACCCGCGCGCAGGAGCTGCCGGGCGGCCCCAATGCGCTGGTGTACGTGACCGACAAGGTGGAAAACGTCACCGCCCGCGTGCTCAAGGGCGTGACGCCGGCGATGAGCGGCAAGCAGCGCCACGACGCGGTGGAAAAAGCCGTCAAGGCGCTGATCGCCGAGTGCGAAGCCGACAAGAGCTACCGCTGCTCGGTACCGGCCTTCCATCGCGGGCTGGAATACTACCGCATCCGCCAGATGATGATACGCGACGTGCGCCTGGTGTACGCGCCGCCGGACATGATCGGCAACTATGGCGGCGACGTCGATAACTACGAATGGCCGCGCCACACCGGCGACTTCGCCTTCCTGCGCGCCTACGTGGGCAAGGACGGCCGTCCGGCCGACCCGTCGCCGGACAACGTGCCGTATCGGTCGAAGGACTTCCTGGTGCTGTCGGCCGAGGGACTGAAGAACGGCGACCCGGTGCTGCTGGCCGGTTATCCGGGCCGCACCAGCCGCTATAAGCTGCCGTCGGAAATCCGCGCCGCGCGCGACGTCGGCTATCCGGCACGCGTGGCCGAGATCCAGGCCGACCTCGACGTCATCGCCGCCGCCACCAAGGGCAGCCCGGCGGCGGAAGTGCGCTACGCCAGCGTCGCCAAGAGCTTGAACAACGTGATGAAGAAATCGCAGGGCCTGATGGACGGCTTCGCGCGCAAGGACATCGCCGCCGTCAAGGACGTGCAGGACGCGGAGTTCCGCGCCTGGTACGCCGCGCAGAAGGACGTGTCGAAAACGCTGCTGGCCGAACTGGACGCGGTGATCGCGGCCGATATCGCTTTGAGCGACGAGGAGTTCGGCTATAGCGTCGCCACCACCGGCGATCTGCTGAAAAGCGCCAATACGCTGTACCGCCTGGCGCTGGAAAGCGCGAAGCCGGATGCCGAACGCGAAACCGGATTCCAGCAGCGCGACGCCACCTTCATCAAGGCGCGCCTGAACCGTCTGGAGCAGTCGTACGTGGCGGAGGTGGATCAGGCGCGTTTCGTGGCGTCGCTGCGGCGCTACGCCAAGCTGCCGAAGTCCATGCACGTGGCGGGCCTCGACGCGTTGCTGCCGGCGCCCGATGCGGTGCCGGCGATGTATGCCAAGACGCGGCTGGGCGACACCGCCACGCGGCTGGCATGGGTCGGCAAGGACGCCGCCGCCGTCAAGGCGTCGGACGACGCCTTTATGCAACTGGCCGCGAAGCTGGACGACGCGGCGCAGTCGCTCAAGGAGCGCCGCAAGGAGCTGGACGGCAATCTGGAGCGCGTGATCCCGCGCTACATGGAGGCCGTCATCGCGTGGAAGAAATCGCTGGGCAAACCGGTGTACCCGGACGCGAACGGCACCTTGCGCGTGACCTACGGCACCGTGGCGCCGTATTCGCCGCGCGACGGCATCGTCAAGGGACCTTTCACCACCGTTGAAGGCATCGTTGAAAAGCACACCGGCAAAGATCCGTTCAACGCGCCGCAAAGGGAGCTCGACGCCATCAAGGCGAAGCGCTATGGACGGTTCAAGGACGCCATCCTCGGCACGGTGCCGGTCGACTTTTTGAGCAGCGCCGATACCACCGGCGGCAATTCCGGTTCGGCGGTGATGAACCGCAGGGGCGAGTTGATCGGCCTGAACTTCGATTCAACTTATGAGTCGATCACCAAGGATTGGTACTTCGATCCCGCCATCACCCGCGCTATCCATCTGGATATCCGGTATATGCTGTGGGTGATGAGCGAAGTCGATCACGCCGACAATGTGCTCAACGAGATGACCATCAAATATCCGGCGGAAAAATAATGCACGAATTATCGGTTCTGTTGGGGTACCTGAATTTGCCGCTGCGTCTGGCGGGATTCCCCACGACCCCGTTGGAACTGGTGTCGTTCATTCTGGCGGTGATCACGGTGTGGCTCAACATCCGCCAGAGCCATTGGGCCTGGCTGTTCGCCATCATCTCGTCGGCCACCTATGGCCTGGTGTTCTACGGCTCGCGGCTGTATGGCGACATGGGGCTGCAACTGGTGTTCATCACCGTCTCGTTCTATGGCTGGTACCAGTGGCTGCACGGGGATGATCGCCACGAACGGCTGGCGGTCACCGCGCTCGACGCGCGCGGCCGCTGGATCGCCGTGGCGGCGTGGCTGGCCGGCTTTGTGCTGCTGGCGTGGTTCCTCAAGGCCTATACCGATACCGACGTGCCGCGCTCCGATGGCTTCCTGACCGCCGGCAGCCTGGTCGGACAGCTGCTGCTGTCGCGTAAAAAGATCGAGAACTGGCATGTATGGATCGTTGTCGATGTGCTGTACGTCGGCCTCTATCTGCACAAGCACTTGATGCTGACGGCGATTTTGTACGCGGTCTTCGTCGGCATGGCGGTGGTCGGCCTGCGCACGTGGCAGCAGTCGGCCGGCATGGGGAGCGGCGGTGGCGGCGAAGGCGACGAAACCGGCGGCCGCAGGCTGGTACTGGAATGACATCGGCCGTCTTGCCGCTGCGCGTGGCGATACTGGGCACGGCTTCCTCCGGCAAGACCACGCTGGCGGCCGCGCTGGCGGAGCGCCATCGGACGGTGTGGGTGCCGGAGTATTTGCGGGAGTTCGTCGATGTGCAGGGGCGGGTGCCGGTGGCGGGGGACCAGTTTCACATCGCAAGCACCCAGCGTGAACGCGAGGACGCGGCGGCGCAGGCGGCGGGCGGGTATCTGTTCTGCGACACGGCGCCGTTGATGACGGCGGTCTACAGCCGTCATTATTTTGGCGGGATCGATGACCAGCTGGCGCGGCTGGCCGATGGGCACCAGGGCGACTATGCGCTGACCTTGGTGACCGCGCCGGATATCCCCTGGGTGGCCGATGGCTTGCAGCGCGAGTGCGAAGAGGTCAGCGTGATCATCAACCGTCTGCTGATGGAGGAGCTCGCGGCGCGCCGGATACCGTATGTGCTGGTGTCGGGCGACCCGGAGCAGCGGTTGGCGCAGGTGGAGTGTGTATTGCCCCCGGTTACACGTAGGGCGGATTAGGCGGAACGCCGTAATCCGCCATCTTCGAGCCGCCGCCGAATCACGCTTTACAGATCGAACTGCGCCGACACCCGGAACGTACGCGAGGCACCCGGCATCAAATATCCGCCCAGATCCTGCGTCACATCGCGCCAATAGAACTTGTCCAGCGCGTTGTTCACACTGGCGCGCAGCGTGGTCGAGACGCCGCCGATGCGCGTGGCATACGACGCCCCCAAATTCAGCACATGGTAGCTCGGCACGAACACCTGGTTCTCCGGATCGAATGCCTTCTTGCCCGAGTACTGCCAGTTCGCGTTCACGCTCAAGCCTTCCACTTGCGGCACCGCGTAATCCGCATACACCGACGATTTGAAAGCGGCGACGTTGGTCACGCGCTTGCCGTCCAAACTGGCCAGGCCCGTATCGCTTTGCCTGGTGTTCAGCGCGGTGGCCGAAACGCCCACCGCCAGCTCGCGCGTGGCTCGGCCGTTCAACGCCATCTCCAGGCCACGGTTCCGGGCCTCGCCATTGCGAACGAAGAAATTCCCTGCATCGGTATATTCCAGCCCCTTGCGGATCTCGAACAGCGCGACGGTGGCGCTCAGGTCCGGACGGATATCGGCCTTGATACCGACTTCCACCTGCTTGGACTTGGACGGCGTTAGCGCCTGGCCTTCGTTCCTGGTCCGCATGGGCGCAACGCCGCCAAGCTCCAGACCCTGCGCGTACGAAGTGTAGAGCGAGACGTTGGGACGCAGGCTGTAGACCAGCGCCACGTTCGGCAGCCAGAAACCGGCGTCGGTGTTCGTATCCGGCAGCAGCACGCCATCGTCGTTGTATCCAACGTATTGCACCCGCTTGACCTGCACGTAACGCGCGCCGGCGTGCAGCTTGAGCTGCGCGTTCAAACTGACGATGTCCTGCGCGAACAGCGAGCGCTCGTTGCCGTGGCGGCGCTCCGCCACCGGACCGCTGGTGCCGGGCGCGGGCGCGACGACGACCGGGCGGTAGATGTTGCTGACGCCCGAATAGTCGTACAGGTAGTCGCCCCATTTGTCGCTGTTCTTCTGGAACGATGCGCCGCCGGTGAATTCATGCGCCAGCGCGCCGGTGGCGAAGCGGCCCTGCAACAGCGCCTGCACCGTCAGCGGTGACTTCTTCTCGCCCAGGCTGATGTAGTTGTAGACGTCGTAGTCGCCGTTGCCGCAGTAGCCGGGATACAGGTTTTGCTCGCCGCAACCGTAAGGGAAGGCGGTGTAGTCGTCGCGCTTGAAGTGGTGCTGGTTGGCGCCGACCGTGGTGCTCCAGTCGGACGAGAACTTGTATTCGAAGCGCGCGCCGATGTTGCTGGTGGTGGTTTCCACCGGACGGCTCCACGGTTGATCGTTGAGCATCGTGTCGGCGTCGACCACCGGCAAGGTGGTGTTGTTCAGCAGCTGGAAGCCCGGTGCGGTGACCTGGGATTTACGCTGGTAGTCGGCGTCGATCTGCAGCAGCGCCTGCGGCGAGATGCGCCAGTCGAAGGCGGCGGAGACGAACTTGCGGTTGCCGTCCGCGCCCTTGATGTAGGAGCGCAGGCGCTCGCCGGCCACGTTGACCCGGTAGCCGAAACGGTTGTCCTCGAAACGGCCGCCGACATCGACGGCGCCGTACAATGTGCCGCGCTCGCGCGC
This sequence comes from Burkholderia sp. LMU1-1-1.1, assembly GCF_040675865.1. Taxonomy (NCBI): domain Bacteria; kingdom Pseudomonadati; phylum Pseudomonadota; class Betaproteobacteria; order Burkholderiales; family Burkholderiaceae; genus Burkholderia; species Burkholderia sp. LMU1-1-1.1. The sequence goes on along the minus strand of NZ_JBEGHG010000023.1, from coordinate 100,244 downwards.
CTCCAGCACGACGGTGCGCACCGGCGTGTCGGTCGGGCGTTTGGTGACGTAGTTGACGATGCCGCCCGGCGCGGAGACGCCGGCCTGCAGGCCGGACAGGCCCTTGAGCACTTCCAGGCGTTCCTTGTTTTCCAGCGGGATCTGGGTGTCGCCGGGGATCGCCATGCCATCCTTGCGGTAGCTGGAGGCGTTGTCCAGCTTGAAGCCGCGGATCGAGAACTGCTCGGCGTAGCCGACGGCGTTGTACGAGTCGCTCAGGCTGGCGTCGAATTTGGCGGCGTCGGTGGTCGAGCGGATTTGCAGGTCCAGCATCTGCTGCGACGTCAGCACGCTGACCGAGGCCGGCGTTTCCAGCAGCGGGGCGTTGCCGAAGCCGGCGACCGAGGCGGTGTTGGCGCGCAGCTTGGTGGCGCTGACGATGACTTCCGGCATGGACTGCTCGGCGGCGGCCTCGACGGCCGAGTCGGCGGCGACGGCGGCGCCGGAAAATGCGTGGAACACCGCCAGGGCGATGACCGAAACTGCGAAATGTGGTGTGGACATGTCTGCTCTCTACTTGTTCTCGGCTGGAAGCCGCGAGGAGAGCCATCAAAGGAGGGGAGAACTACTTTGCGCTTTCCTTCGCTGGCATTATCCAGATCAGGTACGAAGGGTATCTCTCACCCGGAACAAAATGCCCAGGACCCCTAGCGAGCCGGCAGTGTATCACACCCGGCGCGGCGGCCGGCGCGCGCGAGATGGCGTGCGACGCGTTTTGCGCCGCGCCGATACACTTCGGGTTTGCGCCGCACGGCGCCAATGAAGCAGTCACAGCATGTGTGGAGGCGGCCGTATGTCCTGTTCGTCAGTGCATTTCGGCGCCACTTTGCTGGTTCGTGCTAGCGAAAGGAGTGGAATGAGGCAGTCGTATCATGAAGGAAGCTGGTTTGCGGTGCCGTTGCTCGATGGCGGCTACGGCTGGGGCCTGGTCGCGCGTTTGTCGCCGGGCAGCAAGATCATGCTGGCCTATTTGTTCGGGCCCAAGCTCGACAGGTTGCCGTCGATCGACGAACTCAACACTCTGCAGCCGCACGACGCCGTCAAGGTGCTGCGCGTGGGCGACATGGCGCTGGCCAGCGGCCATTGGCGCGTGCTGGGCGAAGCCGTCGACTGGAATCCCGCATTGTGGCCGATGCCGCAGTTCCTGCGCCGCGCCGACGCCTTGAAGCGGGCCTGGCGCGTGACGTATTCCGACAACGATCCAAGTCGTTCCGAACGGGAAGAATCCGTGCCCTACGATACGCCGGGCCTGGAGGCCGACTCGCTGTACGGCTACGGTTCGACCGAGTTGCTGCTGACCAAGTTGCTGGAGTCGCGCGAGCACCCGATCAACCGGAGCAACTGACGTTCCAGGCGGTGTATTCGCCACGGTGCTTGCGCACGGCGACGGTGGCGACAGTGTCGCGGTCGCTTTCAAACACCAGCCCGAACATCACCGGCGCGCCGGCCGTGGCGGCCGCCGGTTTCAGCGCGGCCAGCCGGAAGGTGAGGGCGCGTTGCCGTGCACACTGGGAGTTGCCGGCGAACAGCAGACGCGCGCGCAGCAGCAGCTCGCGATGCTGCCTCAGCAGGGCCACCGCGTCCGCCGAAGGCACGGCCTGATTCATCAATACCGTATATCTGGCCGCCTGGCATGGAATGTTGGGTTGCGCCAGCCATACATACCATTGCGGCGCCTCGGCGGCGTCGGTCCAGCGTTCACCCTTGGGTTTGGCCGCGTCATAGACAAAGCTGGAGCGGATTTGCCGGCACAGATCCGGCTCCGAGCGGCGCGGCGCGGAGTCGACGCGGGCGATCACGCTCCACGGCTTGCCGCGCTGGCGTTCGACCTCGAACGCGGGGGCGAACAGCGGCGCGGCGCCCCATGGACGCTGCGGTTGCGCCGCATTGAGGGCGCGGAAAAAATCGTCGAAGGAGTCCCGCTCCGCCACCGTCGGCGCGCGCTGCTCGATGCGCGGCACGGGCGCGGCGAGCGTGCCGGCCGGCAGCACCGCCAGCACCACCGCGCCGGCGAAAACGCGTCGACGTATCGGACCTCCTCGCATCACACCGCCTTCATCGCGATCTGGATCACCAGCCCGCCGCCTTCGCGGTTGCTCAGGGTCAGCTCGGCGCCGTGGCGCAGCAGCACGCGGTCGACGATGGCCAGTCCCAGGCCGGCGCCGTTGGCCTGGCCGCGCGCGGCGTCGAGCCGGGTGAAGGGCTTGAGCAGTTGTTCGATCTGGTCGTCCGGCACGCCGCAGCCATGGTCCCCCACCTCGATGACGACGCGCCTGGAGGCGCCCACGCCCTTGACGGCGCACTTGATGTCGATCTCGGTGATGTCGGTGTCCGGCGTTTTGCCGTAGCGGCGGGCGTTTTCGACCAGGTTGTTGAAGACCCGTTTCAGATCGGTGCCGTTGCCCATCACGTGGGCGCCGGCGGCGATGTCGGTGCTCACGCGCACGTCCTGCAAGCGCTCGGCTTCGTGCGCGGTGTCGGCCAGCAGCTCGCTGACGTCGACGTTGGTGAAGCTCGACGCCTCGGTCGGTTTGGCGTAGTCGAGGAACTGGCCGATGATGGCGTCCATCTGGCCGATGTCGGACTGGATGCCTTCGCGCGCCTCGTTCGACAGATTGGCCATCTCCACTTCGAGCTGCATGCGCGCCAGCGGCGTGCGCAGGTCGTGCGAGATGCCGGCCAGGATCACGGCGCGGTCGGATTCGACCTGCTGCAGCTGGTCGACCATCTGGTTAAAGCTGCGGTTGGCCTCCATGATTTCGGCCGGGCCGCTTTCCGGCAGCGGGTCCGGCCGCTTGCCCTGCGCGAAGGCGCGGGTGGCCTTGGTCAGGCGGCGCAGCGGCAGGTTGATCAGGCTGGAGATGAAGGCCGCGCCCAGCAGCGACACCACCGACACCACGCTGGCCCAGCCCAGCCACTGGATGCCGGTCAGGCCGCGTATGCGTTCGCGTTCGAGCATCAGCCAGTACTGGTCGTCGTCGATCTTGAAGCTGACCCAGAAGCCGGATACGCCGTTCACCTTGGCCGAGAAGCGCGTGTCCGCGCCCAGCTTGGCCTTGACCAGCTTTTGGATGTCCGGCATCAGCGCGTTCTTCGGCGGCGGCTCGACCTTGTCGTCCTCCTCCAGCGGGAACACGCGGATGCCCTCGTTCGACACCAGGTCGAACAGCAGCTCGCGCCGTAGTTCGGGCGCCGAGTGGGTGAGGGCGGCGTGGGTGATGGTGACGACCGAGATCACCTGCGCGGAGATCTGCTGTACCTGCGGCTCGTGCTGCACCACGCTGATCATGCCGACCCACGCGGTCATGCTGGTCGTCGTCAAGGCGCCGAGCAGGAAGAAGGTGCGCCAGAAAAGGCCGCTTTTCATGCTGGCCAGCCGAAAAGCGAAACGGAACTTCGAAAGAGACTTCATGCGCATCTTCGCGGTTGTCGCGACTTAGCGCGGCTGCCCCTCCGGGATGAACACATAGCCCAGGCCCCAGACGGTCTGGATGTAGAGCGGGCTCGATGGATCGGGCTCGATCAGTTTGCGCAGGCGCGAGATCTGCACGTCCAGGCTGCGGTCGAACACCTCGTATTCGCGGCCGCGCGCCAGTTCCATCAGCTTTTCGCGCGACAGCGGTTGGCGCGCATGGCGGGCGAATACTTTTAGTACCGAAAACTCGCCGGTGGTCAGCGGCACCGTCTCGCCGTTTTTCTTCAGCGTGCGCGTGCCGAGGTCCAGGATGAACTGGCCGAACTCGAACGATTGCGGCGTTTCCGACGGCGCGCCGGGAATCTCGTCAGGACCGCGCCGGCGCAGCACGGCGCCGATGCGGGCCACCAGTTCGCGCGGGTTGAACGGCTTGGGCAGGTAGTCGTCGGCGCCCATTTCGAGGCCGACGATGCGGTCCACGTCCTCGCCTTTGGCGGTCAGCATGATGATCGGCGTCTGGTCGCCGGCGCCGCGCAGACGGCGGCAGATCGACAGGCCGTCCTCGCCGGGCAGCATCAAGTCCAGCACCAGCAGGTCGTAGCGCTCGCGCAGCCACAGCTTGTTCATGGCGGTGGCGCTCTCGGCCGTGAAGACGTTGAAGCCTTGCTCGGTCAGGTAGCGCCGCAGCAGATCGCGCAGACGAACGTCGTCGTCCACTACCATGATCTTGGCCTGGTGGCCGTGCTGGTTGGCGGAGTTGTTGCCGGATTCAGTCGTTGTGCTAGTCATTTGCTCTGTCAGAATTGTCTTATTGATGTTGCTATGGTAACGTCATATCCGTTTTGCGAAAACGTCTGTGACGACCCATTACAAAGTGTTACAAACTTTACCCAATTGGTCTTACCCCCTCGGTTAAAGCATCATACACTTCAAGCACGGATTCAGCTTTTTAGGAACATCATGTTCATCGATCACAAAAAAATACACGCGGCAGCAAGCGCATCTTTTTGCGTTCGATCCTCCATGGGTTCGTTATTGCTGTGCTGCGGTTTGTTGGGGGCGGGGCTTGTCTATGCCGAGCCCGGCGACGGACCGCGTCGCGAGGACAACCGTCCTCAGCAGGTGCAAATCCAGCGCCAGGCCGATCCGCGCCAAGCCGACCAGCAGCGCCAGATCGACCAGCGCAACAGCTACGAGGCCCGTGCCGAAGAACAGCGCCGCGCGATGCAGGAAGCCAGCCGCAACGCTGAAATGAACCGCCGTGTCGGCCGCTTGACGCCGGACGAGCGTCGCGATCTGCGCCGCCAGATCAACGAAGTGGGCCAGGACATTTACGCCAATCCGCCACGCCGCTAAGCGTCGGCCGGGATCGCCCCGGCCACGCTTGATACCATCCCCTCCATTGTTTTTGCTTCCTCCCGCGTGCACCGCCAAGCCCTATTGACAGCCGTTTGACCTGTTAAGTATCAAATTGTTATTGATCTGTGACAATAACATCACGCTTGTAGAGCTTTTACCACGAATACCGCTATCTTTTTCTTTGTCTGCGTGTAATATTAATTAATTGCACGCAATGCCCTTCGGCCGCGTGACGCCTGGAGGAAAATCGTGGTTCAAGACGTTGCACCCGCAGCGCCCTTTCCCGTTGACGAGCCATCGGCTCCCGACGCCGTCCTGCCTATCGGTTTGGTGCGCAGAACCGACGGCGTTTACATCGATGTCGGCCTGCCGCGGCCGGCGCTGATCGCCGCGATCAACCAGGTGTTCCGCGCCGGCTACTATCTGCCGGGCCTCAATTATCCATTGATGATCAAGGCGCTGTACGGCGTCGGCCCCGATCTGGGCGCGGCCCAGGCGGTGCGCCTGTGCGACGACGTGCGCCTGTTCGATCCGCTGCGCGTTCCGCTGTACAAAAATCCCAAGATGGGCCACGGCTACGCCGAGTACTACTTCGAGCCGCTGTATCTGGACGAGGAGGTGCTCCCCGACGGCACCGTGATCCCGGAACGCCAGACCCGCCTGGACGTGGACGAATTTGTCGCCGACATGTGGCTCAAGGGCATACAGTTCGGTATCGACGTGGCGGCGGTGGCGACGGCGATGGCGGCCTCCAAGCCGGACCGCATCACCTTCGCCACCGATCTGGAACCGCTGCCTGGACAGAACGCGACCGTGATGGAGGTGTCGTCCGATCTGCACCGCAGCGACGCGCCCAAGGCGCGCGCCGACGGCCGCATCGATCTGCAAAGTTTTCAGAACCGCTTCCCGCAAATCAAAGCGAATGTCAGGCTGCTGAAAAAAGTGCCGGCGGTGCCCGGCCAGCCGGGCTTCGACCTGTCCGGGCGCATGACGGCGCCGGAACCGCCGCAGGACCTGACCCTGCGCTTTTATGCCGGCGACGGCACCGAGGCGCAAACGATTGGGGACGATGAGTATCTGGTGTCCACGCGCGAGGGCTTCCTGAGCGTGGACTCGAAGTCCAACCGCATCTCCATCACCGACAAGATCGTCAGCCTGGAAGGCGTGAGCGGGCGCACCACGGGCAACCTGCAGTTGGCGGGCGCCTACGAGGAATACGGCGACGTGCAGGAACAGCGCGACGTCACCGGCGGCGACATCACGGTGCACGGCAACGTCTACGGCAATATCCATTCGCGCGGCGGCGTGGTGGTGCTGGACCAGAACCTGGTCAGCGGCAGCGTGCAGAACGCGCTGGGCTCGATCAGCATCGCCGGCGTGGCGTCGAATTCGGTGATCCACACCAGCGGCGGCACGATCACGATAGGGCGCGCCGAGAATTGCGTCATTTCCGGCAGCAGCGTCAAGATCGAGGAGGCCTCCAATTGCGAGATCGTCGCCGACGAGGTGTTGATCTCGGTGGCCGAGGGCTGCGCGGTGGCCGGGCGCAACGTGGAAATCGAAAGCGCCGGCCCGCGCCGCCGCACCGAGATGGTGATCCATGTGCTGGTGCGCGACGTGAAGCGGTTCGACGACGAGATATCCGAACTCGATGTGCGCCTGGCCGACTTCGCGCAGACCATCGAGGCCGCCGAGCAGGAGGCCGCGCGCATCGCCGCGTTGCCCGACGTGCGCCGCTATCTGGCGCTGGCGGTCAAGCTGCGCACCCAGGAGCTGACCTTGACGCCCGAGCAGGGCCAGTTCCTGCGCAAGATCGCCGGGGCCGTGGCGACCGAGATCCAGGCGATCGAGCAGTTGAAGAAGGAGATCCAGGTCGCCCAGACGCAGCAGACGCTGTTGCGGGACCGGCTGGCGCGGGTGATCGAGCAGAAGGTGGCGGCGGCCGGCGTGGCGCGCTGCGGCCTGCACATGGTCAACGGCGAGACCACGGTGCGCACCATGCCTTTCGCGGCCGACGGCGTGTCGTTGACGCTGCTGCCGCCCAAGGAGATCAAGCAGCGCCTGCGCGGCACGCCGAACGGCGGCGAGATGCTGTTCTGCGACAGCGCCGGATCGCTCGACTGGCACCTCGACCCCCGCGCCAGGGCATCGGCCGATTAGCCGCCCGTTTTGCCTGCAAGGCGACGCGCGCGCACAATGCCGTGCGTTCATGCTAATCTACAAATAACATTAAAAAAGTGAAGGGGCGCCGGCTCCGACGTACATCTTTGTGGGGACTACCGTGTCAGACGACGCAACGACGCTGGAACATACTGCGGAAGGTGATTTGCCCGCGGCGATCGTCAAGCGCGATGACGGCGTTTATTTCGATGCCGAGGCGACGGCGGTATCGTGCGTCGCGGCCGTGGGGCAGATTTTTCTCGGCGGTGCCTACTTCGCGGGCCTCGACTACGCCGTCTTCACCAGGATGCTGTACAACTGCGGCCCCGAGCTGCCGGCCGGCCTGGCCGGCAAGCCGCTCTTGCGCTTCGCCGACAGCATCGAGCCGTTTCACACCGTGCGCCGCGCCCTGTACAAGACCGTCAAGATCATCGCCGGCGAGGCCGAATACTATTTCGAGCCGGTGTTCTTCGAGATCCCCGACCTGCCGCCGCAGCCGGCGCGCCTGAAGTTCGACGAATTCGTCGCCGACATGTGGGGCAAGGGCATACGCTTCGGTATCGACGCGCCGGCCGTGCGCGACGTCATCGTCAGCGGGCGCCTTGCGCGCATTATCGTCGCGCGCCGGCTCAACGCCGTGCCGGGGCGCGACGCTACCATCGTGGAAGTATCGCGCAATATCCACCGCAGCAACGCGCCGCGCGAGACGCCCGACGGCAAGCTCGATCTGCAGACCTTCCAGAACCGCTTCCCGCAGGTCAAGCCCAATGTCAAGCTGCTGCGCAAGGTGCCGCGCACGCCAGGCGTGCGCGGTTTCGAGTTGTCCGGCGCCGTCCTGGAGCCGGCGGTGCCGCGCGATATCGAACTGACCTCCGTGGCCGGCGCCGGGACGGTCATCGAAAACCTGCGCGACGGCGAGTACCTGGTGTCGGCGGTCGAGGGCTTCCTGAGCGTGGAGCCGGGCAGCAAGCGCATCTCGATCGGTCCGAAGATCATCAGCAGGGAAGGGGTAAGCGCCCGCACCACCGGCAATCTGCAACTGACCGGCGAGTACGAGGAGTTCGGCGACGTGCAGGACCAGCGTTCGGTCGACGGCGGCAACATCACCATCCACGGCAACGTCTTCGGCAATATCAGCTCGCGCGGCGGCGACATCGTCCTGGGCCGCAATCTGATGGGCGGCACCGCCATCAACGCCGAAGGAGCGATCCGGGTCAAGGGCGTGGCATCCGGCGCGGTGCTGCAGACCAAACGCGGCGAGGTGGCGCTGGCGCGGGCCGAGAGCTGCATCATCTCCGGCACGCGGGTGGTGATCGGCGAGGCAAGCAACTGCGAGATCATGGCCGACGAGGTGATCATCAAGGTGGCCGAGGGCTGCGCGATCGCCGCCCGCAAGATCGAAATCATCCACGCCGGCCCGCGCAAGCAAAGCGAGATGCTGCTTTACACGCTGGTGCCGGATGTGACGAAGTTCGACAGGAAGATCGCCGAGCTGCTGCCCAAGGTTTCGCAGGCGCAGCGCGATGCCGAGCAGCGCAAGGCCGAGATGGACGCCATCACCGGCCAGCCGGAGGTGCGCAATTATCTGAACCTGGCGACACGGGTGCGCAAGCGCGAGGTGATACTGACCACGGAGCAGGAACCCTTGTTCCACAAGATGGCGACGGCGGTGGGACCGTCGCTGCGCGCGGTCGCCAAGATCTCGCTGGCGATCAAGGCGGCGCAAGCGCAGCAGGAGCAAGCGCGGGAAGAAGTCAGCCAGGTGGAGCGCGAGAAGAGCGCGCTGATGAACGGTTCGCGCTGCACCGTCCACATGCTGACCGGCGACGTGCTGGCGCGGACGATGAGTTTCGTGCCGGATGGCCCGCCGCCGTACGACCGCCCGCCGAAGGAACTGAAAGCCAAAGTGCGCGGCGCCGACGCCGGTATGACGAAAATCTTCTCCGGCCACGTTGGCCCGATCAACTGGACACTATCCGGCGACTCCTAACCCCGCCGCAACGCCCCGACCAGCTCCCTCACATGAACCGGCAACGCCGCATGATCGCGCACGCAGATCAGCAGCTTGCGATCCGCCCAATCGTCGTTCAACGCCACCACCCGCAGCGCCTCCAAATCCGAGCTGCGCCGCGCCGCAGCCTCCGGCAATATCGCCACACCGGCCCCGCTGGAGACCATCCGGCAAACCGCCTCGAAGCTGCGCAACCTGATCTTGCAATGCATTTTGCGCCCCAGCCGCGACGCCTGCTCGGCCGCGTACTGCTGCAAGGCGCTGTCGCCCGCCAAACCGATGAAGTCCTGATCCAGCACGTCGGCGAACAGCACTCCGCGCCGTTTGCCGCGCCCTTTGCCGATCCGCTGGGCCAGCGGATGTTTGCGCGCCATCACCAGCACCAATGGATCGTCACGGAACGGCAAGGTTTGCAGCGCCGCGCTGTCCACCGCGTCGGTGACGATGCCGATATCGGCCGCGCCGTCGGTGACGGCCCGCACGATGTCGCGGCTGAGCCTTTCCTCCAGATCGATGCTCAGTTGCGGATGGCCGGCCAGGAAGCCGGCCAGCGCCTCCGGCAGGAACTCGGTCATGGCCGAGGTGTTACAGAGCAGGCGCACCTGTCTTTTCAGGCCCGAGCCGAATTGGGCCAGGTCCGCACGCATGTCGTCCAGCTGGCGGGCGATGGCGCGCGCGTGATGGAGCAGCGCGCGTCCGGCCTCCGTGGGCTCGGCGCCGCGACGTCCGCGCTCCAGCAGCGCCAGGTTCAAGCCTTCCTCCATGCCGTGGATGCGCGCGCTGGCCGAGGGCAGCGACAGGTGCGCCAGCTTGGCGCCGGCGGTGATGCTGCCGCTCTCGGCGATATGGACGAATAATTTCAGGTCGATCAGGTCGAAGCGCATGGTCCAGCCTACGGATAATGTGAAGTCAGGCTAAGTATATTCCACATTCCCAGGCAAGCTTCCGGAGTGCAGAATAGCCCCCATGACTACATCGACACTTTTTATCGCATTGGTTTTTGTGCTGGCCGGCCTGGTAAAAGGCGTCACAGGAATGGGCCTGCCGACGGTGGCGATGGCCTTGCTGACATTGACCTTGCCGCCACTGGAAGCGGCGGCGCTGCTGATCGTGCCTTCGGCTGTGACGAATGTATGGCAGTTGGCCACTGGGCCGGCCCTGTATCCGCTCTGGCTGCGCCTGCGGACCCTGCTGGTGGCCGTGTGCGTGGGCACGGCCGCCGGAGGATGGCTGCTGTCGTCGCCACCGCCGCCCGACGATTTCATCGCTTCCGGCGCTGCTGGCGTGTCCGGCGGCGCCTGGGCGCCGTTGGTGCTCGGGCTGGCGCTGGCCGCCTACGGCGCATTGGGTTTGAGCGGCTGGCGCGGACGCGTGGCGCCGCGCGCGGAGCCGTGGGCCGGGCCGCTGGCAGGCGCCGCCACCGGCGTGCTGGCTGGCATAACGGGAGTCTTCGTCATGCCGGTCGCTCCCTATCTGCAAGCGCTCAACCTGGAGAAGGACGATCTGGTGCAGGCGCTGGGATTGGCCTTCACCGTCTCGACGCTGGCGCTGGCCGTGGTCTTGACCTGCAGGGGAAACTGGCAGGTGTCGGCCGCCGGCGGGTCGGTGCTGGCGCTGCTGCCGGCCGGCGCGGGCATGATGCTGGGGCAGTGGCTGCGCGGGCGCATGCCTGCGGCGGTATTTCGTCGATGCTTTTTTGTCAGCCTGCTGGCGCTGGGCGCGCATCAGTGCCTGCGCGTCGCTATAGGGTGATTTTGCCGCGCAGTTGTTTGCGCTCGCCGTCCTTGGTTTTTCCATCCAGCCTGCGGCGCTGCGAGCCGCGCGTCGGCTTGGTGGCGCGCCGCACGGTGGGCAGCACCGCGATGCTGTCGACCAGTTCCTGAAGGCGCCTCAGGGCATCCTCCTTGTTGGCTTCCTGGCTGCGCGACTGCTGCGCCTTCAATACCACCACGCCGTCCTTGGTGATGCGGCTGTCGCGCATCGCCAGCAGGCGCTCCTTGATATGCTCCGGCAGAGAGGACGCTACGATATTAAAACGCAGGTGCACCGCGCTGGAGACCTTGTTGACGTTCTGTCCCCCCGGTCCCTGTGCGCGGATCGCACTGAGCTCCACGTCGTTCATATCAATTAGGTTTGTCATTGGATTGCCCGCACTCTTTGTCGCATTGTAGCAAACGGCCGCCGGCCGCCGGGCTAACGTTGATGCCAATCAATCCCGCCCCGTAAGCGCGCGGTTAGGATGATTCATGCCTGTTACCGCACGTCAATAGACGAAAGGATGATCATGATTCTCTCGAAGATGCAAGCTATGAATGCCAACGCCGTCAACGGCACCAAGCGCCCGCCCGACAACGGGGCGCAGCAGTATCTCGTGTTCCGGCTCGGCGGCCTGGATTATGCGCTGGACTTCAGCAAGGTGCAGGAACTGCGTCCGTTGAAGGAGCTGGAACGCTTCGCCTCGGACGGCGAGATTATCAGCGGGGTGGCGGTGTCGCGCGGCGTGATCATGCCGATCGTCGACATGCGCATCGCCTTCGGTCCGCGTCCGCCGGCGCACGACCCGCTGACGGATGTGATCATCCTCAAGCTGTCGACCTGCGTGATGGGGATGGTGGTCGATGGCGTGACCGATATCGTTTCGCTGACGCTCGACGAGCTGCTGCCCATACCCGGCACCGGCGCCGGGACGGCGCCGCCGGTGGATTACCTGCTCGGCCTCGGGGAGGTCGACGGGCGCCGTTTGATCGTGGTCGACATCGACAGGCTGATGTCGATCCGCAAAGTGCCGGTCGGCGCCCGCCAAGCCGCCTGAGCGCCCGTGCGGGCGGCTCGATCAGGCCAGCGCTTCGAGCTGCTCCTGCAATTCCAGCCATTCCGCTTCCAGCTGGCCGAGGTCCTTGGTGAAGAAGCTCTGATCGGCCAGCAGCTGTTTCAGCTTGGCCTTGTTGGCCGCTTCGTAGATCGAAGACTCGCCCAACTGGGCATCCACATCCGCTTTCTGCGCGCTGCGCTTGGCGATTTGATCGTCCAGGCGCTTGATCTTTTGCTCCAGCGGCTTGCGCAGCGCGGCCAGGCGCTGACGGTCCTCGGCCTGCTGGCGCTTCTGGTCCTTGCTGGGCGCCGGCGCGGCGGCCGCCGTTGGCGTGGCGACCGGCGAGACCACCGGGAAGTCCGTCTTGTTGGCCTTGCCGGCGGCGGGCAGCACGTCGGTGCCTTTCCCCAGCTTGGTCTTGAACAGCCAATCCTTGTAGTCGTCCAGATCGCCGTCGAACGGCTGCAGCTTGCCGTCGGCGACGATGATGAATTCGTCGGTGGTGGCGCGCAGCAGGTGGCGATCGTGGGATACCACGACCAGCGTGCCTTCGAACTGCGCCAGCGCTTCGGTCAGCGCTTCGCGGGTTTCCAGGTCCAGGTGGTTGGTCGGTTCATCGAGCAATAGCAGGTTGGGGCGTTGCCAAACGATCAGCGCCAGCGCCAGGCGGGCCTTCTCGCCGCCGGAGAACGGCGCGATCGAGCTGGTGACCATGGTGCCCGGGAAGTTGAAGCCGCCCAGGAAGTTGCGCAGTTCCTGTTCGCGCACGGTCGGGGCGATCTTCGCCAGGTGCCACAGCGGCGATTCGTCGTGGCGCAGCATCTCCACCTGGTGCTGGGCGAAGTAGCCGATGTTCAGGCCCTTGCCGATGGTGGCGTCGCCGGTCAGCGGCGCCAGTTCGCCGGCGATGGTCTTGATCAGCGTCGATTTACCGGCGCCGTTCACGCCCAGCAGGCCGATGCGCTGGCCGATCTGCAGCGAGAACTTGATGTTGTTGACGATGGTCTTGTGCGTGATCTCGCCGGTCTGTTCGTTCTCGATCTTGTAGCCGGCGTCGACGTCCTCCATCACCAGCAGCGGATTCGGAGCGCTCAGCGGCTCGCGGAATTCGAACGAGAATTCGGCGGCGGCGCGCAGCGGCGCCAGTTCTTCCATCTTGGCCAGCGCCTTCATGCGGCTCTGCGCCTGGCGGGCCTTGGAGGCCTGCGCCTTGAAGCGGTTGACGAACGATTCCAGGTGGGCGCGCTTGCGCTGCTGCTTTTCCAGCGCGCCGGCGGCCAGGATCATTTGCGCCGCGCGCTGACGTTCGAACGACGAGTAGTTGCCCGAATAGCGTTTCAGTTTGCGTTCGTCGATGTGCACCACCACGTTGACCACTTCGTCGAGGAAGTCGCGATCGTGGGAAATGATCAGCAAGGTGCCGGCGTAGCGTTTGAGCCAGTCTTCCAGCCAGATGATCGCGTCAAGGTCCAGGTGATTGGTCGGTTCATCGAGCAGCAGCAGGTCGGAAGGGCACATCAGCGCCTGCGCCAGATTCAGGCGCATGCGCCAGCCGCCGGAGAAGCTGGCCACCGGCTGCTGCATCTGGTCGAGCGTGAAACCCAGGCCGAGCAGCAGCTGTTCGCCGCGCGACTGCACGGTGTAGGCGTCGGCGTCGGCCAGCGCGCTGTAGATTTCGCCGATGGCGATGCCGTTTTCCGACGATTCGGGTTCCGATTCGAGGCGTGCCAGTTCCGCTTCCAGCTTGCGCAGGGTGACGTCGCCGTCGATGGCGTAGTCGAGGGCCGCGCGGTCCAGCGGCGGCGTTTCCTGCGCAACGTAAGCGACGCGCCATTTGGCCGGGAAGTCGATTTCGCCCTGGTCCGGGTGCAGCTCGCCGCGCATCATCGCGAACAGGCTCGATTTGCCGGCGCCGTTGGCGCCGATCAGGCCGATCTTGTCGCCCGGATTCAGTGTGACATCGACTTGTTCCAACAGCGGCTTGGTGCCGCGCATCAGACTTACTTGTATAAAGCGGATCATCTTGTTCTTCTACGTTTGAACCCCGGCGAACCGGGGTACGGGTTTGGTTTACAGTTTGAGCTGGTCGGCGGTCAGCAGGAAGACCATGTCGTCGCCGGCGCTGGTGGTGAGCCAGGTCAGGCCCAGCGCGCCGAAGGCGGCTTCGGCGAATTCGCGCTCGTTGCCGATTTCGACGATCAGGATGCCGTCATCGGTCAGGCGCTCGGCGGCGCCGGCGACGATCTTGCGCACCAGGTCCATGCCGTCGCTGCCGCCGTCCAGCGCGATTTGCGGTTCGGCCAGGTATTCCTTCGGCAGCTTGGACATCGAGCCCGAATTGACATACGGCGGATTGGTGATAATCAGGTCGTACTTCTTGTCCGGCACATTGGCGTACAGGTCCGACTGGATCAGGGTCAAGCGGTCTTCCAGCTTGTAGGTGGCGACGTTTTTCTTCGCCACTTCCAGCGCGTCGGCCGAAATGTCGACCGCGTCGACATGGGCGTCTGGGAAGGCGTCGGCCAGCATGATGGCCAGGCAGCCGGAACCCGTGCACAGTTCCAGGATGTTGGCGATGTTGTCAGGCTGGTTGACCCACGGCGCGAAGTAGTCGGGGATCAGTTCGGCGATGAAGGAGCGCGGCACGATGGTGCGCTCGTCGACGTAGAAGCTGTAGGTGCCCAGCCACGCCTCGTTGGTGATGTAGGCGGCAGGCACGCGGTCGACGGTGCGGCGGTCGATCACCGCCAGCACGGACGCGACTTCCTCCGGCAGCAGGCGCGCGTCCAGGAACGGCTCCAGCTTGTCCAGCGGGAGCTTGAGCGTGTGCAGGATCAGGTAGGCCGCTTCGTCGAAGGCCTCGACGCTGCCGTGGCCGAAAAACAGCTGGGCGGTGTTGAAGCGGGTGACGGCGTAGCGCAACAGGTCGCGCGGCGTGGTGAAAGGAGTCGTGTTCATGGTTATCTCGGTAAAACGGTAATCGGTTCGCGCACGCCGCGCGGGCAGCCGGCCCGTGAATCAGGCCAGCAGGTTTTCCAGGGTACGGCGATAGATATTCTTCAGCGGATCGACAAAACGCAGCTCGATATGCTCGTCGATCTTGTGGATACTTGCGTTGGGAGGCCCGAATTCTATCACTTGGGGGCAGATCTGAGCGATAAAGCGTCCATCCGAGGTGCCGCCGGTGGTCGACAGTTCGGTGTCGACGCCGGTTTCCGACTTGATCGCCGCCGACAGCGCGTCGCTCAGGGTGCCGCGCGGGGTCAGGAACGGCAGGCCGCTCAGCGCCCATTTCAGGTCGTAGTGCAGATCGTGCTTGTCGAGGATCGCGTGCACGCGGCGCTTCAGTTCCTCGTGGGTGCTGGCGGTCGAGAAGCGGAAGTTGAAGTCGATGACCATCTCGCCGGGGATGACGTTGTTCGCGCCCGTGCCGCCGTTGATGTTGGACATTTGCCAGGACGTCGGCAGATAGTATTCGTTACCGGTGTCCCAAACCTCGGCCACCAGCTCTGCCAGCGCCGGCGCGGCCAGGTGGATCGGGTTCTTGGCCAGCTGCGGGTAGGCGATGTGGCCCTGCACGCCCTTGATGGTCAATTTGCCCGACAGGGAGCCACGGCGGCCGTTCTTGATCACGTCGCCCAGGGTTTCATCGGAGGTCGGCTCGCCGACGATGCAGTAGTCCAGCGTCTCGCCGCGTTCCTTGAGCATGTTGCAGACGATGACGGTGCCGTCGGTGGCCGGGCCTTCCTCGTCGCTGGTGATCAGGAAGGCGATCGAGCCTTTGTGGTCGGCGTGGGCCGCGATGAACTCCTCGCAGGCGACGACGAAGGCGGCGATCGAGGTTTTCATGTCGGCGGCGCCGCGTCCATACAGCTTGCCGTCGCGGTGGGTCGGGGTGAAGGGCTGCGAGCGCCATTGTTCGACCGGGCCTGTCGGCACCACGTCGGTGTGGCCGGCGAACACCAGCAGCGGCGCGGTCGTGCCCTTGCGCGCCCACAGATTGGTCACGCCATTCGATTCGATCACTTCGCAGACAAAGCCCAGCGGCGACAGCAAGTCGATCAGGTGCTGCTGGCAGCCTTTATCGTCCGGGGTGACAGAGGAGAGGGCGATCAGTTTTTCGGTCAGCGCCAGGGTCTTGGAAGGTGTCATGGTGAAGGTCAGAGATTGAAAATTTGTTTGTACTGGGCGTCGGAGAAGCTGACGGCGAAGGTGCCGTCCTTGTCGAGCACCGGGCGCTTGATCACGGAAGGGTTCTCCAGCATCAGCGCGATGGCCGATTCGTCATCGACGATGGAGGCCTTGCGCTCGTCGGACAGGGCGCGCCAGGTCGTGCCTTTTTTATTCACCAGCACATCGCGCGACAGGTGTTTAAGCCAGCCGGCGACGATTTCGCGGGTCAGTCCCTGTTTCTTGAAGTCGTGGAAGGTGAATTCCTGCTGCTGGTCGGCCAGCCATACGCGGGCTTTTTTGACGGTGTCGCAGTTGGGGATGCCGTAAAGGGTGGTTTTCATGTGCGTGCGGTGTCGGGCGAAAGGCCGACAGAATACCATGGGCCGTCGGAGGAGGGTACGGCCGGGCGTCACGTCGGGGCGGCGCTGGTATAACAATTTGATATTGCCACTTATCGAATTGGCATTGGTGGTCAGCCGATCCGCTGCCTAATATGGATCGGTTGTCGTACAACTATCAGGAGCCGTGGGATGGAATTGCCGAACAAGCCGACCAAAGAACAGATCCGTCAGTATATGAGCGAGCGTTTGACGCAACAGTGCTCGCCGCCGTCGACCGGGGATATCCGCCGGCAGCTTGGTTGGGGTTTGGTGCCGTCCACCGAGGAAGACCGTCCGCCGTCCGACCCGCAGCCACGCCGCTGACCGGAGTAACCTGTTCAGGTGTTGAGCGTGAACTCGGTGAAGGACGCCTCGTCGGGAGGCGGCTTGGCCTCCGGTTCGGCCTTGGCGGTCTTGCTGTCAGGGCCATTATTCAGTAGCCACAGCAGGTTGGTGGCCGAATCGGCGTTCGCCAGCGCCTCCTCCTGGCTGATCAAACCATCCTGCACCAGCTTGAGCAAGGCCAGCTCGAACGACTGCGAGCCAGGCGACAGGCTTTTCTCCATCGCTTCCTTGATCTGGCCGATGTCGCCTTTTTCGATCAGGTCCGAGATGTAGCGGGTATTGACCATCACTTCCACCGCAGCCGTGCGCGTGCCGCCGTTGATCGAGCGGACCAGCCGCTGCGAGACGATCGCCTTGACCGTCGACGACAGGTCCTGCAGCAGCGCCGCGCGGTTCTCGATCGGGTAGAAACTGATAATACGATTTAGCGCGTTATAGCTGTTGTTGGCGTGCAGGGTGGCCAGCACCAGGTGGCCCGACTGCGCGTAGGCCAGCGCCGCCGCCATGGTCTCCTTGTCGCGGATCTCGCCGATCAGGATGCAGTCCGGCGCCTGGCGCATCGAATTGCGCAGCGCCGTGGCGAAATCCTTGGCGTCGCTGCCAATCTCGCGCTGGTTGACGATCGACTTTTTATTCTTGAACAGGTACTCGATCGGGTCTTCCAGGGTCAGGATGTGGCCCGAGCGCAGTTCGTTGCGGTAGTCCAGCATCGAGGCGATGGTGGTCGACTTGCCGGAACCGGTCGAGCCGACCAGCAGCAGCAGACCGCGCTTTTCCATGATCAGGTCCGACAATACCGGTGGCAGCCCCAGATCGGCCAGCACGGGGATGGAGGCGGGGACGAAGCGGAACACGGCGGAGATGGTGCCGCGCTGCTTGAAGGCCGACAGGCGGAAGCGGCCCAGGTTCGCCACCGATACGCCCATATTGAGCTCATTGGTGGCGGCCAGTTCCTCCATCTGCGCCGGGGAGGCGATTTCGGCCAGCATCGATTCGATGTTGCCCGGTTCGAGCTTCTGCTGGTTGATGGGAATGAGATTGCCGTTGATTTTGATGTGTACCGGCGAATTCACCGCGAAGAACATGTCCGACGCGTTTTTTTCCTTCATCAGCTGGAACAGGCGGTCCATGGCCATGATGCGCTCCTCGTTTTTAACCCAGAACCTTGATGCCGGGGTCGGACCCAACGGGTCCGACCCCTTGCCTATGCGTGAGCCACAGACCGTAGATAAGCTGTAGGGTCGGACCCCACGGGTCCGACCCTGGTTGGCCGTGCGGGTTCAGATCCCGCGCAGCAGTTCGTTGATGCCGGTCTTGGCGCGGGTTTTCGCGTCCACGCGCTTGACGATGACGGCGCAGTACAGCGAGTACTTGCCGTCTTCCGATGGCAGGTTGCCCGAGACGACCACCGAACCGGCAGGCACGCGGCCGTAGGTCACTTCGCCGGTGGCGCGGTCGTAGATCTTGGTCGATTGGCCGATGTACACGCCCATCGAGATCACCGAGTTCTCTTCGACGATCACGCCTTCGACGATCTCCGAACGGGCGCCGATGAAGCAGTTGTCTTCGATGATGGTCGGATTGGCCTGCATCGGTTCCAGCACGCCGCCGATGCCGACGCCGCCCGACAGGTGGACGTTCTTGCCGATCTGCGCGCACGAACCGACGGTGGCCCAGGTGTCGACCATCGCGCCTTCATCGACGTAGGCGCCGATGTTGACGTAGGAAGGCATCAGCACCACGTTCTTGGCGATGAAGGAGCCACGGCGCGCGACGGCCGGCGGCACCACGCGGAAACCGCCCTTGGCGAAATCTTCAGGCGTGTAGTTGGCGAACTTGGTCGGGACCTTGTCGTAGAACTGCATGGTGCCGTCGGAAGGCATGACCACGTTGTTCTCCAGGCGGAAGGACAGCAGCACCGCTTTCTTGACCCACTGGTTGACCACCCAGTCGCCGCTGGTTTTTTCGGCCACGCGGATGGTGCCGGCGTCCAGGCCCGCAATCACGTGCGAGACCGCGTCGCGCAGTTCGGCGGCGCCGTTGGCCGGGTTGATGTTGGCGCGGTCTTCCCATGCCTGGTCGATGATGTTCTGGAGTTGTTGGGTCATGATTTGCTCAATTATTTGTTAAGGAGGGACTTGCAGAATTGGACGATGCGCTTGGCCGCTTCCAGGCCTTCCTCCGTTTCGGCGACGAGCGCCATGCGGATGCGGTTGCGGCCCGGATTGGCGCCGTGGGCGTCGCGCGCCAGATAGCTGCCCGGCAGTACCGTGACATTATATTCGGCGTACAGGCGCTGCGCGAATTCGGTGTCCGACAGGCCGGTGCGGCTGACGTCCGCCCACAGGTAGAATCCGGCGTCCGGCAGTTCCACCGCCAGCACCTCTTGCAGCAGCGGCGTGATGGCGTTGAATTTCGCGCGGTATTTTTCGCGGTTCTGTTCGACGTGGGTTTCGTCGTTCCAGGCCGCGATCGAGGCAGCTTGCACGGAAGGGCTCATGGCTCCGCCGTGGTAGGTGCGGTACAACAGGAATTTTTTCAGCACGTCGGCGTCGCCGGCCACAAAGCCCGAGCGCATGCCGGGAACGTTGGAGCGCTTCGACAGGCTGCTGAACACCACCAGGCGCGCATACGGCTTCTCGACCGTCGACAGGCCCAGCGTGTGGGCCGCTTCCAGCGCGCCCAGGGGCGCCTGCTCGCCGTGGAAGATCTCGGAGTAGCACTCGTCGGCGGCGATGATGAAGTTATAGCGCTCGGACAGGGCGAACAGGTTCTCCCAGTCGGTCAAGGTCAGCACGGCGCCGGTCGGATTGCCCGGGGAGCACAGGAACAGCAGCGAGACGCGCTCCCAGACCGAGGCCGGGATGCTGTCGTAGTCGCAGCCGAAATTGCGGGCCGGGTCGGAGTTGACGAAGTAGGGCTCGGCGCCGGCAAGGTAGGCGGCGCCTTCGTAGATCTGGTAAAACGGGTTGGGGCATACCACCAGCGACTTGGCCGCCGGATCGATCACCGTCTGCGCCAGCGCGAACAGCGCCTCGCGCGAGCCGTTCACCGGCAGCACCTGGGTGGCCGGATTCAGGGCCGGCAGGCCGTAGCGGCGCTCCAGCCAGCCGGCGATGGCGCCACGCAGCGCGTCCGAACCGATGGTGGTCGGGTAGTTGGCCAAGCCGTCGATATTGTCGATCAACGCCTGCTGAATGAACGCCGGCGTCGGATGTTTAGGCTCGCCCATGCCAAGGCTGATCGCCTTGTGGTTTGGGCTGGCGCTGACCTGCGCGAACAACTGGCGCAGCTTTTCGAACGGGTAGGGTTGCAGCTTTTCGAGATGTGGATTCACGTGGCGGACCGGATGCGGATCGTTGAAAAAGGGACGGCGTAGGTCAGGCATTATAGCGCCTATGGCGCACAGGGGCCATTCGCCGTCTGGACGCTTTGTCATCAATGCTAAACAGCCAACATGGCGGGATTGATAATCGTGCGATACTCGTCGCATATAAGGTAACCAGGGGACGAATCATGGAGTTGTCGGCGGTGGAGCGGGATGAGATGGCGCTCGGCGCGGGTGTCAGCCGGAGCGTGATGGCCGCAAGGCTGATAACGGGACTGCTGCAGGGCGTGCTGCTGTATTGGCTATACCGCGCGGGCAAGGATGGCGTCTGGCCGGCCACAGCCCCGTATCTGATGGTGCCGTTGATGATGCTGGCGCTGTTCCTGCCGGTGCTGCTGGTGTCCGCGTTGGGCCATATGCCGGCCCGCAAGGCGGCGGCCTGGCTGGCGACGGCGTCGCTGGTCATTCTGGCGATGGCGCTGCACGACGCCTGGCGCGGCCATCACGGCTACCCGATGTTCGACAATTGGGCGGACCGGCGCGTCTACTCCCCGTCGCAGATACTGGCGCTGTGCAGCGTTCCGTTTTTCTTCATCGCCCAGTCCCTGGTGCTGTCCGGCGTCCATGATGGACGCCGGGTGGCAAGTTACGGCACCTACTTCGAGACCGCGTGGAAGCTCGGGGTGCAGCTGCTGTTTTCGGCGTTCTTCGTGGGCGCGCTGTTCATGGTGCTGTTCATGGGCGGCGCGTTGTTCAAGTTGATCAAGTTGAGCTTCCTGGAGCAGCTGCTCAGGGAGGCATGGTTCAACGTACCGGTGGTCTTCACCGCCTTTTCCTGCGCCATGCATATCACCGATGTGCGGCCCGCCATCGTGCGCGGCATCCGCACGCTGCTGCTGGTGCTGATGTCGTGGATCTTGCCGGTGGCGGCGATCATCGTGACCGGGTTCCTATGCAGCTTGCCATTCACCGGCCTGCAGGCGCTGTGGGAGACGCGGCACGCCACGTCGGTGCTGCTGTCGGCCGTGGTGGTGCTGGTGGTGCTGATCAACGCCGCGTTCCAGAACGGCGAGGCGGTGGCCGGCGTCCAGGCGATCGTGAGACTGAGCACCCGCGCCGCCTGCATCCTGATCTTCCCTTTGACGGTGATCGGCATTTACGCGCTCGGGCTGCGGGTGGCGCAGTACGGCTGGACCACCGATCGCATCATCGCGGCGGCCTGCCTGCTGGTGGCCAGCTGCTACGCGATCGGCTATGCGTGGGCGGCGTATCAATACGACACATGGCTGCGTCCTCTCGCGCCGGTCAACGTCACCGCCGCCTTTCTGGTGATCGCGGTGATGCTTGCGCTGTTTACGCCGGTCGCCGACCCCGCGCGCATATCGGTGAACAGCCAGATGGCGCGGCTGGAAAGCGGCAAGACCGCTCCCGGCCAGTTCGATTTCCGCTATCTGCGGTTCGAGGGCGGGCGTTATGGCAAGGCCGCCCTGGAGCGGCTCAAGCAATGGTCCGCCGGCGGCGATGCGGCAACGGTGCGCCGGGAGGCCGCCCTTGCCCTGGCGTTGGCGGACAACCAGCGTTGGACCGGGAACAAGCTTGCAGCGGTGCCGATCTCGGTCGAGGAAAATGTCACCGCCTGGCCTGCGGGCGCCAAGCTGCCGGCCAGTTTCGTGTCGCAGAAGTGGGAGGCGGTCGCCGACGACAGCAAACCCAATTGCCTGAACAGTAGAAAGGGCCGATGCGACGGTTTCATGATCGATATGACCGGCGATGGCGTCAAGGAGGTGCTTCTGATCGACGTCAATAGCGGCGACAACGCGCTGATGTCCCAGGGACCCGATGGCAGTTGGCGGTTGATCGGTTCCATCAACTACCAATATTCGCGCTGCAAGCCTTTGCTTGAAAAGCTTAAAAGCGGTGACTTCAGCGTGGTCGCGCCCAGCTTGCGGGAACTGGAGGTCGGTGGTCAGCGTGTCGGGCTGGTTATGCGCCCCGTGCCGCCGGACGCCGGCTGCAAGGCGATCAAGTAGCGTAGCGGCTTGGCGGCCGCACAAAAATCAGATTTGCGGCTTGTGCCACACCTGCTGCGCCACCCGCATCATGTTACGGCCCATGACCAGCGCCGTCTCCTGGTCGCTCATGCCGACCTTGCGCAGGGCGGCGGCCAGTTCGCGCCAGACTTCCGGCGGCGTGAAGGCCGGCGGTTTGTCGGCGCGGTAGCCGGCCGACGCGGGCCACCAATAGGCCGGGTCGAAATCGCCCGGCGGCGTGTCGTCCAGGCCCGGCTGCTGGAAGCAGATATCGAGGCCGATGCCGACGTGCGGCACGCCTACCAGATCGGCGATGTAGGCGACGTGCCGCGCGACGTCGTCCGCGCCCGGCTGGTCGGCGCCAAGGAACCAGGACAGGCCCGATACGCACACGACGCCGTTGGTGTCGGCGCAGGCGCGGATTTGTTCGTCGGTGACGTTGCGTCCATGCTGGACCAGCGCGTAGGCGTTGGTATGGCTGAAGATCACCGGCTTGGACGACGCGGCCATGATATCGAGGCTGCACAGGCGTCCGGTGTGCGAACAGTCCATCAGAATGCCGGCGTCGTTGATGGCGGCCACAATGGTGTGTCCGAGCGGCGTCAGGCCGCGCGGCAGGTCGTGGCAGCCGTCGGCCACGCTGTTGTTGCGGTTGTAGGCCAGGTGGATCTGGCGCACGCCCAACTGCGCGTAGAGCGCCACCATCTCCGGCTGGTCCAGCAGCGGCATGGCGCCTTCCAGGTCGAAGGTGATGGCCATGCGGCCATCGGCGGCGGCCTTGATGATGTCGTCCACGCTGGACACCAGCGTATAGCGTTCGGGTTCGGCGGCGATGGTTGCGCGGTAGCCGGCGATCACGGACATGACCTGTGACACCGGATTCATATCGGCGCCCACGTTCAGGGAGACGTAGTTCACACCGGCCGCGTGCAGCTTGCGTACGGGCGTGAAGTCGGCGTGCGGGTGCTGCGGCAGGCAAACGTGGGCGTCCCAATTGATCATGGCGTTTTCTTTGTCTAAAAGGCCACTTTACCCGAGAACGGCGCCGCATGCCAAGGGATGGCGCTCCCGCATGCTTTATACTGTCGGCCAATTCACACGCTTACTTCATAGGCCAACATGTCATTTGCTTCGCTGGGCCTTGCTCCCTCCCTGATCAACGCGGTCACCGAAATCGGCTATCTGGAGCCGACGGCGATCCAGAGCGCCGCCATTCCCGCCATTTTGCGCGGCGAGGACGTGCTGGGCGCGGCGCAGACCGGGTCCGGCAAAACCGCCGCCTTCGCGCTGCCTTTGCTGCAAGCGTTGCTGGACAACCGCAGCGGTCCGCGCCAACTGCATGGCCTGATCCTGGTGCCGACCCGCGAGCTGGCGGCGCAGGTGGGCGAGTCGGTGCGCAAGCTGGCGTCGCATCTGTCGATGCAGGTCAAGGTGTCGATCGTGTTTGGCGGCGTGTCGATCAATCCGCAGATGATGGCATTGCGCGGCGGCGCCGACATCGTCATCGCCACGCCGGGGCGCCTGCTGGACCTGATCGACCATAACGCATTGAAGATATCCCGCACGGCGATGCTGGTGCTGGACGAGGCGGACCGCCTGCTGGACCTGGGCTTCAGCGAGGAATTGAACCGGATACTGGAACTGCTGCCCAAGCAGCGCCAGAACCTGTTCTTCTCTGCGACGTTCCCGCCGGCGGTGCAGGCGCTTGCCGACAGCATGCTGCACCAGCCGACCCGCGTCGAAGTGCTGTCCGAGCCGCTGAGCAAGCCCGATATCGCCCAGCGCGCGATCATGGTCGACGTGCCGCGCCGTACCATGCTGCTCAAGCATCTGATCCAGGAACAAAAATGGAGCCGGGTATTGGTGTTCGTCGCCACCAAGTACGCGGCCGAACACGTGGCCGACAAGCTGAATCGCAACGGCATCCGCGCCGGCGCCTTCCATGGGGAATTCAGCCAGGGCGCGCGCACCGAGGTGCTGGGCGATTTCAAGGCCAGCCGGCTGCAGGTGCTGGTGGCGACCGACGTCGCCGCGCGCGGCATCGACATCGCGCGCCTGCCCGCAGTGGTCAACTATGATTTGCCGCGTTCCGCCGTCGACTACACCCACCGCATCGGCCGCACCGGCCGCGCCGGCGAAAGCGGCGTTGCGATCAGCTTCGTCAGCGCCGAGACCGAACAGCATTTCCGATTGATCGAGAAGCGCCAGGATATTCTGCTGCCGCGCGAGCGGATCGCCGGTTTCGAACCGGTGGAGACGCTGCCGCCACCGGCGGCCGATTCGGTCACCGACACCGTCAACGGCGGCATCAAGGGCAAGCGCAAAAGCAAGAAGGACAAGCTGCGCGAGGCGGCCGCCCGTGAAGGTGGCGAGACCTCCGGCGAATAAAACGTTCGAAAATCGGCCTTAACCGCCGGTACGTTTGGGGTTGTGGCCCTGTTTTTTCAGCGTTTCCATCACCAGGTCGCAGTGGTCGCCCTGGATCTCGATCACGCCATCCTTGACAGTGCCGCCGGAGCCGCAGGCGCCCCGCAGCTGCTTGCCCAGCAAGGCCAGCGCCATGGCGTCGAGCGCCAGGCCTTTGACCAGGGTGACGGTCTTGCCGCCGCGCCCCTTGGATTCACGCGATACCTTGACGTTGCCGTCGCCCGCGGGCTTGGCTTTGGCGGCCGTTTTGCAGATGCAATCGGCAAGCGGCTTTGCGCAATCGGGACAGATGCGGCCCGTCTCCGTCGAATAAACGAGGCGGGTGCTCATGGTTTGTCCTCCAGCAGTCGCGGCATCAGTATGTTGAAGAAGCGCTTTTGATCGGACGCCAGGCAGACCGCCGCATTCGGCTTGCCCGCCTCCTCGCGCGTGTAGCCGTCGTCGCTGACGACGATGCGCAGCGGGGTGGTGGGACAGGTGGCGGGATCGATCATCCACGTCACGGGCACCACGTCGAACAGCGACGGCATGTTGCTCGACCATGGCTGGTAGGCGTCGATCCACTGGTGGTACATCAGCGCCAGCGCATCGGTGACGGGCGAGCCGTGGCCGAGCAGGGCGTTGCGCTCGACTTCATCGAGGCGTATCTGGGTCGAGTCGAGCGGCATCATCACGATCGGCACGCCGGACTTGAACAGCTTTTGCGCGCCGCCGATATCGGAGGCGATGTTGTATTCCTTGTCCGCCGGCCGCGCCGGCACGTACTGCGATTTGCGGTAGCCGGCGCGCACCGAGCCGCCCATCATCGCCACCTGTTTCAGCTTGCCGAAGGTGGCGGGGTCGCGCTCGATCGCGGCGCCCACGTTGGTCAACGGGCCCAGCGCCAGCAGCGTGATCTGGCCCGGCTGGCGTTTGATTTGATCCAGCAGGAAGTCCACCGCCGGCACCTTGGCCGGCAGCTTGCCGCGCCGGGCGTAGCGCGCTTGTGTGAACGGTTGCGGATTGCCGGTGCTGGCGATGCCTTGCGCGACCGGGATGCCGCTGTGGCCCGTCTCGCGCAGCATACGCTCCAGCAGCTGCGCGCGCAGCGCGGTGTCGCCCCACGCGGTGGTGATGCCGACGATCTCGATCTCCGGGCTTTGCAGCAGCAGCGCCAGCGCGAAGGAATCGTCGATGTCGTCGCCGATGTCCATATCGACGATGACCTTGATCTTGTCGGCGGAATGGGCCGGCGGCGCCAGCATGGCGCATGACAGCGCGAGTATGGAGAGCAGGCCGCGCAGCGGCCGGGATAGGGAGTAAGAAATTGGCATTCGGGTCATTCGGGTCGTTCAATCGTTGTTGAATCACTTGGGTGGATTACGCGGTACGTGATTCCACATGGTTCCGGCGCCGTAGTCAAGTGTTCATCGTCAGGGTTTATTGGCGACCAGGTCGATGCGACGTTTGATGCGCTGGGCTTCGCCGGCGTCGCCGGCCTGCTCGGCGCGCATCGCCTGCACGCCCAGCCACGCCAGCAGTGGCCGGCGCCAGCCCTGTGACGATGCGGTTTCCACGGCGTCGGCCAGGACCGCCGGCGTGGCCTTGTTCGCGCGCAGCAGCACACCGGAGGCGACCAGTTTCGATAGCGGGTCCGCGATCGCCTGCACCGCGCTGGCGGCGGCCGTGTCGCCGGTCGCCGCCGCCACCGGCTGGTGCTGCGCGGGCAGCAGCGCCGCATCGGCGGCGGTGGCGCGGCCGGACAGGTAGGCCGCGTAGGCGCGGTCGGCCGGGCTGGCGTCCGCCGCCAGCTTGTCGAAGCCGGCGCAGTCTTCGAAAACCAGCGATGCCACGCGGGCGGCGCAGCGTATCAATTCGGCGCGGATGATCAGATCGACCTTGCCGGTGCTGCCCAGCGCGTCGCGGGCGCGTTTGTATTCGGCTTCTTCCACGCGGGCGTTGCCGGTCATGTAGGCGGCGGTCGACCGTTCAATCGAGCTTTGGGCGTTCATTTGCCAGTCCGGCACCGGCGGATTGTTGCCGCAGGCGGTCAGCATGGCGGCCATGGACATGGTGACGGCGATCAGCGCAGCGGTATTCTTCATGGCAGTTTGATCTCCGTATCGCGCTTGAATGGCCATTTTTTGTTGATTTCGTTGACCAGTTGCTCGACCCGCCGCAGGCTGCTTTCCACCTCGGCGCGCAGCGTACCCAGATCGGCGGTGGCTTCCTTGGCGTTGGCGCCGACGGCTTGCGCCTCCACCAGCACCGCGTCCATCTTTTTCAAGCTGTTGCGGGCGTCGGCCAGCAGTCCATTCAGCTGGACGATGGTGGCCTGCGCATCGGTCACCACGCCTTGCGGCCCGAAGACCTGGGTGTCGGCGTGGCCGATCAGGCTATCGGCTTTGGTGGCCAGCGCGTTGACGGTGACCAGCAGCTTGTTGGCGCGCTCGGTCAGCTGCTGCGCGTTTTTGTCGTCGCCGGCGATCAGACCCATGGCGCCCGACGGGCCGTTCAGTTTTCCGGTGACGCCCTGGATGTTGGCTAGGCTGGCAGCCAGCGCGGAATTCTCAGCCGTCAGGGTATTGAGGTTTTCCAGCAGGTCGCGGGCCGTGGCCAGCAGGCGCGGAATTTCGGCGCCCGGATCGCCCACCAGCAGCGCGCGCGCGGCGCCTTCCTCCAGCGGCGGGTCGGTCGGAATGCCGGTGAATGCGCGCAGCTTGGCGCCGCCCACCAGGCCGCGCTCCAGCGTGAAGATGCTCGACTTGCGCAGCCAGTGCGCGTCGTCGCGCGGCACGTCGACGACGATGCGGGCCTTGCCTTCCTTGCTCAATTCGATGCGGCGCACGCGCCCAATCGGGAAGCCGGCGAAGGTGACGTCCATGCCGACGACGACGCCTTCGGAATCGTCCGCCTCCAGGAACAGCGTCTGCGTCGATTCGAAGGCGCCGCGCGCGTACAGCAGATACACCGCCGCGCCGGCGACCAGCAGCACCATGATCACCAGCAGCACGGCGGCTTTGAATTCGGCGTTGCGCACCGGCGGCGCGGTGTGGGTTGTTTGGGTCGGTTGTTCAGTCATGGTTTTTCGGGTTATCGCCGCTTAGTAGTAGTTGCCCATCAGTGAGGCGACTTCGATGAGGAGGATCATGGCGAACAGCCGTACCATGTCCGACAGGCCGTGCGTGACCTTGACGCGATAGTTGGCGCCGAAGTAGAACGAGGACGCCATTGGGATCAGGCCGACCGCAAAACTGAAGAAGACGACCTTCAGCACCAGTATCAGCGTGACGGCGGGGTTGAACACCTGGCCGACCACGCGCGTGTAGCCGGTGAGCGCCCATGGCGTGAAACCATACAATGTCAGGTAGGCCAGGATCAGGGTCAGCACGCAGCTGACGGCGGCCAGCATCCAGACGGCGAAGACGCCAGCGGCCACGCGCGGGAAAAATTCGCCATGCAGCTCCTGCGCGGTGGCGACGGTGCCGGCGCTCCGGCCTTGCGAGAACTCCAGGCCGGCCGGTAGCGTGGTGCGCAGGGCGACGAAGGCGGCGGCGGTCAATGGAATCAGCTCCAGCACCAGCACCCGCACCACCATCTCCAGCGCGAAGCGCGACAGGCCGTAGCTTTGCGAGGTGACCACCACGATGCGGATCAGCACCAGGCTGACCAGCGCGGACAGCACGCCGAACCACGCCAGGTTGGGCACCGTGTCTGCCACCAGGTGGCGCGCCAGCACCGGGCGGTTGGCGCGGCCGTAAGTGGCCGGCGTGAGCGCGACCGACAGCATCAGCACGGCGAACTGCGCCAGCCGCCACCACGTTTGCAGCCAGTCGACCGCGCCATGGTGGAGCCGTTGCAATATGGATGGAGTCGATGCTTGAGCGTTCATGTTGGCATATTAGCACCGGGACGGCGCGGGCAGGTGTTCGTCATGGCCGCCCTCACGTTTGCGGGAAGCTGTCGATGATGGCGTCGGCGGCGGCGCGCACGCGCGCGCTGCGACTCAGATCGCTGTGCATCACCAGCCAGACGTCGTAGTGGTCGACCCGGTCCGGCCAGACACGGGCGAGCTGCGGATCGCCGTCGGCCATGTGGCACGGCAGTTCGGTCACACCCATGCCTTTGCGCGCCGCCTCCAGCAGCATCAAGCCGCTATTGACCTCGATCGCCACGCGGGCGTTGGCGACCGGCTCCAGGCAGATCTTATCGCGATGGCGCGGCGCCACCGCGCTTTGATAGATCACGATGTCATGGCCCGCCAGGCCATTGCCCGGTATCGGCATGCCGCGCTCCTTCAGGTAGCCGGGTGTGGCGTACAAGCCCATGCTGCGCTTGGTGAGATGGCGCGAGATCAGGTCCGGGCTCGTTGGCTTGAGCGTGCGCACCGCCAGGTCGGCTTCGCGGCGCGTCAGGCTGGTGATTTCGGTGCCGGTGCTCAGGACGATGCGGATTTCGGGGTGCGTCACGTGCAGCCGGCGCATGGCGTCGATGACGAAATGGCTCGCCATCGTGTCCGAGGTGGTGACGCGCACGGCGCCGGAGAGTCGGTTGTCGATGCCCTGCATTTCGCGCTGAAACCGCAGCGCCGCCTGTTCCATCGATTCGGCGGCGGTGAGGGCCAGTTCGCCGGCCGGCGTGGCCATGTAGCCGGACGGCGTGCGCAGGAACAGGCGCGCGCCCAGCGAGTCCTCCAGCGCGTTGAGGCGCCGGCCGACGGTGGCCTGGTCGATATTGAGCTCGCCGGCGGCCGCGCGCAGCGTGCCTTTGCGGTAGATGGCGAGGAAAATCCTGGCGTTGTCCCAGTCCATGGCTAGTCGGCCCGTAGTTTGTGATGCATTTTTGCATCGGAGTGCCGATGTTATGCGCATTTACCGCATCAGGCAAGCGGCCTAAGATGGAGCGGATCTCTTTGAAGGACGCTCCATGACCACCCAATCCACCACCGTGACCGCCGTTTCGGCGCCCGCCCGCCAGGTTCCCCCGCTACTGATGCTGATGACGCTGGCCATCGGCTTCGTGATGGCGATGATCGACGTCACCGCCGTCAACACCGCCTTGTCCGATATCTCGGTCAGCCTGTCGGTGCCGCTCACCGGCCTGGTTTGGGTGGTGGATGGTTACACGCTGACCTTCGCCGCGCTGCTGCTGGCCGGCGGCGCTCTGGCCGACCGTTTCGGCCCCAAGAACGTTTATCAGGGCGGCTTGGGCGTGTTCATACTCGGCTCGGTGGCGTGCGCTCTGGCCCCGAGCGGGAACGCGCTGATCGCCGCGCGGCTGCTGCAGGGCGCCGGCGCCGCGCTGTTCATGCCCAGTTCCCTAAGCCTGCTGACGCACGCCTACGAAGACCAGGGCACGCGGGCACGCATGCTGGGCACCTGGTCGGCCATCGTCGGATGCTCGGCGACCGCCGGCCCGCTGGTGGGCGGGCTGCTGGTCCATGAATTCGGCTGGCGCAGCGTGTTCTGGGTGAACGTGCCGATTGGCCTGGCCGGTATCGTGCTGACGCAGATGCTGGCGCCGGCCACGCCGCCGCACCGGCGCGCGTTGTCGATGCTGAGCCACGTGCTGGGCGTGGCGGCGCTGGCGGCGCTGAGTTTTGTGCTGATCGAGGGACCGGTGCTGGGCTGGATGTCGGCGGCTGTGCTGGCGGCGGCTTTCGCCGCGGTGGTCTGCGGCGCGCTGCTGGTGGCGCGCGAACGCACCGGCGCGCATCCGCTGCTGCCGCGCGCCTTATTCGATACGCCGGCCTTTGCGGCGGCCAATGGTGTCGGGTTCCTGATCAACTTCGCGGTGTTCGGGCAGTTGTTCCTGCTTAGCCTTTATATCCAGCAGGGCGGGGCGGATGCGCTGGACACGGGATTGAAGCTGATACCGATGATGGGTGCCTTCGCCATCGGTAATCTGAGTTCGGGCGTGATTGTGGCGCGTGTGGGGACGCGGCCGCCGATGTTGTATGGGTTGATGGTGGGGTTGGGGGCGGCGCTGGCGATGCTCACCGGGCTGTCGCCGCAGACGCCTTACTGGCTGTTGGTGCTGGGGGCTGTCGTGATGAACGTCGCCATCGGGATCGCGATTCCGGGAATGACGGCGACGGTGATGCTGGTGGCGGGCAAGGCGCATGCCAACAGCGCAGCCGCCGCGCTGAACGCCAATCGCCAGATCGGCGCGCTGGTCGGCGTGGCGATGATGGGTACCGTGTTGCATGTGACGGGGGATTGGGCGTGGCGCTTGCCGATGGCGTTCGGGTTGGTGACGTGCGCTTATGCGGCGGCGTTGGCCCTGGTGTATTTTTATGTGAAGCCTTTGAGTTCTCGTGGAGACACGTAGGGCGGATTAGGCGGAACGCCGTAATCGGCCATCGATGAGCCGTCGGCGGCGCACGCATGGCCGATTACGCTGCGCTAATCCGCCCTACGTGTCTCCGATGAGGATCAGGCTTCGTTGGTCTTGCGCCACTCGATCATCTCGGCGATCGTCAAGATCGGCATCGCGTGCAGCTCGGCGAAGCGTTCGATCTCGGCGCCGCGCATCATCGTGCCGTCGGGGTTCATCAACTCGCACAGCACCGCCGCCGGCTGCAGGCCGGCCATCGTGGCCAGGTCCACCGAACCTTCGGTATGGCCTTTGCGCGCCAGCACGCCGCCTGGCGTCGCCCGCAACGGGAACACGTGGCCGGGATGCACGAGATCCCCCGGACGCGCGTCGGCGGCGATGGCGGTGCGGATCGTCGTCACGCGGTCGGCCGCCGAAACGCCGGTGGTGACGCCTTCGCGCGCCTCGATCGATACCGTGAACGGCGTGCCGTAACGGCTGCCGTTGTCGGCGGCCATCGGCGGCAGTTCCAGCGCGCGCACCTTGTCGGCGCTCAGGCACAGACAGACGATGCCGCTGCATTCGCGGATCATCAGCGCCATCGATTGCACGGTGATTTTTTCGGCGGCGACGATCAGGTCCGCCTCGTTCTCGCGGTCGAAATCATCAAGCAGGATGACCGGCACGCCGGCGCGCATGGCCTCGAGCGCGGCGGCGATGCGGCCTGCCAGGTCGTCCGAAACGAGGGAGTAGGGGGATACTGCGGATACTTGGTCAAACATGGTGGAACGCTCCTCGCAATAGCGAAAAACGCAACAGGGCAAGCGAATACGCGCGGCCCGCCACACCGATCGCTCGGGCGGGAGGCCGCGTCACCGCACATCTTCTTTCATCCGGACTATACCGTCGGCCCTGGAGTCGCACCAGATCTGCTGACCCTTTCCGATAAGCCGGAAAGGCGCTCGCGGGCTTGACCATCGCTGGCCTTACCGCCGGTGGGGAATCGCACCCCGCCCCGAAGACGTAAGTTAGCGCCTGCCGGTCGGCAGGCGAACAAGGATTCTAGCCCAAATCAGGATTTTCGGTGTAAGGTAGCTTTTTCCGATTTTTACTGTCTGCCGAATGAAATTGATTAAATTGCGGGTGCTGTCCGGGGCGTTGCTGCTGTCGTTTTCCTTCCTGGCGCAAAGCCAGGGACAAGTTGAGGGCCAGGGCAAGGAGCCTGCGCTCAAACTAAGCGACGTGCTGCCGATCGGGCCCCAGGTCAAGGTTGGCAAACTGGCAAACGGCCTGACATACTATCTGCAAAAGAACGCGCGTCCCGAGAAGAAGCTGGAACTGCGGCTGGTCGTCAAAGCCGGTTCGATCCTGGAGGACGACGACCAGCAAGGGCTGGCCCACTTCACCGAGCATATGGCCTTCAACGGCTCCACCAATTTCAAGCGCAATGAGTTGGTATCGTATCTGCAGTCGATCGGAGTAAAGTTCGGCGCCGACCTGAACGCCTATACCAGCTTCGACGAAACCGTCTACATCCTGCCGATACCGACCGACAAGAAGGAGATCGTCGAGCAGGGCTTCCAGGTGCTGGAGGACTGGGCGCATGGCCTGTCCTTCAATGACGCCGACATCGACAGCGAACGTGGCATCGTGCTCGAAGAACTCCGCATGGGCAAGGGCGTCGACGACCGCATGAACAAGGTGGTGCTGCCGAAGGTGCTCAACGGGTCGCGCTACGCGCAGCGCATGCCGATCGGTAAAGAAGACATCATCAAGAACTTCAAGTACGACGCCATCAAGCGCTTCTACCGCGACTGGTATCGTCCGGACCTGATGGCGGTGGTGGTGGTCGGCGACATCGAGCCGGAAGCGGCGCAGAAGCTGATCGAACAGCATTTCGGCCAGTTGAAGAACCCGGCGAACCCGCGTCCGCGCGAATACGCCAAGATCCCCGAGCGCCAGGAGTCGGAAGGCATCGTCTTCACCGACAAGGAAGTCAGCAGCAACTCCGTTTACATTCGCTATCCGATCCAGCCCTGGCCGGCCGGCGAGACCCTTGCAGACTACCGCCAGAAGCTGATCGAAAACCTGTACAGCTTCATCCTCAGCCAGCGCATGTACGAATTGACGCAGCAGGCCAACCCGCCGTTCCTGCAAGGCGGCAGCGGCATGAACAAGATCGTGCGCGGCTACCGTTCGTTCGGCGCCGGCGCGGTGCTGGGCAAGGGCGGCGTGACGCCGGCCATCAACGCGCTGGTGGAGGAGGACGAGCGCGCCCGCCAGTACGGCTTCACGGCCTCCGAGGTGGAACGAGCCAAGAAGGGCATCCTGCGAACCTACGAGAATCTGTACAACGAGCGTGACAAATCCGATTCGTCCGACTACGCGGCCGAATACATCCGTCACTTCCTGGAGGATGAAACCATCCCGGGAATCGCCGCCGAATACCGCTATGCGCGCGAGCTGATTCCGGATATCTCCCTGTCGGAAGTGAATGCCGCCGTCAAGGTCGCGATCCCGGACAACCAGAGCAAACTGGTGATCTACACCGGTGTCGACAAGGCCGGAGTGGCGACTCCGAAGGCGGCCGATCTGGTGGCCATCGCCAACGCGGCAGAAAAGATCAGCGTCAAGGCGCAGGAAGAGAAGATCTACGCCAACCAGCTGATGCCGGTCCTGCCGAAGCCGGGCACCATCGTCAAGCAAACCGCCAACGCGAAGCTTGGCACCACGGAGCTCGTGCTGAGCAACGGCGTCAAGGTGGTGCTGAAGCCCACCGACTTCAATAACGACCAGGTGATGATGGCGGGCCTGCGCTACGGCGGCTGGTCGCTGTTCGACGACAAGGATGTCTTCGCGGCCCACTATGCCAGCAGCATCGTCGGCCAGATGGGCATCTTGAACTACACGCCCAATGATGTGGTGAAGGTCCTGGCTGGAAAAAGCGTCAGCTCCCAGGCCACCGTCAACTCACTCAACGAATCGGTGGGCGGCGGTTCCGGCAGCAACGATATCGAGTCGATGCTACAACTGGCGTATCTGCAAATGACGCAGCCGCGCAAGGATGCCGCCATCTACAGCGCCTACGTCGACCGCCAGCGCGAACTGGCGCAGAACAATATGGCGCGGCCGGAGTCGGTGTTCTACGATACGATCACCGCGACGATCTACAACAACAGCCCGCGCGTGCTGCGCGCCGCAAAACCGGCCGACTTCGATCAGCTGACGCTGGACCGTGTGATGGAGATTTATAAAAGCCGTCTGTCGAGCGCGCGCGATTTCACCTTCTTCATCGTCGGCAGCTTCGATGTGGAAAAGATCAAGCCGCTGATCGCGACCTACCTGGCCAGCCTGCCGACCGCCGAGATCCCGGTGGCCTTCAAGGATGAAGGTGTGCGTCCGGTCCGGGGCGTGGTCAAGAAGGAGGTGCGCGCCGGCGCCGATCCGAAGAGCACCATTTCGCTGTCGTTCACCGGCGAGGCCAAATACTCGCGCGAGGAGCGCATGCGGCTGCAGGCGCTGGTCGAGGTGTTGAACATCAAACTGATCGAGGTGCTGCGCGAGAAGATGGGCGTTATTTACAGCGGCGGCATGAACGGCTCGCTGAACCGCATCCCGTACGGGAACTACTCGATCAGCGCCAATTTGCCGTGCGCGCCGGAGAACGTCGACAAGGTGATCGCCGCGACCTTCGCCGAGATCGAGAAGATCAAGCGGAACGGCGCCGACGAGGCGGACCTGAACAAGGTCAAATCCGCCTGGCTCAAAGGCTACCAGAAGGGCATGCGCGAGAACGGCTACTGGATGGCGTCCCTGCAGAACGCCTTTTTCAACGACAGCAATCCCGAGGATATCCTGAAGTACGAGGAGCGCGTGCAGGCGCTCAAGCCGTCCGATCTGAAGGAGGCGGCCAAGCGCTACTTCGACATGAATAATTATGTGCAGGTGGTGCTGTACCCGGAGAAGTAAGCCTGCCGCCTGTTACACTGGAGGCTCGTACCCACCCGATGTAGAGGTAAATCATGGCAAGGAAAAAAGAGGAACTGGATCCGGAAACCCTGGAGTTGATCAACTGGTGTATCGAGGTCGAGGGTTTCCTGGTCAAAGGTGGCGCGACGGTGGCGGAGGCGCAGGATCACATCGAAGAGCAGGTCGAATGGTTCACCGACCAGTTCTACGACGGCCTGACGCCGGAGGAGGCGGCCAAGGAGGCGTTGGCCTGATTTTGCGTTAAGGACCGGCGGCGTCGTGGCAGACGACGCCCAGTTTATTCCCCTCCGGGTCGCGGAAGTAGGCGCCATAGTAGTTGTCGTGGTACTGCGGACGCAGCCCCGGAGGTCCCTCGCATTGGCCGCCATGCGCCAGTGCCGCCGCGTGGGCGCGGTCGACCGCCTCGCGCGAGGTCGCCATCAGCGCGATCATCTGGCCGTTGCCGCATCCCGCCGGCTGGCCGTCGTACGGTTTGCCGATGATGAACAGCGGCCGTCCGCCTTCCGCCGGCATCCACGCCGCCCACGGCTTGGCCGGATCGCTGAAACGCAGGCGCGTGCCGAGCGCCTCCATCATTTCGCTGTAAAACCCGAACGCCTTTTCAAAATCGTTGGTGCCGACGTAGACATGCGATAGCATTGGTTCTCCACAGATGGGTGTCAATTCGATAATTATATACGTGGAGAAACGAGCTTTCAGCGGCGCGCCGAAAGATCGCCGGCCCGTTTATGCTTTAATAGCTTAAATGACAAAACAATCTGGCGTGGGGGGATGCAATGATGAGCAGAGTTCTTTTCCTGACGGCCGCGCTCACGGCCTCGTTGGCGCTCGCCGGCGCGCCGACGACGGCCTGCGCCGCGCCGGTGCGGCACGATCATCCGTACATCGGCATCTGGAAAATCACGCTGCCCGATGGCTCCTGCAGCGAGACCTACCGGGTGCGCGGTGACGGCAGCACGCTGGTGTTCAGCAACGAGGAGGTGGCCGAGTCCACCTTCGTCATCGCCGACCATCCGGACAAACAGGGCTTCTACAAGTCGGTCGACACCCTCGTCAAGGACAACGGCAAACCCGATTGCGCCGGCCAGATCACCAAGCCGGGGCGCTCGGTCACCAATTACCTGCTGTTCCATCCCGGCGGCGACATGTTCCTGATGTGCGTGGAGCGCAGCATGGAGCGCTGCATCGGCCCCTTCGTGCGCGTCTCGGGCAGCGCCATCTGAGGTCTACAGGCTGCCCCTCAGCTCCAGCGCGACGGTGCGCGGCGGCGTGACGATGGCGTACGGCAGGCCGAACGGTTTGGTCTGGCCGTCGAGCGTGTACGCATACTGTTTGTCGAACAGATTATTCACCAGCAGGGCGATACCGAATTTGCCGTTGGCGTTGTCCCAGCCCAAGCGGAAGTCGGCCTTGCTGCGCGCCTCGCCGGTGCGGAAGGCCGGCGCGTTCAGGCATTGCAGCGCGCGGGTGTCGTCGTTGCAGCGCGCCTTGCTCTGGTAGGTGCCTTGCAGGGTGGTGCTGATCCTGCCGCCCAGCGCCTCCCAGCTGGCGTTGACGCCGCCCATGCCGTTGAAGGTCGGCGTGCCGACCGTCTGGCCGGACAGGTCCAGGGCCGCGCCGCTGTCGTCGATGGTGAGGTAACGCTTATAGGTCTGGTCGATCAGCTCCATCCCCGCGAACAGCGTCAGATTCGGCGATACGCGGATGCGGCCATCGAGATCGAGTCCCTTTGCTTGCTGGTCGCTGTTGACCACGTTGTAGGTCGGTATGGGGCCGGTGCCGCCAAGCTTGATGTCCTGCAGGTTCTTGAAGCGGTAGGCGAACACGGAACCGTTGAGCGTGGCCTTGATGGATGGGACATACAGTTTGAAGCCCAACTCCAGATTGGTCATTTTCTCGGGATCGTAGCTCGGGTCGCGCTGTCTGGGGTTGGCGGAGGCCGGATTCGGCGGCGTGAAGACATTGAAGCCGCCGGCCTGGTAGCCTTTCGACAGGGATGCGAACAGCAGCAGGTCGGGCGTCAGCTTGTGGTCCAGCACCAGGCGCGGGCTCCAGTCGGTCCAGCTCTTGGTCGACTGGACCGGGGTGGCCGCCAGCTGGCCGGCGGCGTAGAAGATCTGGTTCGACGGCAGCGCGGAGGCGTCCAGTCCCGCCAGCGGGCCGTAGGTGTTGAGCAGGGCGTCCAGCGCCGGCGACTCGCGCCCGGGCACGTGCCATTCCATGTTCTTGCGGTCGCGGCTCCAGCGCAGGCCCAACGTCAGGTTGGTGGACGGGGTGGCGTGCCAGATCACGTCCTGGTAGACCGAGAAGGCGCGCGTCCGCAGGTAGTTGTGGGTGGTTTCGCCCCACGGGAAGTTGGACGACGCGTCGACGCCCGGAATGCCGGCCTGTCCCAGCGCGCCGAACAGGTTCGCCAAGTCGGCGTTGCCGCCGCCGAGCAGGCTGACGTTGTCCAGGGTCGCGGTATTGAGCAGGGCGGTCGAGGATTGCCGTTCGCGGTTGTCGTAGAAGCTGGCGCCGGCGATCCAGTCCAGGTGTTCGGTTTTACCCGATAGTTTGAACTCCTGCTGCCAGTTGTAGGATTTTTTCTGATCGGTGTTCGCCAGCGAGAAATCTCGGCGCGCGGTGCCGTCGTTGTCGGTCAGGTTGTAGGTGGAGAAGGTGCGGTAGGCCGTGATCGAGCGCAGCGTGAGGCCGCCCAGCGGCAGTTCGGCGCGCAGGGTGGCGCCGTCGAAGGTGCGGCGCTCGCTGCCGCCGGTGTCGTTCTCCAGCGGCGCCTTGCGCGGATCGACGAAGTTGGCGACGTAGGCGGCGTCGTAGACGCCGGTGAAGCCGGCGAACGGCAGCGCCGGGTCCTTGACGACGCCGAAGGCCGGCCAGCCTTTCTGGCGCAGCTGCTCGTGTTCCAGGGTCAGGTTCAGGGTCGCGTCGCCGGCCTTGTGCTTGAGCGAGAGACGCGTGGCCCAGGACTTGTCGCCGGCGGTCCGTTCTCCGGTGGTGGCGTTGCGCACCCAGCCATCGCTTTCGGCGCGTACGAAGACCAGGCGCGCCGCCGTGTTGTCCGCCAGCGGCACGTTGACCATCGCGTCCATATTGGCGCGGCCATACTCGCCGAACTTGAGGTGGCCGTTCAGGTCGAACGTCTGATCCGGCTCGTTGGTCACGACGGAGATCGCGCCGGCGGCGCTGTTGCGGCCAAACAGCGTCCCTTGCGGCCCCTTGAGCACCTCGACGCGCTGGATATCGATGAAGTTCATCAGCGCGCCGCCGGTCTTGCCGGTATAGACCCCGTCCACATAGATCCCGACCGGCATGTCGGTGCCGATGCCGAAGTCTCCCGCCTGCACGCCGCGTATGCCGAAGATCGGTTGCGTGGGCTGGGTGGCCTCCACCTCCAGGCCGGGAAGATAGCCGTTCAAATCGCCCAGGTTCTTGGCGCCCAGGTTGCGGATGTCCTTGGCCGTTACGACCTCCATCGAGATGGGGACCTCCTGCGCCGATTGCGATCGCGATTGCGCGGTGACGACCACCTTCTGTATGTCGTCCTGGGCCAGCGCCCCCAGGGGCAGGGCGGCGGTGCCGGCGAATGCCACGGCGATGCTGTGCGCCAGTGTGCGCAACGCTACCTTGCGGCCGGACCGCGCCTGTTTTTCGTTTGTCTTCACGATATCTCCCCGTTGTTATGTTTGGTCTTACGGACTGGTCTTTTTTAAGTTTCTGTCATCGAATGTAGTCGCGCGCCGGACCTGCAAAGGGGCCGGATCGGACAGCGGAGGACGCCGGGGTGGCCAAACAGGCCCCGGTGTTGCGTGACCGCCCGAAAGACGGCGTTGGCCGGAAATGCTCCCTGCCTGTCCCTTTGGCCCCCATGCGCCGGCCACTTTGTTTGCACAATGAATTCAAGCCGAAAGCGAGGCTGCACACACAACGACACACAAGGGAGACTAAAAATGGGACAAGAGCAGACCGACCAGATTATCGACTGCGGCAACGCCGTCTGCGTGATCGGCGCGGGTCCCGGCGGCCTGTCCGCCGCCCGCGCGCTCAAGGGAATGAAGCTGCCGTACGAGCAGTTCGAACGCCACTCGGACGTCGGCGGCATCTGGGACATGCACAACCCCGGCAGCCCGATCTACGAATCGGCGCACTTCATCTCGTCGCGCGACCTGTCGGGCTTCATCGGTTTTCCGATGCCGAAGTCCTATCCCGACTATCCGACCAACCAGCAAATATTAAGCTATGTGCGCAGCTACGCCGACGCCTTCGGCCTGCGCGAGGCGATCCGCTTCAATACCCCTGTGCGGGACGTGCGCAAGGAACATGACGGCAAGTGGGTGGTGACCCTGGGCGACGGCGCCCGCCGGCGCTACCTGGCCGTCATCTGCGCCACCGGCTGCAACTGGGACCCGAACATGCCCGAGATCAAAGGCCATTTCAACGGCGAGATCCGCCATTCGGTGACCTTCAAGAGCAGCGATGAATTCAAGGGCAAGCGGGTGATGATCGTCGGCGCCGGCAATTCCGGCGCGGATATCGCCTGCGACGCCGCCACCCGCGCCGACAAGGCCTTCATCAGCATGCGGCGCGGCTACCACTTCATTCCCAAGCACTTGTTCGGGCTTCCCGCCGACCAGGTGGGCGAGAGCGGCCCGCCACTGCCGATCTGGATCGCGCGGCCGGTGATGAGCGTGCTGCTGAAAATGTTCACCGGCGATCTGACGCGCTTCGGGCTGCCCAAGCCGGACCACCGGCTGTTCGAGAGCCATCCGCTGCTCAATTCCCAGCTGCTGCACAATCTCCAGCACGGCAACATAGCGGTCAAGCCGGACGTCTCGCACTACGACGGCGACGACGTCGTCTTCAAGGACGGCAGCCGCGAGGCGCTCGATCTGGTGATCTACGCCACCGGCTACAAGTGGAGCTGCAAATACGCCGGCGAATACTTCGAGTGGCGCGGTGGCAGGCCGCAGTTGTATCTGTCGATGTTCAGCCGCGATCACCGCAATCTGTTCGGTATCGGCTATGTCGAAACCAACTCCAGCGCCTACAAGCTGTTCGACACCGAGGCCTTCATGATCGCCGCCTACCTGCGCGACCAGCTGGACAACCCTGGAAAGGCCAGCCCTTTCGACGCGCTGATCGCCAGCGACGATCCCGATCTGTCTGGCGGGCTCAAATTCGTCATGTCGCAGCGGCACGAGGTTTATCTGGAGGCGCATGCGCTCAAGTCGTATCTGAAGCGTCTTCGCAAGAAAATGGGTTGGCCGGAATTGAGCGAGTCCTATTACGACAGCCTGCGCGACAGCGTGGCCGCCTCGCGGTCCCCGACCGGCCTGCGCGCGGCGGCTTAGGGGGGAACATGGACAAGACACTGCACTACTACCAACAACGGGCCGCCGGCCTGGATTTCGAAACCCGCGCCCTGATCGGCGGACGCTTCGTCGACGCCATCTCCGGCAATCGGCTGGACACCTTCAATCCCGCCAACGGCGCCCGTCTGGCAAGCATCGCCAGTTGCGGCGCGGCCGACGTGGACGTGGCGGTCGGCGCGGCGCGCCGGGCATTCGACAATGGCGACTGGTCTCGCGCGTCGCCCAAGCATCGCAAAAAGGTGCTGCTGCGACTGGCCGACCTGGTCGAGGCGAATCTCGAAACGCTGGCGCTGATGGAGAGCCTGGACTCGGGCAAGCCGATACGCGACGCGCTGTCGGCCGACCTGCCGGACATGATCGAAAGCCTGCGATGGCACGCCGAGGCGGCCGACAAACTGTACGACCAGGTGGCGCCGACCGCGCCGGACGTGGTGGCGATGATCGTGCGCGAGCCGATCGGCGTGGTGGGCGCGGTCCTGCCGTGGAACTTCCCGATCTACCTGGCGGGATGGAAGATCGGCCCCTCGCTGGCCAGCGGCAATTCGATCGTCATCAAACCGGCCGAACAGACCACCTTGAGCGCGCTGATGCTGGGCCGCCTGGCGCTGGAGGCGGGCATTCCCGAGGGCGTGCTCAATATCGTGCCGGGCTACGGCGAGACCGTGGGCCAGGCCATGGGCCGCCACCGCGATATCGATTGCATCAGCTTCACCGGCTCGGGCGAGGTGGGGCGGCTGTTCCTGAAGTACTCGGCCGAGTCCAACCTGAAGCGGGTGGTGCTGGAATGCGGCGGCAAGAGCCCCGCGCTGGTGCTGGCGGACGCCTTCGACCTGCCGCGCGTGGCGCGGCAGGTGGCCACCGGCGCGCTGTTCTGCCAGGGCGAGAACTGCAGCGCCGGGTCGCGCCTGATCGTCCACCGTTCGCGCAAGGATGAGCTGCTGGAGGAGGTCAAGCGCGCCTTCGACGAATGGCCGGTCGGCGACCCGCTCGATCCGGCCACCCGCGTCGGCGCGCTGATCGAGCCGGGACACATGCGGCGCGTGCTGGGGTATATCGCAGGCGGCAGCGAGCAGGGCGCGCGGCTGGCGCACGGCGGCGCCCAGGTGCGCCGGGACAGCGGCGGCAGCTTCGTCGAGCCGACCATCTTCGATGGCGTCCTGCCGTCGATGACGATCGCGCGCGAGGAGATATTCGGGCCGGTGCTGTCGGTGATGGAATTCGATGATCTGTCGCAGGGCGTGGCCATCGCCAACGATACCAGCTACGGCCTGGCGTCGTCGGTCTACACCAGCAACCTGGATTCCGCCCACGGTGTGGCCAAGTCCATCCGCGCCGGCACCGTGTCGATCAACTGCTTCTCGGAAGGCGATACCGGCGTGCCGTTCGGCGGCTACAAGGAATCCGGCTTCGGCGGACGCGAGAAATCGCTGCTGGCCCATGACCAGTACACCGAGACCAAGACCATCTGGATGCAGCTGGGCGCGGCCGGCCATAAAAACAACTAAGACCACTAGAGGAATACACATGGCGATGACAACGAACGCCGGCCGGGCGGGGCGGGTTGCCCTGGTCACGGGCGGCGCGGGCGGCATAGGGAGGGCGATCTGCCGCGGTTTTGTGGAGCGGGGCATCACGTGCGTGCTGGCCGACCGCGACCAGGCGGCGCTGGACCGGGCGACGGCGGAACTGGGACCGAGTGCGGTGGGCGTGCGGGTCGATCTGGACGATTTGGACAAATTGCCGTCCCTGCTGGCCTTTATCGAGGAGCGCTTCGGCCGGCTCGACATCCTGGTCAACAACGCCGCCATGACCGGAACGGGGAATTTCGAGGAGCGTTCGGTCGATCACATCCTGGCGGAATTGAATATCAACCTGCTGTCGCCGATCGTGCTGACCCGGCTGGCCTTTGGCGCCTTGCAACGCGCCGGCGACGGCCGCGTGATCAACACCGTGTCG
The DNA here is from genome assembly GCF_040675865.1 of Burkholderia sp. LMU1-1-1.1. Taxonomy (NCBI): domain Bacteria; kingdom Pseudomonadati; phylum Pseudomonadota; class Betaproteobacteria; order Burkholderiales; family Burkholderiaceae; genus Burkholderia; species Burkholderia sp. LMU1-1-1.1. The sequence goes on along the minus strand of NZ_JBEGHG010000023.1, from coordinate 58,153 downwards.
CTGGGCGGGATTTTCCCGTTGCCGGAAACCGGCATCTACTCGGCCACCAAATTCGGCCTGCGCGGGGCAATGCTGTGCCTGGGCCTGGACCGCGAGCGGCATGGGGTGCACGTTGGCAGCGTGCTGCCGTCGGCGACCGAGACGCAGATGCTGATGCGCGAGGCTATCGATGGCGGCAACACGCTGCAGTTCATGGATCCGCCGCAGCAGCCGGAGGACGTCGCGCGCCAGGTCATGCGCATGCTGGACAGCCCATGCCTGGAGCGCTATCCGCGTGTCAGCGAATCGTGGACGGTGAGGCTGGCGATGCTGGTGCCGAACATGCTGCCCAAGCTGATACCGCTGTTCCGCAAAAAAGGGGTGCGCGGCCACGCGCGCTATCTGGAGTCGCTGCGGCGGCGTGGGCTGGTGGTGCTCCGCGCCGGCAAATGGGAGATACCCTGACGGTAGTCAGTCCACCCGCGTCAGTCCGCCCGCTCCGGCATCAGCAGCCGTGGGGCGGGCATGCCTTGCCGTATCTGGTTCGGCAGGATGCCGGACCAGCGTTTGAAAGCGCGGCGGAAGTTGCGGGCGTCGGTGAAGCCGGTCGCCATCGCGATATCGACCAGCGGCATCGCGCTGCGCCGCAGCAGGTCGAGCGCGCACTCGTAGCGCACCTGGTCGACCAGCCGCTGGTAGGACGTGTCCAGCTCCGCCAGGCGGCGGCGCAGCGTGCGCTCGCTCATATTGAGCGCCGCTCCGGTTTGCGCCAGTCCCGGCATCTCGTCGACCGAGGCCCGCAGCACGTTCATGATGGATTCGACCAGGTCGTTGCGCGGCGTGTCGATCGACAGCAACTGGTCGATCTGCGCCTGCAGGCTGTCCTGCATGAAGCGGTCATGCGTCGGCAGCGGGCAGTGGTACCAGGTCATGTCGCAGATCAGGCGATTGAGCGGCGCGTTGAACACCACCGGGCAGCGGAAGTACTCGCTGTAGGCGCTGGCGTAGACTGGACGCGGATAACGCAGCTCAAGCCGCGCCGGCCGGAAATGCGAGCCGACCATCGCGCGCGCCACCTCCACGCCGCTGACGAAGATCTCCTCGATGAAAAACGGTTCCAGTTCCGGATCGTGGAAGCGGGTCGCCACTTCGATCGTGAAATGGCGCTCGTCGACCACCGCCAGCTCGTTGATGGTCAGCGCCCCCGCCGCGCGCTGGTATTTGATCAGGTAGAGCAGCGCCTCGCCCAAGGTGGGACAGGTGAGCATGCCCAAGCCGGGCAGGCCGAAGCACACCACCGTCTGCCGCGCGCCGGTGGCGATGCCGATGGCCGGGTCGCCCCAGCGCTGCATGGCGCGCCGCACCAGCATGCTGGTTTGCCGGTAGGAGACGCGAAAACCGGCGTCGCACAGATTCTCCGGCGTGAATCCCAAGCCCTTGCACAGCCTTTCGCCCGAGTGGCCACGGCTGGCCAGCAACTGCAAGACCTGGCGTATCACATGGGGCGGAACGTCGGCTTCCGAGTCGGGGAGGTGCGGTTTTACCGGCATGGGCCACTCCTTCAAGTTGATGAACGAGGCTAGCACAGGATTTGCGGGCCGGCGCGTCGAGGTGCGTTAAATGGCCGCTTGTGTGTCGTTTTTGGCCGCTTTGGCCCCGTCCTTCGTGACATCCGTCGTATGCTTTGATCACGGCAAATCGTGCCGCCACCACCATGGACCAGCGATGACCACCATACCCGCAGCGCCCCTGCCCGATGTCGACGCCGTGAAAACCACGACCGGTTCAACCCTGACACTCGCCTCCGCGTGGGCGCTGGGCATAGGCGGCACCACCATGATGCCGCTGCTGGTGACCAACACGATGGCGCGCTTGCACTTCGATGAGGGCCAGGCCACTTTGATGACCGGCGTCGAGATGGTCGGCATGCTGGCCGGCTGCATCCTGCTGCCGCCGATGGCGCGGCGCTGGCCGGGGCGGTGTACGGCCGTGGCGCTGGTGTTGCTGGCGCTGTGCCAGATGCTGACGGCGGTGACGCTTTCCACACCGCTGTTCGGCGCGCTGCGGCTGGCGGTCGGCGTTTGCGAAGCGCAGATGATCGTCATGGTCGGAATTTGCCTGGCCTGCCACCGCGACGCCGACCGTCTGTGGGGCATGGTGCTGCTGCTGTCAGGGTTGGCCGTAGCCGGCGTGTTCACGCTGGTGTCGCTGTTGCCGGATGTGGCGGCGGGCGACGGAGTCTGGATCGGCCTTGCGATGCTGGCGGCGGTGCTGGGCGTGGCGGCCGTTCGCACACCGGCTCTGGTGCCCGCGCGCGCGCCTGCGCCCATGGGGACGAGCGCCGGCAGGCGCCGCGTCGGCGCCGGCGTATGGCTGGCGTGGGGCGTGTTCGTCGGCGTCTACAGCGTGCAGGCAGGTGTGTGGGCGGTATCGGCGTTGCAGGGCGAGCGTATCGGCCTGTCGCTGCCGACGATCGGGACCCTGCTGGCGGTGTCCTCGTTGCTCGGTTTCTTTGGCGCGGTGGTGCCGGCGATACCGGCGCTGGCCGCGCGGCGCGGATTGACGGTCATGGGCGCGCTGCTCGTGATGTTCGCCTCGGTTGCCTGCTTCTTCACCGCCAGCGGCGCGGTGCTGTTCTTCGCCGGCCAACTGATGTTGAACATGGCCTTCTACGCCATCATGGCGGTGCTGAACAGCTTTATCTCGGCGCAGGACCGCGACGGCAGCCTGCTGTCGCAATCGGTGGTGGTGACGTTTGCCGCCGTGGCGGCGGGCACCGTCGGCGCCGGAGAGTTGTTCCAGGACGCCGGCGGCGTTGGCGTGATCGTGTTTTCGTTGCTGGCGCTGGCCGTCAGCGTGCCGCTTGGATTGAAGGCGCTGAGGGGCCGGGTCAGCGCATCACCAGCGCTTTGACCGCCTCCAGCGCGGCGCCGCCGGTGCTGGTCGACTGGACCTGATTGCGGCCGCCTTCCTTGGCGACGTACATCGCGCGGTCGGCGGCGACGAACAGCGATTCGGTGTTGTCCAGCTGGTGCGGGTGGATGGTCGCCACGCCGATGCTGACGGTCAGCCACTCGGACGTCGTCGACCGCGGGTGGGGAATGCGCAGCGATTCGATGTGGGCGCGGATCGCCTCGGCCATCATGGCCGCCGTTTCGGCCCCGGTCTCGGCGAACAGCAGCACGAATTCCTCGCCGCCGTAGCGCGCCGCCAGGTCGGTGGGGCGCAGCGCGTGCGAGGCGATGGCGGCCGCCACCCGCTGCAGGCAGGTGTCGCCCGCCGGGTGGCCCAGCGTGTCGTTGTACAGTTTGAAGTGGTCGACGTCCAGCACCACCAGCGATAGCGGCTGGCCGCTGCGCATGGAGCGCTGCCACTCCTTTTCCAGGAAGCTGTCGAAGTGGCGCCGGTTGGCGATCTGCGTCAGCGGATCGACCATGGCGGCGCGCTGCAGCGCGTCCTCCGATTGTTTGTGGTGCGTGATGTCGTGCAGCAGACCGATGAACAGCGGCTGGCGCAGGTACATCGGCGTCAGCGTCAGGTCCATGCACACCGAACTGCCGTTGCGGTGGCGGATGATCACCTCGCGCGTGCCGTGGCTGTGCGCCATCTCGGGCGAGGCGGCATAGCGGGCGAAGTATTCCAGGTATTCCTGCGCCACCAGGGGGTTGAGCAGCTCCGAGATGGCGCGGCCGGCCAGCTCGTTCTCCTGGTAGCCCAGGTATTTGTCGCAGGCCGGATTGGTGAACTGGATGCGTCCGTCCGCCTCGATGATCAGCAGGCCCTCGGCCATGTTGTTGACGATGGTGCGCAGGCGCTCGGCCTGTTCTTCCTGGGTTTCGCTGTTGCTACGGATTTGCAGCTGCGTGCGCACGCGCGCGCACACCTCGGCCATGCGCAGCGGTTTGCCGATGTAATCGACGGCGCCGATGTCGAAGCCGGCCACCACATCGTCGGTGTCGGTTTTCGCGCTCATGAAGATGACGGGGATGCGTTGCGTGGCCGCGTGGCTTTTGAGCTGGCGGCAGGTCTCCAGGCCGTCCATCCCCGGCATCACCACGTCGAGCAGTATCAGGTCCGGATGGACGCGGCGGGCGATCTTGAGCGCTCGCTCGCCGGAGGTGGCGACAAACGTCTGATATCCCTGTTCGACCATCAGCTTGCGCAGCACGGCGAGATTCTCCGGCGCGTCGTCGACGATCAGTATCGCGGCATCGCGCCGCGTGGCCAATCCGGAACTCACGGGTATCATTGCGCGTCGCCTTTGGCCTGATGGATCGTTTCGGCGTGGGGCCGCGAGCGCGCGGGGCGGCGGCGCAGGGGGCGAGCTGGGGAAGTTTGTACACGCATGAACAAAGGCTTGCCTTACTAAGTGACTATCCATTCAAATCATACCGCGTTGCCCGCCTGATATGTAAAAATTCAGCGCATGATTTTGGAGGGATACTTCAGGCTTGAAAGCGACGCCGGCCCAACGGCAGCAAGGGACCGTGCTTTTTTTTGTAGGGAAGACAAGAGAGGGAGTGTGGGCGGCGAACGCCGCCCACGGGATGCCACAATGAGCCGTCTTTAGATCTTGGCGGCGATCAGTTTGCCGAGGATCTCGATGCCGGCGCGGATGCGTTCCGGCGGCACGGTCACGAACGAAAGGCGCAAAGTGTTGGTTTCCGGTTCGTTGGCGTAGAACGGCGAACCCGGTACGAAGGCGACCTTCTGGGCGATCGCCTCGTCCAGCAGTTTCATCGCGTCGATGTGCTTGGGCAGCGTGACCCAGATGAACATGCCGCCTTCGGGCTTGGTCCACTCGACGCCGGCCGGGAAGTACTGCGCCATCGCATCCAGCATGACCTGGCACTGGTTGCCGTACAAGGTGCGGATTTTCGGGATATGCCGCTCCAGGAAGCCGTCCTTGATCACTTCATGCACCACCATCTGCGTCAGCTGCGAGGTGTGCAGGTCGGCGGCCTGCTTGGCCAGCTCCAGGCGGCGCACCAGCGGCAGCGGAGCCACCACGTAGCCCAGACGGATGCCCGGCGTCAGTACCTTGGAGAAGGAGCCCATGTAGATCACGCCTTCGGGGTTCATCGCCACCATCTTCGGCAGCGGATCGCCCTTGTAGCTCAAGGCGCCGTACGGATCGTCCTCGATCAGCGGCAGGCCCAGACGGGCGCAGGTTTCCACCAGTTCCAGACGGCGCTCGACGGACAGGGTGCGGCCGGTCGGGTTCTGGAAGTTCGGCAGCGCGTACAGCAGGCGCGCGCCGGCGGCGACGGCGTCCAGCGACGACGGCACCAGGCCATGTTCGTCGGTGTCGACCGATTTGAACTCCGGACGGTAGACCGAGAAGGCCTGCAGCGCGCCCAGGTAGGACGGGGTCTCGACCAGCACGCGGCTGCCTTCGTCGATCAGCACTTTGCCCAGCAGGTCCAGCGCCTGCTGCGAGCCGGACGTCATCAGCACCTGTTCAGGGATGATCTTGGCGCCGTTGGCCGACAGCGAATCGGCGATCCACTGGCGCAGCGGCAGGTAGCCGTCGGTCGGGCCGTATTGCAGCGCCACTTTGCCGTTGGTCTCGAGGACCTTGTCGAAGGCGATCTTCATTTCGTCGACCGGGAAGGTCAACGGCGACGGCAGGCCGCCGGCGAAGGAGATGATCTCGGGCTGCTGCGTGATCTTCAGGATCTCGCGGATGAAGGACGATTGCAGCTGGTCGGCGCGTTCGGAGAAGCGCCACTGGATCGGGTTCGGATTTTCGATTTTCATACATGTCTCACTAGATGTGTGCCGCCGGAGGGGACAGGCAATTCAACAAGCGCGCTTGTGGCGGCTTTTATAAAAAGGAACGGCGCCGGATAGGACGCCGCCCGCTTACGCGACTTCCGCGATCAGTTCGATTTCGACGCAGGCGCCAAGCGGGATTTGTGCGACACCAAAGGCCGAGCGGGCGTGTTTGCCGGCGTCGCCGAAGACTTCGCCCAGCAGCTCGGAAGCGCCGTTGGTGACCAGGTGCTGTTCGGTAAAATCAGGGGTGGAGTTCACAAGGCTCATCAGCTTGACGATGCGGCGCACGCGGTTCAGGTCGCCGCCGACGGCCGCCTGCAGGGTGCCGATCAAGTCGATGGCGATGGCGCGCGCGGCTTGCTTGCCTTCGGCCGTGTCGATGTTCTTGCCCAACTGGCCCACCCACACGCTGCCGTCGGCGCGTTTGGCGATGTGACCCGAGATGAACACCGTGTTGCCGGTTTGCGCATACATGACGTAGGCGGCGGCCGGGGTGGCGGGTGCGGCCAGGGTGATATCGAGCGCTTTCAGTTTTTCGTAGACAGACATGTGCTTATCCATATAGTAAGTGGGTGGGGCTGTAGACCGATATTGTACTCTTGAGACAGGCCATGCCTGCAATTGAGCCAAAATCAGAATACTCCACGGTTTTAGCGGCGTTTCACCTGCATTTTGCGGCCGATGCCCACCGTGGCGATGACGGCGATTGCAAATATCACGGTTGGCCACTCCAGCGCCTCGCCCAGGATCAGGGCCGCCCCGAGCAGCGACAGGAAGGGCTGCACCAGCTGCACCTGGCCGACCCGCGCCACGCCGCCCAGCGCCATGCCGCGATACCAGAAGAAGAATCCGATGAACATCGAGAATACCGAGACGTAGGCGAAGCCGGTCCAGGCGGCCGCGCCGGCGGCGGCGATTTGACCGGCGTCGTGCCAGCACAGCCAGCCGACCACCGGGACCAGCACCGGCGCGGCCAGCACCAGCGCCCAGCAAATGGTCTGCTGACCGCCCAGGGTCTGCGACAGGCGCCCGCCGGCGGCGTAGCCCATGGCGGCCAGCAGCACGGCGGCGAAGATCGCCAAATCGGCCAGATGCAGGCCGCCGCCGCTCTGGCGCAGTGCGAAGCCGGCCACCAGCGCCGAGCCGCACAAGGCCATGATCCAGAAGCCGGCCGAAGGTTTTTCGCCGCCCAGCAGGGCCGCGAAGACGGCGGTGGCCAGCGGCAGGATGCCGATCAGGACGGCGCCGTGGGCGGCCGGCAGCGAGCGCATGGCGATGGAGGTCAGCCACGGGAAGCCGATCACGCAGCCGACGGCCACCGTCGCCAGCGGCGCCAATGCGGCGCGGGGAGGCAGCGGCGCGCGCTTCCACAGCAGCCAGGCGCCGGCCAGCGCGGCGGCGACCAGCGCGCGCCCCAGCGCGACGAACATCGGCGACAGGCCGGTGGCGCCACCGGTATCGCCGGCGGCGCCGACGGCGAGCCGGGTGAAGGGCAGGGTCAGGCTGAAGATGGCGACCCCGATGAGGCCCAGCAGCATGCCGGCCGTTTCGTCGCTGATGCCGCCGAGGCGGGAACCGTGGGTCGGGATCGGGGCTACCGTGGTGGGCGGGGCGCTGTGGGTGGCGATGCGGGTCATGCTGGCTCCAGTGGGTTTGCTTGGATTTGCTTGGATTTGCTCGTCCTATGGGTGTATCCTACGGTACAAAAGCCAGTACAGTGCCAGTACACTTTAAACTTAATTTCTTATACTGTGACGGTAGCATGACCAATACACGCAAGCGCACATCGCTTTTAGGCGCCGCCGCCTCGGCCGCGGCCGAGGCTGTTAATGAGGCGTTGGCGGCCGCGCACGCCCGCGCCGTGGCCGCCGCCGCACCCGGACCGGCGGTGGCGTCGGTGCCGGCGGGCGGGAATGCCAAGGCGGTTAAAGCGGCGTCCAGGCCCAGGTCCGCCGCCGGACCGTTGGTGGGATTGCTGTCGCGCGAATCGGGCGAAACGCTGATCGACCAGATCGTGCGCTCGGTGGCGGCGCGCATCGACGACCGGCTGCTGCGGGGCGGGGCGCGCATGCCGTCGATCCGCGCGTTCGCGGCGGCGCATGGCGTGTCCGCCTTCACCGTGGTGGCCAGCTACGACAAGCTGGTGGCGACCGGCTACCTGGAGTCGCGCCGGGGCGCCGGCTTTTTCGTGCGCGAGCGGGCGCCGATGGCGCTCAACGCCACCGACGCGGCAAGCGCCCCGGCCGGGGCGGGCGCCTCCCGTTCCCGGCTAGACGCCAAGCCGATCGACGTGGTCTGGCTGGTGCGGAACATGTTCCGCCAGATGCCGCACCACCAGATGCCCGGCTCCGGCGTGCTGCCGCCCGAATGGCTGGACGGCACCGCGATCGCCAACGCGCTGCGCGCGGTCAGCCGCCAGAATCCCAATCTGCTGGTGAGCTACGGCCTGCCGCAGGGCTTCCTGCCGCTGCGCCAGCAACTGCAGCACAAGCTCGCCGAGCTGGAAATCGCCGCCGCGCCGGAGCAAATCGTCACCACCGCCGGCGTCACGCAGGCGCTGGACATGGTGGCGCGCGAGTTCACCCGGCCCGGCGACACCATCTTCGTCGACGATCCGGCCTGGTTCCTGATGTTCGGCTCCTTCGCCGCGCTGGGCGCCAACGTGATCGGCATTCCGCGCCTGGCCGACGGCCCGGATATCGCCCGGCTGGCCGAGCTGGCGGCGATCCACAAGCCCAAGCTCTATATTATTAACTCGGTGCTGCACAATCCCAGTTCGACCTCGCTGTCGGCGGCCAAGGCGTTCCAGGTGCTGCGGCTGTCGGAGGAGCACGACTTCATCATCGTCGAAGACGACATCTACTGCGACCTGCACCCCGGCAGCGCGGTGCAGCCGGCCACGCGGCTGTCGGCGCTGGACCAGCTGCAGCGGGTGATTTACCTGGGCGGCTTCTCCAAGACGATGGCGGCCAACCTGCGGGTCGGCTTCATCGCCACGTCGGCCGAGCGGGCCGAGAGGCTGGCCGACCGCAAGATGCTGTCCACCCTGACCACCAGCGATATCGGCGAGCGGGTGGTCTATAAAGTGCTGTCCGAGGGCTCCTACCGCAAGCACGCGGACCGGGTGCGCACGCGGCTCGACGGCATCCGCGCCAAGGCGGTGCGGCAGATGGAGCGCGTCGGCCTGAAGGTGGACGTGGCGTCGCCGGCCGGGATGTTCGTCTGGGCGGACGCCGGCTGCGACACCAGCGTGCTGACCGAGCGCGCCATGGCCGACAATCTGCTGCTGGCGCCGGGCAGCCTGTTCTCGCCCACGCAGCTGCCGTCGACCCGCATGCGGCTCAATGTGGCGGCGATGCAGGAGCCGGGCGTGTGGAAGTTCCTGGAGCAGCAGTTGGGAAAATAGCAAGCTGCTCTTGAAAACCATTTTATAATCCCCACTTTCGCCACACCCGTGCGACTTCGCGCACGTACACTAAGACTATTAGAGGCTCTAAAAATGGCAGATAACGATAAGCAAACCCTTGGTTTCCAGGCTGAAGTGAAACAGCTGTTGCAGCTGATGATCCACTCCCTGTACTCGAATAAAGAGATTTTCCTGCGCGAATTGATCTCGAACGCGTCCGACGCGTCCGACAAGCTGCGCTTCGAGGCGATCAACAACGACGCCCTGTATGGCAACGACCATGAACTGAAGATCAAGGTCAGCTTCGACAAAGCCGCCCGCACCATCACCATTTCCGACAACGGCATCGGCATGAGCCGCGACGAGGCGATCTCGCACCTGGGCACCATCGCCAAATCGGGCACCAAGGAATTCTTCGGCAAGCTGTCGGGCGACCAGCAGCAGGACGCGGCCCTGATCGGCCAGTTCGGCGTGGGCTTCTACTCCGGCTTCATCGTCGCCGACAAGATCACCGTCGAAACCCGCCGCGCCGGCGCCGAGGCGTCCGAAGGCGTACGTTGGGAATCGGCCGGCGAGGGCGATTACTCGGTCGAGCAGATCGAAAAGACCGGCCGTGGCACCGACATCATCCTGCACCTGCGCGAAGGCGAGGACGAGCTGCTGTCGTCGTGGAAGATCAAATCCATCATCCGCAAGTACTCGGACCATATCTCGCTGCCGATCGTGATGCAGAAAGAGGAATGGGACGACGAGAAGAAGGAAACCGTTCTTAAAGACGAATTCGAGACCGTCAACCAGGCCAGCGCGCTGTGGGCGCGCAGCAAATCGGAGATCACGCCGGAGCAGTACGAGGAATTCTACAAGCACGTCTCGCACGACTTCCAGGCGCCGCTGGCGTACACGCACAACCGCGTCGAAGGCCGCAGCGAGTACACGCAACTGCTGTACATCCCGGCCAAGGCGCCGTTCGACCTGTGGGACCGCAACAAGCGCGGCGGCATCAAGCTGTACGTCAAGCGCGTGTTCATCATGGACGACGCCGAGCAGCTGATGCCGGCCTACCTGCGCATGGTCAAGGGCGTGATCGACTCGGCCGACCTGCCGTTGAACGTCTCGCGCGAGATCCTGCAGGAGTCGCGCGACGTCAAGGTGATCCGCGACGGCTCGACCAAGCGTGTGATCGGCATGCTGGAGGAACTGGCCAACGCCGAAGAGCAGGAGAAGAAGGACAAGTACGCCACCTTCTGGAAGGAGTTCGGCCAGGTGCTGAAAGAGGGCATCGGCGAGGACGCGACCAACAAGGACCGCCTGGCCAAGCTGCTGCGCTTCGCCTCGACCGCCAACGAGAACGACGAGCAAAGCGTCTCGCTGGAGCAGTATGTCGCGCGCCTGAAGGAAGGCCAGGACAAGATCTACTACGTCACGGCCGATAACTACGTCGCCGCCAAGAACAGCCCGCACCTGGAGATCTTCCGCAAGAAGGGCGTCGAAGTGCTGCTGCTGACCGACCGCGTCGACGAGTGGATGCTGTCGTTCCTGACCGAGTTCGAAGGCAAGGAGCTGGTGTCGGTGGCCAAGGGCGGCCTGGATCTGGGCGCGCTGGAAGACGAGGCCGAGAAGAAGGAGCACGAAGAGACCGAAAGCTCGTACAAGGATTTGGTCGGCAAGATGAAGGAAGCCTTGTCGGACAAAGCCAAGGACGTGCGCGTGACGTTCCGCCTGACCGATTCGCCGGCCTGCCTGGTGGCGGACGAGCATGAGCTGTCGGGCAACCTGCTGCGCATGTTGAAGGCGGCCGGCCAGAGCGCGCCGGAGTCCAAGCCTATCCTCGAGATCAATCCGAACCACCCGCTGGTGACGCGTTTGAAGTACGAGGAATCGGGCACCGCGTTCGGCGACTGGGCCAACATCCTGTTCGATCAGGCGTTGTTGGCGGAGGGCGGTTCGCTGAGCGACCCGGCCACGTTCGTCAAGCGTCTCAACGAGATGCTGCTGAGCGGCGCGGGCAAGTAAGCGCAAGAGTTACCACAGATCCACGTAGGGCGGATTAGGCGGAACGCCGTAATCGGCCATCTATGAGCCATCGACGGCGCATAGATGGCCGATTACGCTCCGCTAATCCGCCCTACGTGTTTTAGAAGTTATTTTGATTTGACCGAATTTTTCGAGCGCCGCCGCGCCAGCATCAGCAGCACCGGCAGGCCGATGCCCAGCATCGCGACGCTTTCCGGCTCCGGTATCGCCGCCGCCGGTGCCAGCGCATAGAAGCCGCGCACCTCGCCGGCGGACGCGTAGCTGGTATGGATGTTGAAATACGCGCTGCCGTTTTTGAGCGCGTTATCAAACGCCGCTTCCGCGAACGCGGTGCTGTTGCCCCAGCTGCTCAGGAAGCTCGGGCTCCAGCTCGACGCCAGCGAGGTGTCGTAGGTGTGGGTGTAGACGCCGCTGTGTACCCCCTGCGGAAAGCCGCTCAGATTCGGCACCGGCGTCATGACGCCGGCGATGCCGGTGCCCGGCGCCGTGGTGCAGCAGTGGATGTGCGCGGCGTAGGTTTCCCCCGCCAGACCGCTGAAGGTGACGTTGATTTCCAGTATATGGGTGGCGGGATCGAAACTGATCGTGCTGGCGCCGATGGCCGGCGAGGTGTTGGGCGGCTCTTCCTGCTGGCCGGTAAGGATGGCGCTGTAGTTGGCGGCGCCGGCGCTCGCGGCCGACAACATCAAGCCTGCCGCCGCCAGATACGTGCGGATACGCGGGTTCATTCTTGTCCCCTCCTTGTTATTGATGCGTTATTGGGCCTTCTTGCGTCAATGTTAGAGGGAATACCCGTGCGCGAGTTCCCTCAGCGCTGGACCTTTTTGCAGAGGTTCAGTAGTAGCTTTTCACCTTCCGGCCACGGGCCGTAGCCAGCATCGCCGTTGATATGGCCGGCGTTGCCGATCTCATTGTAGTCACTTCCCCAGGCCTTTGCGAACTGTTGCGCGCGCTGTGTGCTGACGTAGGGATCGTCGGCGCTGGCGACGACGATGCTGGGGAACGGCAGGCGCTCCAGCAGCATCGGCTGGAAACCGGTGGTGCAGTTGGGGTAGGAGGGCGCGTCGGTGTCGCTGGGCGCGACCAGGAAGGCGCCGGCGATCCGGTACGCGGAGCCGGAGGCGGCCCAGCGCGTCACCAGGGAGCAGCCCAGGCTGTGCGCGGCCAGCACCGGCGGACGCTCGCACCGGGCGATGGCGGCGTCCAGTTCGGCCACCCATACCTCGCGGTCGGGGGTGTCCCAGTCGCGGTGCGGCACGCGGACCCAGGTCGGATGGTTTTGCTCCCATCGGGTTTGCCAGTGGGCAGGGCCGGAATTCCACAGGCCGGCCAGGGTGAGTACCTCGTAGTCCATTTACTTCCTTGCTGGATAGAATGGTTTGCATCTTAACCCGGCCACGGCGCGGCGCCGCGCGGCACCAGGTGATATGCGCAAGCGGGGACAAGTGGGGTTATCCTGGGTCCTTACGGCCCAGCCCGTGTCCGAATGACAGACTTGACCCCCGGGGTTTTACAACGCCGTGCGCAGCGCGAACAGTTCGGGGAATAGCACCACGTCGAGCATCTTGCGCAGGTAGCTGACGCCGGCCGTGCCGCCGGTGCCGGTCTTGAAGCCGATGATGCGCTCGACCGTGGTGACGTGGCGGAAGCGCCAGAAGCGGAACGCCGTCTCCAGGTCGACCAGCTTTTCGGCCAGCTCGTACAAGGCCCAGTACTTCGTCGGGTCGCGGTAGACTTCCAGCCACGCGTTTTGCACCGATTCGTCGGCGGCGGTCGGCAAGGTCCAGTCGGCGTTCAACCGTTCTGCGGCGATCGGCAGACCGTTGCGCGCCAGCAGCTTGACCGCTTCGTCATACACCGACGGCTCGCGCAAGGCCTTGTCGAGCACCGCGAAGGCCTCCGGCGCGGTGCTGTGGACGTTCAGCAGGGCGGCGTTCTTGTTGCCGAGGATAAACTCGATCTCGCGGTACTGGTACGACTGGAAGCCCGACGAGGCGCCCAGATACGGACGGATCGCCGTGTATTCGGGCGGCGTCATCGTCGCCAGCACGTCCCAGGCGTGCACCAGCTGGTCCATGATGCGGGCCACCCGCGCCAGCATCTTGAAGGCCGGCGCCAGGTCGTTCGATTGCAGGCGCGCGCGCACCGCGTGCATTTCGTGCAGCATCAGCTTCATCCACAGTTCGCTGGTCTGGTGCTGGACGATGAACAGCATTTCGTTGTGGTTGGGCGACAGCGGGTGCTGGGCGTTGAGGATCTGGTTCAGGCCCAGATAGTCGCCATAGCTCATCGAGTTGCTGAAGTCCATCTGCGCGCCGTGCCATTCGGCGTCGCCGGCGCCGGGGTTCGTCTTCGCGTGCATCGGGCAGCCGTCGGCCGCCGGTTTTTGTTCGGTCATGATGATCTCGTCAGGTGACGGCGTCACGCTTGGCGTCGACGTCGTAGTCTTTGCGGTCCAGGATGTCGCGCAGGATGTCGACCGCGTCCCAGACTTCGGTGTAGCTGGTGTACAGCGGCGTGAAGCCGAAGCGCATGATGGCCGGTTCGCGGTAGTCGCCGATGACGCCGCGCGCGATCAGCGCCGACATCACCGCGTAGCCGTGCGGATGGGTGAAGCCGACCTGGCTGCCACGGCGCGCGTGCGCGCGTGGCGTGACCAGTCCCAGCGGGTGGTCGGCGCAGCGTTGCTCCACCAGTTCGATGAACAGGTCGGTGAGCGCCAGCGATTTTTCGCGGATCGCCGCCATCGACGTGTGTTCGAACACCTCCAGCCCGCACTCGACCAGCGCCAGCGACACCACCGGTTGCGTGCCGCACAGCGCGCGGCCGATGCCGGCGGTCGGGGCGAAGTCCGGCGCCATCGCGAACGGCGCGGCGTGGCCCCACCAGCCCGACAGCGGCTGCGTGAAGCGGGCCTGGTGCCGGCGCGGCACCCAGATGAAGGCCGGGGCGCCGGGGCCGCCGTTCAGGTACTTGTAGGTGCAGCCGACGGCCAGGTCGGCGCCGTCGCCGTTCAAGTCCAGCGGCACCGCGCCCGCCGAGTGGGCCAAGTCCCAGATGATCAGCGCGCCGGCCGCGTGGGCCAGGGCGCTGGTGGCGCGCATGTCGTGCTGGTAGCCGGTGCGGTAGTTCACGTGGGTCAGCATGACGACGGCGGTGTCGGCGCCGATGGCGGCCGGCAGCTCCTCCACCGAGTCGACCAGCTTGACGGTGTAGCCGCGATCGAGCCAGCCGCTCAGGCCCTGGGCCATATAGATGTCGGTCGGGAAGTTGGAGCGTTCGGTGACGATCACGCGTCGGTTGGCGTTGGCCGGGTCGTTGGCCTGCATGTGCAGCGCGGCGGCCAGCGCCTTGAACAGGTTGAGCGAGGTGGTGTCGGTGACGACGACCTCGTCCGGGGCGCCGCCGATCAGCGGCGCCAGCCTGTTGCCCAGCCTTTTCGGCAGGTCGAACCAACCGGCGGTGTTCCAGCTGCGGATCAGGTCGTGTCCCCATTCCTGCGCGATGACATGCTGGGCGCGGGTGAGGGCGGCCTTCGGACGCGCGCCCAAGGAGTTGCCATCCAGATATATCACGCCGGCAGGCAGATCGAAGCGTTCGCGCAGCGCGGCCAGCGGGTCCCGCGCGTCGCGTTGTAGGCAGTCATTGCGAGTTGTCATTAAATTACCTTTTTTTGAGTCCGTAAATACTTTAGGCTTAAACAAGTTGTCTGATGCGCCAGTGTAGCAGGAAAAACCGCCGGTTTTGCCGGCGCCCGGACCGCCCGCGGCACCACCCGTCACCCCGCAAACCCGCATGAATGCTGGCTTTGCGGGGTGTTCGAGAACTATTTTCGATTTTTTTTCAAAAAAATTCAAAAAAACCCTAAAGTTCCCGCAGCCGCTGCCGTTACCAGATTCATGAAGAGGGTAAAAGCAGGTAAATCGCGCTTCGGCTTGCAAGGATGTAGTCGAAAATAATTTAAAATTTTTCTGTGGAAACCCTAAAGTTCCCGAAAAAGCTGCCGTAACCGGGTTAGATGTAGCAAAAAAGAGTCGCCATACGAACTATTTTTTCGTGTCATGACAGGACTTTTTTGAAGATTCTTAGCCATAAAATTTCCACGCCGCAAGGGCGTAGAGCCTCGATCCCAGAGTGTTTGTCAGACAAACACCGACGGGTCGCGTTCGCTATTTCCTGACTGAAAATACGGAAAGTATCCTCTACTCGTATTTTTGTTGCTCCCGCAGAATGTATCTCACTGGAAACGCAATTGTGTTCCGCAGTGAAACAAATACTGGGAGATGGAAATGACCGCAAACGATATGATGGCTGAAATTCGCGATGCTAACCTGAGCTACCTGATGCTCGCGCAGCAGATGATCCGCGCCGACAAAGTCACCGCGATCTTCCGTCTGGGCATCGCCGCCGAGATCGCCGACCTGATCGAAGGCATGAGCAACGCTCAAATCCTCAAACTGGCAGGCGGCAACATGATGCTGGCCCGCTTCCGCTTCGACGACGGCGCCATCCTGTCGATGCTGACCAACTATAATAAAGATCGTTCCCTGGCCCAGTCGCACGCCGCCATCCTGATGGCCGGCCAGGCTGTCGAGGAAATCGCTTAATCGCGGCGCACCGTCGTACCGAACGCCATCGCAGCGCAAAGCGCATTACCATCATCTAGACAGCCGGGAGCAGGGATCATGACCAAGAAAAGCGTAGTGTCTGAAGCACAAGAGATTCAGCTTGCGATTGAACTGATCCAGCTGGGCGCGCGCCTGCAATTGCTGGAAACCGAGGTGTCGCTGTCGCGCGAGCGCCTGCTCAAGCTGTACAAGGAGTTGCGCGGCGTGTCGCCACCGAAGGGCATGCTGCCGTTCTCGACCGACTGGTTCCTGACCTGGCAGCCGAACATCCATTCCTCGCTGTTCATCAACATCCATAAATTCCTGGTCGACCACGCCGGCGCCACCGGCATCGAGGCGGTCATGAAGGCCTACAAGCTGTATCTCGAACAAATGCCGCCGGAAGCGGGCGAAGAGCCGCTGCTGTCGCTGACCCGCGCCTGGACGCTGGTGCGCTTTTTCGGCAGCAAGATGCTGGAACTGGCCCCTTGCGGCAAATGCCAGGGTAAATACGTGGTCAACTGCATGGACCTGAACGGCAGCTATGTCTGCGGCCTGTGCCACATGCCTTCGCGCGCCGGCAAGACCAAGAAGTCCCGCGACGCCGACGCCCTGGCCGCGTGACCCGCCACCTTCCCCACGCGTCCTATCTCCAACGCATCGTCCGCGCGCCCGCCGTGCGGGCCTTGCTGATCCAATGCGGCGCCGCGCCGCTCAGCCTCGGCCTGGTGTACCTGCTGGCCACCTTCCATTTTCCCGTCGATTACCTGACCGTCGCCGTCGTGCACGGCCTGCTCGCCGCCGCCCTCACGTGGCTGGCGGGGCTGGCCGTGTGGTGGCGCGCGATCGAATTCTTTTTCCCGCTGGCGGTGCTGGCGGCCTTGTCGCTGCGGCTGCCGCCGTGGCTGTTCCTGGCGGTCTTCCTGTTGTTGCTGGGCCTGTACTGGTCGACGTTCCGCACGCAAGTTCCTTATTACCCGTCGCACCCGGCGGTGTGGGACGCGGTGCGCCAGCAGCTTCCGCCGCCGCGCGCCGACGGCCGGCCGCTGCGCGTGATCGATATCGGCAGCGGACTGGGCGGGTTGGTGATGTACCTGGCGCGCGCGCGGCCGGATATCGAATGCGTCGGCATCGAGCTGGCGCCGCTGCCCTGGTTGTATAGCCGCGTGCGCGCCGCCATCGGCCACAGCCGCGCGCGCTTCCTGTTCGGCGATTACGAGCGCCTCGATTTCGGCCAATTCGACCTGGTGTTCGCCTATCTGTCGCCGGCCGCGATGGCCGGTTTATGGCGCAAGGCGGAGGCTGAAATGTGTCCTGATGCCATACTTATAAGCTATGAATTTGCAATCGACGCAAGGGCGCCGGATCAGACCATTCTCGCCACAGACGGCGACGCCGCTCTCTATAAATGGTACTTTTAAGCATCATTTGGCGTTATTCACTTGCTCGGCCACCCCCGGACACGTTATTGTAGTTCTACACGTAAATTTATTGAAATCGGGCCGCCGTTAGTTGACATTTTGGCCTTGTTTCACTATGGGGAGTCAGGTCACTTGTTAGTCATAATTGGATATGTGGTGGTGTTGGCCGGGGTCTTCGGCGGCTATGCGATGGGGGGCGGGCATCTGGCCGCGCTGTTCCAGCCGCTGGAGCTGGTGATGATCGGCGGCGGCGCGATCGGGGCTTTCATCGTTGGCAATAACGGCAAGACCTTGAAGGCCACGCTGGCCGCGCTGCCCACCCTGTTCAAGGGATCGCGCTATACCAAGGATTTGTATATGGAGCTGATGTCGCTGCTGTTCGACGTCCTCTCCAAGGTGCGCAAGGAAGGCTTGATGTCGATCGAAGGCGATATCGACAGCCCGGAGCAAAGCCCGCTGTTCAGCAAGTATCCGAGCGTGCTGGAGGACCACCACATCGTCGAATTCATGACCGATTACCTGCGCCTGATGGTGTCGGGGAATATGGATGCGTTCCAGATCGAGAACCTGATGGACAACGAGATCGATACCCACCACCACGAAGGCGCGGCGCCCGGCCACGCGATCGCGCGGCTGGGCGACGGCATGCCGGCGTTCGGTATCGTGGCGGCGGTGATGGGCGTGGTGCACACGATGGAAAACGTCGGCTTGCCGCCGGCGGAGCTGGGCATCCTGATCGCCCACGCGCTGGTCGGCACCTTCCTCGGCATTTTGCTGGCCTACGGTTTCGTCGGTCCGCTGGCCAGCCTGCTCGAGCAGAAGCTGGAGGAGTCGACCAAGATGTTCCAGTGCGTGAAGGTCACCTTGCTGGCAAGCCTGAACGGTTACGCGCCGGCGCTGGCCGTGGAGTTCGGCCGCAAGGTGCTGTACTCGACCGAACGTCCGACGTTCAGCGAGCTGGAAGACCACATCAAGAAATCGAAGTCGAAGTAAGCCGGGTGCGGATTGGCATTATGTTCGAATTATTAAGGAATCGTCATGGCTGAAGAGGGCTTACGGCCAATTATCGTCAAGCGCATCAAGAAACACGGCGGCGGCCACCACGGCGGCGCCTGGAAGATCGCGTATGCCGACTTCGTGACGGCGATGATGGCGTTCTTCCTGCTGATGTGGCTGCTTGGCTCGACCTCCAAGGGCGATCTGAAGGGCATTTCCGATTACTTCAAGACGCCGCTGAAGGTGGCCATGCAGGGCGGCTCGGGCAGCGGCGACAGCTCGTCGGTGATCCCCGGCGGCGGCAAGGATTTGACCCGCAAGGATGGCCAGGTCAAGGCCAGCGACGATCCGGTGGTCAAGAAAACCTTCAACCTGACCGCCGCCCGCGCCGCGATCGAGGCCGAGGACGCGCAGCGCCTGAAGGCGCTGAAGGAAAAAATCGAGGCCAAGATCGAAACCAATCCGGTCTTGGTCAAGTACAAGAACCAGTTGCTGCTCGATATTACGACCGAGGGCTTGCGGATCCAGATCGTCGACGAGCAGAACCGTCCGATGTTCGCGCTGGCCAAGGCCGATTTGCAGCCGTACACGAAAGAGATTTTGCATGAGATCGGGTTTGTGCTGAACGACGTGCCGAACCGCATCGGCCTGTCGGGCCACACCGATTCGACGCCGTACATGAGCGAGACCGGCTACAGCAACTGGGAATTGTCGGCCGACCGCGCCAATTCGTCGCGGCGCGAACTGATCGTCGGCGGCATGGCCGACGCCAAGGTGCTGCGGGTGGTGGGGCTGGCGTCGGCGGCCAATCTGGACAAGGCCGATCCGTTCAACCCGATCAACCGCCGCATCAGCATCCTGGTGATGAACAAGCGGACCGAAGAGAGTGTGATCCGCGACGGCGGCCGCCAGATCGCGGTCGGCGCCGAGGAGGAGGCGGCGGCCCCGGCCGCGGCCGCGGCGCCGGCGGGGCCGCCGGTCCGTAAGTAAGTAGTCAACGCAATACCTAAAGCGCGCAGCGAAGAGTAGAACAACGAGAATGTTATGACGAGAAAAAAAATCCTTGGGTCGCATGTAAAACGCCTGCTGTCGGGCGTGTCTGACCACGGGCGCAAGCATTTGACCGAGGTCGAGACCGATCTGATCCAGACCCGGCTGCTGCTGGAGGAGGCCATCGAGAAGTTGTCGTTCAACTTCATGGCAATCCACCAGACGGTGGAGGCCGAGCAGGCCACGATCCAGCTGCTGCTCGACGGCGGCATCGCCACGCCCGAGCAGCGCGCGCAGCTGCAGGCGCTGCAGGGCCAGGTGGGCGGCTATGTCAACGCCGCCATCACCAGCATGCAGTTCCAGGACATGACGAGCCAGCTGATCGACCGCACGCTCAAGCGCGTCACCGGCCTGCGCGAATTCCTCGGTACCCTGGGCGCGCACGGCGCCGAGATGCTGCCCGAGAGCGACAACGAGGAAATCGTCGCGCTGCTGGGCAAGGTCAGCATGGCGCTGGCGATACAGAGTTTGGAACTGCGCAGCGTGTTGCGCAAGGCGGTAAGTCAGCAACACCTGGAGAGCGGCGACATCGAATTGTTTTAAGGGTCGAGCAGACCCCCGCTGAACACCGATTGTTTTAAAAAAAATGGACGTGCGCGTCCAGCATTGATAAGAGTGAGAACCAAGATGGCCAAGACAATACTTGCAGTTGATGATTCCAGTTCCCTGCGCCAGATGGTGGCCTTCAGCCTCAAGGCCGCCGGCTACCTGGTGGTGGAAGCGGTTGACGGCCAGGATGGCCTGGAAAAAGCCAAGCTGCAAAGCGTCGACCTGGTGCTGACCGACCAGAACATGCCGCGCATGGACGGCCTGCAACTGATCGCGCTGCTGCGCGAGCTGCCGACCTACGCCAAGACGCCGATCCTGATGCTGACCACCGAGTCGTCCGACGAGATGAAGGCCAAGGGCCGCGCTGCCGGCGCCAACGGCTGGCTGGTCAAGCCGTTCGATCCGCAGCGCCTCATCGAGGTAGTGAAGAAGGTCATCGGCTGATAAGGCGCGAGCAATGAGCGAACTTTACGGAGTATCACCATGACCATCGACATAAGCCAGTTTTTCCAGGTCTTCTTCGATGAGGCCGAGGAACTGCTGGCTGAAATGGAGCGGCTGCTGTTGGCCGTGGACGTTGCCGCCCCCGATGCCGAGGATCTGAACGCGATCTTCCGCACCGCCCATTCCGTCAAGGGTGGCGCCTCCACGTTCGGCGTCACCGACATGACGGAGGTCACGCACATCCTCGAGACCTTGCTCGACCGCATCCGCAAGGGCGAGATGGCGCTGACGTCCGAGCACGTCGACGCCTTCCTGGCGGCCAAGGACATCCTCAAGATGCAGCTCGACGGCCATCGCCTCGGCAGCACCGTCGACCAGGACGCCGTCGGCGACGTGCGCATGATGCTGCAGTCGCTGACCCAGGACGTGCCGGTGGTGGCGCTGTCGCCGGTGGCGCCGGCGTTCAACGCGACCGAGGCGAAAGTGGTCGACCATAGCGGCGGGCGCCGCTACCGGCTCGAGCTGCCCGTCATGGTGCACCGCGAGGTGACCGCGCTCGGCGCCGAGCTGGGACTGATGGGCCACGTGTCGATCACGCCGCTCGACAAGGACCGCAACGCGATGGTGGTGACCACGCACGAAAGCCTCGACGACATCATCGCCATCTGCTCCTTCGTGCTCAATCCGGACGACATGGTGGTGACCGAATTGCCGGCGCTGAGCGAGAAGCAGGCGCGCGCCGAGAAGGCCGAGCGCTCCAAGGTCGAGAGCGACCTCGGTTACGGCTTTTTCGACGAAACCGAATTGCATCCGGCGATGGCCGGCGGTGGCCAGGGCTACGGCTTCTTCCAGCCGCTCGACGAGATCCGCGCCAACGCCAAGGAGGGCAACGACGACGCCAACGGCTACGGCTTCTTCCAGCCGGTCGAGCAGATCCGCGCCGCCGCCGGCATCGTGATCGAGGCGCCGCCCGCGCCGGCCGTGGTCGAGGAACAAGAGAAAAAAGCCGCCAAGAAGGACGAGAAGGGCACGCCGGGCGCCGGCGCCGAATCGTCGTCGATCCGCGTGTCGATCGAGAAGGTCGACCAGTTGATCAACCTGGTGGGCGAGCTGGTGATCACGCAGGCGATGATCGAGCAGCGCGTCGACACGCTCGATCCGATGGCGCACGAACGCCTGCTCAACAGCGTCAGCCAGCTGACCCGCAACACCCGCGACCTGCAGGAAGCGGTGATGTCGATCCGCATGATGCCGATGGACTTCGTGTTCTCGCGTTTCCCGCGCATGGTGCGCGACCTGGCCGCCAAACTGGGCAAGAAGGTCGACTTCATCACCAACGGCGCCGCCACGGAACTGGACAAGGGCCTGATCGAGCGCATCGTCGATCCGCTCACGCACCTGGTGCGCAACTCGATCGACCACGGCATTGAAATGCCGGACGTGCGGCGCGCCGCCGGCAAGAGCGAGTCGGGCCGCCTGTTCCTGTCGGCCTCCCACCAGGGCGGCAACATCATCATCGAGGTGTCCGACGACGGCGGCGGCTTGAACCGCGAGCGCATCCTGGCCAAGGCCGGGCAAAACGGCCTGCCGGTGAGCGAAACGATGAGCGACGCCGAGGTCTGGCAGCTGATCTTCGCGCCCGGCTTCTCGACCGCCGAGGTGGTCACCGACGTCTCCGGACGCGGCGTCGGCATGGATGTCGTCAAGCGCAACATCACCGCCATGGGCGGCGTGGTCGACATCCGTTCGGCCAAGGGCTTCGGCACGACGATCTCGATCTCGCTGCCGCTGACCCTGGCGATCCTGGACGGCATGTCGATCCGGGTCGGCGAGGAGGTCTACATCCTGCCGCTGGGCTTTGTCATCGAGTCGCTGCAGCCGGTGGCCGACGACGTCAAGGAAATCAGCGGCAAGGGCCGCGTCATCAAGGTGCGCGGCGAGTACCTGCCGTTGGTGCCCTTGTACCAGATGTTCGACATCACGCCGCGCTTCACCGATCCGACCCAGGGCATCGTGGTCATCATCGAGACGGACGGCCGCAAGGCGGGCCTGTTCATCGACGACCTGGTCGGCCAGCAGCAGGTGGTGGTCAAGAACCTGGAATCGAATTACCGCAAGGTGGCCGGCATTTCCGGGGCCACGATTTTGGGCGACGGCGGCGTGTCGCTGATCCTCGATGTCGCCGCGCTGATCCGCTCGTCGCGCCAACTGGCCGACGAACAGATTTTCTCCTGACCGAACCACGCAACGTAGATAGGAAACCATCATGGCAGACGTACTAACCACCGGCGCGAACGAGATCGCCGGTCACGAATACCTGGCCTTCACGCTGGGCTCGGAGGAATACGGCATCGACATCCTCAAGGTGCAGGAGATCCGCGGCTACGAAGTGGTCACCCGCATCGCCAACGCGCCCGAATTCATCAAGGGCGTGATCAACCTGCGCGGCATCATCATCCCGGTGGTGGACATGCGCATCAAGTTCAACCTGGGCGAGCCGGTGTACGACCAGTTCACCGTCGTCATCATCCTCAACATCAGCGGCCGCATTGTCGGCATGGTGGTCGACTCGGTGTCCGACGTGACCACGTTGACGCCGGAGCAGGTCAAGCCGGCGCCGGAGATGGGCACCGCCTTCAGCTCCGACTACATGATCGGCCTGGGCACCATCGACGAGCGCATGCTGATCCTGGTGAACATCGACAAACTGATGTCAAGCGCCGAAATGGGCTTGATGGAACAACTGGCGGCCTAAAACTTGCCCCCGAAGCGGCCAGCGGTCGGCCGCGGAAGCGCCCCACAGAGGGCGTGCCAAAAGACTATAACGATCATCGGCCTGGTAGCACCGTTCCGGCGAGCACACGCATAGACAGCAAGGGGAGAAAACAACATGAACTTACGCGATTTCACCATCGGTACACGCCTGCGCATCGGGTTCGGCGGCATTTTGCTGATCCTGGTGGCGATGGTCTTGATGACCAATTACCTCAACTTCAGCAACAAGAGCAAGCTGACCACGGGCCTGGAGCTGAGCACCGCCAAGAACCTGCAGGCGGGGGCGATGAAAAGCGCGATGCTGGAGACCGGCATCGCCATGCGCAATATCGGCCTGCAGTCGGACGTGAGCCTGATGCAGAAGGAAGAGCAGAAGGTCAAGGACCATCGCGCGCGCTACGACAAGGCGATCGCCGACATCAAGGCGCTGGGCCTGAGCGACGACGAAAAGAAAGTGCTGGCCGATATCTCCAAGCTCGACGCCGATACCGACAGCGCCTTCAAGGAGGCGATCGGGCAGGTGCTGGCGTTTAACAGCGAGGGCGCGGCCAAGGTCATCTCGGGCCGCATCGATCCGCTCAACCAGCAGACCCTGACGCAGATCAACAAGCTGGTCGAGATGCAGCAGGCCGACGCCAAGCATGTGATGGACGGTTCCGTCACCGCCGACCGGTCGCTGATGTTCGTGCTGTTCGGCCTGGGCGCCGTGGCCGTGGCGCTGGGCGTGGTGTGCGCGGTGGTGATCACCCGCTCGATCGTGGTGCCGCTCTCGGGCGCGGTGGCCGTGGCCCAGCGCGTGGCCTCGGGCGAGCTGACCTCGGACGTGCGCGTCGAGGGCAAGGACGAGACGAGCGAACTGTTGCAGGCGCTGCGGGACATGAACGAGAGCCTGGCCAAGACGGTGGGCGATGTGCGCAGCGGTACCGAGTTGATCACCACGGCCTCGCACGAAATCGCCGCCGGCAACGCCGACCTGTCGTCGCGCACCGAGTCGCAAGCGAGCTCGCTGGAGGAGACCGCGTCGTCGATGGAGGAACTGACGTCGACCGTCAAGCAGAACGCCGACAACGCCCGCCAGGCCAACCAGCTCGCGGTGACCGCGTCGTCGGTGGCCGAGAAGGGCGGCAGCGTGGTGTCGCAGGTGGTCGAGACGATGGGGTCGATCAAGGCCAGCTCGAGCAAGATCGTCGACATCATCGGCGTGATCGACGGCATCGCCTTCCAGACCAACATCCTGGCGCTCAACGCCGCCGTGGAAGCGGCGCGCGCCGGCGAGCAGGGCCGCGGCTTCGCGGTGGTGGCGTCGGAGGTGCGCAACCTGGCGCAACGTTCGGCCGGCGCGGCCAAGGAGATCAAGGAATTGATCGGCGACTCGGTCGACAAGGTCGACGCCGGCAGCCGCCTGGTCGACGAGGCCGGGCAGACCATGGACCTGATCGTGACCTCGATCCGCCAGGTGGCCGACATCATGGGCGAGATCACCGCCGCCACGCAGGAACAGAGCAACGGCATCGAGGAGGTCAACCAGGCCATCACGCAGATGGACGAGATGACGCAGCAGAACGCCGCGCTGGTCGAGCAGTCGGCGGCGGCCGCCGAGAGCATGCAGGAGCAGGCCGAGCTGCTGGCGCAGGCGGTCAGCGTGTTCAAGCTGGCCGAGCATGCCGGCACGCGCCGGCCGGCCGCCGCCGTCGCCGCGCCGCCGAGCAAGCGTGCCGCGCCCAAACCGGTCGCCGCGCCGGCGGCGCCCGCCGTAGCGGCGCCGGCCAAGGCCAAGGCGCCGCCGGCGCCGAAGAAGCTGACCACGTCGCCGACCAGCGGCGACGAGTGGGAAGAATTTTAAACCGCGATTTCAAGCAGTAGCGTTACACAGCAGCACCAGTGTAGTAAACCAAGGAATACCCAATGCCGCATACTAAAGACACCGTCAAAGAGTTCGATTTCAACGCCAAGGATTTCGAACGTGTTCGCGGCCTCATCTACAAACGCGCCGGCATCTCGCTGGCCGACAGCAAGCAGGAAATGGTCTACAGCCGCCTGGCGCGGCGGCTGCGCGCCACCGGCATCGCCTCGTTCGCCAAATACCTCGACGACCTCGAGGCGGGCCGCCTGGGCGAGGAGTGGGAGTCGTTCACCAACGCGCTGACCACCAACCTGACGTCGTTCTTCCGCGAGGCGCACCACTTCCCGCTGCTCGCCGAGCATGTGAAGAACAAGCGCGAGCCGATCACCATCTGGTGCTCGGCCGCCTCCACCGGCGAGGAGCCGTATTCGATCGCGATGACGGTGTGCGAGGCGTTCAACACGCTGACGCCGAACTGCCACATCATCGCCACCGACATCGACACCAACGTGCTGGCCCACGCCGCCAACGGCGTCTACACGATGGACCGGCTCGAGAAGATGTCGCCGGAGCGCTCGCGCCGCTTCTTCCTCAAGGGCAAGGGCGACCGCGAGGGCATGGCGCGCGTGCGCCCCGAACTGCGCAACATGATCACGTTCAAGCCGCTCAACCTGCTGGCCGACGGCTGGCCCATCAGCGGCCAGTTCGACGTCATCTTTTGCCGCAACGTGATGATTTATTTCGACAAGCCGACCCAGCGCAAGATCCTGTCGCGCTTTGTCCCACTGATGAAGCCGGACGCCTTGCTCTTCGCGGGCCATTCGGAGAATTTCCTCTACGTGTCCGAGTCGCTCAAACTACGCGGCAAGACGGTGTACGAGTTGGATGATCAACACCGCGGCGCCGCTTCGAAAAGCGGCGCGACCAACACGAGATAACCCATGGACCTTGAACAATTTGCCACGAACGTGTATTTCGATCGCACGTTCGACTGCGACGCCGCCAAGATATTGCCCGGCGAGTATTATTTCACCAACAAGGACATGTTGATCGTGACCGTGCTCGGCTCGTGCGTGTCGGCCTGCATCCGCGACCGGGTCACCGGCCTGGGCGGCATGAACCACTTCATGCTGCCCGACGGCGGCGGCGACGGCAGCCCGGTCTCGGCCTCGGCGCGCTACGGCACCTACGCGATGGAGATCCTGATCAACGATCTGCTCAAGGCCGGCGCCAAGCGCGAGAACATGGAGGCCAAGGTGTTCGGCGGCGGCGCCGTGCTCAAGGGCTTCACGGCGATCAACGTCGGCGAGCGCAACGCCGCCTTCGTGCTCAGCTTCCTCAAGACCGAGAAGATCCGCGTGGTGGCCGAGGACTTGAACGACATCCACCCGCGCAAGGTGTATTTCTTCCCGCGCACCGGCAAGGTGCTGGTCAAGAAGCTGATGCAAACCCATAACGACACGCTGGCCAAGCGCGAGATCGAATACGCCAGCCGCCTCAAGAAGGCGCCGGTCGGCGGCGAGATCGATCTGTTCTGACCGAGCGATACGAGTACATAGAGTAGATAAGGGCCAGGCCCGGAAAGCAATGTTTTATGAAGATCAAAGTCCTCATCGTCGATGACTCCGCGCTGATCCGCAGTGTCATGAGCGAGATCATCAACAGCCAGGCCGACATGGAGGTGGTGGGCGTGGCGCCCGATCCGCTGGTCGCGCGCGAACTGATCAAGCAGACCAATCCCGACGTGCTGACCCTGGACGTCGAGATGCCCAAGATGGACGGCCTCGATTTCCTGGAGAAATTGATGCGTTTGCGCCCGATGCCGGTGGTGATGGTATCCTCGCTGACCGAGCGGGGCTCGGAAATCACGATGCGCGCGCTGGAACTGGGCGCCGTCGACTTCGTCACCAAACCGAAAATCTCGATCCAGGCGGGCATGCGCGAGTACACCGACCTCATCACCGACAAGATCCGCGCCGCCGCCAAGGCCCGGGTGCGCGCGCGCGTGCTGCCCCAGCCCGGCGCCGAGGGGCAGGTGCCGCTGCCGCAGCTGCGCAATCCGCTGACGTCGTCGGAAAAACTGATCATCATCGGCGCCTCCACCGGCGGCACCGAGGCGATCCGCGAATTCCTGATGCAGATGCCGTCGGACTGTCCCGGCATCCTGATCGCGCAACACATGCCCGAGGGCTTCACCCGCTCGTTCGCCAAGCGGCTCGACACGCTGTGCAAGATCTCGGTGCAGGAGGCGGCCGGCAACGAGCGGGTGCTGCCGGGCCACGCCTACATCGCGCCGGGCCATTCGCACCTGTACCTGACCCGCAGCGGCGCCAACTACATGACCCGCATCGACCAGGCCGATCCGGTCAACCGCCACCGGCCGTCGGTCGACGTGCTGTTCCGTTCGGCGGCGCAGGCGGCCGGCAAGAACGCGGTCGGCGTGATCCTGACCGGCATGGGCAAGGACGGGGCCGCCGGTATGCTGGAGATGCGCACGGCCGGGGCGTATAATTTCGCCCAGGACGAGGCCAGTTGCGTGGTGTTCGGCATGCCGCGCGAGGCGATCGCGGTGGGCGCCGCCCACGAGGTCGGCGCGCTGCAGGCGCTGCCGGGCATGGTGCTGGGCCACCTGGCCGCGCACGGTTCGCGCGCCTTGCGGGTGTAGTCGGTATTTCAATTGCTGGTGCAATTACCTCGGTAATTGCGGGGAACCCGGGCTAAATGTGTCCCGGGTGACGTTTTACTGCTACTTTGTTCGCCTTAGAGCAACGAAAATGCTATCCTACAACTTGATGGAAATTGTAGGCATTATTCACAACCGCGTAGAGAATCAACGGAGTAATTCATGGCTGATCCAAAGATGAAATTTTTAGTTGTTGACGATTTTTCGACGATGCGCCGCATCGTCCGGAATCTGTTGAAAGAACTGGGTTATGCCAATGTCGACGAGGCCGAAGACGGCGTGATGGCGCTGGCGAAGCTGCGCGCCGAATCGTTCGACTTCGTCGTGTCCGACTGGAACATGCCGAACATGGACGGTCTGACGATGCTGCAAAACATCCGTGCCGACCCGGCGCTGGCCAAATTGCCGGTGCTGATGGTCACCGCCGAAGCGAAGAAGGAAAACATCATCGCCGCCGCCCAGGCCGGCGCCAACGGCTACGTGGTCAAGCCGTTCACGGCCGCGACGCTGGACGAAAAGCTGAACAAGATCTTCGAAAAACTCGGCGCTTGATGATGGTTTAAGCAACAAGACAGCGCCGTCGTGGCGCTGTGCCCCCGTCGCCCGCGCCTTGTGCCCGGGTCGCGGGCTCACCTCTCATAGCCATGCACCAGACCAATTTCCTCGTTCGTGAGCCGTTGTTGGATGCCAAGCAGCGGGTGGTGGGCTATGAATTGTGCTGGCAACAGCAGAAGCAGACCCAGAGCGGGGCGCCGGCCTCGACCCCGGCCGAGCTCGAGTTGCTGGTCGACTTCGTCGCCGAACAAATGGTCGACGAGGACGATGGCGGCCGCTGGCTGCTGCGCGACAAAATCCTCTTTTTAGAAGCCGTGCCGGCCATGCTGTCGACCGACGCGCTGCATCGCCTGCCGCCGGAGCGCACGGTGCTGTCGCTCAAGGCGGCCGCGCTGGCCAATCCGGACACCCTGGCGGCGGTGCAGGCGCTGCGCGCCGGCGGCGTCGGCATCCTGCTGCGCGAGGCCGACCTGGCGCGCAGCGGCGCCCGGCTGCCGACCCTCGCCTCGTATGTCGAGGTGCGCTTTTCCGGCGCCGACGTCGCCACGCAGGCGCGCACCTACGCCGCCTTCAAACAATCGACGGTCGGCATGATCGCGCGGCCGGTGAGCAACTGGGCCGATTTCGACGCCTGCGCCGCGCTGGGGCTGAACGCCTTCGTCGGCAAGCTGCACCTGACTCCACGCACCAGCCTGCTTTCGGGCGGCATGAATCCGGCGCAGACCATCATCATGCAGCTGATGCAGATGGTGCGGCAGAACGCCGACATCGGCCAGATCGAAACCGTGCTCAAGCATGACGCCACCTTGTCGTACAAGCTGCTGCGCTTCATCAACTCGGCCGGCTTCGGCGCCGGGCGCGAGGTGCAGTCGATCCGGCAAGCCTTGGCCTTGCTGGGCTACACGCCGCTGTACCGCTGGCTGACCTTGTTGCTGGCCACGGCCAGCACGTCCGGCTACTCGCCGGTGCTGCTGGAGACGGCGGTGGTGCGCGGCCGCCTGGCCGAGCTGCTGGGGCAGGCCGCGCTGGGCAAGAGCGAGGCCGAGAACATCTTCGTGGCCGGCATGTTCTCGCTGCTGGACCGGCTGCTGGGCATCAGCATGAAAGAGGTGCTGGCCAACATCCAGCTGTCGGACGACGTGGTCGCGGCGTTGCTGACGCGCGGCGGCAAATACGGGCCGTATCTGGCGCTGGCCGAGGCTTGTGAGCTCAATTCCGCCCTGGTCGCCTCGCTGGCGGCGACGCTCAAGCTGAGCCCGGAGGACGTCAACACGGCGCACCTGTCGGCGCTGGCGTGGGCGCAGACGGTGGCCGCGTAACGCTTCTTAAGCTGGCGCAAACGCGGGCCGGATATCTCCCGTGCGCGCTTTGACACCGCCGCCGGTCCGGCGGAAGATAAACGCATGAACGCCAATGCCGATAAGGATTACATCGACGCCAAGACCGAAGCGGTCCGCGCCGACATGAACGCAAGGCTGGATGCTTTCGAGGCGAATGTGAATGGCCGATTCGCCGAGCTCAACGCCAAGATCGATAAGCTGGGCGCCGAGCTGCGTAAGGAGATCGCCGAATCCAGCGCGCGCATGGTGCAGTGGATGGTCGGCATCTTCCTTGCCTCCATGGCGATCTTCATCACGGTCATGACCTTCGTGCTGAACAACGCCGTGCCGAAAGCAGCACCGGCCGCGCCGCCGGTGATCATCCAGCTCTCGCCGCAGGGCGTGACCATCCCGCCGCCGGTCGCACCGGCGGTGAAACCGCAGCGTTAAATCTCCAGATTGTCGATCAGGCGGGTCGAGCCCAGCTTGGCGGCGGCCAGCACCACCAGCGGCGAGCCCTGCGCCAGGTCGCCGGCGCTGGGCGGCTGCAAATCGCTGCGCTTGCGGATCGACACATAGTCCGGCTTCCAGCCACGCTTGGCCAAATCCTCCATCGCCTTGTGCTCGACCTGGAAGATGTCCAGATGGCCGGCGCGCATTTCGTTGGCGACGTAGTTCAGGCTCTGGAACAGCGCCGGCGCCTCCGCGCGCTCCGCTTCCGACAAGTACATATTGCGCGACGACAGCGCCAGGCCGTCCTCGGCGCGGTAGGTTTCGGCGCCGATGATCTCGGTCGGCAGCGCGAACTGGCGCGCCATGTTGCGCACCATCATCAGCTGCTGGTAATCCTTTTTGCCGAACACGGCCACCTTCGGCTGCACGCACGAGAACAGCTTGAGCACGATGGTGGTCACACCGGTGAAGAAGCCGGGACGGAACTCGCCCTCCAGCGTATTGCCCAGGTCGGCGGGCGGGTTGACGCGGAATTCCTGCGGCTCCGGATACAGGTCCTTCTCGGTCGGCGCGAACAGCACGTAGACGCCTTCCTTCTCCAGCTTCTCGACGTCGGCCTGGAAGGTGCGCGGATACTTGTCGAAGTCCTCGTTCGGGCCGAATTGCAGGCGGTTGACGAAGATCGACGCGACCACCGGATCGCCGTGCTTGCGCGCCAGGCGCATCAGCGACAGGTGGCCCTCGTGCAGGTTGCCCATCGTCGGGACGAAGGCGGTGCGCAGTTGACCGCTCAGTTGGTCGCGCAGTTCTTCTATGGTGGTGATGATTTTCATGACATTGTTCGCTATCGGCGTAAAAAGGGAATTCGGTAAAGGGTGGGCGGGGCCACGGCCCGGCCGCGTTCAGGCGGGCGAATAGGCCAGGCGCACGTAGATGGGGGCGAACGGCTCGGCCTGGGTGATTTCGATCAGCGTTTCCTTGGCCAGTTCGAGCAGCGCGATAAAGTTCACCACCACCATCGGCACGCCGCCGGCGCTGTCGAACAGGTCGGCGAATTCGACGAAACGGCTCGATTGCAGGCGCCGCAGGATGCCGGTCATGTGCTCGCGCACGGACAGCTCCTCGCGGCTGATCTTGTGGTGCTGGGTCAGCTTGGCGCGCTTGATCACGTCCAGCCAGGCCTGCTGCAGGTCGACCGGCGCCACCTCCGGCCAGGTCGGCACCAGGCTTTGCTCGATGAAGATCTGCGTGCGCACGAAATCCCTATCGACCTGGGGGATCGCGTTCAGGTCGTAGGCGGCCAGCTTGATCTGCTCGTATTCCAGCAGACGGCGCACCAGCTCGGCGCGCGGATCGTCGTGTTCGATCTCGAGGTCCGACTGCCGCTGCGGCAACAGCATGCGCGACTTGATCTCGATCAGCATCGCCGCCATCAGCAGATACTCGGCGGCCAGCTCCAGGTTCGACAGGCGGATCTGGTCGACATATTTCAGGTATTGCAGCGTCAGCTGCGCCATCGGAATGTCGAGGATGTTGAAGTTTTGCTTGCGGATCAGGTAGAGCAGCAGGTCGAGCGGCCCTTCGAAGGCGTCGAGGAAGATTTCCAGCGCGTCCGGCGGAATGTACAGATCGTTGGGCAGCTTGAGCAGCGGCTCGCCGTACAGGCGGGCGAGGGCGGCCACTTCGGACGTTACGGCGGCCGCCGCATCGGCGATCTCCGGCGACACGGGGGCTTCCGCGGCGTCGCCGTCGGCGGTTACCGCCGGCGGCGGGTTCGGAACCTCGCCGGCCGGCTGTTCAGCCGTATCGTCTGGCAACATCCGTGCCGCCCCAAGTCCTTAGACTTTGTTCTGGTAGACGTAAGCTTGTTGCTTGACGGCCGACTCGAGCTGGCGTTCCTGCTCGTCGAGCGACAGCGGCGCCTTGTCCCACAGCAGCGCGCGGCCCAGACGTTGACCTTCTTCGATCGCCGGATTCTTTTCCTTCAGCGACTTGATGAACAAGGTATGGTCGGATTCGTACATCGAATGTTGTTTAGAGAATTTCATATAGTCCAAGTGAGTGGCTCAGCAATGAGTATTTTACCGCGCCGCGGCGCCGACGCGCTAATTCTATCGCCGCCGCCCACGCAAAGTGGTGGAATCGGGTATGCTCAAAGGCGTAATGTTGCATAGATATAACTATAATGACCGCACGCCTGAGCCCTAAAACCATTTTTCTGCTGACCTTGCCGCCGCTGCTGTGGGCCGGCAACGCCATTGTCGGCCGCCTGGTGCACGATATGTTGCCGCCGGTGTTGCTGAATTTCCTGCGCTGGGCGATCGCCTTGCTGATCCTGCTGCCGCTGGCCGGCCCGGTGTTTCGGCGGGACAGCGCGCTGTGGCCGCACTGGAGGCAGTACGCCCTGCTGGGGCTGATGGGCATCGGCCTGTACAACACGTTCCAATACATGGCCCTGCAAAGCTCGACGCCGATCAATGTCACCCTGGTCGCCTCGGGACTGCCGGTGTGGATGATGTTGACGGGCCGGCTGTTCTTCGGCGTGCCGGTCACGGGGCGCCAGATGGCCGGCGCCGCGCTGTCGATCGCCGGCGTGCTGGTGGTGCTGGCGCGCGGGGAGTGGCGGCATGTGCTGGAGCTGCGGCTGGTGGCGGGCGATCTGTTCATGATCCTGGCCACCATCGCCTGGTCTTTCTATAGCTGGATGCTGATGGGCACCCGGGAACCGGCAGCGATCCGCGCCAACTGGGCCGGCTTCCTGGCGGCGCAGGTGGCGTTCGGCGCGCTGTGGTCGGGCGGGTTCGCGCTGGGCGAGCAGTGGTTGGGGGCGATTCCGGTGCAATGGAGCTGGTGGCTGGCCGCCGCGCTGGTGTATGTCGCGGTGTTCCCGGCGGTGATCGCGTTCCGCTGCTGGGGTGAAGGCGTGCAGCGCGCCGGCCCCGCCATCGGCGCCTTCTTTGTCAACCTGACGCCGCTGTTCACGGCGTTGCTGTCGTCGGCCTTCCTCGGCGAGGCGCCGCACGCCTACCACGCGGTGGCGTTCGCGCTGATCGTCGCCGGCATCGTGGTCTCGGCGCGCAAAGGCTAAGCGGACTGTGAAGTTGCCGCCTTCAGCGCGTCGATAAACACGCGCACTTTCTGCGGCACGTGGGGCGAGGCCGGGTACACGGCGTGGATATCGCTGGCGGCCTGCGACCAGCCCGGCAGCAGCCGCACCAGCCGGCCGGCGGCCACGTCCTCCTGTGTCAAAAAGGTGGTGGCGCGCAGCACGCCGACCCCTGCCAGCGCGGCGGCCCGGCTGGCGTAAGCGGTGTTGGTGGAAAATACCGTGTTGCGCATGCGTATCTCGCGCGCCTGGCCGGCGCCGTCGTCCAAAGTGAACACCCTCGGCTGCGGCAGTACGGACAGCGCGATGAACGGCAACGCCTCCAGCGCGTCCGGATGGTCCGGCATGCCGTGGCGGGCGATGAAGTCCGGCGTGGCCACCAGCCAGCGCTCGAGCGGCCCCACGCGGCTGGCCATATGGCCCGAATCGGCCAGCTTGCCCAGCCGGACCGTGACGTCGATGCCCTCGGCGATCAAGTCGATCACATGGTCGGCGCACACCAGCTCGATGTGCAGGGCCGGGTAGCGCGCGCGCAACCGCGCCAGCACCGGCGCCACCACCATCGCGCCGTAATCGATTGGCGAGGCCACGCGCAGCGTGCCTTGCGGGCTGTCCAGGCCGGTGCGCGCCTGCTCGATCGCCTGTTCGGCCGATCGTAGCAACTGGCGGCTGGACTCATAGAAGACGCGCCCGGCCTCGGTCAGGCTCAGTTTGCGTGTCGATCGCACCAGCAGGCCGACGCCGATTTCCGCTTCCAGCAGTTGCATATGTTTGCTGACCATGGACTTGGCCAGGCCCAGCCGCTCGGCGGCGGCCGTCAACGAGCCGGCCTCGACGACGGCGACGAAGGTAACCAGGCGGTTCAGATTGACACTGTTGAGATCGATCATCGCCTCATTATGCCTTGATTGTCCACTTTGGGTGAACTGTGATTCCGGCATTGTCCGGCTTATCGGGACGGCGAGGCTTCCCTATACTGGCTTCATTCGCCCATCCACATAAGGACTCTTCATGAAACTCTACGGCTTCCCGCTCTCCGGCCACTCGCACCGCGCCGAACTGCTGCTCAACCTGCTCAAGCTGCCGTACGAGTTCGTGCCCATGCCGTTGGCTGGCGGCAAACACCGTACGCCGGAATTCCTGGCGATGAACGGCTTCGGTGAAGTGCCGGTCCTGGAGGACGGCGACGCCGTGCTGTCCGATTCGACCGCGATCCTGGTCTACCTGGCGGCCAAATACGACGACAGCGGCCGCTGGCTGCCGCGCGATCCGCTGGCCGCCGCGCAGGTGCAGCGCTGGCTGTCGGCCGCTTCGGGCAAGATCGCCTACGGTCCGGCCGCCGCGCGCATGGTCACGGTGTTCGGCGCCAAAATCGATCACGAGTACGTCAAGGGCGTGGCCGTGCGCCTGTTCGACGTGATGGAGCGCGAGCTCGAAGGCCGCCGCTACCTGGTGGGCGAACACGCCACCATCGCCGATGTCGCCGCGTTCAGCTACATCGAGCACGCGCCGGAGGGCGGCGTCCCGCTCAAGCCGTATCCGAACATCCGCGCCTGGCTGGGCAATGTACGCGCGCTGCCGGGCTTTGTCGCCATGCAGGCGACGCAGGCCGGCGTGGCGCCGGAACAGGTGTAGGCCATGGACTCCTCGGGCTCTCCATTTCACGCCGGCGAACTGGCGATCCAGCAGCGCGTCGGCATGCGCGAGCGGATCGCCGCCGCCGGAAGCGCCGGCGTGCGCGATCACATGCCGGAGCAGCATCGCCAGTTCTTCGAGGAGCTGCCGTTCTTCTTCATCGGCGCGCTGGACGAGGCGGGCCAGCCGTGGGCCACGATGTTGGCCGCCGATCCGGGCTTCATCGTCACGCCGGATGCGCGCACGCTGGACATCGCCGGCGGCATGCTGGCGGGCGATCCGCTGCAAGGGCGGTTGCGCGCGGGCGATCATATAGGCGGCCTGGGACTGGCGCCGACCACGCGCCGCCGCAACCGCGTCAATGGCGTGATCGCGGCGATTGATGGTGACGGTATGCGTATCGCGGTCGTCCAGAGCTTCGGCAACTGCCCGCAGTACATCCAGCATCGTCAGCATGGCGCTGCGCCTGATATCGGCACGGCCGGCGCCGAGCGCGTGTCGCGCGCCACGGCGCTCAGCGAAGAGGACCGGACGCTGATAGCGCGGTCGGATACCTTTTTCATCGCCAGCGCCAACCTGGACGCCGATGCCGGCCGCGCGCGCGGTGTGGATGTTTCGCACCGGGGAGGGCGGCCCGGCTTCGTGCGGGTCGATGACGCTAACACGCTGACATCGCCCGAGTTTCGCGGGAATTTTTTCTTCAACACGGCGGGGAATTTGCTGGAGCATCCGCGCGCCGGCTTGCTGTTCATCGACTTCGAGCGCGGCGACCTGCTGCATCTGGCGGTGGAGGCGGAAATCATCTGGGACGGGCCGGAAGTGGAAGCCTTCACCGGGGCAGAGCGCCTGCTGCGGTTTCGCATACGCGAAGTGGTGCGCAACGCCGGCGCGCTGCCGTTTCGCTGGACAGAGCCGCAGCCTGCGGTGCAGATCGCCCGCACCGGCAGTTGGCGCCAAGCGGAACATGGAGACACGTAGGGCGGATTAGGCGGAACGCCGTAATCCGCCACTCGATGAGCCGTCGAGACGCATGCATGGCGGATTACGCTTCGCTAATCCGCCCTACGTGGTTTAGAAGCCGCCAGCGCAAGTGGCCGGAAGCCGCCGGCGCTGGTGGCCGTTAGCCCAGCGATTTGATGTAACGCGGGTCGACCTGTGCGCAATAGGTGGCGCACGCATGTCTGGCGGCGTTGGCCGCCGCGTGCACCAGCATCTCGGCGTTGGTGTGGAAGCACAGCGAGACGATGATCGACGGCGGCTCCGGCTGCACCGGCAGTTCGATGAATTCGCCGCTCTCCAGCGAGGCCACCACGAACAGGCTGGGAATCGCCGCCACGCCGTAACCGTCCTTGACCAACTGGACGATCGCCGCCACCGACGGCGAGCAGGTGATGCGCGTCTGCTCCAGCGGGATCGCCGCCAGGTTGGCCATCTTGCTGACGATTTCCTCCAGCGCGCGTTGCGGCGCGGTGCCGCGTCCGAAGGTCAGGATCGGCAACTGCAGCAAGCGCTGGTTCAAACCCTCCTTGCGCGTGTCGAGCAATCCGCGGCGCGCGATCCAGTGCAGCGGATAAACCGCCAGCGCCTCGGACACGATGTCGTTGCTCTCGACACCCTCGACCTGGATCACCAGATCGAGCTCGCGCGCCCGCAGGCGGCGCTCCAGCACATTGCTGATATCGACCGCCAGGTCGACTTCGAGCTCCGGATACAACACATTGAGCTGCCGGATGTACTGCGCCAGCCAGCTGTGGACCACCGATTCGATCACGCCGAGACGCAGCCGTCCGCGCACCGCACTATCTTTGTGCGCCGCCGCCTGCAGCCTGCGGGTGGCGTCGACCACCGCCTTCGCATGCCCCAGCAAGTACTCGGCGTTGGCCGTCAGCCGGAAGTCCTTGCAGCTCCGGTCGATCAGCTCCGTCTGCAATTCCTCCTCTAGCGACTTGATCCGCAACGAGATCGCGGCAGGCGTCGCGTGCAGCGCGCGGGCCGTGGCGCGGAAGCTGCGCAACTGCGCCAGCGCGACGAAGGTTTCGAGGAATCGGGTATTCATGCAACAAGAATACCTTAACCTTATGCACCGGGATAGCGCACGGCGGTAAGAAAAACTATACAACAACAGCAAAAATAACTAGATAGCATGAAGCGATATTCGAGTTTATTCTGAACTCATGCAGTTTTCACATCACTATGAGCGAAACGACCATGACTCCACTTGAACTCAGGCACAAAGTCCGCAGCGGCGAATTCCGCCTGCCCACGGCCGGCTATTGCGGCGACTACGCCCAGGCCAACCTGGTGATCCTGCCGCAGGCTCATGCCGACGCCTTCCTGCTTTTTTGCCAGCGCAACCCGCGCGCCTGCCCGCTGCTGGCGGTCGGCGAACCGGGTCAGTGGAATGTCGCCAGCCTCGGCGCCGACATGGACCTGCGCAGCGACACGCCCGGCTACAACGTCTATCGCGACGGCGTGCTGGCGGCGCAAACGGCGGCGTTGCACGACATCTGGCGCGACGACCTGGTGGTGTTCGCGATCGGCTGTTCGTTCTCGTTCGAACAGATGTTGATGGACGCCGGCATCCAGCTGCGCCACATCGAGCAGCGCCGCAACGTCGCCATGTACCGCACCAATATCCGCAACCAGGCCGCCGGCCCGTTCGGTGGCGAGATGGTGGTGTCGATGCGGCCGATGAAGGCGGCCGACGCCATCCGCGCGATCCAGATCACCAGCCGCTTCCCGGCCGTCCATGGCGCCCCGGTGCATCTGGGCGACCCCGCGCTGATCGGCATCGCCAATCTTGGTCAACCCGACTACGGCGACGCGGTCGAGGTCATGCCGGACGAGATTCCAGTCTTCTGGCCGTGCGGCGTCACGCCGCAGGAGGCCATACGCCATGCGCAACTGCCGCTGGTGATCACCCACCAGCCGGGCTACATGCTGGTGACGGATATACGCAACGCCTCGCTAGCCGCATTCTAAGTTAAACAACATGGCAACGTCCTCGCTATCGGGTCCGCACAGGCACCCGGGGGACCGCCGCATTCTAAAAAAAGGGAGAGCACTATGAACACAAAAGTAGCCAGCACCAGCCAGCCGGAAGGATATTTCGCCTGGTTCCACGCCTTGACCGGCAAGGAGCGCCGCACCTTCTGGAGCTGCAAGATCGGTTACGCGCTGGACGCGATGGACACCCAATTCCTCAGTTTCGTGATTCCGACGCTGATCGCC
This sequence comes from Burkholderia sp. LMU1-1-1.1, assembly GCF_040675865.1. Lineage (NCBI taxonomy): Bacteria > Pseudomonadati > Pseudomonadota > Betaproteobacteria > Burkholderiales > Burkholderiaceae > Burkholderia > Burkholderia sp. LMU1-1-1.1. The sequence goes on along the minus strand of NZ_JBEGHG010000023.1, from coordinate 20,289 downwards.
ACCTGGGGCCTGTCGAAGGGCGACGCCGGCTTGATCGGCACCGTCACGTTGTTGACCTCCGCCGCCGGCGGTTGGATCGCCGGCATCATGTCGGACCGCATCGGCCGCGTCAAGACGCTGCAGATCACCATCTTGTGGTTCGCCTTCTTCACGGTGTTGTGCGGCCTGGCGCAGAACTTCGAGCAGCTGTTGTGGGCGCGCGGCCTGATGGGCTTTGGCATGGGCGGCGAGTGGACCGCCGGCGCTATCCTGATCGGCGAGGTGATACGCGCCAAGGACCGCGGCAAGGCGGTCGGCATGGTGCAGGCGGGATGGGCGCTCGGCTGGGGCATGTCGGCCTTGCTGTACGCGCTGATGTTCTCGCTGCTGCCACCGGAATGGGCCTGGCGTTCGCTGTTCCTGCTGGGGATACTGCCGGCGCTGTTCGTGATCTTCATCCGCCGCTTCGTCGATGAACCGGACGTTTTCATCGCCGAGCAAAACAAGGTGCGCGTCAACAGCGAGGAGCGCATCAACTTCACCGCCATCTTCGCGCCGAAGATGCTCAGCGTGACCTTGCGCGCCGTGCTGCTGACCACCGGCGCCCAAGGCGGCTACTACGCCATCACCACCTGGCTGCCGACCTTCCTCAAGACCGAACGCCACCTGACCGTGCTGGGCACCGGCGGCTATCTGGCGATGGTGATCGTCGGCTCGTACGTGGGCTACATCGTCAGCGCCTTCCTGACCGACTACCTGGGCCGCAAGAAGAACTTCATCCTGTTCGCCACCGGCTCGATGTGCATTGCACTGGCCTACACCCGGTTGCCGGTGACCGACAGCGTGATGCTGTTCCTCGGCTTCCCGCTCGGCTTCTGCGTGTCCGGCGTCTTCAGCGGCATGGGCGCATTCCTGACCGAGTTGTTCCCGACCTCGATGCGCGGTTCGGGCCAGGGCTTCAGCTACAACATGGGCCGCGCCATCGGCTCGCTGTTCCCGCTGATGATCGGTTTGAGCAGCAATTCGATGGCGCTGGGCCACGCGATCGGCATCTTCGCCGGCACCGCCTACGGCGTGATGATCCTGGCGGCGCTGACGCTGCCCGAAACCGCCGGCAAGAAACTCGAATCCTGACGCATATTCACAGTACGAAAGATCAAAGGCATCAACATGAAAAACGACATTCCAACCCAATCCATGCTGTGGCAATTCTGGGTCGACCGTGGCGGAACCTTCACCGACATCGTCGCCCGCCGTCCGGACGGCAAGCTGGTAACGCACAAGCTGCTGTCCGAGTACCCGGAGCGCTACGACGACGCGGTCACCCAGGGCATGCGTGACATGCTGGGATTGAAAACCGGCGATCCGCTGCCGTCGGACCAGATCGAGGTAATCAAGATGGGCACCACCGTTGCCACCAACGCGCTGCTGGAGCGCAAAGGCGCGCGCACCGCGCTGGCGATCACGCGCGGTTTCGCCGACCAGCTGCGCATCGGCTACCAGGACCGGCCCGACATCTTCGCCATGCACATCGAACTGCCGGACCTGATCTACGAGGAAGTGATCGAGATCGACGAGCGCATCGGCGCCCACGGCGACGTGCTGCAGGCACCGGACGAGGCGCAGCTGCGCCGACAGTTCGCAGGATTGCGGGAGAAGGGCATCGCCGCCATCGCCATCGTCCTGATGCACGCCTACCGCTATCCCCGGCACGAGCTGCGGCTGCGCGCGCTGGCCGAGGAGGCCGGATTCACGCAGATCTCGGTCAGCCACCAGGTCAGCCCATTGATGAAGATCGTCGGCCGTGGCGACACCACGGTGGTCGACGCCTACCTGTCGCCGGTGCTGCGCGATTACGTTTCGCGTGTATCGGCCGACACCGGCGATACCCGCATCATGTTCATGCAGTCGAACGGCGGCCTGACCGACGCCGGCCGCTTCCAGGGCAAGGACGCGATCCTGTCCGGCCCCGCCGGCGGCATCGTCGGTGCCGTCAAGAGCTGCGAGGCGATCGGCCTGAAACAGGTGATCGGTTTCGACATGGGCGGCACCTCGACCGACGTCGCCCACTACGACGGCGCCTACGAGCGCGTGTTCGAGACCGTGGTGGCCGGCGTGCGGGTGCGCGCGCCGATGATGCACATCCATACGGTGGCTGCGGGCGGCGGATCGATCTGCAGCTTCGAGAACGGCCGCTTCAAGGTGGGGCCGGAATCGGCCGGCGCCAATCCGGGACCAGCCAGCTACCGCAAGGGAGGCCCGCTGACCGTCACCGACTGCAACGTCATGCTGGGCCGCATCCAGCCGGAGCACTTTCCGCGCGTCTTCGGCCCCAACGGCGACCTGCCGCTGGACCGCGACGTGGTGGTGCGCGCCTTCGGCGAGCTGGCCGCGAAGATCGAACGCGAAACCGGCACCCGTTTGTCGCCGTCGGCGGTCGCCGATGGCTTCCTGGCGGTCGCCGTCGACAACATGGCGCAGGCGATCAAGTCGATCTCTGTGGAGCGCGGCTATGACGTCAGCCGCTACGCCATGTGCTGCTTCGGCGGCGCCGGCGGCCAGCACGCGTGCCGCGTGGCCGACGTGCTGGGCATGACCAAGATCGCCATCCATCCGTTCGCCGGCGTGCTGTCGGCCTTCGGCATGGGCTTGGCCGACATCCGGGCCATGCGCGAGGGCGCTGTCGAGCAGCCGCTGGACGCGGCCTCGCTGGAGGCGTTGCGGCCGCAATTGGCCGAACTGGCGCGCCAGGCCCACGCCGACCTGTTGGCGCAACAGGTGGCGCCGGACGATATCCGCGTCGAACTGTGCGCGCGCCTGAAATACCAGGACAGCGATTCGGCCTTCGTTATCGCGCTTGCCGACGTCGACGAGATGGCGGAGGCGTTCGCGGTGCTGTACCGCGGCCGTTTCGGCTTCGTCATGGAGGGCCAGCCGTTGGTGATCGAATCGGTGTCGGCGGAGGCCATCGGCGCCGGCGATGGCGCCGACTTTGTCATCGAGGTGCCGGCCAACGGCGGCGCGGACACGGGCTCCGGCCGCGTCTACAGCTACGTCGACGGCCAGACCGTGCCGATCGCGCTGCACGTGCGCGCCGAATTGGCGGTCGGCAGCCGCGTCGCCGGCCCGGCGCTGATCCGCGAGGAGATCGCCACCACCGTGGTCGATGCCGGCTGGAGCGCAAGCGTGCTGCCGGACCGCACCCTGCTGCTCGAGCGCAGCGGCGCCACCGGCAGCGCCCACAAGATGACCACCGCCGCGCATCCGATCCACCTGGAGATCTTCAACAACCTGTTCATGGCCATCGCGCGCCAGATGGGCACCACCCTGGAGAACACCGCCTACTCGGTCAACATGAAGGAACGGCTGGACTTCTCCTGCGCGATCTTCGACCGCGACGGCAACCTGATCGCCAACGCGCCGCACATCCCGGTCCATCTGGGCTCGATGAGCGACAGCGTGTTGTGCGTGATCCGCCAGCACGCCAAGACCATGGCGCCGGGCGACGCCTATGTGCTCAACGTGCCGTACAACGGCGGCACCCACCTGCCGGATATCACCGTGGTGTGCCCGGTGTACGGCGAAAGCGGCTGGGGCGCGCCGCTATTCTACGTCGCCGCGCGCGGCCACCACGGCGACGTCGGCGGCATCACGCCAGGCTCGATGCCGCCCAACAGCACCACCATCGAGGAGGAGGGCGTCCTGCTGGACAACGTCAAGATCGTCGACAAGGGCGTGTTCCTGGAGCCGCTGGTGCGCGGCCTGTTCGCCGCCGGCCCTTGGCCGAGCCGTAACATCGACCAGAACATCTCGGACCTGATCGCCCAGCTGGGCGCCTGCGAGACCGGCGCCAACGAACTGCTGAAGGCCGTCGCCACCTACGGCGAGGACGTGGTGCTGGCCTACATGGGCCACGTGCAGGACAACGCCGAGGCGGCGGTGCGCAAGGCCATCGTCGGCCTGCGTGACGCCAGCTTCGCCTACGAGATGGACGATGGCGCGGTGGTCAAGGTCAAGCTGACCATCGACCATTTCAGCGGCGGCGCCATCGTCGACTTCACCGGCACCAGCGACCAGCGGCCGACCAACTTCAACGCACCGCTATCGGTGTGCAAGGCGGCGGTGCTGTATGTGTTCCGCACCCTGATCGACAGCGACATCCCGATGAACGAGGGCGTGCTCAAGCCGCTCAAGCTGATCATCCCCGAAGGCTCGATGCTCAATCCGCGCTACCCGGCCGCCGTGGTGGCCGGCAACGTGGAGGTGTCGCAGTACGTCACCGACGCGTTATACGGCGCCCTGGGCGTGATGTCGGCCTCGCAGGGGACGATGAACAACTTCACCTTCGGGAACGACGAGCACCAGTACTACGAGACCATCGCCGGCGGTTCCGGCGCCGGTCCCGGTTTCAACGGCACGGCGGCGGTGCAGACGCACATGACCAACTCGCGCATGACCGATCCGGAGGTGCTGGAATGGCGCTTCCCGGTGCTGGTCGAGACGCATGCGATCCGGCGCGGCAGCGGTGGCGCTGGCAAGCACCACGGCGGCGACGGCGCGCTGCGCCGCATCCGCTTCCTGGAGGCGATGACGGCCAACATCCTGGCCGGCCACCGCCGCATCGCGCCGTTCGGGCTTGAGGGCGCGCAGCCGGGTGCGCTGGGACGCAACTGGGTCGAACGCGGGGATGGCTCGGTGGAGGAATTCGGCGCCACCCACACCACAGACATGCAAGCTGGAGACGTCTTCGCCATCGAAACACCGGGCGGCGGCGGCTTCGGTTCAAAACAATAACGATCAAGGATCAAAAAATGAAAAAAACCATGCTTGCGCTGATGCTCGCTGCATCGGCGGGGACGGCTGTCGCCCAATCGAACGTCACTGTGTACGGCATCGTCGACATGGCGGTGGTGCGCGAAAGCGGCGGCACCGCGACCACCACGAAGCTGACCAGCGGTGTCGAGGCGGGCTCGCGGCTCGGCTTCAAGGGAACGGAGGATCTGGGCGGCGGCATGTCGGCGGTCTTCCTGCTGGAGAACGGCTTCCAGTCCGATACCGGCGCGATGGGACAGGGCGGACTGCTGTTCGGACGCCAGGCCTACGTCGGACTGCAGACCCGCTCCGGCACGATCACGCTGGGCCGCCAGTACACGCCCCAATACCTGGCCGTGGCGACGGTCGATCCCTTCGGCTCCGGCACGGCGGGCGACACCAAGAACCTGATGGCGTCCACCGGCAACAGCGCCAGCCGCATGGACAACGCGGTTAAATATGTCTCGCCGGCGTTGGCCGGCTTCACCGTGGAGCTGGTGTACGGCGCGGGCGAAGTATCGGGCGACAGCGCGGCCGGCCGCCAGTTGGGCGGATCGCTGATCTACCACCGGGGCGCGCTGACCTTGCGCCTGGCGACGCACCACCGCGACAACGACACCGCCACGCTGAAGAACACCAGCGCGGCCAATAACACGGTGCTGACGGCGTTATACGACGCAGGCTTCATGAAGCTGCACGGAGCCTATGGTATCGACAAAGGGTTGAACAGCGCGCTGCCGCGCAATGTGGCCAATCCGTTCGGCTACGCGGTCGCGCCGACGCCGAGCACCGACAGCGACGTGATGCTGCTGGGGGCGACGGTGCCGCAAGGGAGTGGGGTTTGGCTGGCGTCGTACATCCGCAAAAACGACAAGACCAACTTCAATCAGGACGCGCAGCAGTTCGCCGGCGGGTATCGCTATTATCTATCGAAACGTACGGACTTGTATGGCGTGTACGCGTACATCCGCAATAAGAACGGCGCCGGATACACGGTGGGCAGCGCGATCGAAGGCGGGACCGGAAACCGGGGCGTCAACCTCGGCATCCGTCACGTCTTCTAAAAACCGGAGTGGGGGATCGACGGCAAGCCCGCCGATCCCCACGTGCTGTCAAGCATCTCAACGCTTGATGGTTTTGGTGTCGCATCCTTCGGCGGTGGAGGTGCCGCTATGCGTTGGCGCGGTCGCGTGGCCGTCCGTGTGGCCCTGGGCGCAATCGGCATTCACCTTGGACTGTTTCATCGACTTGTCGGCCTTGCGCTGGGCATTGCGCGGCGTCGCGGTGTTCTGGGTGTTGCTGTTATTTTGCATGGTGGTGGCGTTTTGCTCACCGCTATTGCTGGTGCTCTGGCCCACGGTTGGCGTGCCGGTATTGCTCGTGCCGGCGGCGGTCGCCGACTGGCCGGTTGGCTGGGTCTGCGCGAACACGCTCGCGCTCATGCACATTGCGGCAATCATTACGGTCAATTTGGTGTTCATGGGTGACTCCTTGTTGTTCGATGAATGGAGCCCCATTTTTTCACAGCAAGCTCAACGCTTGCGTAGGACGATTTCTCGCGTGACGGTCGGAATTGACGCGTTAAAAATGCCGTCCCGCATGCTGCTGCGGGACGGCAAGTTATCGCTTAAGGGCAGCTACCGACGATGTAATAGCCGGCGGCGGTCTGCGCCAAGGTCCGCACGAAGAAGATGCTGTACAGGCCCATCACCTGGTCGGAGCCGTTGGCCAGCGCATAGCCCAAGACCTGGTGGGCGCGGCCGGCCTTCACGTGCGCATAGTTGCTAGCGGTAACCGTCGTGCAGGCGAAGCCGGAACTCGTGGTCACGCTCACCGGTGCCGAAATGGCGCTTTCGCCGTCGGGACCCACCGCCGAGACAGCGAAGCTGTACGTGGTGCCGGCGGTCAGGCCGGTCGCGGTGTAGGTCAGCGTGGTCACCGGGGTGGCCGTCACCTTGACGCCGTTGCGGTAGACGTTGTAACCGGTGGCGCCATTGACGGCGTTCCAGCTCAGCGGTACCGCGGTGGCGCTGGCGCTGCCGGCGCTCAGGCCGGACGGCGCCGGGAGGCTGGGCGCGCTGCCCACCAGGAACTGCGCGACCACGCAGGCGGCGGACGTCTGGCCGAGGTTGTCGGTGGCGGTGACGGTGCCGCTGTAGTAGCCGTTGCCCAGGTTGTACGTCTTGCTGAAGTTGGGGCCGCTACCAGCCGCGCTGTCGTTGACCGGGGTCGGCCCGTTCAATGCGACGGTGTAGTTCGCCACGCTGCCGGGGGTGGTGGCGGCGCCGCTGATGCTCGCGCTGGTGGCGCTGACGACGTTGGCCGAGCAGGCGGTCATGGTGGGGCCGGCGACGCTCGACACGCGCAGGTTGTTCTTGAACCAGAAATCCATGACGAATTCCGGGTAGTCGACCTTGGTGCTGTCGACGTAGTTCATGTTCTGCCCGCCGGCGCCCGCCGGCCACGAGTGGCCCATGCCGCTGACGGTGATCTCATGCGTGCGCACCTTGCCGTTGCTGTCGCGGTAGGGGACATTGCTGCCGCCGCCCGGCACCGACTCCGCCGCGCCCGCTGTGAACGTGCCGCCGTAGACCTGACGCATCGCCGCCGCGCCGAGCGGCCCGTAGGCCTGCCCGACGGTGTAGTCGAAGGTGCCCCAGATGGTGCCGGCAATTTGCGTGGAGAAGTTGCTGGCGCTGGCGCCGGCCATCGCCTTGCACTTGTTGGCCGCCGTGGCGGCGGTGTAGCCGGATGGCACGGCGCCGATCTGCAAGGTCGTGGTGCCCGGCGTCGGGCCGGCGTTGATGCCGATACCGGCGAATACATCCGGTGCCAGGCAGCCCAGCGCCATCGTCTCGCCGCCGCCCGAGGACAGGCCGGTCACATACACCTGGTTGGGATCGATCGCATATTTCGGATCGGCGACGAAACGGTTGACGACGTCGAGCAACACGGCATCGTGGCCGCTGCTGCGGTTGTGGTTGGTGCTGGCGTAGTCCCAGCAGTGATTCGAGTAGACATTGCCGGTGGCGTTGGGGGCGATGACGACGGCGCCGTATTTCTCGGCCACCGACTTCCAGTTGTAGCCGCCGTCGGTGCTGCTGTTGATGACGTCGTTGGTGGCGGTTTGCAGGCAGCCGTGCAGGACCAGGACCAGCGCCCGCTTGCCGGCCAAGGTCGGTTGCGACGCGGGCCAATAGTAGTAGCCGGTGAGCGTGCCGCCGTTGACCGTGTCGGTCGCCCAGCTTTGCTGCGTGCTCCATGTACCGGGCCCGGCCGTAGCGGCGTGGGCCATGCAGGCGGACGCCAGCATGACGGTAGCGGCGAGCGCGCGCGACACCAGGCGTTTGATGTTGATTGCCATGATTTGTTGTCTCCGTTATATAGATATATTTTCGACCGCTGAGCAGCGGGGTGAGGAAAATATTAGTGCAAAAAAATATGCTTACAAGCACCCCAGTATTTCTACTGTTGTGCGCGCGATTCGCTTCTGCGAGCGATTGGAGAGAGCGCTTCGAACCTGCGCGCGGCAGCCGCCGCGAGCCTTTACGGCCGCGGACGCTAGCCTTGCGCCTGGGAGTGGATGACTATCGAAATGATGGTATGACCGCGTCGCGGTGATACCCGCATCTCGATAAATTGGCCGCTGTTTTGCGCGCAAACGATAACGATATCGTCGTCACGCAGGCCCGGTCCCGCTTCTCTCTACAGCTTTGACATAGATCAAAAGAATTAGTTCCGCGAGAAAATGGTGTTCGCGTTTATTTTTTTCGTCGAGGCAAGGGGATGAATTGCCCTGCGTTGGCTGGTGGCGTGATGGGGGCTCAATGATGCTTGCGGAACGCAACCTTCCGGGCTTGGCCGGGGAGGACGAGGAGGCGGTAGGAGGGGCGGCTAGCGCCCGTCGTCAATGGCGTAACGAGCGGCGCATGACCAGCGGCGGCGTTTCCAACGGGTTGGCGTGCGAGTATTCGAGTTCTTCCGCCAGTTCGAATTCGTAGGCGGCGTAAAAATCGATCAGCTTGGGCTGATCGGCCCGCACGGCCAGGCGCACCTCGCCGAGGCCGCAGGCCAGGCCGTGGTGGATCACCGCCTCCAGCAAATGTTGCGACAGGTTGCTGCCCCGGTAACGCGGCAGTACGCCCATGCGGCAGATCTCCCAGACGTCCGGGTCGGCGTCGAGCGGCAACCAGCGCACCGAGCCGACCGGCTCGTCGTCGACCAATAAAACAAAACCGCCGCCGTCGCGCAGATGGTCTGCAACGACGACGGCGGTTTCGCGGTGTCCGCTGGAGGTGACGCTGACCTTGCCGGCCCACGCGGCGCGCGTGAGCTCGGCAATCAGTTTGGCATCTTCCTCCGTCGCTTCACGCACTACGATCTTCATGCCCGGACTGTCCTTAACGGATGCGCATGCCCGGCTCGGCGCCCGGCCACGGATTCAAAATGTAGATGCCCGGATTGGCCTTCTCGTCGGCCGCCGAGGCCGCCAGTACCATGCCTTCGGACACGCCGAACTTCATCTTGCGCGGCGCCAGGTTGGCGACCAGGACGGTCAGCTTGCCGACCAGCTCTTCCGGCTTGTACATCGACTTGATGCCGGAGAAGACGTTGCGGTGGCGGCCTTCGCCGACGTCCAGCGTCAGGCGCAGCAGCTTGTCGGAGCCGTCGACGTGTTCGCAGTTGACGATCCTGGCGATGCGCAGATCGATCTTGACGAAGTCGTCGATCTTGATCTCCGGGGCCAGCTCCTCGATGCCGGTGGCGGCCGGCGCGGCGGCGGTTGCGGCGGGCGCGGCGACAGCGGCCGGGGCGGCGGCGGCCGGAGCGGGCGCGTCGAACAGCTCCTCGATCATCTTGGCGTCGACGCGGGTCATCAGGTGGCTGTAGGCGCCGATGGTACGGCCCAGCATGGCTTGCGAGACGGCGCCGCTGGCGACATCGGTGTCGGCCCACACCAGTTGTTCGTCGTTGAGGAACTTGGCGACGTTGGCGGCCACGCCCGGCAGCACCGGCGACAGCAGGATGGTCAGCTGGCGGAACAGGATCAGCGCGGCGGTGCAGACGTCGTGCAGCTCCGCAATCTTGGCCTCGTCCTTGGCCAGTATCCACGGCTTGTTCTCGTCGACGTACTGGTTGGTGATGTCGGCGATCTCCATGATCTCGCGCAGCGCCTTGCCGAACTCGCGAGCCTCGAAATTGGCGGCGATGCTGGCCTGGCGCTCGACGCCCTCGGCCGTCACCAGCGCGCGCTTGATCCAGCCCTGCGCGCCGTCGGACAGCGACGTCGCCAGCTTGCCGTCGAATTTCTTGGCGATGAAGCCGGCGCAGCGGCTGGCGATGTTGACGTACTTACCGATCAGGTCGCTATTCACGCGGGCGACGAAGTCCTCGCCGGTGAAGTCCAGGTCTTCCACCTTCGAATTGAGCTTGAAGGCGATGTAGTAGCGCAGCCATTCCGGGTTCATGCCCAGGTTCAGGTAGCGCAGCGGCGAGATGCCGGTGCCGCGCGACTTGGACATTTTTTCGTTGTTGACGGTCAGGTGGCCGTGCACGTTGACCTTGAGCTTGTCGATCACCGGATGGCCGGCGAACTTCAGCATCGCCGGCCAGAACAGCAGGTGGAAGGAGACGATGTCCTTGCCGATGAAATGGATCTGTTCGGTGGCCGGGTCGTTCAGCAAGGCGTCGAAGTCGATGCCTTGCTTGTCGCAATAGTTTTTCAGGCTGGCCAGGTAGCCGACCGGCGCGTCCAGCCAGACGTAGAAGAACTTGCCCGGCGCGTCCGGGATCGGGATGCCGAAGTAGGGCGCGTCGCGCGAGATGTCCCAGTCGGCCAGCTTTTCGCCGGACTCGCCGAGCCATTCGCTGACCTTGTTGACCATCTCCGGCTGCAAGCGGCCGGGCGTGTTCAACCATTCCTTGAGGAATTCGTAGCAGCGCGGATCGGACAGCTTGAAGAAGTACTGTTCGGAATCCTTGAGCACCGGCGTGGCGTTGGTGAACACCGAGAACGGATTGATCAGTTCGGTCGGCTGGTAGGCCGCGCCGCATACCTCGCAGTTGTCGCCGTACTGGTCCTTGGCGTGGCAGACCGGGCACTCGCCCTTGATGTTGCGGTCGGCCAGGAACATGCCTTTGACCGGGTCGTAGAAGCGCGGCACGATCTTGGTCTGGATCAGGCCGGCGTCACGCAGCTTGCGGTAGATGCCTTGGGACAACTCGACGTTTTCCGGCGAGTCGGTCGAGTACCAGTTGTCGAAGGCGATGTGGAAGCCGTCGAGGTACTGGGCGCGGCCGGCGGCGATCTTGGCGACGAACGCCTGCGGCGTGATGCCTTCCTTTTCGGCGGCGATCATGATCGGCGTGCCGTGGGTGTCGTCGGCGCCGACGAAGTGCACCGTGCGTGGCTGCAGTTGTCCGTTTACCTCGTCGCGCTGCATTCGCTGGAACCGGACCCAGATGTCGGCCTGGATGTACTCCATCATGTGGCCAATATGGAAAGCGGCGTTTGCGTAGGGCAGGGCAGTGGTGACGAACAGCTTGCGGGTCATGGTTGATGCACTTTGTGGGTGGAAAAGGAGCATTTTAACAGTGGAAGCGGCAACAGGTCACTCCGGCAATGGGGCGCGGCCGGTAATTATGGCGCGATGCGCTAAAATGGCTGCACATTTCACGGAGAGTCACATGAGCATCACAGTAGAAGACGTCAAGGCAGCGCTGTCCAAAATCATTGATCCAAATACAACGAAAGATTACGTCAGCGGCAAGGCCGTCAAGAATTTGAGGGTCGACAACGGCGATATCTCCCTCGATATCGAGCTGGGCTATCCGGCCAAGAGCCAGGTCGACGCGATCCGCGCCAGCGTCATCGCCGGCCTGAAGGCGGTGCCGGGCGCGGGCAACATCAGCGTCGGCGTCTCGACCAAGGTCATCCCGCACACGGTGCAGCGCGGCCTGAAGCTCATGCCGAACGTGAAAAACATCATCGCCGTCGCCTCCGGCAAGGGCGGGGTCGGCAAATCGACCACCGCCGTCAACCTGGCGCTGGCGCTGGCCGCCGAGGGCGCCTCGGTCGGCCTGCTCGACGCCGACATCTACGGCCCGTCGCAGCCTATGATGCTGGGCGTGTCGGGCCGTCCGGAAACCAAGGACGGCAAATCGATGGAGCCGCTGGAAAACCATGGCGTGCAAGTGTCGTCGATCGGCTTCCTGATCGATCCGGACGAGCCGATGGTGTGGCGCGGCCCGATGGTCACGCAGGCGCTGCAGCAGTTGCTGGAGCAGACCAACTGGCGCGACCTGGACTATCTGATCGTCGACATGCCGCCGGGCACGGGCGACATCCAGCTGACGTTGTCGCAGAAGGTGCCGGTCACCGGCGCCGTCATCGTCACCACGCCGCAGGACATCGCGCTGCTGGACGCGCGCAAGGGCCTGAAGATGTTCGAGAAGGTCGGCATTCCGATCCTCGGCATCGTCGAGAACATGAGCACGCACATTTGCTCGAACTGCGGCCACGCGGAGGAAATCTTCGGCGCCGGCGGCGGCGCCAAGATGTGCAAGGACTTCAATGTCGAGTTCCTCGGCGCGCTGCCGCTGACGATGGCGATCCGCGAGCAGGCCGACTCCGGCAAGCCGACCGTGGTGGCCGATCCGGACGGCCAGGTCGCCGCCATCTATAAGGACATCGCCCGCAAGATCGCGGTGCAGGTGTCCGAGAAGGCCAAGGACATGACCAGCAAGTTCCCGAGCATCGTCATCAAGAACGACTAGCAAGGAATCGCTGGCAATGGCCGCTGCCGCTCCACTGGGCCCGCGCAAGGCGCCACGCCAGCGGCGCTCGGCCCACACGGTCGAGGCGTTGCTTGAGGCGGCGGCCCAGGTGCTGGAGCTGCGGGGGCTTGAAGGTTACAACACCAACGCCGTGGCGCGCCGGGCCGGTGCGAGCGTGGGCACGCTGTACCAGTACTTTCCCGGCAAGGACGCATTGACCCTGGCGCTGTTGCTGCGTGAAGACCGTTTGTTCCACGAGGCCGCCGCCGCCACCGTTGCGTTGCCCGGCTTTCACGCCGCGCTGGGGGCGTTCATCGACGTCGCCGTGCGCCAGCAATTGTCCCGTCCCAACCTCGCGCGCCTGCTCGACGAGCAGGAGGGGCGTCCCGAATTCCGCGCCGCGCTCAGCGGCAAGTACAGGTTCCACGACTTGCTGGCGGAGATACTGTCCAAACCGGACGCGCCCGCGCGGTGGCAAGACCCGCCGCTCTGTCGCCTGGCGGCGGACGACTTGCTGGCGCTGATGCGCGGCATGACCGACGCGGCCGGCGAACGCGGCGAGCGCGACGCCGACGATCTCGCGCGGCGCATCGGCGCGGCGGTGTTCGGTTATCTGGCGGCGCCTGGCTGAAATGCGAGCAGGCCCGCTGTTCCGGTCGATGGGAATGTCCAAGTCATTGTTTTAAAATATGTTTCTTGCCGCCCGGCGGCCGCTCAAAGCGAGTTGATGGCGCCCCTCGCGGGCCGTATTCTGTTGCCTTCACAACAGGAGAAACACATGCTATTCAATCATCTGAGCTTCCCCTCGACCGACGTGGCCGCCACCGTGGCCTTTTTTGTCGAGCAACTCGACTGCTCCGCCGAAGCCTTCGGCACCAGCGCGGTGCTCAAGCGCGCCGGCTTCGACATCGTCATCGAGGACGCCACCGATCGGCTCGACGAGGTGGTCTGGCCGGATAACTTCCACCTCGGTTTCGAGCTGCCGTCGGTCGACGCGGTGCGGGCGCTGCATGCGCGCTTTCGCCTGGAGGGCGTGTCGATGAAGACGGAGGTCTTCCATCATGCGCGCGGCTCGCGCTTCTTTTGCGAGGCGCCCGGCGGTTTGCTGTTCGAAATAAATACCCGGGCCGATGCCGAGCCGCGCTACCGGGCCGGATTCGCGCACCGGACGCCGATCGAGTAACAGCGGCGGTGGTCCTGGGTCCGGCGACGCGCGATCATTTGTGCAGGTCGATGGCAAGGGTTTTGTCATCGGCCGGCATCGTGAAGCGGGCCGCTTCATATTTCGGCGGGCCGAAATTGCTCGGAGCGTTGTTGCTGGTGCCGGTCGGCTCGGACGGGATGCCGAACACCAGCGTATCCATCTTGCCGTTGTCGTTGATGTCCTGGTAGAGCGACACCGCGTACTCGCCGGGCGCCAGGTCCGGTAGTTTCACTAGCGTCGTGCTGGCGGTCGCGGTCGCCTTCAGCGTGCGCATCGGCTTGCGCAGGAAATCCTTGCCGTTGTCGTACACGGCGACCATCAGCGGTCCCTTGCCGGCGGCCACGCCGGTGAGATCGAGGGTTAGCGTGCCGGCCTGCGCCGTGCTTGTCAGCGCCGCCAGCGCCACTGCCGCCGCGCCGTTGCGCGCGGTCCTGCCCCAGAAGTACGACAATATCATCAGGAACATGATCATCGCCGCGCCCTGCGCCAGGCCGACCAGTGCCCGCTCGCCCTGCAGCGCCGGCACGCGCACGAACGCTTCGTTGATCAAGCCGCCGATCAGCTGGTAGTAGCTGAAGACGATGGCGCTCAGGTGGATGCGCAGCCAGTGGCGCCCCGGCTTGCGCCAGCGGGCGCTGGCGAAGGCGATCGCCAGGCTAGCCAGGGTGCACAGCGCCAGCACGTGAAAGACATTGAAGTGGCCGATCTGGTAGATGCCCAGCGCAGTCACATTGACCACGAGCATCGCGCACAGGTAGCGTCGGCCATCGCGGCGGTGGGTGGTGCCGCCCTTGGCGCGCCACAGCACCAGGCCGCCGATGTACAAGGCATAAACGCAGGCGAGCGTGTGCAGCCATCCAATGAATGTCAGATGCATGGTGTTTCCTTTCGGTTCGGAGGAGGGGGCTACATATCCAGCAGCGAGCGCAGCTGCGCGACGTGGTGGCGGTAGGCCGCGCGCCCGGCCGCCGTCGAGCGGATGCGGGTCAGTGGCTTCTTGCCGACGATTTGTTTGTCGATTTCGACATAGCCGGCGCGCGACAGGGTCTCCAGGTGTGCGCCGAGGTTGCCGTCGCTGGCGTTGATCAGCGCTTTCAGGCGCACAAACTCGATCCACTCGTCTTTCTTGAGGGCGTGCAGGCCCGTCATGATGCGCAGCCGCGTGCTTTGGTGGATGACTTCGTCGAGATCGCTCATGCCGTTTTCCTTCAGCGCGCGTGGCGCAGCCAGGTGCCGCCCAGCAGCAGGCCGCCGCCGGCGGCGATGGCCATGACCAGGTTGAACCACGGCGTCAGCAGGAAATAGGCGACCAGGCTGATGACCGTCACGGCCGCGCCCAGCACGGTCCAGCGCAGACCTGACCACAGGCCGTGCAGCATGTAGCCACTCATCACCAGGCAAGTCCAGAAGACGTCGATGGCACGGCTTTTGGGGCCGATCAGCACCGAGCCCAGCACGCCGAACAGCAGCACGATGCAGCCGGCCCAGGCCAGCCGGGCGTCGAGCCGCTCGGCGCCGCCGCGCGTATTCAGAAAGATCGTTCCGGCGATGCCGATGGCGTCGCCGATCATCCAGATGCGGCCGGCGTCGCCCGGCATGGCGTGGATGGCCAGGTGGGCCGCGATCCACACCACGCCCCACAGCTGGACGATGGCGCCACGGCGCCAGTAGCCGAGGAAGCGTTCGCTGCGTTGTTGCGTTTGCTCGATCTCGGCGAGCATGTCTTGCGCTTGCTGTGGGTTCATGGCTATCTTTCGTAGAGTGCTCTGTATTGCAGAGTACTTTAGAATGGAAGCGGAGCGGTGTCAACGGCTTTCTTCGCCCGGCGCGGACGGGGCGGGGTGGCGGCCGCGTCGGCGCCGGGCGCCAGGCGCTTGCCGACACTGTAAAATAGCGTCTTTTACATCCCGGCTTTGATACTTCGATGACTACCTCCGCTACGCCTGTCCGTACCCGCTTCGCTCCCAGCCCGACCGGCTTCCTCCACCTCGGCGGCGCCCGCACGGCGCTGTACTCGTGGGCCTTCGCCCGTCACTTCGGCGGCACCTTCGTGCTGCGCATCGAAGACACCGACCTGGAACGCTCCACGCCGGAAGCCGTGCAGGCGATCATCGAAGGCATGGAATGGCTGGGTCTGAGCCACGACGAGGGCCCGTTCTACCAGATGCAGCGCATGGACCGCTACCGCGAGGTGGTGGCGCAGATGCTGGGCGCCGGCACCGCTTATCACTGCTACTCGTCGCCGGAAGAAGTCGAGGCGATGCGCGAGCGCATGCGCGCGGCCGGCGAAAAGCCGCGCTACGACGGCACCTGGCGTCCCGAGCCGGGCAAGACCCTGCCGGCGATTCCGGAAGGCCGCAAGCCGGTGGTGCGCTTCAAGAATCCGCTCGACGGCGAAGTGACCTGGGACGATTTCGTCAAAGGGACTATCACCATCGGCAACAAGGAACTGGACGATCTGGTCATCGCCCGTCCGGACGGCACGCCGACCTATAACTTCTGCGTGGCCGTCGACGACTGGGACATGCAAATCAGCCACGTGCTGCGCGGCGACGACCATGTCAACAACACGCCACGCCAGATCAACATCCTGCGCGCGATCGGCGCGCCGCTGCCGCTGTACGGCCACCTGCCGATGATCCTCGGTTCCGACGGCCAGAAGATGTCCAAGCGTAAGGACGCCGTCAACGTCATGGAATACCCGGCGCAAGGTTATCTGCCGGAAGCGATCCTGAATTATCTGGCGCGCCTGGGCTGGAGCCACGGCGACGACGAAGTGTTTTCGATGGAGCAGGTGATCGCGTGGTTCGACGGCTCGCACCTGTCCAACTCGGCCGCGCAATTCAATATCGAAAAGCTGAACTGGCTCAACAACCACTATATCAAGCAGGCCGACAACGCACGCCTGGCCGAGCTGGCCAAGCCGCGCATGCTGGCGGCCGGCGCCGAGTTCGCCGGCGCGCCCGACCTGCCGGCCGTGCTGGCGTTGATGAAGGAGCGCACCAACACCGTCAACGAACTGGCCGACGCGGCGATGCTGTTCTACCGCACGCCACAGCCGGACGCTGCGCTGCTGGCCCAGCACTTGACCGACGCCGTCAAGCCGGCGCTGGCGCAGTTCGCCGACCGCTGCAAGACGGTGGAGTGGAGCAAGGAGGCGCTGGCCGCGATGATCAAGGAAGTGCTGGCCGCGAACACCCTGAAGATGCCGCAGATCGCCATGCCGCTGCGTTTGATCGTCACCGGCCAACTGCAGACGCCGGCCATCGACGCGGTGTTGCAGATCTTCGGCCGCGAGGCGATTGTTGCGCGTCTGGCGAAATATCTCTGAGTTTGAATTAAAACCAGAGCAAAGTTGCAAAAGGGTATTTGCATAGTGCGGCTTCTTTGCTATACTCTTGTTTCTGCGCCAACGGGGGTATAGCTCAGCTGGGAGAGCGCTTGCATGGCATGCAAGAGGTCAGCGGTTCGATCCCGCTTACCTCCACCAAGAAACACCTGGTGAATGTTGAAGATGCGCAGAAACGTAGTGGCAGTTTGGTTGTTCGCGGTCCCCATCGTCTAGAGGCCTAGGACATCACCCTTTCACGGTGAGTACGGGGGTTCGAATCCCCCTGGGGACGCCAAGTTGTAGTAGTAGAGTTGTAGTTGACGTTGTTTGTACTGATTTGTTTGATGTTTAGCTTCATGCTGGATAGATACAAGTAGTGAAAACAAAAGTCGCGCAAGCGGCTTTTATTATTTCTGCGCCCGGGGGGTATAGCTCAGCTGGGAGAGCGCTTGCATGGCATGCAAGAGGTCAGCGGTTCGATCCCGCTTACCTCCACCACCGCGCGGAGATGATAGCGGCAAGGTAGTAACCGTAGTGCCGAGGTCCCCATCGTCTAGAGGCCTAGGACATCACCCTTTCACGGTGAGTACGGGGGTTCGAATCCCCCTGGGGACGCCAGCTTTGCCAAGCTGACGAGTAGTAGAAGTAGAAGTGCCGTAGTACGACAGAAGACTTTCTGCGCCCGGGGGGTATAGCTCAGCTGGGAGAGCGCTTGCATGGCATGCAAGAGGTCAGCGGTTCGATCCCGCTTACCTCCACCATTAGCGCAGAGAGCACCGACATGTCCCCATCGTCTAGAGGCCTAGGACATCACCCTTTCACGGTGAGTACGGGGGTTCGAATCCCCCTGGGGACGCCAGTATTCGATTCGATGACAAAGCCGCCTTGAGCGGCTTTTTTGTCTTCGCGCCACCGCTTTCGTCCGCTTTTGCTTTGGCGCGCGTCCATTGCCGGGCTGCCAATCTTGCGGGAATATCGTGCAAAAACAAGGGTTTGCTATTGCGCTCGGTGAATTTGGCTGCTATGATTCGCGCCTTGGAAAAGTCCCCATCGTCTAGAGGCCTAGGACATCACCCTTTCACGGTGAGTACGGGGGTTCGAATCCCCCTGGGGGCGCCAGGATTTTTCCAGTTTTACCAGCAGGTCACGCAGTTCAGGTCGGCAACACGGACAGATTTCTGTCCCCATCGTCTAGAGGCCTAGGACATCACCCTTTCACGGTGAGTACGGGGGTTCGAATCCCCCTGGGGACGCCAAACAAGCAGTATGCAAAAAGCCGCCTCGTGCGGCTTTTTGCATTCCTGGACGCCTTCACCAATGGAAGGTCGGATACTGCGGCGGCATCGTCGGCGATATCTGGTACCACGGCCCGGTGCGTGGGATATTCCACGGCGCGCGCGCCAGCTCCAGCCCGAACGGTTCCATGCCGCCGGCCATCAATGGCGCCAGCATGCCTTGCGGCGCCACCGCCGGCGGCTGCACCGCTTGCCCGCTGTGCGTTTGCAGACCGACCGCCACCAGCACATCCGGCATGCCGAAACCGGTGCGGCTCGGGTCGCCCAGGCTGACCCGGCGCGCGCTGGCGCGGATGATCTGGAACAGCCGCTCGACGCGTTCGGCGCCGCGCGCCTTGTACTGCGGGTTCTGGAAGTCCGGATGGTGCGCCAGGGTCAGCGCGGCCAGGCCGGTGATGTGCGGCGTCGCCATCGAGGTGCCGTCCCAGGCCGCGAAGTTATTCGGCGGCACGCAGGAGGTGATCGCCACGCCCGGCCCGCACACGCCCACCTGCGGTCCGAAGCAACTGAACTTGGCGGTGAAATAGCCGTAGGCGTCGACATTGGCGTCGAGCGTCTGCGCGTGGTAGCTGTCGATCGGGAACTCGTCGAGCTTGCCGATGGCCGCCACCGCCAGCACGTTCGGCGACGAGGCCGGGTATTGCACCGGACCGCCCGAGTTGCCGGCGGCCACGATGCAGGCGATGCCGGCCCGCTTGGCGCGCAGGATCTGCTGTTCCAGCGCCTCGGACACCTCGGCCCCGCCCAGGCTCAGGTTGACCACATCGATCTGCTTGTCGATGCAGTACTCGAGCGCGTCGATCAGCTGGCTGACCTGGCCGCCCGGGAACAGCTTGCACGCGTGGACCTCGGCGTCGGGCGCGAAACCGCGGATGCCGGAGGTGATGTCGGCCGCCGCGATGACGCCGGCGCAATGGGTGCCGTGGCCCATCGTGTCCTGGTCCCAGCCGTCGGGATTGGTCTTCTTGTTGATGACGTCGAAGCCGGCCTTGATGCCGTGCAGATTGTCGTGCGAGGTGGCCGCGCCGGAATCGACGACGGCGATCTTGATGCCCTGGCCCCGGTAGGCGCCCGGCAACTGGTCGAGCCGCATGGCCTTCTGTCCCCAGCCGAGCGCGCGCTGGCGTGGAAAGCCCGCCAGCGCCGGCCAGTCCGACAGCGCGCGCAGCGCCACCACATTGGCCTCGTCGGTGCTGATGTCCGGATCGCGCTGGTAGAAGCTCCAGTAGTCGGCCTTGGGCTTGACATACAGGCCGGTGATCGACTCCGGCGTCTCGCCGAACAGCGACAAGGTGACCTGGCCGTTGGCGTCGGTCTTGCCGCTGGCCGGCAGCATGCCGCCGAACAGCGACACCTCGGCGTCGGCCTGCGGCGCGCCGTCCTTGCCGATCACGCTGATGACGGCGTTGACGACCGGGCCGCCGCCGTTGGGCATGACGCCGGTCACCATCTGCGGCTGGCGCAGCGCCGGCTCCATCAAGCTCAGGTGCTGGTCATGCTCGACCAGCAGCCGGCCCTGTCCCTGCTGGTGCAGCAGGGCCGCTTTCTGTTCAGTCATGCGCGCCACCAGCACGCCCTGGCTGCCGCCCAGGCCGTCGGCCAGCGCACCCAGCACGGATTTGGGACCGACGGTGTCGACCACCTCGATGTCGGCGCTGTTGCGCAGCGCCTGTTCCAGCGCCGAGAACTGCAGCGGCTGGAAGCCCAGCGTTTGCAGGCCCTCCGGCACCTGGCGCGGCGCGACGACGTATTGTTTTTTACGCGAGCCGATGGCGCGGCCGACGCTGTCGGCCCGGCTGTCGGCCGCCCGCGCGGCATTGCCGTCGGCGGGAGCGGCGCCGGCGGTGGTGGCGGGGCCGGCGGCGGAAGCGCCGGCGGCATCATCGCTGACG
>NZ_JBEGHG010000022.1:0-61563 GCF_040675865.1 Burkholderia sp. LMU1-1-1.1 | reverse complement strand
AGCGCAACGACCCGGACGAAAATTCGACCGGGTCGTTAAAGCGGTGGCGCAGCGATATCCAGAGAAACGATTAACTAAGAAAACTTAACTTAGCGGCATTAGGGTCAGGTCCACCATTTCTACACGGGCGCGGCCGTACGGCCCGCGCCCACCTATATATTTGCACTGGAGACACCACGTGACCGATCAATCGCGCAGAGACGCGTTCAAAACCCTGTTGGCGGGCGCCGGCCTCGGCATCGCGCCGGGCATCGCATCGGCGGCGGAATGCGCCACCGGTCCCGCCGGCGCGGCAACGCGCCAGTGGCGCCGGGGCATCGAAGGCCAACGCCAGGCCGACCAGGGCGACGGCACCTATATCAACCCGATCATCTCGGGCGACCACCCCGATCCGACCATTCTCAAGGACGGCAAGGATTACTACCTGACCTACTCGTCGTTCTACTCCTATCCGGGACTGGTGATCTGGCATTCGACCGACCTGGTGAACTGGCGGCCCGTCGGCCCCGCGCTGACGAAGCCGCTGGGCACGATCTGGGCGGTCGACCTGTGCAAGCACGACGGCAAATATTTCATCTACATCCCGGCCGCGCCCGATGGCAACGCCTGGTCGATCTACGCCATCTGGGCCGACCGCATCGAAGGCCCGTGGAGCGAGCCGGTCGACCTGAAGATCAGCGGTTGCATCGACCCCGGCCACATCGTCGGCGAGGACGGCAAACGCTACCTGTTCGTCAACGGCATTCGCAAAATCCGGCTGGCCGACAACGGGCTGGCGACCGACGGCCCGCTCGAGCAAGCGTACAAGCCGTGGCGCTATCCGGACGATTGGGTGGTGGAGAATTTCGCGCCGGAGGGCCCCAAGCTGCTGAGACGCGGCAAGTGGTTCTACCTGGTGACCGCCGTCGGCGGCACGGCCGGACCGGCGACCGGCCACATGGTCATCGCCGCGCGGTCGACCTCGATCCACGGGCCGTGGGAGCACTGTCCGCACAACCCGCTGGTACGCAGCCTGGGCACGTCCGAGCCCTGGTGGTCGCGCGGCCACGCGACCCTGGTCGAAGGCCCGGCCGGCGACTGGTGGATGGTGTACCACGGCTACGAGAACGGCTACCGCACGCTGGGGCGCCAAACCCTGCTCGAACCGATGGAGTGGACCGACGACGGCTGGTTCCGCGCGCTCGGCGGCGACCTGTCCAGGCCGCTGGCCAAACCGAAAGGCGGCAAGGCCGGGCCGGCCGGCCAGGCGCTGTCCGATGATTTCAAACACAACCGCTTCGGCGCGCAGTGGGCCTTCCACGATCCGGCGCCGGACGAGATGCAGCGGGCACGGTATACAGCGCAGGGATTGCGGATCGCCGGCCGGGGCGCCTCGCCTGCGGACAGCAAACCGCTCACCTGCACGGTGGGCGACCGCAACTACGAGGTGGAATTGACGCTGGAGCTGAACGGCCAGGCCGAGGGCGGGCTGCTGCTGTTCTACAACCACAAGGCGTTCGTCGGGCTGGGCTTCACGCCGGACCTGATCAAGACGTTCGAGTATGCGGAAGAGCAATCGTGGATGCGCGCCAACCGCGCGACGTCGTCGGTGCGGGTGCGCATGACCAACGACGATCATGTCGTCACGTTCCGCTACTCGCACGATGGCGGCAAGACGTGGGTGCTGCACGGCTTGCGCATGGAGGTGTCCGGCATCCACCACAATGTGTTTGGCGGATTCCTGAGCTTGAAGGTGGGGATATACAGCGCGGGCAGTGGGAGTGTGGTGCTGCGTGATTTCAGGTACCGGGCGCTGACATAACGCGCCTGGCCGCTTGCCCGGTTCGCCGGGCTGGCGGCCGTCGATACTGCCAAGGTCAAGCGGACTGCTTGTCGGCAAAGATTTCCCGTACCGTTTTGGCCTCAAACAAGCGGTCGGACCAACGGTCCAGATCGTCCATTTCTGCATATGTGATGCGCCTGCTCAACCGCGCCGACAAGGGCCCGAAACGTTTGACCAGCACCTTTTTCAGCCGCTCACGGTGACCATCGAGCAGCGCTTCATACCGCAACGCGTCGTCAAGACTGTAGAAAATTGGAACGCTCATCGCTTCAACCTCCTTACTGGCGTCAGTCAAATCAATAATACGCTGCAGCCCCCTGCGGCGCAAACGATTCGCGGCCCAACGCGTGATCCCCTGTTGCGCCGTCGATGTCCATGTCGATGGTGTCATCCGGCGCCATTTTTCGAGTTCATCGGAGATATCCTGCGCAGTATCCAGTCTCTCTATCCGAAATGCGATCGCCGCATAATTATCGAAACCTGCGAACAAATCGTTTTTCAATCTCCATTGATCAACGAGAACGTAGCGCTGCGCCGCTTGCAGCGGTTGCAAATCCTCCGGCAATGGAATGATCAAATCCGCCAAGCTGGTGCATGCCGACCATGGCTGCTTGCCGTTATACAGCACAACTGGAAACACTGGTGGCAGTTGAAAAGGCTGTGGCAACTCATGCCGTTTTACCAGGTCCTGGTACAGCAAGCCGACGTAGACCTGCATGCGTAACGCCATCCACGGATCGCTGCGTGATTGAAATTCAAGCACCAGGTAGACGTAGATCCACTCGCCGGACAGGCGCACCTTCCACACCATATCGCTATGCCGCTGCTGGCCGCCGTCACCGACATAGCTGCCGTTAACGCGCTCAAAGCTGGAGAGGTCCAGCTGGCGCACCCAAGTTCCAGGGACAAAGCCGAGCAACAAGTCGCGCACCATTTCCGGATGCACGAACAGTTGCTTGTACGCGGTGTCGTCTACGCTCGCCATCCGACGATTTTAGCGATGGTCGAACGCGCCCCCATTGGGGCCGCGCAAGCGTCGTCGCCTACGCCGCCTTTGCCTTGGCGCGCGCCCAGTAGACGCGCATCAGCAGCAGCACGCCAAGGATGGTGCCGTAGATGATCGGCTCGGTGAAGTTGTGTTTGCCGGCCTTCATCCACCAGAAGTGCAGGATCGCCAGCGGCGCGATCACGTAGATCAGCCGGTGCAGCCATTGCCAGCGCTTGCCGCCCAGGCGCTTGACCATGGCGTTGGTGCTCGTTACCGCCAACGGGATCAGCAGCACGAAGGCGATGAAGCCGACCGTGATGAATGGCCGCTTGAGCACATCCTTCCACATCTCCGCGAAGTCGAAGAAGTGATCGAACCACAGGAAGGTCATGAAGTGCAAAAAACCATAGAAGAACATGTACAGCCCCAGCATGCGCCGCAGCTTGATCAGCCAGTTCCACTTGGTCACCCGCCGCAGCGGCGTCACCGCCAGGGTGAAGCACAGGAAGTACAAGGTCCAGTCACCGGTGCCGCGCGTGATGAATTCGAGCGGCTCGACCAGCTGCCCGGTCACCGTCAGGTAGACCATGCGCAGCAAGGGCACCAGCGCCAGCACGAAGACGGCGGCCTTGATCAGGCTCGCCTGCCGCGCGGTGGGATTGAACGCCATGGTTAAAAGAACTTCTTCAGATCCATGCCGGCATACAGCGGCGCGACATCGTTATAGCCGTTGAACATCAAGGTCTTGCGCTTGCGCGCCAGGAAGCCGTCCTCGCCGATGCGGCGTTCGGATGCCTGCGACCAGCGCGGGTGGTCCACTTCAGGATTGACGTTGGAATAAAAGCCGTACTCGCGCGGCGCCGAGAGGTTCCACGATGTGCGTGGCTGGTCCTTGACGAAGCGGATCTTGACGATCGACTTGCCCGACTTGAAGCCGTACTTCCACGGCAGCACCATGCGCACCGGCGCGCCGTTCTGGTTGGTCAGGTTCTCGCCGTACATGCCCAAGGTCAGCAGCGCCAGCGGGTGGTTGGCCTCGTCGATGCGCAGGCCCTCCGTGTACGGCCAGTCGAGCACGCGGCTGCCGACGCCGGGCATTTGCTTCTTGTCGGCCAGGGTGATGAATTCGACGTATTTGGCGTTGCCGGTCGGCTCGACCTTTTTGATGATCTCCGAGAACGAGTAACCGATCCACGGGATCACCATCGACCACCCTTCCACGCAGCGCAGGCGGTAGACGCGCTCTTCCAGCGGCGCCAGCTTCAGCAGCGCGTCGATGTCGAGGGTCATCGGCTTTTTGACCTCGCCTTCGATGGTGACGGTCCACGGACGGGTCTTCAAGGTGCCGGCGTTTTGCGCCGGGTCGCTCTTGTCGGTGCCGAACTCGTAGAAGTTGTTGTAGGTGGTGGCGTCCTTGTACGGCGTCTGCTTGTCGAGCGCCGAATAGGCCGGGTTGAGCTTGGCCGCCAGCTTGGGATTGGCGCCCTGGGCGAACGCTTCGCGGTTGGCCATTTCCAGCAGCGCGGCGCTGCCGACGGCGCCCAAGGCGATCTGCTTCATGAAGCTGCGGCGCGATTCGTACAGTTCGCGCGGCGTGATTTCCGACGAAAACGGCAGGTCGATACCGTTGGGGCTACGCTTGATCAGCATGTTGACTCCAGAAAGGTGCAAGGTTCAGACGCGATTACCAATAGCCTGAACATTACACCAATCGAAGCGAGCCGCTGATTACATTGCGATTACATTTTGTTGTTCCCCCGTCAACCCGCGAAGCCAGGCGGGGTCGTACCCCGTACGGGGTACGACCCCATCGCTTTGGGGTTGCGGGTTACAGCTTGCCGTAGGAATGCAGGCCGGACAGGAACATGTTGACGCCCAGGAAGGCGAACGTGGTCACCAGCAGGCCCACCAGCGCCCACCACGCCGCCGGACGGCCGCGCAGGCCCGTCATCAGGCGCATGTGCAGCCAGGCCGCGTAGTTGAGCCAGACGATCAGCGCCCAGGTCTCCTTCGGGTCCCACGACCAGTAGCCGCCCCACGCCTCGGCCGCCCACAGCGCGCCGAGAATGGTGGCGATCGTGAAGAAGGCGAAGCCGGCCGAGATGGCCTTGTACATGACGTCGTCCAGCACCTCCTCCGACGGCAGGCGGTCCTTCAGGTAGCCCGAGGTCTTCAGCAGATAGGCCGCCGCGACCATCGCCGCCAGCGCGAAGTTGCCGTAGCCGATGAAGTTGGCCGGCACGTGGATCTTCATCCACCAGCTTTGCAGCGCCGGCAGCAACGGCTGGATCTCGGCGGCGTCGCGCGACGTGGTGTACCAGAACAAGAAGCCGATGGCGGCGGTGATGATCAGCAGCACGAACGGTCCCATCTGGCGGGTCGCGTAGCGTTGCTCGAAATACAAGTAGAACATCGCGGTGATCAGCGAGAACAGAATGAACACCTCGTACAGGTTCGACACCGGGATGTGGCCGACGTCGGCGCCGATCAGGTAGGACTCGTACCAGCGCACCATCATGCCGGTCCAGCCGAGCACGACGGCGGCCCAGCTCAGCTTGGAGCCCAGGCTGGAGATCGAATCCGAACGGCCGGCGAAGCCTATCCAGTAGAACAGGGTGGACAGGCAGAACATCACGCTCATCCACAGGATCGCCGACTGGCTCGACAGCATATAGCGCAGCCAGAACTTGGTGCTGCCCATGTCGAGCTGGCCGTCGTACATCGAGATCGCCCACAGCGACAGCAGCGCCACCAGCGGCATCATCCAGCGCACCGGCTTCCAGTGCCAGCCGAGTGCGGCGAAGGTGGGCGCGGCCAGCAGCAGGATCGCCTTTTCATAGATGTCCATGAAGTGGCCGTAGCGGTTCAGGCCGAACACGGCGCCGGCCAGCAGCGCCAGCGCGAAAATCCAGTCGAACGTCGTCAATCGCTTGAAATAGCCTGGCGCCTGAATATAGGTTTGCTGAGTTTTAGTGAGTTCCATTGTGTTCTCCGGTACCGCTGGGTTTGCTCCACAAGTTACAATTATGCCGATTGTGGCAGCTTTTCTTTCAAAGTTTCAAATTCGCGCTCGAAATCGAGCGTCTTGCGCTGCGTGCTCATGGCCATCAGCGCCTCCGCGCCGTCGCCCTCGTCCTTGATCCACACCCACAGCCGGCGCTCGCGGATGTAGAACATCGAGAACACGCCCAGCACCAGCAGCGCGCAGCCAAGGTAGACCACGTTCTTGCCCGGCGAGCGCGTCACCTGGAACACCGACGCCTTGACCTCGACGAACTCGTCGAGCTGCAGGTACACCGGCGCGCCGTAGAAGAAGGCGTCCGACAGCGCGTTGGTGGCCAGCAGCAGCCAGCGGCCGTGGTTCTCGTCGGCGCTCACCTCCGGCAGCCCGGACTTGGCGCGCGCGGCCTGCCACAACTCCCACAGGCTGCCGTTGAGGATCTTCATGAACACCTCGGCGGTCTTCTCGCGGCCCGCTTCCGGCACCTTCTCCAGGAATTGCGAAATGGCCAGGAAGCCGGCCGCCTTGCTGTCGCCGGCGAACAGGGTCAGGCTTTTTTGCGCCGACGCCTCGATCTGCTCGCGCAGGGTTTCCGCGTTCGGGCCCTTCGGCGCGGCGCGCTCGGCGTAGCGTTTGGCGGCGGCGTCGCGCAGCGCCGGATCGGTCAGCGCCGCCCGCAGGCGCATCCACTCGTTGACGGTATGGGCGTCGTCCGACGGAATGCGCAGGAAGCTGAAGGCGTCCGATGGATTCGAGCGCACGCCGGCCAGGAACACCGTGGCGCCATCGACCGTGACCGGCTGCATGTAGTTCTGGAATTCGCGCGCCTGGCCGGTCTTGTCGCGCAGCTTGTACTGCACGCTCGGGCCGACGTTCTTCAAATCCTTGTTGTTGGCGTTGCGGCCGGCCGAGCCGGTGTGCTTGTCGAGGCCCTGCGCGAACTGTTCCTGCAGGCTCTTGCCCTGGGTGACGGCGCGCGCGTCCTGGCTGGCCAGGTTCTCGACGTTGAACGGGCGGAAGCCCGACCACTCGACCGTGTATTCCTTGCCCAGCGCCGTGTTGCCGCCGACCTCGCCGGCGATGGCGAACGGCGTGGTGTCGGCGCCGGTCATCGGGAAGCCGGTCAGTTTGAGCTTGCTGCCGCCGTCCTCAAAGCTGGACTGGTAGATCGCCAGGCCCTTGTACAGCAACGGTTTGTTGACTTCGATGACGGCCTTGACGACCTCTCCGCTGGCGTGGTCCTTGACCTCGACCTCGCTGGCGAACAGCTTGGGCATGCCGGTGCTGTAGAAGTCGATGGTGAATTTCTTCAGGTTGATCGTCACCGGCAGTTCCTGGATCAGCACGCCGTCGGCGCGCTGCAGCAGCGCGCTGTCGCTCGATGCGCCCTCGGGGATCAGGGTGTTGCCGCGGAAGGTGGGATTGGCCGTGCTCAGGCGGTGCTGCGGCGGCACCGCCGAAATCAGGCCGCTGCCGCCGAACGGCGTCTTGCCGAGGAACCATTCCTGGAAGCGGATCGGCATGTCCGAATCGAACAGCGCGCCGACGCAGATGATGACGATGGCCGAGTGCGCGAAGATGTAGCCGAACTTGTTGGCCGCGCCCTGCTTAGCCGCCAGCAAGGTGCCGTTGTCCTTCTCGACCAGCTTGACCTTGTAGCCGGCGTCGGCCAGGCGGGCGGCGGTCTGCCGCGCCAGCGCCGCGCGGGCCAGCGGCGCGCGCCACTGCATCTTGTGGTGGAAGTTCAGCAGCGACTGCTCGCGCACGTTCTCGCGCCAGCTGCGCATGTCCTTGACCATCTTGGGCGCGTTGCGCACGATGCACAGCGAGGTCGACGTCACCAACATGCCCATCAGCAGCAGGAACCACCACGCCGAATACACCGAGTACAGCCCGGTCTTGTCGAACACCTCGTACCAGAACGGCCCGAACTGGTTGATGTAGTTCGGCGTCGCCTCGTTCTGCTTCATCACCGTGCCGATGACGGCGGCGATGGCGATCATCGCCAGCAGCGCGATGGCGAAGCGCATGGAGGAAATCAGTTCAACGATCTCGCCGACGATGAGGCGGCGTGTCTTCAGTTCGATACCGGTGGTGCTGGGGCTACTCATGCGTGGGACGTCTCAATAAAAGATGCAGCTACCAAGTGTATCACCCGGCACCAACAAAAAGGGCAGCCCGCTCGCGCTGCTGCCCTTGTCTATTCGCGGCGCCGCGCCAACCGGCGCGGCAAAGCCAACTTTATTTCAAGCCAGCGACGTAATCGGCGACGGCCTTCATTTCCTCGTCCGACATGCGCTGCGCGATCGTGCTCATCTGCGCGCTGTTCTTGCGGCCGCCGGATTTGAACAGGCCAAGTTGCGCGACCGTGTAATCCTGATGCTGGCCGGCGATGCGCGGATACTGAACCGGGATGCCGCCGCCGCTGGCGCCGTGACAGCTGGCGCAGGCCGGCACGTTCTTGTCGGCGATGCCGCCGCGGTAGATCTTCTTGCCCAGTTCGATCGTGTCCTTGTTCTTCGCCGCACCCGGCTTGGTGGCCTGGGTGCTCAGCCAGGCCGAAATATTGTGCTTTTCCTCGTCCGTCAGCATCTTGGCGTAGGTCGTCATCACCGGTTGATTCCGCTCCACGGTGGTAAAGTTCACCAACTGCTTATAAATATAGCCCTCGTGCTGGGCCGACAATTTCGGATTGATGGCGATGGTCGAATTGCCGTTGGCGCCGTGGCAGGAGACGCAGGCCGGCAGGCCGCGCGCGTTGTCGCCGTCGGTGTACAGGGCGCCGCCCTTGGCCGCGTCGATTTTCGGTGCAGGGGCCGCGGCGGGCTTTTTCTCTTCGGCGGAGACGGAGGCAGAGACTGCCAGCAGAGCGATGAGCAAGGATTTTACAAATGGTGAAAACACACGATTCATTCAAGCACCCTGAGACGAGTCTAAAAAGTTTTTTTGAAACTGTCGCCCACGCTAGCACGAAATATGCATGGCAACACTTCGTAACCACTCATTGTACAATAGCTTTCCAGCATATTTGCTCCCTTTTGTTGCATTTTTCCCCATCCCATGTCCAAACTCTGGCAAGCCCGCTTCTTTACGACCGTCAACCAATTGCGTGACCTGCCCGATACCACGGTGCCGGAAATCGCCTTTGCAGGTCGCTCCAACGCCGGCAAATCGACCGCCATCAACATCCTGTGCAACCAGAAAGGGCTGGCGTTCGCCTCCAAGACCCCGGGCCGCACCCAGCACATCAATTACTTCTCGATCGGCGGCGCGCACGTCGCCCAGCACCGCAAGGACCCGACCATCGTCGAGGAAATCGAATGCCTGCTGGTTGACTTGCCCGGCTACGGCTACGCGGAAGTGTCCGGTTCGGCCAAGCTGCACTGGCAGCGCCTGCTGGGCGACTACGTGCAGCGCCGCGAGCAGCTGGCCGCGCTGATCCTGATCATGGACTCGCGCCGCCCGTTTACCGACCTGGACATCCAGATGCTTGAATGGTTCGCGCCGACCGGCAAGCCGATCCATTGCATTCTGACCAAGGTTGACAAGTTGAACCGCAACGAATCGGTCAACGTGCTGCGCCAGGCCAAGGCCAAGCTCGACAGCTATGTCGACGAGGACGGCGAAGGCTTCCCGTTCACCGTACAACTGTTCTCCGCGCTCAAGCGCATCGGCATCGACGAAGCCAACGACAAGATCCTGGAACTGGCCGGCGTCACCGACGAGCAAGCGGCGGCTCAGGTCGAGCTGATCGAGATGGAAGACGACGTCGAACCGGACGCGGAGCAGCCGAAGCCGGAATAAGCAAGCCGCCCTTCTTGCCCACACTCTTTAGGAAGTTTTCACGATGCACACGCCTCACGCCTCCGCCCAATTCCCCGGCATCCGCATGCGCCGCATGCGCCGCGATCCGTTCTCCCGCGCGCTGATGCGCGAGAACGCGGTCACGGCGTCGGACCTGATCTACCCGGTGTTCATCCTCGAAGGCACGCACCAGCGCGAGCCGGTGCTGTCGATGCCCGGCGTGGAGCGGGTCTCGGTCGACCTGCTGCTGAAGGTCGCCGAGGAATGCGTGAGCCTGGGCGTGCCGGTGCTGGCGCTGTTCCCGGTGATCGACGTGGCCAAGAAGACGCCCGACGGCGTCGAGGCGACCAATCCGGAAGGGCTGGTGCCGCGCGCCGTGCGCGCCCTGAAGCAGGCGTTCCCGCAGCTGGGCATCCTGACCGACATCGCGCTCGACCCGTACACCAGCCACGGCCAGGACGGCCTGATCGACGACAACGGCTATGTCATCAACGACATCACCACCGACATGCTGATCCGCCAGGCGCTGTGCCACGCGGACGCCGGCGTCGACGTGGTGGCGCCGTCGGACATGATGGACGGGCGCATCGGCGCGATCCGCGCCGCGCTGGAGGAAAAGGGCCATATCCACACGCGCATCATGGCGTACTCGGCCAAGTATGCGTCGGCGTTCTACGGCCCGTTCCGCGACGCGGTCGGCTCGGCCGCCAATCTCGGCAAGGGCGACAAGAACACCTACCAGATGGACCCGGCCAATTCCGACGAGGCCCTGCGCGAAGTGGGCCTGGACCTGGCCGAGGGCGCCGATATGGTGATGGTCAAGCCGGGCATGCCGTATCTGGACATCGTGCGCCGCGTGAAGGACGAGTTCAAGGTGCCGACGTTCGCCTACCAGGTCAGCGGCGAATACGCGATGATCAAGGCCGCCGCGCAAAACGGCTGGCTCGACCACGACAAGGTGATGATGGAATCGATGCTGGCGTTCAAGCGCGCCGGCGCCGACGCCGTGCTGACCTACTTCGCGCTGGACGTCGCGCGCCTGCTCAAGGCCGCCAAATAATCTGATCTTTCGTCGACACGAAAAAATGGCCGGGTGCGATCCCGGCCATTTTTGTTTGTGGCGCCGATTTCCCGTTCGGCGCCGGCCGTCTACTCCTGCGGCGTCAGGGCCAGGGCCGCGCTGAAATCACCCATCGGCTTGGCGCCGTTGGCGGCCAGCGCCTGGTCGCGCACCGTCAGGCCATCGAGCACTGGCAGGTTGAAGCGATGCGTGATGGCGCGCAGGATCGAGGCCGAGTCGTACTGCGTATGGTCGACCGAGCCCTTCTTGACGAACGGCGACACGATGATCGCCGGCACGCGCGTGCCCGGGCCCCAGCGGTCGCCCTTCGGCGGCGCGGCGTGGTCGTAGAAGCCGCCGTTCTCGTCGTAAGTCACGATGACCAGCATGTTCTTCCACTGCGGACTCTGCTTTAGCTTGGCGATGACATCGGCGATGTGGGCGTCGCCGTCGGCCACCGAGGCGTAGCCGGCGTGCTGGTTCAGATTGCCCTGCGGCTTGTAGAACGCCACCGGCGGCAAGGTGCCGGCGGCGACGTCGGCCACGAACTGGGTGTCGTAATCCTTCAGGTGCGCCGCGCGGTAGGCCGCATTCGTCACCGGGTCCATCTCGGCGAAGTAGTTGAACGGCTGGTGGTGGAACTGGAAGTTGGGCGGGTTGGCAAAGCCGCCGCGCGTGGCCGAGGTGGCGTTGGCGGTGGTGCTGTTCCAGGCGCCGGTATACCAGGCCCAGCCGATGTTCTTACTGGTCAGCATGTCGCCGATGTTTTTCTGCGTCTGCGGCGGCAAGGTGTTGGCCTTGGCCGGATCGGCGTACAAGTGGCTGCCGTCGGCGCTGGCCGGGGCGTTGCTGCTCGGCTGGAACGGCGGCTGCATGGTGTTGACCGCGTAGAACATGCCGCTGGCGTCGGCCGGCGTCAAGGTGCTGTCGTTGGCGTAGGTCTGCGCGCCGTTCAGCACGCTGCCGGGCGAGGTGGCCGACGGCGTCAGGCGCACGAAGTTGCCCTTGGCGTCGACATCGATCTTCGAGATCGACGCGGCCGCCACCGACTTGTCGGCGTTCGGGTATTGCGGCGCGCAGGCGCAGATCAGGTACTGGTGCGTCAGGAACGAGCCGCCGAAGGCGCCGATGAACAGGTTGTCGGCCAGCGCATACTGCTTGGCGATGTCCCACATCTTCATCTTGCTGCCGTCGTAGTAGCCCATGGTCAGGCCGCCGGCGTCCGAATACAGGGCGAACTTGTCGTTGGCGCCGCCGTTGATCTGCATCTGGTTGTTGTAGAAGCGGTGCACCAGGTCGCGCGTGATGACCGACTGCGGCATCGCGATCGGGCTGTTGACGTCGTCGATCTGGAACGGCTTGTTCGGCAGGTTGGCCGACTGCGCCTGCGTGATCACCAGGCTCTGGCCGGCGGCGGTCATGCCGCCCCAGGTCGGCGGCAGCACCGGCAAGGTGCTGTTGTCGACATCCTTCTGCGCCACGTAGCCACCGGTCGAGGTCGGATTGACGCCGGGCACGCCGTTAGCGCCCGGGAACAGGCCGTACAGATTGTCGAAGCCCCGGTTCTCCGCGTAGATGACGACGATGTTCTTGATGTTGCCCAGCGCGGCGCCGGCGCTGATGGCGTTGGCCACGTCGGCGCTGGCGCTCTGCGTGCCGGCGGCGGCGATGACGGCGGCGAAATTGTCGTTCTCGGCTTTCAGCTTGGCCTGGTCGTCGCCGGAGACCTTGTTGACGTCGGCCAGCAGATTGCTTTCGGCCACGCCGATACGCGCCGCCAGCTGGGCGCTGGCCTTGGCGAAGTCGCCGCCGTTGGCGTCCATGATCGCGCTCAGCTCGGTGCTGATGGCGTCGATGATGCCGGTGTGGCCGTTCGGCGCGCGAAACACCAGCTTTTGCGTGACCTTGGTGCCGGCGTCGCCTGGGGCGTCGTGACGGATGGCGTCGGTGCCGACGGTGACCAGCAGCGCGCCGCTGCTGGTGCCGGTCACTTTAAAACTGCCGTCGGCACCGGTGCGCACGCTGCCCGAATTGCTGTCGCAGGTCAGCTTGGCGCTGCCGCTTTCCAGACAGACCGAAGCGTTTTCGTAATAGCTGCCAACCACTTGGCCGGACAGGGTCGGTACGTCGCCGTCGGACGAACTGCCGCAGGCGATCAGGCCGGCGCCGGCGCCGGCCGCCAACAACAGCAGCGGCAACGGGCGCAGGACCGTTTTCAGTTTGGATGTCATGTTCTTGCCTTGTGGGTGGGATGAAAGCGGCTCATGCTAGGCGGCGAATATGTCAGGACGATGAAATGGCGGAGCCGGAAACGTATCGTTTTGTATCGTTTTCTAACAGTCATGTAGTCGTCATGTCATATTGGTAGTCTGGGCGCATGAAAATTATTTATGCACTTCTGCTGGCCGCGCTGTTGGGCGCCTGCCAGCGCGCGACACCCACCGCACCCGCCGACGCGGCACAAGTCTCCAGCCCTGGCGCCGACGCGCCGCGCGCCGCCTATGCGCCGCCGGCCGGACGACGGCCGACGGTGCCCGAACTGACCGAACTGGGGCGCGCCATGTTCAACGATACCAGCCTGTCGGCGTCGGGCAAGCTGGCCTGCGCCAGCTGCCACAGTCCCGACAACGCCTACGGTCCCAACAACAATCTGGCGGCGCAACTGGGTGGCGCCGACGGCAAGACCGAAGGCACGCGCGCGACGCCGTCGCTGCGCTACATCCAGAACTCCCCCGCCTTCAGCGAGCACTACCATGACGACGATGGCGACGACAGCACCGACGCCGGCCCCACCGGCGGCCACGACTGGGACGGCCGCGCGCGGTCGGCGCACGAGCAGGCGCTGGGGCCGCTGCTATCGGCGCGCGAGATGGGCAACAAGGACGAGGCGGCGGTGCTGGAGCGGTTGCAGGCCAGTCCGCTGGCGGCGAAGTTCCGGGAGGTGTACGGCGTCGACATCTTCGCGCGGCCCAACGCCGCCCTGCAGGGCGCGTTGATGGCGCTGGAGGTGTTTCAGGAAAGCCCGGCCGATTTCTATCCCTACAGCAGCAAGTACGATGCGTTCCTGCGCAAGCAGGCCACGCTGTCGGCGCCGGAGGTACGTGGGCTGCAGGTGTTCAACGACGAAACCAAGGGCAACTGCGCGTCCTGCCACATCAGCCGCATCTCGCCGGGCGGCGTGTTCCCGCAGTTCACCGACTACGGCCTGATCAACATCGGCGTGCCGCGCAACCGCAAGCTGCTGGTCAACGCCGACCCGCGCCACTACGACCTCGGCCTGTGCGGCCCGGACCGCACCGACCTCAAGGACCACAAGGAATATTGCGGCCGCTTCAAGACCCCGTCGCTACGCAACGTCGCGCTGCGCAAGGCCTACTTCCACAATGGCAGCTTTAGCCGGCTGGAGGACGTGGTGCGCTTCTACGCCACGCGCGATACGACGCCGATGAAGTGGTACAAGGATCGCAAGTTCGACGACCAGCCGGCCGGGCTGGAGGCCAACGTCAACATGGACGCGCCGTTCGGCGGCCGCCCGGGCGGCGCGCCGTCCCTGAGCGAACGCGACATCGCCGACCTGATGGCCTTCCTCAACACCCTGACCGACGGCTACCGGCAAGGCGCTTCGCCCGTTTCGACACGGCAGCCGTAATTCCCAGCGAGGCGCGAGAACTAGTCGCCCGGCGACAGCGGTGTCACCGGTCAGGACCGCTATCCAAATAGTTCTTGACTAGCCTACCTACTAGAAGGTAGCATTCACACATGAGTAAATTATCCAATACCGCCGAAGAAATCGTCTCCTGCGCACGGGGACTGATCATCGCCGGAGGCTATAACGGCTTCAGCTACGCCGATATCGCCGAGGTGGTCGGTATACGCAAGGCCAGCATCCACCACCATTTCCCGAACAAGGTGGACTTGGTCAAGGCGCTCGTGGTGCAACACCGCCAAGCCACGGAGGAAGGGCTGGGCCATCTTCAGCAAGCCATTGCCGATCCGGTGGAGCAGCTGCGCGCGTACATCCAGCACTGGTCGAAATGCATCGAGGATCTGAGCGCGCCGTTTTGTGTCTGCGCGCTGCTGGCGGGCGAATTGCCGATTTTGCCGGAAGAGGTGGCGATCGAAGTGCGCGCCCACTTCCGGTTCCTCTCGGATTGGCTGGCCTCGGTGCTCGCCGAGGCGATACGGCGAGGAACGATCCAGGCGGCCTACACGCCGCAGGTCGAGGCGGAGATTTTCATGGCCACGGTTCACGGCGCGATGCTGTCGGCGCGCGCCTATGGCGACGGCTCGATGTTCGGCACCATCGCCAGCGCCCAGTTGGCGCGGTATTTATCGCAACCGTAGTTTCGTCGAGCCGCTAAGCGCTAATGCGCTTAGGGCTCGGTTTTTTCAACCGCAATACCTACCAACTAGTAGGTAGCACATAAACGGAAAATATCATGTCCCAGCAAGTAAATATCAACATCCCGGCGGAGCAGGAAAACTGGCTCAAACGCTACTACTATGTCCGCGCGGCTTTTTCGGCGATATGGCTCATCGCGGCGATAACGATTGGCAAAAACTCGGCTTCCGCCAGCGCGCTGCTGCTGATCGGCTATCCGGCATGGGACGCGCTGGCCAATTTCATCGACGGCAAACGCAGCGGCGGGCTGGCGCGGAACCGTACCCAGCTGATCAACGTCCTCGTCAGCCTTGCCGTCGCGTTGGCGCTCGCGGTCAGCCTGCCGGACATGCACCGGGTGTTGGTCGTATTCGGCGCCTGGGCCATCCTGTCGGGCCTGCTCCAGCTCGGCACCGCGCTGCGCCGCTGGAAATCGCACGGCGCACAATGGGCGATGATATTGAGCGGCGCGCAATCGGCGCTTGCCGGCGCGTTCTTCATCTCCCAGGCGCAATTGCCGGCGGAGCCATCGCTCGCCACCGTCGCCGGCTACGCAGGTTTCGGCGCGTTCTACTTCCTGGTCTCGGCGCTGTCGCTGAGTTTTGCCACACGGCGCCGCCAACGAGGATGACGGAAACACGGAGGCCGTAAGGCAAGGGCTCGGCTGCGATCAGCGCGGCTTGCCCTCACGAAAAGATAACGATTCATCGCGTCGGCCACACCAACGAATGCCCTGATAAGTCCAGGGTGGCGAATCGAAGAAACATCCATAGACAGCATCCGGCTCAGCAATAAATTTATCGCCCGGCGCAAGTCCCTTGATGAAAAACAGGGAAATGTGGAACTTTTCAACAGGCCGAAAATTCCAAAATGTCCGAATGTCGGCCCCTTGTGTTTTTTGACAGCGGGTTAGTCACGTAGAAACGCGGTGAGGAAAAAAAGTACGCCGAACATTATCGGCAACATTAGAAAATTGAGAGTGAGGCCAATCGCAAATCTGGCCTTGGCCATGAAATACAGTGACGCTAATAACGGAATGCCAGTGCCCACCCCCGTCATCCAAAGAAAGGAAGGAACGCCAGCACTCGATCCTGCTGCGGCAAGACCAAATACCAGCCACAAGAACCCTATGAACCCATTACCGGCGAGAATAATCAACCATACGATCCAGCTAGCAATTTTATCCATACATCTCAGGGAACTGGGTTGCGCGGGGACTGCTCCCCGCAGATGTTTTTATCCGTCGCTACGGAGCGCGGCGATCGGGTCCAGCGCGGCGGCCTGGCGCGCGGGGAAGACGCCGAAGGCAAGGCCCACCGCCACGCACAGCAGCACCGCCGCGATCAGGCTGAGCGGCGACCATGCCACCGACCAGCCGGCCAAGGCGGCGATGCTGTAGGCGGCCACCGCGCCCAACACCACGCCCAACAGTGCGCCGCTGACGGCGATCACCAGCGCTTCTGCCAGGAATTGCTCGACCACGTCGCGCCGGCGCGCGCCCAGCGCCCGCTTCAGGCCCACCTCGCGGCGCCGCTCCAGCACGTTGGCCAGCATGATGTTCATGATGCCGATGCCGCCGACCAGCAACGATACCGCCGCGATCGAACTCATGACGATGGCGAAGATCCGCTGCGTTTGCTGGTTCTGGCGATACAGGCCCATCGGCACGATCAGGTTGGTGTCATCGGCGCCGCCATGGCGCTTGGTGATCAGTGCCTGCAGCACGCGCGCGGCCTGGTCCGGCGCGACCTTGCCGTCGAGCCGCACGCTGATGCCGTCGACCTCGTCCTCGATGCGCTTGAAGTTGAAGCGCGCCCTGCCCGTCTCCCAGGCGACGAACAGGCGCTCGTCGTCGAGCCCCAGCTTGACGCCTTCAAAGTCGGACTTGCTTTGCGCGCGATCCTCCAGCACGCCCACCACCTCCAGCCATACGTGGTTGAGCTTGAGGTGGCGGCCGAGGGCCGGTTCATTGCCGAAAAGCGTGCGCGCCAGGCGGGCGCCCAGCACACACACCGGCGCCAGGGTGGCGCCGTCGGCCGGCGCCAGCCAGCGGCCGGCCGACAGGCGCAGGCCGCCATGCTCGGCGTACGCTGGAGAGACCGCGTAGGCGCGCGCCGGCACCACGCGCTGCCCCAGCACCAGCTGGTCGACCTTGATTTCCTTTTTCATCGACACCGACACCGCGCCCGGCACCACCGACAAGGCCGCCGCGCCGTCGGCGGCCGACAGGCCCAGCGAGCGGGTGCGGATATCCTTGAGCTGCTCGGGGTCGATGGCCTTGCTCTCGATGAGCACGTTGTCCAGCCCCAGCTCGGCCACCAGGCGCAGCGCCTCGCGCTTGCTGCCCTCGCCCACGGCCAGCATGGCGACGATGGCCGCTACGCCGAACACCATGCCCAGCAATGTCAGCCCGGTGCGCAGCTTGCGGCGCTGCAGCTCGGTGACCGCCTCGCGTATCAATGCCAGGTTCATGATTTCTCCGTCGGCGCCGGCGGCAACAGCACGATGCGCGCGCCGGCGGCGACGCCACTTTTCAATTCGCTGCGCACCGGACCGCGTTGGCCCAGTTCGACCTTGCGGCGCGTCTGTTTGCCGCCCTCTTCCGTGTAGACGACATAGCCGGCGCCGTCCTGCACCAGCGCGATGTTGGGTACCGTCAGCGCGGCCGGCTGCGCCACCAGTTCCACCGTGCCGCGCAAGGCCTGGCCCGGCTTGAGGCCGAGCTTGCGCGCGGTGGCGGTGTCGATGGCGGCGTCGAAGTCGCTGTACTTGACCGGCGACTCCTGCGACGTGGTGCTGGCATTGCTGCCGACGCGCGTGACTTTGAGCATGAGCTCGGTACCGGTACCGGCCAGGCGCACCCGCACCGGCAACCCGGTCTTGAGGCCGAACACCTGGCCCTCGGCCACGCTGAAATGGGCCACCAGCTGATTCAGGTCGGGCAGGGAACCGAACTCCTGGCCCGCCACCTGGGTCGAACCGATCTCGGCCTTGGTGCCGTCCCACCTGGCCGCCAGCAGGAACACGCCGTCGTGCGGCGCCACCAGTTCCAACGCGGCCAGACTGTCGCGCTGTTGCGCGGCGGTCCGCACCACGCTGTCGCGCTGCGAATGCAGCACCGCGTCCTGCGCCGCCGTGCGCGCCTGCGCCTGCCCGCCCTTCCACTCCAGATAGGTGCGCTTGGTGGTCAGGAAGCCGACGTCGGCCAGGGCATCCAGTATGTCGTTGCGGGGGAAGATGCTCAGGTCGACGCTGGCGTAGCGCCGGCTCAGGCCGAGGTCGTCCTCGACCTTGGCGCGGTCGCCGGCCAGCTTGTCGCGCTCGACGCTGGCGGCGCTCGCGCTGGTCTGCTCGGCCAGGGTCTTGCGCAACAGTTCCAGCTCGGCCTGCGACAACTCCATGCGCGATTGCGGCGAGTCGAAGCGCGCCACGACCTGGCCCTTTTCCACGCTGCTGCCGTCGGCCACCATGTCGACCAGCATGCGCTGGCTCCAGTTGCTGCCGGGCACGTTGAGTGGGGTGCTGGCGGCGGCCTTGATCTCGCCGTCGACGGCCAGCGTCTCCAGCCATGGACGCGGCGCCAGCGTCTCGGCGGCGACGCCGGACGACGCCGCGTCGCCGCCGCAAGCCGTCAATGACGTGCCCGATGCGATGCTCAATGAGATGGCCAGCGCCAGCGTCATGGCCAGCGGTTTGCGGGAATCGCGCCTCATCGTTTGCTCTCGGCCGGAGGAACGGCATCGGCGACCAGCACCGCTTGCACAGCCGCGCCCGGCTTAAGTCCGCTGGTGCCGCCGTCGAACTGTAACTCGACGTCGCGCACGATGGCCGGCTGGGCGGTCGATTTGCCGTGGAAGGCGCGGCCCAGCGCGACCACGCGCGCGTTCAGCGTCTGGTTGCTGCCCGGTACCGTCACGCGCGCCGCCTGCCCCACGCGCACCCGCGGCGACTGCGCCTCGGGCACGTTGGCGGCGATGTACAGCTGGTCCGGGTCGGCCAAGGTGGCCACCGTCAGCCCCACCCACACCTGGCTGCCGGCGCTGAATTTCTGGCCGTCGAACCCGGTGCGATAGACCACCAGTCCCCTGCGCGGCGCCACCACCTTCAGCGCCGCCTGGCCCTTGGCCAGCGCGGCGATCTGCGTCTGCTGCTGCGCGATCTCGGCCTGCAGGCCGGCGCGCTCGGCGTGGCGGGCGCGCATTTGCGCCTGGTGCTGGGTCACCGCCAGCTTGGCCAGCTGGTTTTTCTCGACCCGCTCGATCACCAGCTTGTCGTAGTCGACGCGCCGTATCAGTTCCTTCGGCATGGTGGCCTTGCGGTCGGCCTTGTCGGCGTTGCTTTGCGCCTCCGCCACGGCCAGTTCGCCCGCGCGGTCGGCCTCGGTCTGGTCGAGCTTGAGCTTGTCGAGCGCGCGCAGCTTTTCGTTGAGCGTGCCCTGCTGCGCGATCAGCCGGGTGGTGACGTCGTTCGATTCGAACTGCGCGATCTGCTGCCCGGCCTCGAGCAGGGTGCCTTCGGGCGCGATCTGCGCCAGCTTGTACTGCCAGACATGGGGGATGCTCGGCGGCGACACCGCCAGCGCGCCGCGCGAGGCGATCTCGCCCTCGACGGTAAGCGCCTCGTCCCCCGGCGGCGGCGCCGGCGGCGACGTCTTGGCCGCGTGCGGTTCGACCAGGGCGCTCATGCCCGCCACCAGCGGCAGGCCGTGCCCGTCGGGCAACGCGATCTTGATGCGGAAGTAGCGGCCCAGGCCCCAGCTCGCGCGCGCCTCCGGCGCGCTGGTGATGGACTTGACCTTGCCGATGACGGCGGCGGTGGCGGTGGCCGGCAAGGCGTCGAAGCGCAGGCTCACCGATTGCCCCTCGGACAGGTAGGGCCGGTCCGCCTCCAGCGCCCAGGCGGTGACGGCCATCTCGCCGTTGCCCAGCACCACGCCGGCGGCGTTGCCCGGCCAAGCCGACGAACCCTCCTCGAAGCGCTGGCCCATCCACGGGCTGTAGCCGTGCACGACCACGCCGTCGCGCTTCGCGCGCACTTCCGATTGCGCCAGCTGGGCGAGCTGGAACGCCAGGTTGATCTGCAGCTTCTTGACTTCCAGCTGGCCGTCCTCGCGGCGCCGGCCGACCGCCTCGCGCGCGCTGACTTCGGCGTCGCGCTTGATCGCCAGGTCGCGCGTGGCGCGGCCGAGCTCGGCCTGGTGGCGGTCGTAGTCCAGCACCGAGATCTGCGTCTTGGGCAGCGCCGCCTCGACCTTGGCCTTGGCCAGCGCGGCCTGCGCGGTGACCAGCGCCTTCTCGGCCTCGACGGCGGCCACCTCCAGGGTGGCGGTTTCCTTTTCGGCGCGCGCGCGTGCCTGCTCCAGTTCGGTTTCGAGCCGGTCGATGTTGGCGGCGCCGCCGGTCTCGATGCGCAGCACCACGTCGCCGGTTTTGACGTGGGTACCCTCGGCAACGAAATTGCGCAGGGTCAGCGGCGCCGAATTCGACGGCGGCACGGTGATGGTTTGCGAGTCCAGCGCCTCCACCTCGCCGGTCAGCAGAACGGGACGGCGCCGCGGCGCGGCGGCGTCGGCGGCGGCTTCAGCCTTCCTTGCGTTATCGGCCTTGCCCGTGGCGGGCGCGGACGCGACGGCGGTGCCGGCCCCGGCCGGGCCGACATCCAGGCCCAGCGCGGCGGCGACGGCCAGCGCCAGCAACGCCGCGCCCGACAGCGCCAGGGTGGCGCGCCTCACGCCCCGCCTTCGGCGATGCGGCCGTCGCGCAGATGGATGGTGCGCTGGGCCCCGGCGGCGATGGCCGGATCGTGGGTGACCAGCACCAAGGTCTGGCCGCCGGCGTGCAATTCGCGCAGCAGCTCCAGCACATCGGCCGCGCTGCGCGAATCGAGGTTGCCGGTCGGCTCGTCGGCCAGCAGCAGGGCCGGCTGGTTCAACAAGGCGCGGGCGATGGCGGCGCGCTGCAACTGGCCGCCGGACAGTTGGCCGGGCAAGTGGCCGATGCGCTGGCCCAGGCCGATGCGCTCGAGCAGCGCGACGGCGCGCTCGGGGGCGCCGGTGTCGGCGTGGCGGGCGTAGCGCTGCGGCAGCAGCACGTTCTCGAGCACGGTCAGGCGCGGCAGCAAATGGAAGGACTGGAACACGAAGCCGATGCGGCGGTTGCGCACATCGGAGGCGGCATCGTCGTCGAGGGCGCTGATCTCGTCCTGCGCCAGGCGATAGCGGCCGGTGTCCGGGCGATCCAGCGCGCCGAGCACGTTCAGCAAGGTCGACTTGCCCGAGCCGGACGGCCCCATGATGGCGACGAACTCGCCGGGCGCCACCCGCAAGTCGATGCCGTCCAGCGCGTGGATCTCGTTACCGCCCTGGCGGTAAGTCTTGCGAATATTACTGAGCTCGATCATGCCGGGAAGTATCCCGGCGCCGCGATCTTTTGTCAATTCCTTAACTTGTCATATTTTGTAAGCTCCGGGGTCAGGTCCACCATTTCTACACGGGCCCTGCCGTGGCGCTGGAAATTTCCCGCTCGGCAGCGGTTTCAGACGGCGTCGCGCGTCGCCAGCACGCGGTCGATCAGGCCGTATTCGGCACCCTCGCTGGCGGACATGAAATGGTCGCGGTCCGAATCCTTTTCGATCCGCTCCAGCGTCTGTCCGGTGCGCTCGGCATAGATGGAGTTCAGGCGGTGGCGCAGGTAAAGGACCTCGCGCGCCTGGATCTCGATGTCGGACGCCACACCCTGCGATCCGCCATGCGGCTGGTGGATCATGATGCGGGCGTTGGGCAAGGCGTAACGCTTGCCGATCGCACCGGCCGCCAGCAGGAAGGAGCCCATGCTGGCGGCGAAGCCGGTGCACAAGGTGGACACGTCCGGCTTGATGAACTGCATGGTGTCGTAGACCGCCATGCCGGCGTACACCGAGCCGCCGGGCGAATTGATGTACAGCGAAATATCCTTGTTCGGGTCCTCCGACTCCAGGAACAGCAACTGCGCGACGATCAGGTTGGCCGATTGCTCGGTCACCTCGCCGACCAGGAAGATCACGCGCTCCTTCAGCAGGCGGGAGTAAATGTCGAAGGCGCGCTCGCCGCGCCCGGTCTGTTCGACGACGGTGGGCACCAGGCCGAGCGCCAGGGGGGAATTCGCAGTCATGGCCATCCTTTCGCGTGTGAAGTAATCACCAAATTGATTACTGTCCGCTTGACGCCCGCGCCACCGCGCCGTGTGACGGGAAAAAAATATATAGTTGGCGCGTCACATCCGGGCCGCGCCGGGCGTCATGTGGCACCAGCCCCATCACAGGAGATTCCGATGCCCCCCATTACCGACCCCG
This sequence comes from Burkholderia sp. LMU1-1-1.1, assembly GCF_040675865.1. Classification (NCBI taxonomy): domain Bacteria; kingdom Pseudomonadati; phylum Pseudomonadota; class Betaproteobacteria; order Burkholderiales; family Burkholderiaceae; genus Burkholderia; species Burkholderia sp. LMU1-1-1.1. The sequence goes on along the minus strand of NZ_JBEGHG010000022.1, from coordinate 39,178 downwards.
ACGGCGCCATGTTCGAAGCGCTGCGCCCGCGCCTGAAAGCGATCAGCCGCCGCATCGTCGGTAGCGAAGCGGAAGCCGAAGACGTCGTGCAGGATTGTTTTCTCAAATGGCAAGACGTCGAACAGGCGGCGCTGGCGACCCCGGCGGCCTGGCTGACCACCGTCGTGCGACACCAGTCGATCGACCGCCTGCGCAAGCGCGCGCGGGATATGGCGGCGGCGCGCAACGCGATGGAACTGGCGCCCGAAGTGCCACCGGCGCCGCCGGAGGACGGCCTGCTGCGGCGCGCGGAATTGGGCGAGGCGCTGGCCCGTTTGCTGGGCCGCCTGTCGCCATCCGAACGCCTGGCGCTGGTGTTGCACGAAGTGTTTGAATGCGACCATGCCGACATCGCGGCGGCGCTCGGCACAACGGCGGTGAACGCGCGTCAATACCTGGCGCGCGCGCGGCGGCGGTTGCGGGAGGACGGCGCGGAGGCGCCGGCCAGCGAGAAGCTATGCCGGGAGTTGATACTCCGCTTCCAGGCGGCGATCAACGGCCGCGACGTGCCGGCGATGATGACCTTGCTCGGCGACGAACAGCCGGTGTCGGTGATCGCCTCGCCGTTGCCGCGCATGCGCACCGGCGCCAGCGCCAACGACGCCTTCTACCACCCCTACCGCCCCGCCCTGGCCGCATAAATCCCACGATCCGGGGTCAGGTCCACCATGGACGCACGAGCACGTGTAGAAATGGTGGACCTTACCCCGGAGTTACTCAATAACAACTTCCTTGCGGTTGTCGCGCGAGACGCGGTCGATCATCTTGTTGTACGGGTCGACGCCGACGTCGAACGGCTGCTCCTTGACCGTGACCGTGACCACCGGCTCGCTGCCCACCAGCAGCCGCTTCTCCGTGAACAGCACCCGTTCCTCGCTTTCCTTGGCGCCCGGCGCGCGGGCGAAGACGGCGATCTCGACCGGCTCGTCGTAGACGCGCGGCGTTTCCTTGCCCTTGCCGTCCGCTTCCATCTTCGCCAGGTGCAGGGTCATCGTCACGTCCCACTGGCCGTCGGCCCGTTTTTTCGCCTTGGCGTCCGTCACGCGGTTGTCGTAGAAGACGATCTTCTCGAACAGGTCGGTGATCAGCGCCTGCTTGTCCTGCGGCGCTTCGGCGCGGATGTAGGCCAGCAGCTCGCGGCTGGTGGTGTACGGCGCCTCCTGGTACGCCTTGTCCTGCAGGAAGCGCTTGAGCGCGCGGTTGACCGCCGCCTCGCCGATCTCGTCGCGCAGGCGGTAGAACACCAGGCTGCCCTTGCGGTAATGGATGTATTGCTGGTTCTCGACGCGGAACAGCGGTTGTTCTTCGATCAGCTCGCCGCCACGCTCGCGCAGGTAGCCGTCCAGCTCGAAGCGCAGGAAGCGGCGCAGCTTGTCGCGGCCGTATTCCTTTTCCATCACCATCAGCGCCGAGTATTGCGCCAGCGATTCGATCAGCATCGTCGAGCCCTGGACGTTGGCGCCCGTCACCTGGTGGCCCCACCACTGGTGCGCCATCTCGTGCGCGGTGACGTAGTAGACGTAGTCGATGTCTTCCTTGTCGCGCAGGTCGGCGATGAAGCCGAGCGATTCCGAATACGGGATCGTGTTGGCGAACGATTGCGCGAAGCCCTGGTAGTTCGGGAACTCGAGGATGCGCGCCTGCTTGTGCTGGTACGGCGTGTAGTTGGCGTCGAAATAGTCGAGCGACTTCTGCGTCGACGTGATCATGCGGTCGACGTTGTAGGCGTGCTTGCTGTCGTAGTAGACCTCGATCGGCAGGCCGCGCCACTCGCCCTTCTTGACGCTCCAGCGCGCCGACAGGTAGGCGAAGAAGTTGACCATCGGCCGGTCCATCTTGTAGTGGAAGTAGCGGCGCCCGCCCTGCTCCCATGTCTTCTGCAGGTAGCCCGGCGCGACGGCGATCTGGTCGCCGCTGGTCGAAACCGTGGTCTCGAAATTGATCCAATCGGCCTCGCCGCCGAAGGCGGTGTTGGCGCGCGCCTTCTCGTCCTCCAGCTTGGCCATGCGCTGCGGTTCGCCCAGGCCGCGCTTGCGGCGCTCGTTGCGGTCCTTCAGCTCGACATCGTCGCGGTAGCCGAAGTGCGGGAAGAACTCGCTGTTGTTGAAGAAGGTGCCGTTCAGGTTGACGCTGTCGGGCGCGCCGCTGTTGGTGAACCCTTCGTGGCGGACATCGACGGTGAAGCCGAGGTCGACACGCGCGCCGGGCGCGATCGGCTGCGCCAGCTTGATGACCTTGAAGCCGGCGATCTTATCGTCCAGCACGACCTGGTGCGGCGGCAGGTTGGCGTAGCGGGTCTCGACGTCGGGGTTGACCTGCAGCCGCAGCTCGGTCAGCGGCAGGCCGGTTTTGTTTTCCAGCAGATAACGGCCACGGATCGCCACCCGGCGCTCGGCCGGATAGATGTCGACATCGGCGCGCACGTCGGTGATGCGCGGCTGCGGCAGGTCCTTGTATTTGCGGTAGTGCTTCTCGTAGTCCGCCTGGCGGTCCATGGCGAGGTCCGACGGCACATACTTGTTGAGCACATTGGTGTTGTAGAAGATCCAGGCGCCGGTGCCGATGAAGCCGGCCACGCTGAGCGCCAGCGCCAAGCCGGCGCCGCTCTTCAAGCGCGCGCCGGCCAGACGCAGGCGGGCGCGCCACGGCCGCGCCAGGCCGCGCACCCAGAACGCTTGCGCCAGGATCAGCGCCGACACCGTGAACAGGCTCCAATACAGCGCGAACCATGACCAGCCCTTGAGGAAGTGGCCGTAACCGTTCATGTCCGAATAGCGCAGGCCCGGCAGCGCGCCGAAGTTGTACAGGTTGTGATTGAAGTGCATCACGCCCAGCACGATCTGCGACACCATCAGCAGGATCACCAGCAGGTAGCCGATGAACTTGTTGTTGGTGAGCACCTGCAGCGCCAGCGCGAACAGTCCCATCAGCACGAAGAAGGCCGATTCCAGCAGCATGCCCTTGACGTACAGGCCGACCTCGATCGGCGCCCCGCCCTTGAACAGCTGGAAGCCGGCGGCCGCCACCGCGCCGGCGAGCAGGAAGCCGAAGATGACGCCGACCAGCGCGACGCATTTGGCGACCAGCGGCGCCCAGTCCGGCACCGGCATGGCATCGCCGACGTCGGAAATCTTGACCTGGCGCTCCTTGAAGATCAGTTCCCCGGCGTAGAAGGTCAGCACGATGATCAGCATGAAGTTGAAGGTGCCGCTCAAGGTCTGCAACATCAGGTGCGTGACCGGGTAGACGGCGGTGCCGAAGATGTTGTCGGCCTGGCTGGCGGCGCCGATGAAGTTGAGTACGCCGAACAGCAGCATCACCAGGAAAGGCACGCTCCTGAACACGCCCCGGGCGTCGAAGGCGAGGATGTGCCAGCACTGTATCCAGCCGGTGGAAGCCTGGAAGCGCGGCGCGATGCGCGGCAGCGCCCCGGCCGGCGACGGCGCCGGCGCCACGGGGGCCGGCTTGGCCTTGCCGAACAGGCGGCGGCCGGTGCCGACCCTTTGCGGCTTGAACAGGATCAAGGTGGCGATGAAGAAGACCACCGCGACGCCCAGCCACAGCAGGCGGTTGGCCAGCAGGTAGCCGGTGAACGGCGGCAGGCCGGCGTTGGCCTCGGCCGCCGAGAAGTAGCGGGTGGCGCGGCCGAAGGCGCGCACGCCGAACGGGTCGACCAGCACGGCGATCCATTCGTTGTTGATGTCGCGCGTGAAGGCGCCGGCGACGGCCCACAGCACGAAAAAGCCCAGCACGCCGACGTAGACCAGCATCATCGAGCGGGTGGTGGCCGCCAGCAGCATCAGCAGCGCGCCGACGAACAGCAGGTTGGGGATGACGAAGAAGGCGAAGCTCCACAGGTAGGCCGCGCCCGGCAGCGGACCGACGCGGGCCTCGTCCACCCACGGCATCAGCGGACCGAGCAGCATGCCGATGGCGATCAGCACGAAGATCGCCAGGCAGGCCACCAGGCCGGCGCTGAAGCGGCCGAGCAGGTATTGGTACTTGCGCATCGGCGTGGCGAACAGCATGTCGGAGATGCCGACCTCGCTGTCGCGCAGCACGGTGCCGGCGATGAAGATGGTGACGATGAACATCGAGATCACGGTGAACGTGCCCATGATCTGCGCCACGACCGTCGGCGCGTTGCGGTGGACGTTGCCGATGGCGCCGCCGACCTGGATGGCGTCGCTGGTGGTGGCGCCGAACGCCATCAGGGCCAGGATCAGGCCGCTGACCCACAGCAGAGGCTGGCGCAACTGGTAGCGCAGATCGAATCTAAAGAATTCAAGCAACATGGCGGCTCCTTACGCCGCGACCGGCGACGCGGCCGACGCGGCCGACGGGGCGGCCGGCGCGGCGGCGCGCGCGGCGTTGCGCACGTGCAGGAAGTAGACATCCTCCAGGTCGGGCTCGACGGCGATGAAGCCGTCGTCCGGCTGGCTGTCGGCGTAGACGTTGATCTGCGGTTTGCCGCCGACCAGGCGCGTGTGCAGCACGTTGAAGCGCTGCTGGTATTCCGGCAGCGCCTCGGCGCTGACGCTGCGGCGCCAGACCTTGCTCTTGATGGTGTCGATGGCGGCCAGCGGCTCGCCCTGGCTGAGCACCTCGCCCTTGACGATGATGGCCATGCGCGGGCACAGGTCGGTGACGTCGGCGACGATGTGGGTCGACAGGATCACCACCACCTGCTCGCCGATCTTGGCCAGCAGGTTGAGGAAGCGGTTGCGTTCGTCCGGGTCGAGGCCGGCGGTCGGTTCGTCGACGATGACCAGGCGGGGCGAGCCGAGCAGCGCCTGGGCGATGCCGAAGCGCTGGCGCATGCCGCCCGAGTAGGTGCCGAGGTTGCGTTTGCGCGCTTCCCACAGGTTGGTTTGCTGCAGCAGCGCCTCGACCGCTTCCTTGCGCTCGCCGCGCGCGGTCAGGCCCTTGAGGACGGCGAAGTGGTTGAGCAGCGTTTCGGCGCTGACCTTCGGGTAGACGCCGAAGTCCTGCGGCAGGTAGCCCAGCTGGCGGCGCAGCGCCTCGGGCTGGGCCAGCACGTCGAGGCCGTTGAAATCGATGCTGCCGCTATCGGGATCTTGCAAGGTGGCGATGGTGCGCATCAGCGAGGATTTGCCGGCGCCGTTGGGGCCAAGCAGGCCGAACATGCCGTTGGGGATGTCGAGGCTGACGTTGTTGATCGCTTTGACGCCGTTGGCGTAGGTCTTGCTCAGCTGTTTGATCGATAGCATGGAACGCATTCTCCGGATAAGAAACGGACGGGGTCCGTGGCAACCTTACTATAAGGTAAAGTTGCAAACTTAGCAGGATTTTGCGATGGGCCGCAGATTTCGGGGAATGGACGGGGATTTCCCGCCATCGCCCTACGGCCGGTACTCGGGGAACATTTCCTTGAGCAGGAACGCGGTCAATTCCTTCTCGTCTTCCTTGCGCGCGCTCATGTGGACGGTTTTGCCCAGGCGGCGCGATTCCCATTCGAAATCGCCCGGCTTTTCCTTGCGGATGATCTTGATCATTTCCTTGACCACGGCCGTTTCGATGTCGCGCTCGCCACCCTGCTCGACGTGGATCTGCTGCAGCCAGTTGCGCTTGAAGTTGGTGTTCCAGCCGCGGAATTTGACGTCGGCGCTGTTCGAGCGCTTGTCGACCGAGAACACGCCGCCCGTGTCATCCCTGTCCACGCCGCTGGAGCGGCCCTGGGCGCCGGCGATGTTGGCCTTGGCGATGCGCAGCGCGCGGTCGTTGGCGCTCTCCTCCGGCGCCGGCGGCGCCGGCTGCGGATTGTTGGCTTCGCGCGCGGCGCGGCGCTTGGCGATCATTTCCGACATGTCCGCCTCGGGCGGCGGCGTCATCGTCGCCTGCACCGGCGGCACATAGGTTTCCAGCTTGGGCTTGACGGCGGCCGGCGTCTCGCGCGCAACACTTTGCTTGCGCGGCGGCGGCGGCTTGCTGGCCTTGGCCACCTCGGTCTTCGGCTGCGGTTTGGGTGTGGGCTTGGTCGGCGTGATCGGCTGCGGCTGGATGTAAACCATCTGGCCACCCTTGGGCGGCGCCGAGGTCTTGGTCTTTTCCGGCGCCGGAGCGATGAAGTAGTACAACACCGCTAGCAGGTGCAGGCCGATCGAAATGCCGATGCCGATGCGGTTGCTCTTGGCCTTGCGGTCCCACGTCGCGTACGCCTCCCCCGCCTGCGGCAGGGGTTGCCCGCAGGTTTCGCAATATCCTGTTGCGGAAAGTATATGGGAGTCGTGGTGCAAGATACCAAACCTTGTGCGTGAAAATGCGGCCATAGTGCCAGAGTCCCGATCGTTTGGAAACATCTGTTCAGGACCATCATACCGCGCCCGTCAATTCGGTGCGCGTATCCCAAGTATCCACTTTACAATTTTCACGTCTTGACGGGTGTTACCGTATGTATCCAGGCCTTTACAAAATGACATGTTGGGTATCGTTCACCGGGACGGGCGCGGCCACCGCCGGCCGGCGCCCGGGGGTGTGGCGGGGATGGTCGGCCATCCGGGCGAACATGGCGGTGACACAACGGTCGGCGTCCAGCACCTGGCGCGAGCGCAGCATCGGGCGCGGCAAGGCATGCGTGTAGTAATGACACCCCTCGACCGGATAGCCGAGCGCCCAGATGTTGCGCGCCGGTTCGCCCTGGACGTTGAGCGGCTGGCTGGCCTCGTCGATTTCGATGCCGCCGGGGTGGAACATGCCGTTGTAGTACGGCCGCACTAGGCCGCGTTTTAACACATTACGGATAAGTAAGGACTCGTCCGTCTCGGGGAAAAAGGCGTCCAGCCGGGCCACGACGAGCACGTCGATCGGCCGCCGCTCGTTGCCGTCGGCGAATTTCGTGTTAAGCACATAGGTCGAGTCGTCCTCGTCGACCTCGACCACGCTGTTGGGGCCGGAAACGATGTCGATGACACCGGCGTCGAGCAGCGCCAGCAGCTCCTCGTTGCGGCGCAGCGGCGGGCCGAAGGCGGCGCGGTTGATGGCGGGATGGTAGACGTTGAGGAACTTGCGGTGCGAGGCCGGCGTCAGGCCGCCGTGCTCGACAGCGGCCTGCAAGGTGGCGCGGACGTCGCGCAGCACGTCGGTGGCGGCCTTGGTCGCACTGCCGGTATTGCCCAGCCGGGCCTCACGCAGGTCGGCTTGCAGCCAGTCGGTGAAAAAGTCGCGGAATTCGTCGAGGTTGGCGAACTGGCGCTCGCGCAGCGGGAACAGCAGCGTATCGATCAGCGCCTCGTCGTCGGCGTCCGGCACGAAGGTGAGCGGGTCCGGCACCGGGGAGGCGGCTGGCGACATTGGGTGTTCGACGGCGCCGCCGGCGCGGGCGTTGTTGGCCGGCAGCGCGGCGGTGCGCGCCAGCGTGTTGCGGTAGACCCAGGCCATTTCGCGCTTGAGCAACGGCAGCAGCTCGCGGTCGAAATCGAGCTGGCGGCTGCCGCGCGTGGCCAGCGCCATGCGCCGCAGCCCCTCGACCGCGTCGGGGGTGAAGTAATGCGGGTGGTGGCGGCCGTCCAGCCCCTTCTGGTTGATGCCGCGCGCGGCGTACGGCAGGCAGTTGCGCGAGCACAAGGTCAGTTTCGGCTCGCGCCCGGAACGCTGATACCGTAGCAAACCCGGCCCCCCCTGCCCGTTCGGCTCGCCGTTCGGCTGGCGCACGAAGACGCCGCCGCGCCCGACCGTCAACTCGGCGATCACGTCGTGCGCGCTCAGGCCCAGGCCCTGGATCGCCACGCGCGCCTCGGGGCTGATCCGCGCCAGCTTGTCGAGCGGATAGACGTGGCGCACGAACGACAGGCGGCTGTTGTAACGCGCGTGGTCCTGCGCGAATTTGGCCAGCGAGGCGTCCAGATCGCTGGGCAGGTTGCGGCCGTGGCCGGTGGTGAGGAAGACGAAATCGCTGTGGACGATGAAACCGCTCTCCAGCTCGATGGCGGTGCGCCCGTCCTGCTGCTGCCACAGGTCGTTCGCGCGCTGGCGGTGGTGGGTGAGCGTGACGCAAGCCGGCAACGAGGCCGCCACCTGCTGGTAGGCCCAGGCCAGGTATTCGCCCAGCATGCTGCGCGGCAGGTAATCGGACTCGGTGATGCCGTCGCCGGCGCCCTCGATCCGGTGGTAGCTGTCGCCGAAGCGGCGGTAGCCGCTCTGGCGCGCCCACGCCGTCAGCGACGGAGTGGCGCACAGCGGCGCGTGCTGCACCGCGCCGAGCGCGGGGAACATGGTGACCTGGCTGGCCACCGTGTTGATCAGCAGGTGCTGCGGCTGGCGCGTGGTGTGCACGCCGGGGCCGCATTCGCCGGGTTCGATCAACACGATGTCGAGCAGCAGCTGGCGGCTGCCGGCGATCGCCGCGATGCGTTCGAGCACGCTGAGCCCGCGCGGCCCCATGCCCACGATGGTGACACTGTAGCGTTTCATTCTGGTCGCCTCTTTATTAATAGCCAACTTGCCTATAATAAATAATCGACCCTCAAATTAACTTGTCTCCCGTCAATGCTTGACTATGTTCACCGCCTTCAGTGGTACGGCGTGCACACTTTCATGTTGCCCGACGACGGGCGCGTCGTCGCCGGCCAGTTCGATGTCGCTCATCGGACCGGTGCCGCTGTATTTGTCGAGGAACAGGTAGATGACCGGCGTGATGTACAGCGTGATCACTTGCGAGAAGATCAAGCCGCCCACCACGGCCAGGCCCAGCGGCTGGCGCAGCTCGGCGCCGGCGCCCAGGCCCAGCGCGATCGGCAGCGCGCCCATCAGCGCCGCCAGGGTGGTCATCATGATCGGCCGGAAGCGCAGGATGCACGCCTCGCGGATCGCCTCGGCCGGGGTGCGGCCCTCGTTGCGCTGCACGTGCAGCGCGAAGTCGATCATCATGATGGCGTTCTTCTTGACGATACCAATCAGCATCAGGATGCCGATGATGGCGATCATCGTCAGGTCCAGATTGAACAGGCGCAAGGTCAGCAAGGCGCCGACGGCCGCCGACGGCAGGCCGGCCAGGATGGTCAGCGGGTGGATATAGCTTTCGTACAACACGCCCAGCAGCACGTAGATGACGCCCAGCGCGGCGATGATCAGGATCAGCTGGCTGCCCTGCGAGCTCTGGAACACCGCCGCGTCGCCGCCGTAGTTGGTGATGATCGACGGCGGCAGGCTCATGTCCACGCCCATGCGGTCGATCTTGGCGGTGGCGGTGCCCAGCGGTACGTCCGGCGCCAGGTTGAACGAGATCGTGATCGCCTGCAGCTGGCCCTGGTGGTTGACGGCGGTCGGGCCGATGGTGCGCTCGACGCTGGCAAAGCTCGACAGCTTGACCAGCTGGCCGGTCTTGTTGCGCACCGAGATCTTGGTCAGCGCGCTGTCGAACTGGCGGTCGGCGTCGGCCGCCTCCAGGATCACGTAGTAGCTGGCGGCCGGCGAGTAGATGGTCGACACCTGGCGCTCGCCGAAGGCGAGATAGAGCGCGGTGCGGATGTCGCCGATGGCCACGCCGAGGTTGTTGGCCTTGTCGCGGTCGATCTTCAGCGACGCCTGCAAGCCCTTGTTCTGCGAATCGCTGGTGACGTCGCGGAAGTCGGGATCGTTGCGCATCTGGTCCAGGTATTTCTGCGCCCAGTCGTTGAGCGCGCCCGGACTGACCGATTGCAGGGTGTACTGGTAGCGGCTCTTGGACTGGCGCCCGCCCAGTTGCAAATTCTGCACCGGGCTCAGATACACGGCGATGCCGGGCACGGCCTTGGTGGCCTTGCGCAGGCTGTCCAGCACCTGCGGCATCTTCTGCCGTTCGCCGCGCGGCTTGAGCACCAGGAACATGCGCCCGCTGTTGCCGCCGCTGACGAAGGAGGTCACGTCCTGCACGTTGGGGTCGGCGCGGATCACCGCCACCACGCGGTCCTGCAGCGCCATCAGCGCGGCCGACGAGATGTCCTCGGAGGCCTCGGTGTTGACGCGGATCTGGCCCAGGTCCTCCTCGGGGAAGAAGCCCTTCGGTATCGTCATGTACAGCACCACCGTCAGCAGGAAGGTGCCCAGCGCGGCCAGCAGCACGATAGGCCGGTGGCGCAGCGCCAGGTCCAGCGTGCTGGCGTAGCCGTTGCGCAGCCTGGTGAAGCCGGCCTCGAACCAGCGGCCGAGGAAGTTGCCCTTGTCGTGCTCGGGATCGATGGTGTCGGCCGGCAGCAGGCGGCTGGCCAGCATCGGCACCAGCATCAGCGACACCGCCGCCGACACCAGCACCGACAGCGCCACGACCACGGCGAATTCATGGAACATCAGCCCGATCACACCCGGCATGAAGAAGATCGGGATGAACACGGCCACCAGCGAGACCGAGATCGAGATGATGGTGAAGCCCATCTCCTTGGCGCCGACCAGCGACGCCTGCAGGGGCTTCTTGCCCATCTCGATGTGGCGCACGATGTTTTCCAGCACGACGATGGCGTCGTCGACCACCAGGCCGACGGCCAGGGTGATGCCCAATAATGAAACATTGTCGAGGCTATAACCGAAGGCGTACAACAAGGCCAGCGCGCCCAGCAGCGAGATCGGCATCGTGATCGCCGGGATGAAGGTGGCGGCGGCGCGGCGCAGGAACAGGAAGATCACCATGACGACCAGGAAGATCGTCAGCAGCAGGGTCAGGTTGACGTCGTGGATGGCCTCGCGGATCGACACCGAGCGGTCGTTGACGAGGTTGATGCTGATCGATTCCGGCACCTGGTTCTTGAAACGCGGCAGCAGCGCGCGCACGCCGTCGACCACCTGCACGGTGTTGGCGTCGGGCTGGCGCTGCACCAGCAGCACGATCGAGCGCTCGCCGTTATAGCTGCCGGCGGTCTTGACCGACTGGAAGCTGTCCTCGACGGTGGCGACGTCCTTCAGGCGCACCGGCTCGCCGTTGCGGGTGGCGACGATCAGCTCGGCGAATTCGGACGCCTTCATCAGCTGGGCGTTGCCCTGGATGGTCAGGGTCTGGCTGGGGCCGTCGAGGATGCCCAGCGGGGTGTTGGCGTTGGCCGACTTGATCGCCTGCTGCAATTCGTCCAGGGTCAGGTCGCGCGCGTTCATCAGGTCCGACTTGGCGCGCACCCGCACCGCGAAGCGTTTCTGGCCGTTGACGGTGACCTGCGCCACACCTGGCAGGGTCGACAGGCTGGGCGCGATCAGGTTCTCGGCGTAGTCGTTCAGTTCGGCCAGGGTCATCGACGGCGACGTCATCGTCATGAACAGCACCGGCGCGTCGGCCGGGTTGACCTTGCGGTAGGACGGCAGGTCGGTCATCTCGACCGGCAACTGGCGCTGGGCGCGCAGCAGCGCCGCCTGGACGTCGACCGCCGCCTCGTTGACGTTGACGCTGGGGTCGAACTCCAGGGTCAGCGAGGTGTTGCCCAGCGTGTTGGTGGAGGTGATCAGCGACAGGCCGGCGATGGTGGAGAACTGCTTTTCCAGCGGCAGCGCGACCGACGACGCCATGGTGTCGGGCGAGGCGCCCGGCAGGTCGGCCGAGACGTTGATGACCGGCGTGTTATAGCTGGGCAGCGCGGCGACCGGGATGTAGAAGTACGACAGCACGCCCGCCAGCACCAGGGTCAGCGACAGCAGCACCACCATCACCGGGCGCCGTATGCACAACTCGGAAAGGTTCATCGCTTAGCCCTTCTGTTTCGCGTTATCGACTGTCGGGTCGGCCGGCTTGTCGGCCCCGGCGATCCGCACCTTGCCGCCCGGCCGCAGGTTCTGCTTGCCGTCGACGATGATTTTCTCGGTGCCGCTCAATCCGGACACGGCGGCGTGGTCGCCAAAGGAGTGCAGCCGCTTGATGTTGACCACCTTGGCGGATTGGTCACTATCAACCGCGTAGACGAAGGTGCCGCGGGTATTGCTGATGATAGCGTTTTGCGGGATCACCGTCGCGTCTTTTATCACGTGGGAGACCAGCTGGGTGTTGACGTACTGGCCCGGCCACAGGCTCGAACCCTTGTTGTCGAACTGCGCCTTGACGCGGATGACGCCGGCCACCGGATCGACCGTGTTGTCGATGAAGCTCAGGACGCCGTTGATTTCCTTGTCCGAGCCGCCCAGGGTGACCTTGACCGGCACCTCGCCGCGCTGCTTGGCCTCCAGCAGCGAACCGAGCGCCGACTCCGGCAGGGTGAAGGCGACGTTGATCGGATCGAGCTGGGTGACGGTGGTCAGCGACGTCTCCAGCTGCACCAGGCTGCCCGGATAGACGTTGATGGCGCCAACCCGGCCCGTCATCGGCGCGCGGATGGCGGTGTAGCTGGCGTCGACGCCGACCGCGCGGGCGGCGGCGATGTCGGCCTCGAGCAGCGCACGGGCCGAATCGACCTGGCTCTTGAGGGTGTCGACGGCGCCCTGGGCGACGAATTTCTGCTCCAGCAGATCCATCGCGCGCTGGTACTGGCGCTCGGCGTCGGCCAGGGTGGCGCGGTCGCGCGCGACCTGGGCCTGCGCCTTTTGCACGTTGGCGCGCTGGCTGCGGTCGTCCAGCGAGAACATCAGCTCGCCGGATTTGACGAACTGCCCTTCCTTGATATGCACCTTGGCGATGGTGCTGGTCGTCTGCGGATGCAGGTCGACGGTGCTGACCGGTGTGACGGTGCCGTTCGCTTGCAGCACGACGGCGACATCCTGGCGCGTCGGCGCGACGACGCTGACCGTGGTCGGGCCCTGCGGGCCGTTGCCGTTCTTCGACTGGGCGCCGGTCTGGGCCGCGCCGGAGCCGCCGTGGGTCGCGTACCAGACGCCGCCGCCAAGGATCAGGATGGCGCCCACCACATATGCTAACGAAGATTTTTTCATTTTTTAAGTCAGGGTTTTACTGATGAAGTGACTGCCAAGATTATTGCCGCTGTGCATGAAGGCGAAGCATTGTCGCATGGTTTTTGACCAAAACTCGCGCTTCTTCGCTACTCTGTGGCGTTTTTGCGTGAACTGAAAGCGCCGCGCGGCTCAGCGCGCGGCGTAGTATTCCGGCACCACCAGGGTGACCTCCAGCCCGCCGTCGGCATGGTTGGCCAGCACCACGTTGGCGCCGTGCTGCTCGGCGATGTTGCGGGCGATGGTCAGGCCCAGGCCGGTGCCGCCGGACTCGCGCGAACGCGACGTCTCGATGCGGTAGAACGGCTCGAACACGCGCGCCATCTGGTCGTCCGGAATGCCGGGGCCGCCGTCGCGGATGCGGATGCGCGCCGCGCCCGCCAGGCGCTCGACGGTGACGTTGGCGTGGTGGCCGTATTTGACGGCGTTGTCGATCAGGTTGACCAGGCAGCGGCGGATCGCCATCGGCCGCCCCATCAGCGCCATGCCGGCCTTGCCGTTCAAGGCGACCGGCTGGCCGCTGTCGGTGGCGTCGCTGCAGACGCTGTCGAGCAGCGAATCGAGGTCGAGCGCCTGCATGGTTTCGGTGGTGTCCATGCTGCGCGCCAGGTCCAGGCCTTCCTTGACCATTTGCTGCATGGCCGACAGGTCGTCGATCAGGCGCTGCTGCAGGTCGGCGTTGTCGACCTTCTCCAGCCGCAGGCGCAGGCGCGTGAGCGGCGTTTGCAGATCGTGGGTGATGGCCGCCAGCATTTGCGTGCGCTGCATGATGTGCTGGCGGATGCGCGCCTGCATGGCGTTGAAGGCGGCGCTGGCCTGGCGGATCTCGGCCGCGCCGCTGAGCACCACCGGCGGATGGTTGATGTCGTTGCCCAGGTCCTTGGCGGCCTGCGCCAGCAGCTTGAGCGGGCGCATGGTCATGCGCGTGACCAGATAGGCCAGCACCGCGACACTGAACAGGAAAGGCAGCAGCGCCAGCATCTCGCTGTACTCGGTGGCCGGCTTCTCGGGCGGCGGCAGGATCGACAGCTTGAGCAGTGCGCCGTCGCGCAGGCGCACGCGCATGGCCTCGCAGGCGCCGCCCCACTGCGACGGCGCGAAGATGTAGCTCTGGCGCGGCTGGTAGCAGGCGGCCGGGCGCTCGCGCAGCGGCATCAGCTGGATGCCCTGGCCGAGGCGCTGCTGCAGCCGGGTGGAAAACTCGGTCGGCCCGGTGGTCTCGGCCAGCGGTTCGTCGGGACGCTGCAGCAGGATGGTGCCGCGCGTCGCCATGCGCAGGTAGGTCGCGCGCGACGGTTCGGTGAGCGCCTCGGCGGTCGAGATCAACTGTTCGGCGCGCTCCATCGCGTGGAAGTCGCGGTAGCGCTCGAACGCGCGGGTACGCTCGCCGACGGCCAGCCACTGGGTCAGCGCCGCCGAGGCGATGATACCGAGCAGCAGGACGGCGAAGACCCGGCCGGTCATCGAGCCGAGGAAGGCTTTCAAGGGTGCGGCTCCACGGTGACCTGCCCGGCCAGCACGTAGCCGCCGTTGCGCACGGTCTTGATGATTTGCGGCACGCGCGCGTCCTCGCCCAGCTTTTGCCGCAGGCGGCTGATCTGGATGTCGATCGAGCGGTCGAACGGGTCGGCGTCGCGGCCCTGCGTCAGGTTCAACAGTTGGTCGCGGTTGAGCACGCGGTTCGGGTGTTCGAGGAACACCTTGAGCAGGCGGAATTCGGCGCCCGACAGCATGATGACGATGCCGTCCGGATTGAGCAGGTGGCGCGCGGTCAGGTCCAGCGTCCAGTTGGAAAAGCGCATCTGTTGCGCCTTGTCGGCGCCGCTGCCGCTGGGCATGGCGTTGCTGCGGCGCAGGACGCTGCGGATGCGGGCCAGCAGCTCGCGCGGCTCGAAAGGCTTGGGCAGGTAGTCGTCGGCGCCCATCTCGAGGCCGAGGATGCGGTCGAGCGGCTCGCCGCGCGCGGTCAGCATGATGACTGGCAGGGTCGACTGCGCGCGCAGCTTGCGGCACAGCGTCAGGCCGTCGTCGCCGGGCAGGTTGAGGTCGAGCACGACCAGGTCGGGTTTGGCTTCGTCGAGCATTTTCCACATGGCCAGGCCGTCGGCGGCGCACAGCGCGCGGTAGCTGTTCGATTCAAGGTAGTCGGCCAGCAGGGTACGAATGTCGCGATCGTCGTCGACGATCAGAATAGTAGATGTGGGTTCCATGCCTTAATTATCCTTAGTTCGGACGCGCCTGACCAATCACCAATTGTATCGTCTTGTATATGACCGACAACTTGTGACGACGCGGCGGCAACACGAAACATCTGGATACAAACACTATGACACGGGAAACGTCATGGCAATCTTCGGCTGCGAAGATGGGTTCAAGCGCGACAACAAAACGCCGCGATACCGAATGAATCACTGAACTACTCATCGATAAAGGAAATGACCATGAACATCCTTCGCAAAAGCATACTGATCGGTTTTACGGTGCTGGGCATGGCCGCCGCGCACGCCCAGGACACGGCGCCGGCCGCCGGCCCGGACAAGGCCGCCAACATGGAGCAGCGCCGCGCCAAGATGTCGGAGATGTACGCCAAGCGGCAGGCCAGGCTGCATGACCAGCTGAAGCTGACCACGCAGCAGGAATCGGCCTGGGCCAGCTATCAGGCGGCGATCAAGCCGGCGATGCCGGACGGACCGCGTCCGCAGCGCGGCGAGTTCGCCAAGCTGACGGCGCCTGAGCGTCTGAGCAAGATGATCGAAATGACCAAGCAGCGCGAAGCGAAAATGGAGGCCCACCTGACCGCGCTGACGGCGTTCTACGGCCAGCTGACGCCGGAGCAGAAGAAGGTGTTCGATGATCGCGCGATGGGCGGCAAGCATGGCGGCCACGGCCAGCGCGGCGGCTGGCGTCATCACGGCTAATCTGGAGACACGTAGGGCGGATTAGGCGGGCGAGGCCCGCCAATCCGCCCCGGGGCCCATCGAAGAGGCGGCCTACCTGGCCGGTAGGCCTTAGAGGCGGAACGCCGTAATCCGCCATGTATATGCCGTCGGCGGCTCATGCATGGCGGATTACGCTGCGCTAATCCGCCCTACGTGGAACCACGGCGAACCACGCACCGCGCGACTTTACGGAAACGCGCGCGACAACGAACCGTGGAACTGGCTGGCGTTCTGATACCCGATCACGCGCGAGCCCGGTATCTCCCGCCCTTTGCCGTCGAACAGGATGATCCCCGGCGGCCCGAACAAACCAAACCGCTTCAGCATGGCCTTGTCGTCGGCGTCGTTGGCCGTCACATCGACCTGCAGCAGCACGGTGTTGGCCAGCTTGTCGCGCACCTTGGCGTCGACGAAGGTCAGCTTCTCCATCTCCTTGCACGACACACACCAATCCGCATAGAAATCCAGCATGGCGGTCTTGCCGCCGGTTTGTGCCAGCACCGCGTCCAGCTGCGCCACGGTCTTGATGCGCTGGAAGGCCAGCGGCGTATGCTGGTTGCCGGTCAAGTGCGCCAGCGGCGCCAGCGGATCGCGGCCGCCGCTGACCACCCCGACCAGCTGCGTCAATCCCAGCACGGCGACCACCACGCCCACCGTCTTGCCGACCCACGCTGCTGAGTTGAGCAGCAGGTACATGCCGTAGCCGACCAGCAGCGCGGCCCAGCCCATCATCTGCACCGCGGCCGGCAGCACCGGCGATACCAGCCACCACGCCATCGCCAGCATCAGCACGCCGAAGAAGCGCTTGACCGAGTCCATCCATTTGCCGGCCTTGGGCAGCAGCGCGCCGGCCGAGACGCCGACCAGGATCAGCGGCACGCTCATGCCGACCGCCATGGCGAACAGCGCGGCGCCGCCGATGACGACGTCGCGCGTCTGGCTGATGTAGACCAGCGCGGCGGCCAGCGGCGCGGCCACGCACGGTCCGACGATCAAGGCCGAGATCGCGCCCATGATGAACACGCCGGCCAGCTTGCCCGACGATTGGCGATTCGAGACGCCGCTCAATTTCGATTGCAACGCGGCCGGAACCTGCAGGTCGTAGTAGCCGAACATCGACAGCGACAGGATCGCCATCAGCACGGCGAAGGTGCCCAGCACCCACGGGTTTTGCAACGCGGCGGACAAGCCCTCGCCCGCCAGGCCGGCGGCCACGCCCAGCGCGGTGTAGACGATGGCCATGCCCAGCGCATAGGTGACGGAGAGCAGCAGGCCGCGGCCGCGGTTGCTGCGGTCGCCCTCGCCGACGATGATCGACGACAGGATGGGCACCATCGGCAGCACGCAGGGTGTGAACGACAGGCCCAGGCCGAGCAAGGCGAACAGCGGCAGGATGACCAGCAGGCTGCCGGTCTTGAGCGCGGCTTCCAGCCGGCCCGATTCGCCGACCGGCGCGGCCGCCACGGCGGGGGCCGGCGCGGCCGGCGGCACGATGTCCTCGGCGGTCGGCTTGGGGATGGTGTAGATGTTGACGCCGGGGCTGACCGCGGCCGGCTTGCCTTCACCGATGGCCTGGGCCGTTGCGGTCGCCGGCGCCGCCGCCGGTTTCGTGGCGGGCGCCGCGGCGCCCTTGGCGCCCGGCGCCGCCGGCAACGGCACCGAGCCGCTGCCGGTCAGCTGCGCCTTGTAATCCTGCGGCGAGTAGCACAGGCCCTTTTCGGAGCAGCCCTGGCCGCTGACCAGCAAGGTGAACGGGCCGTCGACGTCGACCGGTATCGTGATGGTGACGTTCTGGCGGTAGGTCTCGACGTCCTTCTCGAAGGTGGCGTCGTAGTGGACCTTGCCGGCCGGGATCAAGGGCGTGCCGAGCTTGGCGCCGACGGCGCTGAACTTGAACGGCTCGCGGTACATGTAGTAACCGTCGGCGATCTGGAAGCTGACCGCGATCGTGTGGCCATCGACCATGCGCGCGGAGAACTTGAACGCCAGTGCGGGATCGAGGAAGTCCTGGGCGCGGGCGGGAGCGGTCAACAGCACGGCGATCAGGGACAACAGCGTGGCGAAAAGACGGGCGAAACGGGACATGAAAACCTTCTATCAGCGGGAGTGGTCGTTGGAGCAAGTGGGATAGTACACCGAGCCGTGCTTTCCCGCCCGCGCCCGGGCCGGGGGGCACGGGTTCCGGCCCGTGGTTTCACCGGTCTCCCCGTTTTGTGCGAAACTCGGCTTTTGCCCACCTGGAGTGCACCCCGATGTCTACGCTACGCCCCTTGCTGTTTTCCGCTTTGGCACTGGCCGCCGTCCCGACGCTGGCGCAGGCGCCGGCCGAGGCGCTGGCCGCCGTGTCCGCCGAGGATTTGCTGGACCATATCAAGACCCTGGCCTCGGACGAATTCGAGGGCCGCGCCCCGGGCTCGGTGGGCGAAGCGAAGACGGTGGCGTATCTGGAGCAGGAATTCAAGAAGCTGGGCCTGAGACCGGGCAATCCGAACGGCAGCTGGGTGCAGCCGGTGCCGATGCGCGGCATGACGCCGACGCCGTCGTTCAGCTACACGATCGGCGGCAAGACGGTGGCGCTCAATTTTCCGGAAGATTATGTCGCGCATTCGACCAGCCAGCCGGTCAAGGTCGGCGTGGACAAGTCCGAGATCGTGTTCGTCGGCTACGGCGTGCAGGCGCCCGAGTACGGCTGGGACGATTACAAGGGCGTCGACGTGCGCGGCAAAACCATTTTGATGCTGATCAACGATCCGGCCGTCCCCGATCCGAAGAATCCGGCCGAGCTCGACCCGGCCATGTTCAAGGGCAAGGCCATGACCTATTACGGCCGCTGGACCTACAAGTACGAGATCGCCGCCAAGCTGGGCGCGGCGGCGGCGATCATCATCCATGAAACCAAGCCGGCCGCCTATCCGTGGGACGTGGTGCGCAGCGGCGGCAACAGCGAGAACTTCAGCCTGCTGCGCGACGGCCCCGATCCGGACGCGCCGGCGGTGCCGGGCTGGATTCAGCTGGACAAGGCCAAGGCGATGATGGCGGCCGCCGGTTACGATTTCGACAAGCTCAAGAAGCAGGCGCTGACCAAGGACTTCCGTCCCGTCAGCCTGAAAGGCACGGCCAGCTTCAAGATCGACAACACGGCGCGCACCGTCAACTCGAACAACGTGGTGGCGATGATCCCGGGCAGCGATCCCAAGCTGAAGGATGAATTCGTCATCTACAGCGCCCACTGGGACCATCTGGGCATCGACGAGCGCCTGCCGGGCGACCGGACCAAGCAGATCTATCACGGCGCGCTCGACAACGCCTCCGGCGTGGCCGCGCTGATGGAGATCGCCAGGGCCTACAAGGCGCTGCCGCCGGGTCAGGCGCCGAAGCGCTCGATCCTGTTCCTGGCGACCACGGCCGAGGAACGCGGCCTGCTGGGGGCGAAGTACTACGCCAGCCATCCGCTGTATCCGCTCAAGAAGACGGTGGCCAATATCAACATCGACGGCATCAACGCCTGGGGCAAGACGGCGCAGATCGAGAACGTGACGTCCGGGCATTCGAGCATCGACGCGCTGCTGGCCAAGTACGCCAAGACCCAGGGCCGGGTGATGGACGGCGATTCGCGTCCCGAGCTGGGCAGCTTCTATCGCGCCGACCAGCTGGAGTTCGCCCGTGCCGGCGTGCCGGTGCTGTACACCAAGGCGCGCAGCCGCTATCTGGACAAGCCGGAGAACTATGCGCGCGAGAAGGTGGATCACTACTTCACCAAGGATTACCACCAGGTGACCGACGATGTGCGCGACGATTGGGATTTCAGCGGCGGCGTGCAGGACATCCAGCTGCTGTTCCAGGTGGGATTGGATATCGCGCAGGGGGTGACGCCGACGTGGAACGCCGGGTCGGAGTTCAAGGCGGGTGACAAGCGGCTGAGGTAACGCGCGCAACCAACCCGGCCTGCGTTTGGCGATACGCGCGGGTCGCCGCTTAGGGGTCGTACCCCATGGGTACGACCCCGGTTGGGGGTGCGGGTTGGCGGCCCGCAAACCACGTCCATAAAAAAAGCCAGGCATCGCCTGGCTTTTTTCTTAGATACTACCCTACAGCGAAGATTACTCTTCAGCGGTTGGAGCGGCGTCGATGTCGGTGACTTCTGGACGGTCCATCAGCTCAACGTAAGCCATTGGAGCGTTGTCGCCAACACGGAAACCCATTTTCAGGATGCGCAGGTAGCCGCCGTTGCGGTTTGCGTAGCGTGGGCCCAGTTCTGCGAACAGCTTCAGAACCATTTCACGATCGCGCAGACGGGAGAACGCCAGACGCTTGTTTGCCAGGGTGTCGGTCTTGCCCAGGGTCAGGATCGGCTCGATCACGCGACGCAGTTCTTTCGCTTTTGGCAGCGTGGTTTTGATGGCTTCATGACGCAGCAGGGAAACGGTCATGTTGCGCAGCATTGCCAGACGGTGGGACGAGGTACGATTCAGTTTACGGAGGCCGTGACGGTGACGCATGGTACTTCCTTTCAGGTGTTTAAATCCGAGTTCTTCGATCGCTCACGTGTGACGGTGGGCGCGGACCGGTTCTAGGGATATACGCCCGCTACAACATGTAGCGGGCGGGTGGTGCAAAATGCTAATCAGTTGGCAACAGGGCAGAACATCGCTGCGCAATGTCCAGCACTGTCGCCCAATTTGTTACTTCTCCAGCCCTGCAGGCGGCCAGTTTTCCAGCTTCATGCCCAGGGTCAGGCCACGGGAAGCCAGAACTTCCTTGATTTCGTTCAGGGACTTGCGGCCCAGGTTCGGCGTCTTGAGCAGTTCGTTTTCCGAACGCTGGATCAGGTCGCCGATGTAGTAGATGTTTTCCGCTTTCAGGCAGTTGGCCGAACGCACGGTCAGTTCCAGATCGTCCACTGGACGCAGCAGGATCGGGTCGACCAGCGGCGCGCGCGATGGCGCTTCGGCGGCGGCTTCGGTGCCTTCCAGGGCGGCGAACACGTTCAACTGGTCCACCAGGACGCGCGCCGATTGACGGATCGCTTCTTCCGGCGAGATGACGCCGTTGGTTTCGATGTTGATGATCAGCTTGTCCAGGTCGGTACGCTGTTCCACGCGAGCGGACTCGACGAAGTAGGAAACGCGGCGCACCGGCGAGAACGACGCATCCAGAATGATGCGGCCGATGGTTTTGTTGGTGTCTTCGGACAAGCGGCGGACGTTGCCCGGCACATAGCCGCGGCCTTTTTCAACCTTGATCTGCATGTCCAGTTTGCCGCCGGCGGTCAGGTGGGCGATCACGTGGTCCGGATTGATCAGTTCCACGTCGTGTGGCAGATCGATGTCCGAGGCCAGGATGGCGCCTTCGCCTTCCTTCTTCAGGGTCAGGGTGACGGAGTCACGGTTGTGGACCTTGAAGACCACGCCCTTGAGGTTCAGCAGCAGATCGACGACGTCTTCCTGCACGCCGTCGAGCGACGAGTATTCGTGTACAACGCCTGCGATCGTCACTTCGGTTGGCGCGTAGCCGACCATCGACGACAGCAGCACGCGGCGCAACGCGTTACCCAATGTATGGCCATAGCCGCGTTCGAACGGCTCCATCACTACTTTAGCGTGGCCGGCGCCGAGCGCCTCTACATCGATAATACGTGGCTTCAACAGACTGTTTTGCATGTAAATGTCCTTTTCAATACCCTCGGCGCGTTAGGCCGATAAGGCTGATGGCATTAGTGAAAACGCCCACTCGCAATCGAGTGGGCGGGATTTGTGCTACGAACTACGATTAACGCGAGTACAGCTCGACGATCAGCGATTCGTTGACGTCGTTGGCGATCTCGTTGCGCTCTGGCAGGGACTTGAAGGTGCCTTCCATTTTCTTGGCATCGACCGACACCCAGCTTGGCATGCCGACTTGTTCAGCCAGCGACAGCGCTTCAACGATACGCACTTGCTTCTTCGACTTTTCGCGCACGGCGACGACATCGCCGATTTTCACTGCGTACGAAGCGATGTTGACCACTTGGCCGTTCACGGTGAACGCTTTGTGCGATACCAGCTGACGCGCTTCGGCGCGGGTCGAGCCGAAGCCCATGCGGTATGCAACGTTGTCCAGGCGGGTTTCCAGCAGCTTCAGCAGGGTTTCGCCGGTGTTACCCTTGCGACGGTCCGCTTCGGCGAAGTAGCGACGGAACTGACGTTCCAGAACGCCGTACATACGCTTGACTTTTTGCTTTTCGCGCAGTTGGTTGCCGTAGTCCGAGGTGCGGGCACCCGACTTGACGCCGTGCTGGCCTGGTTTGACGTCCAGTTTGCACTTGCTGTCGAGCGAGCGGCGTGCGCTCTTCAGGAACAGGTCAGTACCTTCACGGCGGGAGAGTTTTGCTTTAGGTCCGATATAACGTGCCACGATGCTTCCTTTTTATAAATAATAACGCCCCAGCCACATCGAAATATGGTTAGGCGCTAGTCTGATCCTCAGGGTGGGCCAGACGGTGGCTTAAATACGAATAACCCGCCGAATGTGTTCGACAGGCGACAACAGCCGGGCAGTATAACCGTTTCCGGCTTTCTGCTCCAGCGATTTCTGACAGCGGGAAGGAGGCGAAGCGAACTTCGCCGCCGACCGCGCTATTAGATACGACGACGTTTTGGAGGACGGCAGCCGTTGTGTGGCACTGGGGTAACGTCCTGGATCTCGGTGATCTTGATGCCCAGGTTGTTCAATGCGCGCACCGCGGATTCGCGACCAGGACCTGGGCCCTTGATACGCACTTCCAGGTTCTTCACGCCGCATTCAACAGCGACTTTACCAGCCGCTTCAGCCGCAACCTGCGCTGCGAACGGGGTCGATTTACGCGAACCCTTGAAGCCAGCACCACCGGAGGTCGCCCACGACAGAGCGTTGCCCTGGCGGTCGGTGATGGTGATGATGGTGTTGTTGAAGGAAGCGTGAACGTGCGCGATACCTTCGGCGACGTTCTTCTTGACCTTCTTGCGGACGCGCGCTGCTGCTGCGCTGCTTTGTTGCTTAGCCATGTGATTTCCCTAGATTATTTCTTGAGCGATTGAGCGGCTTTGCGCGGGCCCTTGCGGGTACGTGCATTGGTGCGGGTGCGCTGACCGCGGACCGGCAGGCCCTTACGGTGACGCATACCGCGGTAGCAACCCAGATCCATCAAACGCTTGATGTTCATGGACAATTCGCGGCGCAGATCGCCCTCGACGATGAATTTAGCTACTTCATCGCGCAGCTTTTCCAGTTCGCTGTCGTCCAGATCCTTGACCTTTTTATCGGTCGCAATACCCGTCGCGGCGCAGATGAACTTTGCGCGTGGGCGGCCTACACCGTAGATGGCCGTCAGGCCGATAACGGTGTGCTGATGATTTGGGATATTAACCCCTGCAATACGTGCCATTCGTTATTCCTCGATAAATAACGGTTATTAACCTTGACGCTGCTTGTGACGCGGTTCGACGCAGATTACGCGAACGACGCCCTTGCGCTTGATGATCTTGCAGTTGCGGCAGATCCGCTTGACTGAGGCGTTAACTTTCATTTTGCTCTCTCTTTGGTTAGTTACTTGGTCCGGAACACGATGCGTGCTCGGCTCAGATCGTAAGGTGTCAGTTCGACCGTCACCTTGTCGCCAGGAAGAATGCGGATATAGTTCATCCGCATTTTACCCGAAATATGCCCGAGCACCACGTGTCCGTTTTCCAGCTTTACTCGAAATGTTGCATTGGGGAGATTCTCAAGAATCTCGCCCTGCATCTGTATGACGTCGTCTTTTGCCATTCGGTATGTTTACCGCGCTTATCGCGTCGGAATTCCGCCTTTGAAATTTGCTTTGCGCAGCAGCGATTCATATTGCTGCGACATCACGTAGTTTTGTACCTGGGCCATGAAATCCATGGTCACAACCACAATAATCAACAGAGAAGTACCACCAAAATAGAACGGTACCTTCCACTCGGCTTGCATGAATTCCGGCAACAAACACACCAAAGTGATGTAGATGGCGCCAGCCAGTGTCAAACGTGTCAGGATCTTGTCGATGTAACGGGCAGTCTGCTCACCGGGACGGATCCCTGGCACAAAGGCCCCGCTCTTCTTCAAGTTATCCGCTGTTTCCTTGCTGTTGAAGACCAGCGCCGTATAGAAGAAACAGAAAAACACGATCGCAATGGCATACAACAGTGCGTGGATGGGCTCGCCTGGCCCCATCGATGCTGCCAAATCTTTCAGGAACCGGACGACAGGGTTGGCCGTGTCGGCGCCCTGCGTGAACCAGCCCACGATCGTTGCCGGGAACAAGATAATCGACGAAGCGAAAATCGGTGGGATCACGCCGGCCATGTTCAACTTCAATGGCAGGTGCGACGTTTGTCCACCGTAGATCTTGTTACCCACCTGGCGTTTGGCGTAGTTCACCAGAATCTTGCGCTGGCCACGTTCGACAAACACCACGAAGAACGTCACCGCCACCACCAGAATCATGATGATGATCGCCGAGAACGCGCCGATCGAACCATTGCTCACCGAGGCACCCAAACCGCCCAGCGCGCTCGGCAGACCTGCCGCGATACCCGCGAAGATGATGATCGAGATGCCGTTGCCCAGGCCGCGCTCGGTGATCTGCTCGCCGAGCCACATGACGAACATGGTGCCGGTCAACAAGGTGACGACCGTCACGAAGCGGAACGCATAGCCCGGATCCAGCACCAGGCCCGGCTGCGATTCCAGCGCCACGGCGATCGACAGCGCCTGGAACAGCGCCAGCACGACCGTGAAATACCGGGTGTACTGGGTGATCTTGCGACGGCCCGATTCGCCTTCCTTCTTCAGCGCTTCCATCTGCGGCGACACGATCGACACCAGCTGCATGATGATCGAGGCCGAGATGTAAGGCGTGATACCCAGCGCAAAGACTGTGAAGCGCGCCAGAGCGCCACCGCTGAACATGTTCAACATGCCCAGGATGCCGCCCTCTTGCGACTTGAACAGCGCGGCCAATTGTACCGGATCGATCCCGGGAACCGGGATGTGAGCGCCGATACGATAAACCACCAATGCACCAAGCAAGAACCAGAGCCGGTTCCAAGGGAACCCGGCTGCCGCACTTTTAGCCAATTGTGGATTAGTCGCCAATTTTCGCTCCGATCAAGCTGTTAGCGGTCAACTCAGGCTACCGAGCCGCCGGCTGCTTCGATGGCCGCTTTCGCGCCAGCGGTCACTTTCAGGCCTTTGAGGTTCACCGCCTTGGTGATCTCGCCGGACAGAATGACGCGCACGTCGCGGGCCAGCACGGCCAGCACGCCGGCTTGCTTGAGCACCAGGATGTCGACGTCGCCGACCGGCAGGTTGTTCAGGTCGGACAGGCGCACTTCAGCTTTGAAGGTGGCGTTGAGCGACTTGAAACCGCGCTTAGGCAGACGGCGTTGCAGAGGCATCTGACCGCCTTCGAAACCGACTTTGTGGAAGCCGCCCGAACGCGATTTTTGACCCTTGTGACCACGGCCCGAGGTTTTACCCAGACCGGAGCCGATACCGCGGCCGACGCGACGCTTGTAGTGCTTGGCGCCATCGGCTGGTTGAATGGTATTCAATTCCATGATTTCTCCGTGTGTAAGCCCGAGGGCTTACGCAACTACTTTAACGAGGTACGATACTTTGTTGATCATGCCGCGCACGGATGGGGTGTCTTGCAGCTCGGAGACCGAGTTGACACGACGCAGGCCCAGACCGCGGACGGTGGCACGGTGGTCTTCACGCGTGCCGATCAAGCCCTTGACCAATTGTACTTTGACGGTTTTGGTTGTCATAACGTTCACCTTAGCCCAGGATTTCTTCTACCGACTTGCCGCGTTTCGCAGCAATTTCAGCAGGAGTACTCATTTTTGCCAGACCATCCAGCGTTGCACGGACCAGGTTGTAAGGGTTGCTCGAGCCGGTGGATTTCGCCACGACATCGGTCACGCCCATTACTTCGAAGATCGCGCGCATTGCGCCGCCGGCGATGACGCCGGTACCCGGTTTCGCAGGCGACATCATCACTTTCGATGCGCCGTGACGGCCGGTGACGGTGTGCTGCAGGGTGCCGTTTTTCAGGTTGACCTTGATCAGGTTGCGGCGGGCTTCTTCCATTGCCTTCTGCACACCGACCGGTACCTCTTTCGACTTGCCCTTGCCCATGCCGATGCGGCCATCGCCGTCACCAACCACGGTCAGCGCGGCGAAACCCATGATACGACCACCCTTGACCACTTTGGTCACGCGGTTGATCGCGATCATTTTTTCGCGCATGCCGTCATCCGGCTTGTCGCTTGCCATTTTTGCTTGCATTTTTGCCATGATCGTTCCTTAGAACTTCAGACCGGCTTCGCGCGCGGCTTCTGCCAGCGCCTTCACACGGCCGTGGTAACGGAAACCGGAGCGGTCGAACGCGACTTCGGTAATCCCTGCTTTCAGTGCTTTCTCTGCGACGCGCTTGCCGACGATCGCGGCAGCGGCGGCGTTGCCACCCTTGCCCGATTTGCCAGCCAGTTCGTTGCGCACTTCGACTTCTGCCGTGGAGGCCGATACCAGTACTTTGGCATCCGGCGAGATCAGGTTCGCGTAGATATGCAGGTTAGTGCGGTGTACCGACAGGCGGTTCACTTTCTGTTGCGCGATCTTGATCCGGGTTTGGCGTCCGCGGCGCAGACGTGATTCTTTCTTGTCCATCGTCAGCCCCTAGTTACTTCTTCTTGGTTTCTTTGATCTTAACCACTTCGTCCGCATAGCGAACACCCTTGCCTTTATAAGGCTCTGGGGAGCGGTAAGCGCGAACTTCAGCAGCCACTTGGCCCACTTGCTGACGGTCGATCCCTTTGATGATGATCTCCGTCGGCGTCGCGGTGGCGCAGGTGACGCCGGCTGGCATCGAGTGCACGACAGGGTGCGAGAAGCCCAGCGACAGATTCAGCTTGTCGCCCTGCGCTTGCGCCTTGTAACCCACACCGACCAGGTTCAGCTTTTTCTCGAAACCCTTGGTGACGCCGGTGACCATGTTGTTGACCAGGGCGCGCAGCGTGCCGGACATGGCATTGGCTTCGCGGCTGTCATCGGCCGGGACGAAATTGAGGGTTCCTTCTTTGTTTTCCACTTTGACCTGGCCGTTGAGGACCTGGGTCAAGACGCCCAGCGGGCCCTTGACAGTGATCGCTTGCGCGGAGATGGCGACATCAGCGCCAGCTGGCACAGCGATTGGCATTTTAGCTACACGAGACATGTCTAACTCCTTATGCGACGTAGCAAATAACTTCGCCGCCGACACCGGTAGCGCGTGCTTTGCGGTCAGTCATGACGCCTTGCGGAGTCGACACGATCGCCACACCCAAGCCATTCATCACAGTAGGGATCTCGTCTTTGCCCTTGTAGACGCGCAGGCCCGGACGGGACACGCGCTCAAGGCGCTCGATGACGGGACGGCCAACATAATACTTCAAACCGATTTTCAGTTCCGCTTTGCCACCAGCTTCGGCTACGGCGAAATCTTCAATGTAACCCTCGTCCTTGAGGACGTTGGCAATCGCAATTTTGACTTTCGACGATGGCATGGCCACGGTCGTTTTTTGCACGCCCTGGGCGTTACGAATGCGGGTCAGCATATCGGCGATAGGATCGCTCATACTCATTGCATATTCTCCTATTACCAGCTTGCTTTAGTCATACCCGGAATCTCACCACGCATGGCGAATTCACGGAGCTTGATACGGCCCAGACCGAATTTACGGAAAGTGCCGCGAGGACGACCGGTGACGGCGCAGCGGTTGCGCTGGCGGGTCGGAGCCGAGTTACGTGGCAGCGCTTGCAGCTTCAGGCGCGCTTCGTAACGTTCTTCTTCCGACTTCGACTGGTCATCAATGATGGCCTTCAGCGAAGCGCGCTTGGCGGCGAATTTGTTCGCCAGGTCCACACGCTTTTGCTCACGGTTAATCAGTGCGAGTTTTGCCATGATCTTCTTAGTTCCTGAACGGGAATTTAAAGGCGGCGAGCAAAGCTTTGGCTTCGTCGTCGGTCTTGGCGGTGGTGGTGATCGAAATGTTCATACCACGCAGCGCATCGATCTTGTCGTACTCGATCTCAGGGAAGATGATCTGCTCTTTGACGCCGATGTTATAGTTGCCGCGGCCGTCGAACGAACGACCATTGACACCACGGAAATCGCGCACGCGCGGCAGGGCCACGGTGATGAAGCGATCGAGGAACTCGTACATGCGAGCGCCACGCAGGGTGACCATGGTACCGATCGGGTAGCCTTCACGGATCTTGAAACCCGCGATAGCTTTGCGCGACTTGGTCGTCACTGGCTTTTGGCCAGCGATCTTGGTCAGGTCGCCGACGGCGTGTTCGAGGACTTTCTTGTCCGCGATGGCCTCACCGACACCCATGTTCAGGGTGATCTTGGTCAGGCGTGGAACTTCCATCACCGACTTGTAACCGAATTTCGCGGTCAGGTCGGCGACGACTTTTTCTTTATAGAATTCTTGGAGACGTGCCATGATTTCTTAAGCCTTCACTACTTCGCCGGACGATTTGAAGATGCGGACTTTTTTGCCATCCACTTCTTTGAAACCGACACGGTCTGCCTTGCCACTAGCCGCGTTGAACAACGCGACGTTGGACACGTGAATCGGCATAGTCTTGTCGACGATACCACCTTGTACGCCAGTCATTGGGTTAGGCTTGGTCGCTTTTTTCGCGACGTTGACGCCTTCAACCACGACATGCTCCGCATCTACACGACGCGAAACGACGCCACGTTTGCCCTTGTCTTTCCCGGTCAGAACGATGACTTCGTCGTTTTTACGAATCTTATCCATTACGACTCCTTACAGGACTTCCGGTGCCAGGGACACGATCTTCATGAACTTTTCAGTGCGCAGTTCGCGCGTCACTGGTCCAAAAATACGGGTACCGATCGGTTCCAGCTTGGCGTTCAACAGAACGGCGGCGTTGCCGTCGAACTTCACCAGGGAACCGTCTTGGCGGCGAACACCTTTAGCGGTGCGCACAACCACGGCGTTATAAATTTCACCTTTTTTGACACGGCCACGTGGCGCGGCGACTTTGACAGTCACTTTGATCACATCGCCAATGCCAGCATAACGGCGCTTGGAACCGCCCAATACCTTGATGCACATAACTTCTTTGGCACCGGTATTGTCGGCCACTTCGAGCCGGCTTTCAGTTTGAATCATAGTATTCTCTTTCCCAACTTAAGCCGAAGAATCCACACAATGCGGACCTGCGGTCAGTCTTGGTCCCGCCAGCGCGCCCATGCAGGGCGTGATGTTTGGGTGCTTGACCTTCGTACTGCGACCGACCGCACGGTTCTGCGTCTGTGGCCAGACACTTTGCGGCGTTACATGAACGAAGCCCGCAAGTATATAACACAACTCGCGGGCTTGCAAGAACTAATTGAAAACCGCCCCCGGCCCGTGTGGACCGGAGGCGACGGCTTCAATTAAACGATTTGCGCGGCTTGCACCACGCGCGTCACGGTCCATGCCTTCGTTTTGGAGATCGGACGACCTTCCACGATTTCCACCGTGTCACCGGCTTTCACCTGGTTGGTCTCGTCGTGCGCGTGATACTTGTTCGAGCGCACGATGATCTTGCCGTACAAAGGATGCTTGACGTGACGTTCGATCAGAACGGTAACGGTCTTGTCCATCTTGTCGGACACCACTTTACCGATCAGGGTGCGCTTGAGCGACTTTACTGGTTCGGTCATTTGGCTTCCTTCGTGTTCATTACCGTTTTTACACGTGCGATATCGCGACGTACCTTCTTGAGCTGCGAAGTGTTGCTCAGCTGCTGCGTCGCGATTTGCATGCGCAGGCCGAACTGGGCCTTCAACAGGTCAGTCAGCTCTTTTTGCAGAGCTACCTGGTCTTTGCCGCGGAGTTCAGATGCTTTCATATTTCACTCCTGTTATTGGCCGACTTGGCGGACCACGAAGGTCGTCGCCAGCGGCAGTTTGGCAGCGGCCAGGCGGAATGCTTCGCGCGCCAAGGTTTCGTCGACGCCGTCCATTTCGTACAGGACTTTGCCCGGACGGATTTCAGCGACGTAGTACTCTGGATTACCCTTACCGTTACCCATACGAACTTCGGCTGGCTTGTTCGAAATCGGTTTGTCCGGGAAGATGCGGATCCAGATACGACCACCACGTTTGATGTGGCGGGTCATGGCGCGACGTGCGGCTTCGATCTGGCGTGCCGTGATACGACCACGGGCGACGGCTTTCAGACCGAACTCACCGAACGACACCGAAGTGCCGGTGCCATGCGAAATGCCGGTGTTGCGGCCTTTCTGCTCTTTACGATACTTCCTGCGTGCTGGTTGCAGCATGATTATTCTCCTGCTTTCTCGGCCGGCTTGGCGGCAGCGGCGCTACGAACGCGGGCTGCGCCTGGAGCGGCTGGTTTAGCACCGGCGCCGGCGCCGGCTGGACGCGGACGGCCAGCTGGTTTGCCGTCGTCACGACGTGGGCCACGTGGCTTCTTCTCGTCCGGCGGGGTATCGATGACTGGTGCGTCGCCGTTCGGCGCGCGGTCACCCTTGTAGACCCAGACCTTGACACCGATGATGCCGTAGGTGGTCGAAGCTTCGCTGGTGCCGTAGTCGATGTCGGCGCGCAGGGTGTGCAGTGGCACACGACCTTCGCGGTACCACTCTTTACGAGCGATTTCGATACCGTTCAGACGACCCGACGACATGATCTTGATACCCAGGGCACCCAGACGCATGGCGTTTTGCATAGCGCGCTTCATCGCGCGGCGGAACATGATGCGCTTTTCCAGCTGCTGGGCGATCGAATCGGCGATCAGCTGCGAGTCGATTTCCGGCTTGCGGATTTCTTCGATGTTCACGTGGACAGGCACGCCCATGATCTTGGTCAGCGCCGACTTCAGTACTTCGATGTCTTCGCCTTTTTTACCAATGACCACGCCCGGACGCGAGCTGTAGATCGTGAAGCGCGCGTTCTTGGCTGGACGCTCGATGACGATGCGGCCGACCGAAGCGTTCTTCAGCTTGGTCTTCAGGTAGGCGCGCGCCTTCAAGTCTTCGTTCAGCATCGAAGCGAAGTTGCTGTTGCCAGCATACCAACGCGAGGCCCAGTTACGGGTAACCGACAGGCGGAAGCCGGTTGGGTGGATTTTTTGACCCATGCTATAGCTCCTTAGTTGCCGACGGTCACGTAAATGTGACACGATTGCTTCGAAATGCGATCACCCCGGCCCTTAGCGCGTGCGGTGAAGCGCTTGAGGATCGGACCCTTTTCGACGTAGATCGTTTTCACGAACAATTCGTCGATGTCGGCGCCATCGTTGTGCTCGGCGTTGGCGATAGCCGACTCGAGCACTTTCTTGATGATGGTCGCGCCCTTTTTCGGGCTGAATTGCAGAATGTTGAGTGCTGCGTCAACTTTCTTGCCGCGGATCTGGTCGGCCACGAGGCGACCTTTCTGATCCGACAAGCGCACACCCTTGAGGATTGCTTTGGTTTCCATTATTTCTTCGCCTTCTTGTCAGCGGCATGGCCCTTGAACGTGCGGGTCAGCGCGAATTCACCGAGCTTGTGACCAACCATGTTCTCGGAGACGTACACCGGCACGTGCAGCTTGCCATTGTGGACGGCGATCGTCAGGCCGATGAAGTCAGGCATGATGGTCGAACGACGGGACCAGGTTTTGATTGGCTTTTTGTCTTTGGCCGCTTGCGCCGCTTCGACTTTTTTCACCAGGTGGGCGTCACAGAACGGCCCTTTTTTCAATGAACGAGTCATGTGCTACCCCTTATTTCTTGCCGCGGCGCGAGACGATCATGGAAGAAGTGCGCTTGTTGCTGCGGGTCTTCTTACCCTTCGTCTGTTGGCCCCAAGGCGACACTGGATGACGACCAGCTGCGGTTTTACCTTCACCACCACCGTGCGGGTGATCGACCGGGTTCATGACCACACCGCGAACGGTAGGACGAACACCGCGCCAGCGCATCGCACCGGCTTTACCAATCTTACGCAGGCTGTGCTCGGCGTTGCCGACTTCACCCACGGTGGCACGGCACTCGATGTGCACGCGACGGACTTCACCCGAGCGCAGGCGGACCTGGGCGTAGGTGCCTTCGCGGGCCATCAGGACGACGCCGGCGCCGGCGGTACGGGCCATCTGGGCACCCTTACCTGGCAGCATTTCGACGCAGTGCATGACGGTGCCGACCGGGATGTTGCGGATCGGCAGGCAGTTGCCCGACTTGATCGGCGCTTCCGAGCCGTTCATGACGGTGTCGCCCACGCTCATGCCCTTGGTGGCGATGATGTAGTGACGCTCGCCGTCGGCGTAGCACAGCAGGGCGATATTCGCGGTGCGGTTCGGATCGTATTCGATACGTTCCACTTTCGCTGGAATGCCATCCTTCTGACGCTTGAAGTCGATCAGGCGATAGTGTTGCTTGTGACCACCACCGATGTGACGGGTGGTGATGTGGCCGTTGTTGTTACGGCCGGCGGTCTTCGATTTTTTCTCAACCAGGGCTGCGAACGGACGGCCTTTGTACAGGTCCGGGTTCACAACCTTCACCATGCCGCGACGGCCTGGGGAGGTTGGCTTCATCTTAACGAGTGCCATTATTTAGCCTCCTCGGAGAAATTGATTTCCTGGCCAGGCTTCAGGCACACGAAAGCACGCTTGGTATGGTTGCGGCGGCCGGTGTGGGCACCGGAACGCTTCTGCTTACCTTCGCGGTTGACGGTCTGCACCGATTCCACTTCGACTTTGAACAGCAGTTCAACGGCGGCCTTGATTTCCGGCTTGGTCGCGTCGGTGGTAACACGGAACACGATCTGCTCGTTCTTTTCCGCGACCATGGTGGCCTTCTCGGAAATGACTGGAGCTACCAGCACCTTCATCAGGCGCTCTTCGCTAAATTTCA
This sequence comes from Burkholderia sp. LMU1-1-1.1, assembly GCF_040675865.1. Classification (NCBI taxonomy): domain Bacteria; kingdom Pseudomonadati; phylum Pseudomonadota; class Betaproteobacteria; order Burkholderiales; family Burkholderiaceae; genus Burkholderia; species Burkholderia sp. LMU1-1-1.1. The sequence continues at coordinate 6,384 of NZ_JBEGHG010000022.1, read as the reverse complement.
ATGCGCTCATGCCAGCATCTCCTCAATCTTGGCCAATGCGGCCTTGGTCACTACAATCTTCTTGTAGAACACCAGCGACATTGGATCCGCGTGACGTGGTTCAACGACCAGGACGTTCGGCAGATTGCGCGAAGCCAGTTCCAGGTTTTCGTTGGCGACGTCGGTGATGATCAGTACCGAGTCAAAGCCCATGCCGGTCAGCTTTTGCGACAGCAGCTTGGTTTTTGGCGCTTCGATCGCGAAATCTTCGACCACAACCAGGCGCTCTTCGCGGGCCAGCTGGGACAGAATCGAGCAGATACCTGCGCGGTACATCTTCTTGTTCACTTTGTGGGTGAAGTTCTCGTCGGGCGAGTTCGGGAAGATGCGACCACCGCCGCGCCACAGTGGCGACGACGACATACCAGCACGAGCGCGGCCGGTGCCTTTTTGGCGCCATGGCTTCTTGGTCGTGTGGTGGACTTCTTCACGGTCTTTTTGTTTACGGTTGCCGCTGCGTGCATTGGCTTGGTAAGCAACGACGATCTGGTGGATCAGGGCTTCGTTGTAGTCGCGGCCGAAAATGGTGTCGGCGGCAGCTACGTTAGAGGCGGCTTGACCTTGAGCGTTCAAGAGCTTGAGTTCCATCGTTTAAGCTCCCTTCTTTGCTTTAACTTTGACAGCAGGCGATACGACGACCTGGCCATTTTTCGCGCCTGGGATCGCGCCTTTGACCAGCAGCAGCTGGCGGTCGGCATCGATACGGGCGATCTCGAGGTTCTGCACGGTGCGGGTGACGTCACCGAGGTGACCGGTCATGCGCTTACCAGGGAACACGCGGCCTGGATCTTGCGCCATACCGATGGAACCTGGAACGTTGTGCGAACGGGAGTTACCGTGGGTAGCACGGCCCGAAGCAAAGTGGTGACGCTTGATGGTACCGGCGTAGCCTTTACCGATCGTGACACCTTGAACGTCGATCTTTTGACCGACTTCGAACAGCGAAGCGGCAACGACATCGCCGGCTTTCAATTCTGCTGCCTTGGTGGCGTCGACGCGGAACTCTTTCAACAGAGTACCGGCTTCGACACCAGCTTTAGCGTGGTGACCAGCAACAGCCTTCGTTACGCGGGAAGCGCGACGTTGACCGAATGCGACCTGAACCGCGGAGTAACCGTCGGTTTCAGGAGTTTTGATTTGCGCAACACGGTTGTTCGATACGTCCAACACGGTGACAGGGATCGAGTCCCCTTCATCCGTGAAGATGCGCATCATACCAACCTTGCGACCGAGGAGGCCAAGGCTCATTTTTTCTCCAATTCCCACCTACGATTGGGCGGGGATATGTTGAACTACAAAATTAGTACGGACCAATAAAAGGTCGAATCCATACCGAAGCCGGCTAGTGTAGCGTGAAAAGGGGCTTGACGCAACAACTAAGTACGGGGTATGTCGGGTTTACGCGGAATTATTCGGGCGGTGTGGCGGGACGGGGCAAAGCGAGGCGGCGCGCGGGTTGCGGCCGGTCGCAGGCGGGGGTGGCGTGGCGACGGCGCCACAAGGTGAATGTTATTTACAAGGAAAAGTGAGATATTTTCTAATTTCCTCAATGCAATTACCAAATCGATATGGTAATGTTCGTCCTGGCAACTAATTCCCCCTGGCAATTCCCAACCACCGTTCCCCTACTCCACGCGCCCATGTCGACCACCACCAGCACCAGCACCACTTCCGCCACCACCACCGCCGATTACCTGGCCGCCGCCGCAGCGCCGGTAAGCTTGGCGCCACCAACCCTGGTGTCGATTTCAGACACCGGCGTCAAGGGTGACTTCATCACCAGCGCCACCCGTCCGCAGTTCGCCGCCCAGCTCGACGTCGCCTTCGGCGGCTACACCATCGCCCTGTACGACGGCGACACCAAGGTCGGCAGCGCCATCGTGCAGACCAGCGGTGGCTGGAACATCATCAGCAGCACGCTGGGCAACGGCGCCCACAACCTGCGCCTGGCGCTGACCGATCCGGCCGGCAACGTGGTGGCCACCTCGCCGACCCAGCAGATCAGCATCAAGACCCAGGCCGAGGCGCCGTCGGCGCCGCTGCTGCTGCCGAGCGTCGACAGCGGCGCCTCCGACAGCGACCACGTCACCAACGTCAACGTGCTGCGCTTCAGCGGCAGCGCCGAAGCCGGTTCGGCGGTGTCCCTGTACAACGGCCGCACCGAGGTCGGCTCGGCCGTCGCCGACGCCAGCGGCAAATGGGTGATGGACAACGTCTTCCTCGACGATGGCAGCTATCAACTGACCGCGGTGGCCACCGACGTGGCGCGCAACATCTCCGCCCCCTCCGCCAGCCTGAACCTGGTGATCGACACCGAGGCGCCGCAGGCGCTGACGCTGGCGCTGGCGCCGGCGTCCGACAGCGGCCACGCCGGCGACGGCGTGACCAACGTCGCCACCCCGACCGTCACCGGCGCCACCGAGGCCGGCGCCACGGTCCTGCTGTTCGACGGCGCCACCCAGCTGGGCAGCGCGGTGGCCGACGCCCAGGGCAACTGGAGCATCGCCAGCGCCACGCTGGCCGACGGCGCCCACCAGCTGGCCGTGCGCATCACCGACGTCGCCGGCAACGTCTCAACCGCCGGCGCCACCCTGGCCGTGACCATCGACGGCGCCGCTCCGGCCGCCCCCGGCGCGCCGGTGCTGGCCGCCGCTTCCGACAGCGGCGCATCCAACGCCGACCAGATCACCAACATCGCCACCCCGCGCCTGGGCGGCATGGCCGAGGGCGGCGCCACCATCGCGCTGTACGACGGCGCGCAGCTGGTGGCCAGCACCGTGGCCGCGGCCGGCGGCGCCTGGCAGATCGACGACCTGCGCTTCGCCGACGGCGCCCACAGCCTGACCGTCAAGGCCACCGACGCCGCCGGCAACGTCTCGGCCGCCTCGCCGGCGCTGCTGCTGACCGTCGACACCGCCGTCCCGGCCGCGCCGGCCGGGCTGGACCTGCTGGCCGGCTCCGACAGCGGCAGTTCGGACCAGGACAACATCACCAACGCCACCTTGCCGGTGATCGCCGGCACGGCCGAGGCCGGCGCGCGCGTGGCCCTGTACGACGGCGCCACCTTGCTTGGCAGCGGCGTGGCCGACGCCGCCGGCCAGTGGCAGATCACGGTCGAGCGGGCGCTCGCCAACGGCGTGCACAGCCTGACCGCCGAGGCCACCGACGCCGCCGGCAACGTCTCGCCGCGCTCGGCCGCCCTGGACGTCACCATCGATACCACGGCGGCCCTGCCGCCGACCGCCCTGGACCTGGTCGCGGCCGCCGACAGCGGCGCCGCCGACGGCGACGACCTGACCAACGTGGCCGCGCCCGTCATCACCGGCAAGGCCGAGGCCGGCGCCCGCGTGGCGCTGTTCGACGGAGATCGCGAGCTCGGCAGCGCGGTGGCCGGCGCCGACGGCGTCTGGCGCATCACCAGTGCCGCGCTGGCCGACGGCGAGCACCATCTGACCGCGCGCAGCAGCTCGCTAACCGGCACCGTCTCGGCGCCGTCCGAGGCGCTGGTGGTGACCATCGACACCGCCGCCCCGGCCGCCCCCGAGGCGCCGCGGCTGGCCGCCGGCGCCGACACCGGCAGCTCCGACAGCGACCACATCACCAATATCACCACGCCGGCGCTGAGCGGCACCGCCGAAGCCGGCGCCACCGTCACCTTGTTCGACGGCACGCGCCAGGTGGGCACGGTCGTGGCCGACGCCAGCGGCGCCTGGCGCTACACCCCTGAGCAGCGCCTGGAGAACGGCGAGCACAGCCTGACGGCCACCGCCACCGACGCCGCCGGCAACATCTCGGCCGCCTCGCCCGCGCTGGTGTTCACCATCGACTCGCGCGCCCCGGCCGCGCCGGCCGCGCTCGACCTGGTCGCCGCCGACGACAGCGGCAGCGCCGCCGACGACGACATCACCAGCGTGACGCGCCCGGCGATCACCGGCACGGCCGAGCGCGGCGCCAGGGTCGACCTGTACGACGGCGACACGCTGCTCGGCAGCGCCGTGGCCGGCGACGACGGCGGCTGGCGCATCGACGTCGCCCAGCCCTTGGCCGACGGCGCGCACCAGTTGCGCGCGCAGGCCACCGACGTCGCCGGCAACACTTCGGTCAAATCGGCCGTGCTGGCCATCACCGTCGACACCACCGTGCCCACCGCGCCGACCGAGCTCGACCTGCCGACGACGGCCGACCACGGCGTCTCCGACAGCGACGACCTGACCAACGCGGCCGCGCCCACCATCACCGGCAAGGCCGACGCCGGCGCCACCGTCACCTTGTTCGACGGCGACATCCGGCTCGGCACCGCCGTGGCCGACGCCAGTGGCGCCTGGAGCATCAACACCGGCCCGCTGGCCGACGGCACTCACCACCTGACCGCCAGCACCAGCGCCAAGACCGGGCTGGTCTCGGCGCCATCGGCGGCGCTGGTGGTGACGATCGACACCGCCGCTCCGGCCACGCCGGGCGCGCCGCTGCTGGCCGCCGGCGACGACAGCGGCCTGTCCAACACCGACGGCGTGACCAACGTCGCCGCGCCGCGACTGGGCGGCAGCGCCGAAGCCGGCGCCAGCATCGCGCTGCTCGACGGCGGCGTGCAAATCGCCACCGCCGTGGCCGACGCCAACGGCGCCTGGAGCATCGGCGAGCACCTCTTCGCCGATGGCGCGCACCAATTGACGGTGGTCGCCACCGACGCCGCCGGCAACGTCTCGGCCGCCTCGCAGGCGCTGACGCTGACGGTCGACACCGGCGCCCCGGCGGCGCCGTCCGGCCTCGATCTGCTGGCCGGCTCCGACGGCGGCGTCTCCAACGGCGACAACATCACCAACGTGGCGCAACCGACCCTGGCCGGCCAGGCCGCGCCGCTGGCCGCCGTGGCGCTGTACGACGGCGCCACGCTGATCGGCAGCACCATCGCCAACGCCGCCGGCAACTGGGAAATCACCGTCGGCGCGGCGCTCGCCGACGGCGTCCACAGCCTGACCGCCACGGCCACCGACCTGGCCGGCAACACCTCGCCGGCGTCCCCGGCGCTGAGCGTCACGGTGCTGACGGCCCCGCCGGCCACGCCGTCCGGCCTCGACCTGGCCGGCGCCGCCGACAGCGGCGCCTCCAACAGCGACAACCTGACCAACGCCACCACGCCGCTGATCACCGGCAAGGCCGGCGCCAACGCGCTCGTCACCGTCTACGACGGCGCCACGGTGGTCGCCACCACGGTGGCCGACGCCGCCGGCCTGTGGAGCGTCACCAGCGCCGCCCTGGCCGACGGCGCGCACCACCTCAGCGCCAGCGCCGCCGATGTCGCCGGCAATGTCTCGGCGCCGTCGGCCGAGCTGGTCGTCACCGTCGACACGCAGGCGCCGGCGCTCGGCGCGCTCGCGCTGGCGGCCGGCTCCGACAGCGGCCGCTCCGATAGCGACGGCATCACCAACGTCACCACGCCGACCGTCACCGGCACCGCCGAAGCCGGCGCCACGGTGGCACTGTTCGACGGCGCCCGGCAACTCGGCACCGTCATGGCCGACGCCAACGGCGCCTGGAGCTTCAAGACGGCCGCGCTGTCCGCCGGCGCGCACACCCTGACGGCCACCGCCACCGACGCGGCCGGCAACGTCGCCGCCCCGGCGGCGCTGACCGTCACCATCGACAGTGGCGCGCCGGCCGCGCCCACCGCGCTCGACCTGACCGCCGCCTCCGACAGCGGCACCTCGGGCACCGACAACCTCACCAACGTCACCACGCCGACCATCGCCGGCAAGGCCGAGGCCAACGCCAGCGTCGCGCTGTTCGACGGCACCGTCCTGGTCGGCACCGGCTTGGCCGACCAGGACGGCAACTGGCAGATCACCGTCACCCAGCCGCTCAAGGATGGCGCGCACGGCCTGACCGCCCAGGCGACCGACGCGGCCGGCAACCTGTCGGTCAAATCGACGGCGATCGCCGTGACGATCGACACCACACCGCTGGCCGCGCCCGGCGCGCCGGACCTCGATATCGGCTCCGACACGGGCTCCTTGAACACCGACAACGTCACCAACGCGGCCACGCCCAAGTTCACCGGCACCGCCAGCGCCAGCACGCTGATCCAGCTGTTCGACGGCGACACCCTGGTCGGCTCGGCCACCACCACCTCGACCGGCGCCTGGAGCATCGTCAGCGCCGCGCTGGCCGATGGCGCGCACACGCTGACCGTGCGCAGCGTCGACCCGGCGGGCAACCTGTCGGCGCCGTCGGCGCCGCTGGTGGTGACCATCGACCGCGCCGCGCCGGGCGCCCCGGGCGCCCCGGTGCTCGACGCCGCGTCCGACACGGGCGTGTCCGACGCCGACAAGCTGACCAAGGATGCCA
>NZ_JBEGHG010000021.1:0-64833 GCF_040675865.1 Burkholderia sp. LMU1-1-1.1 | reverse complement strand
TCTGCCTGCTTCAGGATGGCGATGATTTGGCTGTCGGTGAATCGGGAAGTCTTCATTGCAGAACTTTCAAAAAGCTAATTGAGAAAATTCTACTTCTGATGGCGATCATTTGCAGGGGGGATTACCGAAGAGCTCTCGCAACAGAGCCGCTGCATGATCAGTACGTGGTGGGTGCGGAAACTGGATGGATTTTTCCATCGGAATGTTGTTGGATGAAGTTGCCGTCCTCTGACCGTTTAATCGCTATGAGGAGGGCGGAAGTTGGATGTTCGGCGAGGTGGGCCGGTCGGAAAATTCAAGCTTGAGTCGGGAAAATTATGGCTGACAGGTCTTCATAAATGCGGTGGTAACGTCTATCTTAGTGAAGTCTATCCTGATTTTAAAAGTGCAACGTTGGCAAATTGGCTTACCGGCACGTTCACAGCGCAAATTGGACTCCTATGTTACGACAAGCATGTGAAGCCAATTTATTCACTAGAACAGGTTTTGGGATGTTGATCAGGGAATTGTAAAGTCAGTGTCTGAAACAAGAAATGACACTTCATCTTGTTCGAAAAACGCAGGTCGCTAGCGGGACCTAAAGGAAGTCGCTGGACTCTAGTGTCCGCTTTGGGAGTTCAACTAGGTGCCGGCATGTTTAGGACACGTTTCGTTAGGACGGGTGAGATCTGTGAGCTTTTCACTTCGGCAACATGATATCCTTGCTCATAGGAACCATGTAGCCACTAGTTATGGTCGAGACAGGAAAATTGAGGGCGCGCGGGGTGGTGGATCAAATAGAAAACCGCCCCGTCAGGTGATAGCCGAGGCTAGAGATTAAGTTTACGAGAAATTTATGGGGCGAGGTCGGGGTCGCAACGTGGCACCAGCGGCCGAGCCGGCCGACGTGGGCGCTGGCGGCAACATGTAACAGCAACGGAGGAAATAAGCATGACCGTTGGAAAAAAACCGGACGCCGCGCGGCTGGACAAAATTGTGGCGGACGCACGGCGCGCGGCCGACCAGCGCGAGCTGGGCTATCGCGAGCGCTCGCTAAAAATGTATCCGTGGGTGTGTGGGCGCTGCATGCGCGAATTCACGCATACCAATGTGTCGCAACTGACAGTGCACCATCGTGACCACAATCACGACAACAATCCGCCGGATGGCAGCAACTGGGAATTGCTGTGCCTTTACTGCCACGATAACGAACACTCGCGTTATCTTGAGGCCGACCGGGGACTCAGTCTGAAAGCGGCCGAGGTTGCGCCGGCAACGCATAATCCGTTTGCCTCATTGGCCGGATTGATGAAAAAGAAAGAATAAAATTAGGCTGGGGCCGACGGCGTGAATAGGTAGATTCGCTTACGCGGCTGAAACCGATTTTTCCGCTACGCTCAATGCCACGCGCGGGGCAACTCGGGAAGTTAAAACTGAGCCAGATGGCGCCGAGCCTGCGCGCTCACGCCGCCTCGCTGCGGTTGCGGCCGGCCGCCTTGGCGCGGTAGAGGGCGGCGTCAGCGCGCGCCATCAGTGTTTCCAGGCTCTCGTCCGGCGCCTGCTGGCTGGCGATGCCGATGCTGACCGTGTAGTCCGGCACGTCGCCGCCGCGCGCCGCGAACAGCAACGCCTGGATGCGTTGCGCTACCGCTTTCGCCCGCTCCGCCGTGGTGGCCGATAGCAGCACGATGAATTCCTCGCCGCCGAAGCGCGCCACGTGGTCGATCTCCCGCAGGGCCGAGACGGTGGTGCGCGCCGCATGCACCAGCACCTGGTCGCCGACTGCGTGGCCGTGCTGGTCGTTGATGGCCTTGAAGTAGTCGAGGTCGATGCTGAGCAGGGTCATCGGCTGGCCATGGCGTTTCATCAGCGCCACCTCGCGGCTGTAGGCGGCGGCGAAACCGCGCCGGTTCAGTACCCCGGTTAGTGGGTCCGAGTTGGAACGGTGCTCCATCACAACCTGCAGGCGCCGCGTCGCGACGGCCATGAAGCCGACCGCCATCATCAGCGTCATGAAATTGGCGGTCAACAGGAAAATTCCCTGTACCGCGCCGTTGCTGGCGTTGCTGGTGCCGACCGCGCCGCTGAGCGCCGCGAACAACCGCAACAGCAGCACCAGCGACTGCACCAGCAACAGTGCGCCGAAGAACCAGCTGGAGAAGTGGCGTTCGCCATGGCGCACCAGCAGCACCAGTTGCCCCACGTAGAAAGACAGCGTCAACGATGAAAACACCGCCACGCGCAACGCGTAATCCTGGGTGATCACATACCAGCCGACCAGACAGACCATGCCGGCCACCCACGCCAGCGCCAGCCACCACCAGCTGGGCTTGCGGCCGTAGAATAACTGGGTGCCGATCAGCATCAGCCCAGCCGCGCCCAGCATGGTGCTATTGGCCACGAACAGTAACAGCGCTTCCGGCATCAGTGGCCCTGCGCAGAATAGCAAGCCGCTCGCCGTCAGCGACAACATGCCGAGCGAATGGTGGCCCAACCCTTGCACGTCGGCAGGGAAGCTGCGGTAGGCGGAAAACAAAACGATGGTCATCGCCGCCGCCATCAGGGTCGACGTCAGAACGATGGTGGTAGGGTCGAGCAATATCACAGTGGCAAGTCGGGAGATGTCGTGATCCGCAAGGATACCAGCAACTTCTACCATGTGAGGTGAATCGGTTGTCCGGTCGTTCCTCCACCAAACTACAACGCCACTATTGGGTCTAAGCCTATTTCGTCGAACCATTGTTGAACAGTACGCGCGTACTCCTCGTCGAAATGTGCGGCGATTCTGAGACTCGACCGGGAAAAAGGAAATCGTCTGGCGCAGGGCTGCTGCCTCTATCCAGACCCCCAAGCTTTTCCTGGTTCTTGCGGTGAGTTCGAACTGGACGGGTTGCTTGATCTTCTGCTGCATCACGCTGGCCCGCCTTGCCACATGTCCTCCAAGGCCGACATCCTGAACGCCAAGAGAGCATGCAGGGAAGTCATTGATTCGTGGTCGAACCTTACTGACTTGGTTGGCTTTGCTGAATAACGTCATGGTTTCGGCAATAGCAATGGTGGGTTCGGCACTATTTACCCTGATGACGTAGCTTCAGCCTGATGTGAGAATTCGTGAGTTTTGCAGATGGGCAAGCTGCTATCCTAGCAGCGCAACGGGCCGTGTTCGGCCAAAAAGCTGCCGGTGGCTTGGCCCAGTTGAATGGAAAGGAAGAAAGAGCATGAGTACTTTGATAGTTCTGTGCGCCGCTGTCCTGGCTTTAGCTCTTTGGTTGAAATTCGGAACGAGCCTGCCACAGCAGTATCGGTCACGGAACTGTGAAGGTCGTTGCTGGCGTAGTGAATTTCCGTCCGCGACTAAGCAAGAGATCCGAGATTTTTTACTGTTGTTCGTGTCCTCATTTGCATTTAAGGACAATGAAAAACTGAAGTTCAGCCCGCACGACAGAATTTGGGAAATTTATCGCGAGCTTTATCCCAATCGTTGGACAGCCGATGCACTTGAGCTGGAGACGTTGACTGAGGACCTCCTGGCAAAATATGATTTTTCGTTGGCTACAATTTGGAGCGAAAATCTAACGTTGGGTGAGGTATTTGCTTGCGTCTCAACGCCACGGCCGTAGCTGCTTTCGGCTGCGGAAGCGGCCATTTCCGCATTTACGAGTTCTAATTTCTTTAGCAAACAGGATCGTAGAAAGACCGGCGCCATGCGCATATTAGTTTTAGGTTTATTGGCAGTGTCATCGGTCGCGGCTTCCGCTGCGCCAGTCGATTTGTGCTGGACCGATAAGCTCGAGCTATCTGGCAACGAGCTCCGCGTCTTTCCAACCCCTGATTATGTGCCTCGTATTTATATTAAGCGAAACGGCAACGAGCAGCCTGAGCAATACAAACTTGCGTCCAGTGAAAAATATTTTATTTTGCTAGACGGTGACATCGCCTACTTGGGCGGCGGGCCGCATGATAATTGCACACTTATCGCCATGAGAGGGGCGTCAGGGGCGGGAGTCCAGTTTCACGCACTTTTCCGACCTACTGGCCTGCCTCCAGTTTCGAGGAAAGAATTTATTGTGGCAACAAAACCGGCTGAGGACTTAAGATGACAGGCACTGTGATGATGTGGCGTTGTTTGCTCGTTTTGCTCGTGCCCTGCCGCTTTTGGCACTGGCAAACCCGGTCGACTGCCCGGACAAGCCCGAATGCTGGCCGGAGGGTAGCGCCATGCAAATGGGGCTGCTGCTGAATCAAAAGCAGGAAAAGGCCGAAAAGCAGATGGCGGCGAAGCACGCTGAACTCGTCAGCTTGGTCGTGGCATCCTCCAGCGATTCCACGCCCGTCGACGAGCGACTGATTAAGGCGTTGAAATCACAGCAGGTCGCATGGGCACTGTATCGTAATGGAGAGTGCGAGTTGATCGGCTCCCTGACCGGTGCGGGCGGCTCTTGGCCTTCGACTTGGGCAGCACAATGTGTTGCTAACCACACTGAACTTCGGCTGCGGCGCATACGCTCGGCCATCGCGTGCATTCAGAAAATCCCCGACGACAAACGATTTTTTGATCAAAATCGCTGCCTCCAGCAACTCGCGCCGTTGACGAACCGTTAGCTCGAGTCAGCCGTGTATGCGCCGCAGGTGATGCATGCATGGCCGATTACGCTTCGCTAATCCGCCCTACGTGTTTCCGAGGTATTTAGGTGGCCCGTGGCCGTTAGCACGCAGCCGGTGTTTCAGGTGGGCTTATTGTTTGACTAGCTCAACCCTCCGGTTCTTTTCGCGGCCGGCGTCGGCATCGTTGGATGCTACCGGCGAGTACGACGCCACGCCTTTGGCGCTCAGGCGCTTGGCGTCGATCTTGTAGTCCGCCGCCAGGGCTTTGACCACCGATTCGGCGCGCTTCTGCGACAGCTCGACGTTATGTGCCAGCGTGCCCTGGTTGTCGGTGTGTCCGACCACGTATACCTTCAACTTGGGGTCCTGTTGCAGCAGCTTGGCCATTTCGGTCAGGGCCGCTTTCGATTCGGCTTTCACCTCGGCCTTGTCGGTGTCGAAGTAGACGCCGTACACAGCTACCTTGCCTTCGGCGGCGATGCCCTTGGCCATGTCTGCCGCGTTCAGGCTGGCGGAGACCTTGCCGCCCTCCATGGCCTTCGCTTCGACGATCTCCAGATACACGCCGCCGTTCTTGTCCTGCACCGGCGAGACCACGTACACGCCGACATGGACCAGCGCGCCATCGGGCCGCGTGCCTTTGGCGACCAGGTAGCGGCTGTCGTTGCGGCCGTAGTTGAACGGCGACCAGTTCGCTTCGCCGCCCTTGACGAAGTTGTCGCCCAGCCGGTTGTCGAGGAAGTACTGGCCGAAGTCCCCGCCGCACGTTTCCTTGGCGCAGGTGAACAGCACCTTCAGGCCGGCCTTGTCGAGCGCGCCCTGGTAGTTGCGCATTACTTCGAGCGACGAGCGCTCCTTGGGGTAGTTGTAGGCAATGCGGGTGTATTTGCCTTCGAGCTGCAACGTGCTGTCGAAGGCCGCTTTGCCGTCCTTGTTGGCGACGCGCTTGCCGGCAGGAAGGACCACTTCGTCGAATTCCTTGACGCCGTAACCGACCAGCTTGGAGCCTTCAAATCTCGACAGCAAGGGGTGGTCTTTCGCCCCCTTGACCGTGTCTTGGGCGGGCATCTGGGCGTGGGCGAGTGGTGCGAGGGCGACGATGCCGGTCAATAGTGTGAAGGCAAGAAGGCGAGGCGTGCGCACGTGGGGCCCTTGTCAAGAATGAATGATCAGTCCGATTTTAGGGGCGAATTGCAATAAGATCAATACATCGATCCTACCGTGCGGCCGGTCTTGCTCAGTCGACGTAGTAGCGGTTGCGGCCGTTCTGCTTGGCGCAGTACAGGCGGGCGTCGGCGGCGCGCACCACGGCGCTGGCGTCCTGGCTGTCGAGCGGCGGCACGGCCGTCGCCAGGCCCATGCTGATCGACACGTAGGGCGCCGTCGGCGAGGCCGCGTGCGCCAAGTTGAGCTTGCGCACTTCGTCGATGATGCGGCTGGCGACCACCTGCGTGCCCTCGGCGCCCTCCTGCGGCAGCAACAGGATGAATTCCTCGCCGCCGTAGCGGGCCAGCATGTCCTGCGGCCGCGAGGCGCAACCCTTCATCGCCGCGCTGATCCTTTGCAGGCAGGCGTCGCCGGCCTGGTGGCCGTAGTGGTCGTTGTAGAGCTTGAAGTGGTCGATGTCGATCATGATCACCGACAGCGGCAGGCCGGCGCGCGCGCAACGGCGCCATTCGGCGTCCATGGTGTCGTTGAAGTGGCGGCGGTTGGCCACGCCGGTCAGGCCGTCGCTCAGGCTCAGCTCGCGCATGGCGTCGGCCTGGCGCTTGATGGTCAGCTGGCTGCGCACGCGCGCGCGCACCACGGCGATGTTGAACGGTTTGCTGATGAAATCGACCGCGCCGGCCTCGAGCGCGCGGGTCTCGTCCTCGGGTTGGCTGAGGGCGGTGACGAAGATGATCGGGATGTCCTGCAGCCGGGGCGAGGCGCGCAGCGCGCCGCAGACGGCGTAGCCGTCCATGCCGGGCATGACGGCGTCGAGCAGGATCAGGTCCGGTTGCTGGGCCAGCGCGATGTCGAGCGCCTTTTCGCCGTCGAGCGCGAACAGCACTTCCTGTTCGTCGCGCAGCGCGTGGTGCAGGATCTGGATGTTCTCCATGGCGTCGTCCACCACGAGTATGCGTCCATTCCTGGCCAGGTCGGTCCAACTCATGCACTTTCCTTTCGCTGCAACATAATATCCACCAGTGTAGCCGCAGTGATGAAATCGAGTGTTTCAACTGCTTCCGCCAAGGCGCCCGATTGCGCCATCGCTGCGAGGGCGGGCCGCAGTGCCCGGAAGTGCTCCAGTGCCTTCAGGTTGTTATTCTGAAGCAAACTTTGCAGCTCCGCCAGCTTTACAGATAAATCAGCAATATTGGTGTTGCCAACAGGCATGTCCTGGCCCGCCGCCGACATGCCGCGCACGGAGGCGATGACCACCCCGAGCGCGGCCGCCAGTTGGTCCAGCGCCGTGTCCAGCGCCCCGCCGTCGGCCCGGTCGTCGCGGAGCAGGGCGTGCTCTGCAAGCGCACTCAGCCGGGAGACCTCGCCGGCGCCGAGGTTGGAGGCGACTCCGCGCAGCCGGTGCAGCGCCTGGGCTGCCTGCTGGCGCTGGCCGTTTGCCAGCAGCGCGCGCACCTCGTCCACCGTGCCGCCCTGGGATTGTTCGAAGCGGCGCAGCAGCGCGGTCAGGGCCTCGCGGTCGCCGCCCAGGCGGGCCAGCGCGGCGTCGATGTCGATGCCGGGCACGGCGGAGGCGGGCGGGCCGGCGGCGGGGAGGGCCGACGCCGGGACCGCGGCGGCGGCCGGCGCCGGGAGGAATGGTGTCGCGGCGGGTGCGGCGGTTTCGCCTCCGGCTGGCGGCGCAGGGGAGGCCAAACCGGTGAGCACGGTAATCATATCCTCGACGTCGATCGGCTTGGCGACGTGGGCGTTCATGCCGGCGGCCTGGGCGCGGCGGCGGTCGTCCTCCATGACGTTGGCGGTCATCGCCACCACCGGCAAGGTCAGGCCCGCCGCGCGCAGCGCCGCCGTGGCGTCGTAGCCGTTAAGCACCGGCATCTGGACGTCCATCAGCACCACGTCGTAGCGCTCGCGCTGCGCCGTCAGCAAGTCCACCGCCAGCTGGCCGTTGCCCACGACGTCGACCGTGGCGCCGGCGTGCAGCAGGATGTATTGCGCCACCTCCTGGTTGATTTCGTTGTCCTCGACCAGCAGGATGCGCATGCCGGCGAGCCGGCCGTGCAGCGGCGACACCGGCGCCGCCGCGCCGCCATCCTGGCCGTGGCCGGCGGCGGGAGCGTCGCCGGCCATCAGCGCGGCGACGCGTCCGAGCAGCCGCGCCGGGGTGACCGGCTTGGACAGGATGCCGGCCAGCCCCAGGCTGCCGGCGTGCTGCGCCTCGGACGCCGCCATGTGCTCGGTGACCATCATCAGCACCGGCGGCAGCGGCAGCGCCATGCTGGCGTGGATGTGTTGAAGCAGCGCCGGGCCGTCCATGCCGGGCATGTCGCGGTCGAGCAACAACAGGCCGTAGGGGTTCCCCGACTGGTGGCTCTCGTGCAGCATGGCCAGCGCCGCCGGGGCGTCGGCGGCGACGGCGGCGCGCCAACCGAGCCAGTCGCAGGCGTCGCGCAGGGCGGCGCGCACGCTGGCGCTGTCGTCGACGATCAGCAGCGACAGCGCGGCGGCGGCCGCCGGAACGGCCGGCGCCGCCGGCGCGGCCAGGCATTCGAGCGGACAGGCGAACAGGAACTCGGCGCCGTGGCCGGCCTCGCTGCGCACCTCGATGGCGCCGCCCATCATGTCGGCCAGCTGGCGGCAGATCGCCAGCCCCAGTCCGACGCCGCCGAACTTGCGGCTGGTGCTGCTGTCGGCCTGCGAGAAGGCGTCGAAGATGTGGGCCTGCTGCTCGGCCGGAATGCCGACGCCGGTGTCGCGCACGCGGAACTCGATCAGCAGCGCGCGCTCGTCCGGGCGCGCGCTGGCGGCCCGCCGCACCGACAGCACCACCTCGCCCTCGGCGGTGAACTTGACGGCGTTGCTCAGCAGATTGAGCAGCACCTGCTGCAGCCGCATCGGATCGCCCGCGAGCTCGTCGGGCAGGCCAGGGTCGATGTCGAACACCAGCTCGACGCCCTTGTCGGAGGCGCTGCCGCTGATGAGCACGCTGATGCTGTCGAGGATGTGTCCGAGCTGGAAGTTCGCGTGCTCGAGCTCGAGCTGGCCGGCCTCGACCCGCGATAAGTCCAGCACGTCGTTCACCAGGCGCAGCAGCGACTGCGTGGCCAGCTGGATCTTGTCCAGGTAGCCGCGCTCGCGCGGCCCCAGTCCGGACTCCTGCAGCAGCCGCGCCACGCCGATGATGGCGTTCATCGGCGTACGGATTTCGTGGCTCATGTTGGCCAGGAACTCGCTCTTGGCGCGGCTGGCGGCCTCGGCGCGGTCGCGCGCGTGCACCAGCTCGACGTTCAGTTCCTGCAGGTGCAGCTCGGTTTCCTTCAGTTCGGTCACGTCCGACACCAGCACGAAGAAGCCGCGCACCTCGCCGTAGTGGCCGATGTCGGGGATGTAGTTGACCCAGGTGTAGCTGACCTGGCCGGACGGCCAGGTCAGCTCGCCGGCGAAGCCCTGCGGCTCGCCGTTGAGCGCGGCCTGCACGTACGGCGCGTTGTCGGCGTACTGCCGCTCGCCGAGCACGTCGGCCATGCGCGCGCCCATCATTTGCTCCAGGCTCATCTGGTACCACTCGAGGAAGTAGCGGTTGGCGAAGCGGCAGCACAGGCCGGCGTCCCAGTAGGCCACCATGCCGGGCAGGTTGTCGGTCACGGTGCGCACGAACTGTTCGCTCTGGGCCAGGCGCTCGATGGTGGCGCGCAGCGCCTCCTTGGCCTGCTTGCGCTCGGTGATGTCGAGCGAGATGCCCAGCACGTGGGTGGGCACGCCGTGCTCGTCGCGCAACGCCACCTTGCGCGTGGTCAGGAAGCGCGTCTGGCCGCCGACGGTGGTGATCGGTTCCTCGGCGATCTCGGTGATCTCGCCGGGCGGCGAGGCCAGCACGCCGCGGTCGCCGGCGGCGAATTGCTCGGCCTGTTCGGGCGGCACGAAATCGTAGTCGTTCTTGCCGATCATCTCCTCGCCGCTGCTACGTCCGAGCAACAGCGCGCCATAGCGGTTGAACATCGCGTAGCGCAGGTCGTCGGCGCGCTTGAGGAAGATCATCGCCGGCATGTTTTCGACGACCGAGCTGAACAGCTGACGCGACTGCAGCAGCTCGGCCGCCACGCGCTTCTGGCCGGTCACGTCCAGCAGCAGGCTGGTGATGGCGCTGATCTTGCCGTCCTGGTCGAACTGCGGGTAGTAGCTCAGCACCCAGTGCGACAGCTGCCTGGGGTTGGCCGCCGTGGGGCCGGAGCGCTCGATGCCGGTCAGCGGCCGGCCCGTGTCGAGCACGGTGCGGTAGTCGGCCAGCACCCCTTGCCGGACGTCGGCGTCGGCGATCATGTCGCCGACGTGGCGGCCCAGGTGGGCCACCACTTTTTGCCCGTTGAGCGCGGCCATGTAGTCGTTGATGCGGATCACCCGCAGTTCGCTGTCGACGTAGCTCAGGCCGACCGGGGCGGTGGCGTACAGCGTTTCGAGCTGGGCGCGCGACTTTTCCAGTTGCGTGGTGCGCTCGTCGACCAGCTTTTCCAGCTCGTGGCGGTGGGCCCGCAGGTCGTCCTCGAGCGCGTGGAAGGCGTCGGCCACCGCCTGCGCCTCGCGAAAACTCATCGGTTGCACGGTGAACGGCGCGCCGCTGGCGAGCGCCTCGGCCGGGCCGACCAGGTCGCGCACCGAGCGCGCGATGCGCCCGCCGACCAGCCACGCCAGCGAAAATCCGGCCAGCAGCACCAGCCCCATGGCCAGCGAGATGGTGGTGACGGCGCGCAACAGTTCCTCCAGCGCCTTGGCCTGCGGCGTGGCGATGGCGACCGTGGCGCCGCTGACGGGCGAGCGGCTGTAGCCGAGGTAGACCGGCGTGCCCTCGGTGTCCTCGGTCACCAGCAACGCGTCGGACGATTGCAGCAGCCGGGCGCGCAGGGTGGCGTCGGCCGGCTGGCCGAGCACCTGGCGCGGCCCGCCCGCCTGGGCCACGATGGTGCCATCGCCGTCGTACAAGGTCATCGACTGGTGCGGCTGGATTTTTTCGTCGCGCAGGATGGTCGTCAGCCGGTCCGGCTTGAGCAGCACGGTCATCGCGTAGGCCACGTGGGTGTCGATGAACACCGGCACGTCGACCGCCAGCAGGGCGCTGCCGGCCACGTAGATGATCGACAGCTGGGGGCGGGCGGAGTGGAACAGCGGCGTCAGCCGTTTGCTGTTGTTGACCTGGTTGAAGGTTTCCGGCAGCGGCGCGCCGACATGCATGGCCACGCCGCCGGTTTCGTCGCTCAATAACAATTGCGATGCGGGAAATTGCGGCCCCAGCAGGCCGCCGGCCTGGACCCGCAACGCGCCCTTATCGGTCTCGCGGATGCTGGGCGAGGTGGCCAGCGCCATGGCCGCACCCTCGCTCTGGATCAGGTCGCGGTCGATGGCGGCGGCCACCATGCGCGCCGCCTGGCGGGTATCCTCCATCAGGGTGGCGCGTTCGCGGCCGTAGAATTGCCGCACCACGGCGCCGAAGCCCACCGCCGCCGGCAACGCGCACGCCAGCACCAGCAGCGCGATCTGCGAGCGGATCGAAGGCAGGGGGGGGCTGGGTTTTTCTGGCACTGGCACGTCTGGGGCTCCCGGGAACCGGTTGGTATCAGCTGGCAGGAGGATAGTAGCCGAGGCTGGCCGTTTCAGAAAGTGTTTTGTCCTGGACCGGGGGTGAATCCGGGACGAACCGGTGGCGGAGCTTGGCCGATTACGCGCGTCGCGCTAATCGGCCAAGAGCCGCCGCCACCGCCCGCCTAAAAGAACAACGCCGTGCGCTGGATCACGCTGCCGTCGTTGGTGTATGGCCCGGTCGCGCGCACCGAGCCGGTGTTGAACTTGCCGTCATCGAGCTTGCTGTCGACCTGCTCGGCGAACGAGTCCGGCAGATTGTCGAGCCGCACGCCGTTGCCGCCGCGCCCGCCGACCACGTCGTTGTAGATGTACACCGCGCCGCCCTGGGCGCTGGTCATGAAGTCGGTGGTGCCGTTGAACGAGCCGGTGATGAAGCCCGACAGCGCCAGGTGCTGCGGCGCCAGCTGGTATTCGGCGATCTGGCCGTCGCCGTTGCCGTTGCCGGTGGCGCCGGGCGCGTGGCTGGTGCCTTGCACGTCGTCGCCCGGCAGCGCGCGGAACTTGTCCTGGTAGGCGTTGACGGCCGCCGTCAGCGACGTCGATTGCTGGATGATATTCTTGACGCGGGCGCTGTCGATCAGGCCCTGTCCCTTCAGCACGCCACCCAGCAGCAGGCCGATGATGACGAGCACGATGGCGATTTCAACCAGGGTAAAACCGCGTTGGCGCGGAAGGATCGCAGGGGGCGTACGCATGGGGTGATTCCTTTCTTCGTTACAGCTATATGTTGTTGCTAATACGTGGACTCTATATTACAGCAAGGTTTATGGCTTCGGACCGCCGTCCCGTTGGTTCAGTTGATCCAGCCGGTCCGATAAAAACTTCAGCTCGTGCGGATCGGTGATCAGGCCGTCGCGCAGCAGGCCGCCGATCAGCGCGCGCGCGCTGTCGAGCTCATTCATGTCTTCCAGCATGAACACTTCCAGTTCGCGCGCCCACGCCGGCACTTGCGGGCCGGTCGCGCGCAGCCGGATCGCCTGCGCGTAGCGGCGCGCCAGCGGCAGGTCGTGCAGCCGGTGCCTGGCCACCAGCGCCGCGTGCGCCAGCCATGGCCAGCGCCGGTTCGGGTCCTCGCCGAAGCGGGCATAAACGAATTCGAGCATGACGCGCGCGCGCGCCGGATCGGAGACCGCGCCGTACACCTCGCTGGCCGCCAGCAGCGGGTACTGGCCGCGCGGATCGAGCTCCAGCACGCGTTGCAGCCACAGGGCGACCTTGCCATAGTCGAGATCGCGCCAGGCGATGCTCAGGCCGGCCTGCTCGTCGAAACCCTGCACGTACAGCATGGTCAGCTTCGACAGCGCCACCGGCTCGCCCAGCGCCGCCAGCCGCAGCGCCGCCAGCGACGGCGCCGGCGGCAAATCGCGCGCCCGCGCGCGCGGCGGCGCGGCGGCGGCCTGCCACAGCAGTTGCAGCACCAGGGTCAACGCCAGCAGCGCGAGCACCGCGCGTGGCACCGCGCCGACCGGTTTGACGTGTGCGCGCATGCTCATATCTGCTTGCGGTACAAATCGAACAAGCCGGCGGCCGCCATCAATGCCACATAGATGACGGTCTGCGCGGCGATGGCCAGCAGGTCGGCGGCGCCGCCGTCGTGGTAGACCAGCCAGTCGCTGCGCGTGAAACGGTCTAGGTGGGGCAGCAGCAGCGCCAGGCCGTCGACGGCGGTGTTGAGTATTTGCTGGCCGGCGCTTTGCGCGGCGCCAGCGCCGTGGCCGAGCAATTGCAGCGTGCCGATGGCGCGCGCCAGCACATAAAAAGCAAGGGCGGCGGCCAGTGCCGGCAGCACCTGGTTCAGGGTCAGCATGCACAACAGGCTGAAGGCGGCGACGATCCAGCATTCGCACAGCAACGACACGGCCCACAGCGCCGCCTGCGCCGGCGGTGCGAAAAACAGCGCCAGCGCGCCGAACAGCACGGCCGGCAAGACCGCCAGCGCGGCGAAACCGGCCAGCTTGCCCAGCAGGTAGACGGCGCGCGGCAGCGGCAATGCCATCAGCAGTTCCAGTCCCTTGTCGTTGGCCTCGCGCACCATGCTGGTGACGACGAAGGTGGCGATCAGGAACACCGCAGCCAGCCGCAACACCGAGCCCAGCAGCGCCGCCTGCAGTTGCCGGCTTTCGGTCAGCGCCAGCTCGTTCAGGAAGCCGCTGACGCCGACCGCGCCCAGCGCGACGACGAGCAGCAGCCACAGCAGCCGGTTGCGCAGCGCTTCGAGCAGGGTGTAACGGGCGATGGTGAGGGCGGCCAGGGTCACGGAGCGGTCATTAAAATGGACGTCACGGCAGCTTCTGCGCCGCCACCATGCGGTTGTACAGGATGTTGGGCGAGATCCAGATGACGATATCGTCGAACTCGCCGCCGGCGCCGCGCGGGTCGGTGCTGGCCGGACGGCTGATCAGCGCCACGCCGCCGCTTTGCAGATTGGTCTTTTCGTCGATATTGTTGGTGCCGGCGTCGAGGATGCGGGTGTTCTGGTCGCTGGTGCCGCCGTAGCCGTTGCGGCCGAAGGACATGATGGCGGCCGGAATATCCTCGACGTCGGTGGACGGCACAAGGTCGCCGCCGGCGCCGCGCGTGGCGATGGTGATGTCGCGCTTGGTCGAGAGCGTGAAGAAGGCCGTGCTGTCGGCGAAGGCCGGCGTGACGCTGTAGGCCAACACCCGGCCCCAGCCGTCAAGCCGGCCCACGCCCAAGGTCGCCCACGGCAGATAGCCGAAGCGTTTGTTGCAGGCGGCGCCGGCGCGGTCCTCGCGGCCGTCGGCGGCCGAGATGGCCGGGCAGGGCAGATAGCCGTTGCGCAGGGCGAAGCCCATCAGCGCTTCCTTGGCCTCGTCCATGACGCGCACCGTTTCGCTGACGCGGCGCTGCTCCAGTTGCGACGACAGCGGCGCCACCAGGCCGCCGATCATCAGGCCGACGACCAGCAGGACGATGGCGATTTCGACGATGGTGAAGCCGGCTTGTCGTTGGCGTGAAGGCATGTAAGGGTAGGAAGTCATATTGGTTGAAACTGGCGTGGGCCCGGCATCAGCGCTTGGGCGCCGAGGCGCGCACGCGGTTGCGTAACATCGGCAGCGGCACCCAGCTGACCACGTTGCTGAAGCTGCCGCCGATGCTGCGCGGTTCGCCGGTGGCGGCGCGCGCCATGAAGTCGCGCACGGCGACCTCGTTGGCCTGCTCGTCGAGATTGTCCAGCACGCCGCTCAGTTGCGGGACGCCGTCGACGCTGACACCCAGATGCTTGCCGCTGGAATAGATGACCGCCGGCGCGCAGCGGTCGTCGACGCGGCAGTTGGCCGAGCCGACGCGGTAAAACACGGTGCCGTCGTCGTTGCGGTCGAACACGGTCTTGTCCGCCTCGACCGGCTCGTCGAGATTGCCGTTGGCGAAATCGCGCGACACGCTGTAGCGCAGCAGCTTGTTCCAGCCGTCGCCCGGCACCAGGCCCAAGGTTATCCACGGCAGGAAGCCGGTGCAATCGGCGTCGCTGGCGCAAGGCCTTGGATTTTCGCGGCCGTCGGTGGCCGACAACGCCGGGCGCGGCAGGCGCCGGTGCAGGATGGCGTAGCCCAGCAGCGCCTCGCGGGCCTGCGCCAGCGACTCGCGCGTGAGCGCCTGCGGACGCAACTCGCCGGAGGGCGGGCTGAACAAGCTCATCAACAACGACGACGCGCCCAGGCCCAGCACGACCAGCAACAGCAGCAGGGCGGCGCCGCGCTGGCGTCGCGGCAAGGCCGGACGCCGTCGCCGGAATGGTTGAAGGCGTTCACGGTTCATTGATGTCCTTGACGCGGCCATCGGCCAGGTCGTAGCGCTGGCCCGGCCGCAGCAGGATTTTCCTGCCGGAGGGCAGGGTGACGGTCAGTGCCTTTTTGTTACGGTTGCTGAATTTGTTCTGCGGACCGCTCTGCGGCACGTTGTTGAGCCACACCGTGCTGCGTCCGCTGCTGCTGCGGACGACGCCGTTCATCTCGAGTTGTTCCGGCGCGGGCGGCGGTGGTGGCGCCTCGGCGCCCATGCCTGGCTGCATCATACCCGGCTGCATGCCCTGCGTCCCGGGCGGCGGCATATTGCCCGGAACGCCAGGCGGCAGGGTGTAGTCGGGCAGCGCCCCCGGCGGCCCGCCAACGGTGGCGGCAACCGCCTTGCCGCGATTGGCATCCAGCGCCGCGCGCTCCGCCGGCGTATTAAACAAGCGTCCGATACCCGGATCGGCATAAGCGAACTGACACGCCGTCAACAAAACGAGCCCCGCGACGGTAGCATACCGAGGAAACACACACATCTCCGAGGCCTTCATGCCTTGCCTTTCTTCCGCTCAGCCACCGGAGCCACCTTCGGCGCCGGCGCCATGGTAATCCAGTTCAGCGTACAATCCGCGCCCAAGGTCGGCCCCGCCGCGGCCCCAGCCGCCCCGGCCACCACCCCCAGCCGCTTGATCGAACAATCCTGCACCGCAAAGAAACTCCGCTCGCGCAAATCCCCCAGGAAATCGAACAAATCCATCTCGTGCAACAACTCCATATGCAATCGCATACGGCTGCCCTGCAACTGATACTCGCCCAGATCGAGCGCCGACTCCAGCCGCACCGGCTGCTGCGGATCGATCTCATAACTGAGCGGCAGCAACTTGCGCTGCTCCTGCGTCTGCCGGATCGCATCGACCCACTCCAGCCGCTTCTCCTCGCCGATCAGCCCGCGCTCGCGCAACTCGATATAGCGCTGCTGGAAGTTGCGGATATCGCGTTTCTCATTGTCCACATGCGCATAGCGCGAATAAGCGGCGTCGCGCACGCGCTGCACCCGTTGCAGCTCGGCGTCGGCGTCCTGCTGGCGCCAGCCGGTGACGAGCACGCAGGTCATGCCGATGGTCACGGCGGCGACGGCGGTCAGCACCGCCGTGCGGATCAGGCCGAACTCGTTGATCCAATAGGGCAGCGCGACACTGGCGCGCGCCGGCTTTTTGCCGGTGACGGGATTGGTGCTCATGGCTGCCACACAAGGTTCAGGGAGAATTTGGCGCGCGTCTCGACCGCCTGCACGCCGGCCTTGCCGTTGAGCTTGACGGAGGAGCGCGTATCGAGCGGCGGCTTGTCGACCTCGACGATCAGGCGCGGATGGGCGGCCAGTTGCTGCGCGAACAGGTTCATCGTATTGACGGCGTTGCGGTAGTCGTCCTGGTCGGTCATGATTTCCGCCTCCAGCAGCAGCGCCTGCGGCGGCCTCCCCGGTATGCCGGCCAGCAGCGACGACATCGGCGCCACCTGGCCGGCGCCGCTCATATCGGCCGCGCCGGCCTGGACGCCCGCCGGGCCGCCGCTCTGGCCCATGACTTGCGTGGCCGGCAGATTGACCTTCCAGTCCAGCTGCAACAGCCGGATCTGCGGCGATTGTTCGAGCGCCTCGCTGAGGATGCCCATCAATTGTTGCGGTCCGGGCCCCTGGGTCACCAGCATGCGCTCGACATTGACGGCCGCCCGCATATTGGCGGTGGTGGTCACGCGCGGCGGCATCGCGGCCATGACTGCGCTGTAGCGCTGGTCGTACGAGGTCGCCTCGGCGGCCAGCCGCGCGGTGTCGCTGCGCGCCTCGCTCAGTTGCCACAGGTTGATCCCGGCCAGCACCGCGCAGCCCGCCGCCAGCATGCCGCTGAACAGATACAGGTTGACGCGCGCGCGCCACAGCTTGAAGTAGCGTTGCAACGGCCCCAAGGTGTAGTGGCTGGCCGGACGCGTGCGCGCCAGGAAGGCCAGCATCAGCGGATCGGTCAGCCGTCCGGCCAGGTCGGCCACGTCGCCGTCGCCGGTCTTGATGCCGAGCCGGTCGGTCACGCCCTCCAGCGGGATGAAGCGGAACGCCGTCTCGGCGCCTTCCTCGCATTGCGCCTCCAGCGCCGGAATGGCGGCGGCGGGGGCGATCACCGCCGTTTCCAGCACATTGCCGCGCGCCATCAGCCGCACGCTGGTCAGGAATTGCTGGGTCTTGCCTGTCTCGGTGCCGATGTTGACGGCGTCGCCGTCGCGGTCGATGGCCAGCGTGAGGCGCGAGAATTTGAGCTGGCCGTTCTGGAAGTAGCTCTGGCGCCAGCCGGCCGACTGCTGCGTCACCAGCAGCAGGTGCTCGTCGCGCATGGCCAGCTTGCGCACCAATGCCTCGCTGAGCAGGGTGGTCGAGTACAGGCCGGCCAGCGGAATTTTGAGTTGCTCGAGCGCCTCGGCCCACGGCTGCACCGATGACGGATTGGTCAGCGCCGACAGCAGCACGATATCGTCGCGGCGGCCCAGCGCCTCCCGGCCCTGCACCTCGTGGTGGCGGAACGGCGTCTCGCGGTATTGCTGCAGCAGGCGCCGCTGCATCAGCTTGGCGCCGGCGCGGCCGCCCACGTGGGGCACGTGGACGCGCTGGAAATCTTCCTCGATCAGGTCGGCCAGCAGGTAGACCGGCGCGTGCTTGCCGTGGTCGATGTAGTCCATGAAATCGTCGACGCCGGCGCGGTCGTTGTTGAAGCGGACGCCGCCCGTCAAGCGTCCGTTGCGCCACTGGTAGGCGTGCAGTTGTTCGCTGCTGAGATAGAGTAGGTGTTTGCTCGTCACGGCAGCCTCAGGTTCTGATCTTGCTGATCGTGTCGTAAATCGGGCCCATCACCGACAGCATGATCCAGCCGACCATCACGCCGAGGATCACGGTCATGGCCGGCTCTATCATCGCTTGCACCTTCTCGATCATCTCCTTGACTTCGCGGTTGTAGAAGTAGCTGACGTTGCGCAGCGCGCCGTCGAGGGCGCCGGTGGTCTCGCCCACCTTGAGCATGCGGATCACCAGCGGCGGGAAGATGCCGGTGTTCTGGAACGCCGCCGTGATGCCCTGGCCCTCGGAGATCAACTGTCCGGCGCGGCGCAGGCCGGCCGCGATGACGCGGTTGCCGACGATGCCCTCCGACAGGCGGATGCATTCGAGGATGGTGATGCCCGAGCCGTACATCATCGCGAAGAAAGTGGCGAAGCGGGCCAGGATGATCTTGTGCAGCACCGGCCCGATCATCCAGATGCGCAGCTTGAAGCCGTCGGCGGCGTAGCGCGCCTGCTCGCTGCGCGCCAGCCAGGCGCGGCCGACGAAGAAGGCGATCAGCGGCACCGCCACCAGCACGTACCAGTAGTTGATGAAGATGTTGGAGACGAAAATCAGCGCCTTGGTGTGCAGCGGCAGCGTGTTGCCCATGTTTTTGACGAAGGACGTCAGTTGCGGCACCAGGTAGATCATCAGGAAGAAGGTGACGGCGGTGACGAACACGCCGACGGCGGCCGGGTACATGACGATTTTCTTGGTTTGCGACGCCAGTTCGTCCTGCCATTTCAGGCTTTCCGACAGGTTCTTGAAGACTTCGGCCAGCTTGCCGCTCTGTTCGCCGGCGGTGATCAGGCTGGTGAAGGTCAGGTCGAACACCTCTGGATACGCCGCCAGCGCGGCCGACAGTTGCTGGCCGCCTTCGATGTTCTCGATCAGGCCGGTGATCATCTCGCGGAAGCGCGGGTGGTCGATGCTTTCGCGCAGGTCGTTCAAGCCTTCGAGGATGGGCACGCCCGCGCCGGTCAGCTGCTCCATGTGGAAGCAGAAGTTGATCAGGTCGCGGCGGGTGATGACGCGTTTCAACGCCACGACCTTGGCGCGTGAGACACGGCAGTCGATCAGGTCCAGGCCCATGCGGTGCAGGCGCAGCTCCAGGTCCGGCTCGTTGGCGGCGTCCATGTTGCCGGGCGAGATCTGGCCGCCGGCGTCCATCGCGCGGTAGAAGTATTGGGGCATCAGCTGGCCAGCCTTTCGGTCAGCCGCTCTGTCAAGTCAACCACACGTCCCACTTCTTCCAATGTGGTCACGCCTTCGAGCACGCGGCGCACGCCGTCGTCGATCAGGCTGTGGAAGCCGCTGTTGGCGGCCGCCGTCTTGAGTTCGCGCGACGAGGCGCGGCGCGCCACCATCTCGTCGAGGGCCGGCGTCATCTTCAGCAGTTCGATGATGGCGATGCGGCCCTTGTAGCCCTGGTGCGCGCAATGGTCGCAGCCGACCGCGCGGTACAGGGTTTGTGGGCCGGCCGTCTCCGGCAGGCCCAGCAGGCGGCGCTCGACGTCGTCGGCGATGTGCGGCTCGCGGCACGCCGTGCACAGCTTGCGCACCAGCCGCTGGGCGATGATGCCGATGATGTTGCCGGCCATGATGTCGGGCACGACGCCGATGTCGAGCAGGCGCGGGATCGAGCCGATCGCCGAGTTGGTGTGCAGGGTCGAATACACCTGGTGGCCGGTCATGGCGGCCGAGAAGGCCATCTCGGCGGTTTCCTTGTCGCGGATCTCGCCGACCAGGATGATGTCCGGGTCCTGCCGCATCATCGAGCGGATGCCCTCGGCAAAGCCCATCTTGGCCGATTCGTTGACCGACGTCTGGCGGATCATGTTCATCGGGTATTCGACCGGGTCCTCCAGCGTCATGATGTTGACGCTCTCGGTGTTGATGTGGTTCAGGATCGAATACAGGGTGGTGGTCTTGCCCGAGCCGGTCGGGCCGGTCACCAGGATCACGCCGTCGGGGCGGGCGATCATCAGCTTCAGCAGGCTCAGTTCGGCCTCGCCCAGGCCCAGGCCGTCGAGCGGCACCAGGCCCTTTTGGCGGTCGAGCACGCGCAGCACGAAGTTCTCGCCATGCGTGGTCGGCTGCGCCGAGGCGCGGAAATCGATCTGCCGGCCGGAGAACTTGATCGAGATGCGGCCGTCCTGCGGCGCGCGCGTCTCGGCGATGTTCATGTTCGACATGACTTTAAGCCGCACGGCCATCGCCGGCCAGTACGACTTGTGCAGGCTGCGGATCTGGCGCAGGATGCCGTCGATGCGGTAGCGGATGCGCAGGAACGATTGCTCCGGCTCGAAGTGGATGTCGGAGGCGCTGTTTTGCACGGCATCGGCCAGGATGGCGTCCATCAGCCGCACCATCGGCTGGCTGTACTCGTCGGACGTGGTGCCCAGGCTTGCATAGTTGACTTCGCCCGTTTCGATCTCGTGCAGGATGCCGTCGATCGACAGCTCGAAGCCGTAGTACTGGTCGATGGCGCGCTGGATGTCCGATTCGTTGACCAGTAGCGGGCTGATGGTGATGCCCTTGACCAGCATCGCGCTGATCTGGTCGAGCGCGACGATGTTGCTGGTGTCGGACATGGCCAGGATCAGGTTGTCGGTCTGGCGCTCGTAGACGATGGGGAACACGCGGTAGCGCTTGGCCACTTCCTTGGGGATCAGCTTGAGCGCGATGGCGTCGACCACCAGGCTGGTGAGGTCGGCGCTTTGCTGGTTCAGGTTTTCCGACAGCGCCATGCGCACCGTGGCCTCGGTGACGAAGCCCAGCGTGATCAACAGTTTTCCCAGCGGCTCGTTGCTGCGTTTTTGCTCGATCAGCGCGATGCGCAGCTGGTCTTCGCTGATGACGCCTTTCTGGATCAGCAGTTTGCCGAGCGGGAGTTTTGCTTGTTCTGCCATCGATAGTGGTTGGTGATGTTCTTATTGCACAGTCTTATTGCGCCGCGCCCAGCTCGTGCATGCGGATGCGCAGCGCGTTGCGGTCGAACGCGGCCGCCTTGTCCTGCGACAGCACCAGCGCGCGCTGATAGTAGGTCAGCGCGAGCCGGCCCTGGTTCAGGCGGTCCAGGCCGATGGCCAGGTTGTAGGCGTAGTCCGGATTGTCGGGCGAGGCGCTGTAGGCGCGGAAGAAGGTTTGCTGGGCGTCGGACCAGCGGTTCTGCTGCGCGTACAGGTTGCCCAGCGCGAACAGCGCCGGACCGGCTTCCGGATTGGTGGCCAGGATGGCCTTGAGGCGGCCTTCGCTTTGAGCCGTGTCGCCCGAGCGCATGCCCACCAGGCCGGCGACGGCGGTGGAGTCGTTCGGATCGAGTTCGAGCATGCGCAGGTAATAGGACGCCGCCTGTGCGCCCTGGTTCTGGCGGGTATGCACCATCGCCAGGCCCAGCAGCGCGTCGCGGCTGGTCGGTTCCTGGCGCAGCGCGGACTCGTATTGTTTCTGCGCGTTGGGCAGGTCGCCATTGGTGAACGATTGGTAGGCGGTTTCCACCGCCGGCGCGATCTTGGCCGGCTGCACGGCGCGGGCGACGCGGATCTCGGCGTTGTTGTCGGGCGCGGCGACCGGCGGCAGTCTTTCCACGCGTGGCGCGGAGCCGGCGAGCTGGCTTTGAATCGCCTGCTGGGCGGCGGCCAGTTCCTGCTCGGTGCGGGCCAGGCGGCGTTCCAGGTCGTCGCGGCCGCCACGGTTGACGGAAGGCGCGAGCATGGCGCTGCCGCTGGCGTCGACCGCCATCGGGTCGACGAAGCCGCCGGGCGTGCCGGCGGCGGGCTGGCCGTTTTGGGCGGCCGGGGTGCCCGGCGCGGCGCCGATCACCTGCACCGGCGTGGCGCCGGTGGCGCCCGGCGGCGGCATCGGTACCGGCGGCAGGCGCGAGCCGGCGCCCGGCGCGACCACCGCCTGCCAGTAGTAATAGCCGAAGCCGGCGACGATCAGCGCCAGGATCGAGAGCAGGCCGATCAGGCGCAGGCGTTCCGGGTCCATGCCGACCGGCTCGTTCGTCGCGGCGGCCGCCGCGCGGGCGCGGGCGGCGCCGCGCGGCTTGCCGGCGGTTTTGTCGCCGGCCTGCGGTTTGGCAGCCGCTGATGCTTTGGCGCCAGCCGTCGGTTTGGCGGCGCCGCCCGCGTTGGCGCCGTGGGTGTTCTGGGCGTTGTTCTGCGCAGCAGTGGCGGCTGCCGCGCTGGTTGTCGATGCCGGGGCAGGCTGCGGCGCTTGCGGCTGCGCGCGCTGCGGCGGAGCCGAGGCCGGCGTGGGGGCCACCGGCGCGGACGGATCGGGCCTCAGGTCGAACGTCAGACCGGCGTCCAGATGGTCGCTGGGCGGCGGCAACGGACTTGGCGACGGGCGCGGCGTCAGGCTGGCGGCCGGCGCTTCGGGCGCCAGCGGTTCCAGGCTGAATTCTGCCATCGGCTCAAGGTCCAGGCTAAGCTCGCGCTTGGCGGGCGGTACGGCGGCTTGCGGCGCCGGCTCGGGCGTGAGCGCCAGCACCGCGTCGAATTCCTCCGACGGCCGGTCCGACTCGTCCTCGACCGCCGAGCTTTGTTTGGCGCGCTCGGCCTTCTTCAGCGCCTGCATCAGTAAGCTCATGATCCGTTCCCGTTGGTAGTGGGGGCAGGGGGCGCTTGCGGGACGGGGTAGGGCTGGGTGTCCGGCTTTTCGCCCGGCAGCAGGTAGCGGTAATCCTTGTAGTCGCCGTTGACGCTGGCGTCCTTGACCACGATGGGCCGCATGAAGATCACCAGCTCGGTCTTGCTGCTTTTCTCGTTACGGTACGAGAAAAGATCGCCGATGACCGGCACGCTGCCGAGCAGCGGAATGGCGTCCTTGGCGTTGTCGACCGAATCCTGCATCAGGCCGCCCATGACGGCGATCTGGCCGCTCGGAATCTTCATCAGCGATTCCAGCTCGCGCGCCTGGATCACCGGCACGGCGCTGGTGACCTTGGCGTCGGCCAGGGCCGGATTCGGGTCGTTGACGGTGCCGACGATGCGGGTGATGGTCGGACGGACGTTGATGGTGACGTCGTCGTTGTCGGCGATCTGCGGCGTCACGCTCATGACGAAGCCGACCGGCACCGTCTCCAGCTTGGACTCGTAGGTGGCCGGCGAGGTCGGCGTGCCATTGATGCCCAGCACGGCCGGCGTGACCTTGATCGAGAAGAAGACGTTATTGTCGACGACCTTGAGCAGCGCCGTCTGGTTGTTCATGACGCTGATTTTCGGGCTGGACAGCACTTTGACCTTACCGAAGGACTCCAGCAGTTCCAGCGTGGCGGCGATGTTGCCCAGGCGGCTGGTCGGGTTGGTGTAGTTCAGCAGGAAAATGCCGGGGCTGGTGCCGGGATTGACGGCGCTCGGCAGGATCGTGGCGCCGACTTGCCCCTGGCGCATCTGCAGGCCGGAGTTGGACAGGCTTGACCAGTTGATGCCCTGCTGGTAGTTGTTGTTGAGGCGGACCTCAATCACGGTCGCCTCGATCAGCACCTGGCGCTTGGCCGCACCCAGCACGATATCGACGAATTCGCGGATCTTCTCGTGCTGGCGGCTGGTCGCGCGCACGGCGATCAGGCCACCCTCGGCGTTGACGATGACGGAGTTGGGGCGGTTGGCATTGTTGCGCGACTGGCCGAAGGCGCCGGTGTCGAACGCCGCGGGCGCCTGCTGGGCTTGGCCGGCTTGGCCGCCGCCCTGCTGATTTTGCTGGGCGTTTTGCTGAACGCCGGCCAGCGGATCGACCGGGTTGTCGTTCAGATTGGACGAGCGCAGCATGTCGCGGATGTTCTTTTCCAGCGTGAACCAGAAATTGTTGTCGGAACGGTTGTTGACCACGGTCGTTGAATTGTTGCTGCCGTTGCTGGTCGCGTTGTTGCTGTTCGACGATTGGTTGTTGCTGCCGGTATTGCTGGTGCCGCTGCCCGACGCGGTCGCGCCGACCGGATTGGAGGCGCCGCCGCCGCCACCGCCGGTGGTGGAAATCTGCGTTGCGATGTTGACGCTGCTGCTGGTGCTGCGCGCGATGTTGACGTAGTCGATCTTGTAGTTGCGCCATTCCGGCGTGTCCGGTAGCACCGTCAAGGTTCCGTTATTTATTTCATAACGCATGTCGACCTGGCGCTGGATGCGGCTCAGCAGCTGGGGCAGGGTCTGGTCCAGCGCGTTGAGCGTGACCATGCCCTCGATGCTCGGATGGACATCGACATTCAGGCCGGCGTCGCGCGCCAGCGCGAACAGCAGCGACTGCACCGGCACCTTGTGCACGGTGACGCTGTAGGTCTCGACCTTGGCGGTCGGCTTGGGCGGCGGCAGCACCGCGCTTTGCCGCACCGGCTCGGGGATCGACCCGCCCGGACGCGGTGCTTCGCTGACGTGGGTGGGCGAGGTCGGCAGGCTGCGCGTGGCGCAGGCGCCAAGTAACACACTGCAAGCCACGGGGACGATGGTCAAGGCTAGTTTATTCATTGTTTCTCCGGCCCAGGGGGAACGCAGGATGTTGTGCATATGCAATATAGCTAGCATGATCTTACAAATTCGGTGCCACCGCAAGGACGCTCAACCATATTGCTCCAATTAAAAGCCCCAGCAAACCTCCGATTGCAACAGTGCGGACAAAGAAGCGACGCGGGCGCCGATTTAACAATGTGGCCGCGCGGCCATGCCCGAACGGCGATTCGCGGATCGCCGCGCGCACATGGCGCTTGTCAACCACCTCGGCGTCGTCGGCGAAAGCGGCCAGCAGCGCCTTGTCGGCCAGGATATTGATGCGGCGGACGATGCCCTCCGAGCTGACACCGATCATTTTGGCGGCGGCAGGGCTGAACACGGCCGGGCCGTCGTGGCCGGCCGCGCGCAGGCGGAAGTCGAGGAACTCGGCCACCAGGGCGGGCTCCATGGCCGGCACGTGGAAGCTGTGGGTGATGCGCTCGCGCAGCTGGCGCATGTTCGGCAGCTCCAGGTGCTGGTCCAGCTCCGGCTGGCCGAACAGCACGATCTGCAGCAGTTTGCTGCGCGCCGTTTCCAGATTGGTCAACAGGCGGATCGCCTCCAGCGTCTCGAGCGGCATCGCCTGCGCCTCCTCGACCAGCAGCACGACCTGCTGGCCCTGGCTGTGGCGTCCGATCAAATGGGCGTGCAGGCCGCGCTGTACCTCGTCGACGCGGAAGCCGCGCGTCGGCAGGCCGAGTTCGGCTGCGATCGCGAACTGGACTTCGACCGGGTTCAAATTCGGGTTGACCAGATAGATGACCTCGATATGTGGCGGCAGCTGGCTCTCCAGCATGCGGCACAACATGGTCTTGCCCGCGCCGACTTCGCCGGTCACCTTGATGATGCCTTCGCCGTGGCAGACCGCATACAGCAACGCTTCGAGGATCTCGCCGCGCGTATTGCCGGAGTAGAAAAAGGCCGGATTCGGCGTGATGCCGAACGGCGATTCGCGCAGTTGGAAATGGGACTGGTACATGCTGCTCACGCGATGCAGGCCAGGAACGCTTGTTCCAGGCTGTCGGCGCCGTATTGGTCGCGGCATTCGGCCGGCGTGCCGGCGAAGCGGATCCGGCCGTCGTGCAGGATGGCCATGCGGTCGCACAGCTCGTCCACGTCGGCCAGCGCGTGCGAGGTCAGGAACAGGGTGCTGCCGGCGCGGTGCAGGCTGCGCAGTTGTTCTTTCAATAGCGCGCGCGCTTTCGGGTCGAGGCCGCTCATCGGCTCGTCCAATATATATACGGGCTTGCGCGCGAGCAGGCAGGCGGCCAAGCCAAGCTTTTGCGTCATGCCTTTGGAATAGCCGCGTACCGTGCGCTTGAGCGCGTCGAGGTCCAGGTCGAGCGCGTGCATCATTTTGGCGACCTCGCCGGCGTCGTAGCGCAGGCCTTGCAGGGTGAGCAGGTAGCGGATGAAATCGGCGCCGGTCAGGTAATACGGCGGCGTGAAGCGTTCCGGCAGAAAGCCCAGCGGCTGGCGGCTGGCGGGGCGGTGGTGCGGCTGGCCGAAGATGTCGATGGCGCCGCCGTCGAGCGCGCAAAAATCAAGCACGCATTTGATCAGGCTGGTCTTGCCGGCGCCGTTGACGCCGACCAGGCCGAAGCATTCACCCGCATGCAGTTCGAGATTCACGCCCCGCAGCACGCTGGTTTGGCCATAGCGTTGAACGACTTGTTGCAAGCGCAGGGCGGGTACGGTCATGAAAGGGAATAGTGGCCACAGGAAACGAACCACAACTGTAGCGCATTCGTGCGAAGAAAGCGACATCCTGTGCAGATAGGCGAGCTTGGCATTGGGGAAGTGGGGTAATCTGCACTAGAATGGCCGCAAGTTGTCGTGTGGCATCATGAGTGACCCCCAACCCCAAGCCACCCCGGGGTCGTACCCCATGGGGTACGACCCCACGTCAATGGGGTGCGGGGTTGAGCGGTCTAAATCGGTTTTTGGTAATTAGGGAGCAAGCATGGCAAGGCCGGAGAAAGTCAGGCTGGGGGAAATTCTCGTACAGCAAAAGCTGCTGTCGGAAGAACAACTGGGGCTGGCGCTGGCCGAGCAAAAGCGCAGCGGGCGCAAGCTCGGCCGCGTGTTCATCGAGAACGGCTACGTCACCGAGGAGCAGATCGCCGGCGCGCTGGCGCGCCAGCTCAACATCCCGTACCTGAACCTGAAGTTCTTCAACGTCAATCCCGAGATCGTCCGCATGCTGCCGGAGACGCAGGCCCGCCGCTTCCGCGCGCTGGTGCTGGAGGACCGGCGCGGCGTGCTGCTGGTCGGCATGTCCGATCCGACCGATCTGTTCGCGTACGACGAGATCGCCCGCATCGTCAAACAAAACATCGAGCTCGCGGTCGTCAACGAGACCGAGGTGCTGGGCGTCATCGACCGCATCTACCGCCGCACCGAGGATATCTCGGACCTGGCGCGCGAGCTGGAGCAGGATCTGGGCGACGTCTCGGTCGACTTCGGCGCGCTGGCGGCCGCTAATCCGAACCTGGAAGAGGCGCCCATCGTCAAGTTGCTGCAGTCGGTGTTCGACGACGCCGCCCAGGTGCGCGCCTCCGACATCCACATCGAACCGCAGGAAGGGCGGCTGCAGATCCGCTTCCGCATCGACGGCGTGCTGCACTTGCAGACCGAGACCGATATCAAGATCGCCCCCTCGCTGGCGCTGCGCCTGAAGCTGATGTCCGACCTCGATATTTCCGAGAAACGGCTGCCGCAGGACGGCCGCTTCGCCGTGCGCGTGCGCAACCAGCGTATCGACGTGCGTATCTCGACCATGCCGACCCAGTACGGCGAATCGGTCGTCATGCGTCTGCTGAGCCAGGGCGGCGCGCAGCTGCGGCTGGACGCCATCGGCATGCCGCGCGGCCTGGTGGAGAAATTCCGCGCCATCATCCAGCGTCCGAACGGCCTGGTGCTGGTGACCGGGCCGACCGGTAGCGGCAAGACCACCACCTTGTATTGCGCGCTGTCGGAACTCAACTCGGTCGAGAAGAAACTGATCACCGTCGAGGACCCGGTCGAATACCGGCTGGCCGGCATCAACCAGGTTCAAGTCAACGACAAGATCGACCTGAACTTCGCGCGCGTGCTGCGCTCGGCGCTGCGGCAGGACCCGGACATCGTGCTCGTCGGCGAGATGCGCGACCAGGAAACCGCGCAAATCGGCCTGCGCGCCGCAATGACCGGTCACTTGGTGTTGTCGACTTTGCACACCAACGACGCGATGAGCACGCCGCTGCGGCTGATGGACATGGGCGTGCCGCGTTACATGGTCGGCAGTTCGTTGCAGGCGGTGCTGGCGCAGCGGCTGGTGCGCCTGATCTGCGAAAGCTGCACCACGCCGTACGAGCCGACGCCCACCGAGCGCGAGTGGCTGAGCATGGAACTGAACGACAAAGTCGACAAGGCGCGCTATTTCCACGGCAAGGGCTGTTCGCATTGCAACGGCATGGGCTATCGCGGCCGTACCGGCGTCTACGAGTTGCTGGAGATGACGCGGGCGGTGGTCGACGCCGCCAACGATCCCGATCCGGCCCACTTCCTGAAGGTGGCGGCGACGCAGATGGCCGGCGAAACCTTGCGCCGCCACGCGGTGCAGCTGGTGGTGCAGGGCCGCACGACGGTGTCGGAAGCGATGCGCATCAGTAACCAGACCGAGGATTGACGTGCCGTTCTTCGCCTATAAAGCCCGCAACGCGCGCGGCGAACTGATGCAAGGCGTGCTGGAGGGCCCGGACAGTGGCGCCGTCGCCGATCAACTGTTCAATACGGGCGTGACGCCGATCGAGATCACCGTCACGCAAAAAGCCGTCGCCGCCAATGGCGAGAGCTGGCTGTCGCGGCTGCTGGAGAAGAAGGTCACGTCGATGGACGTGCAATTGTTCAGCCGCCAGTTGTATACCTTGCTCAAGTCCGGCGTACCGATCATGCGCGGGCTGGCGGGCTTGCAGGAGTCGGCGGTCAGCAAGTCGTTCGGCAAGGTCATCAAGGATTTGCGCGAGTCGCTCGACTCGGGCCGCGAACTGTCGGCCGCCATGCGCCGCCATCCGGATGTGTTTTCGCCGTTTTACCTGTCGATGGTGCGGGTGGGGGAGATGACCGGGCGACTGGAGGAGGTGTTCCTGCGCTTGTTCGATCACCTTGAATTCGACCGCGATATGCGCGAGCGCGTCAAGACGGCGACCCGTTATCCTAGTTTTGTCGTCATGGCCATGGTGGCGGCGATGGTGGTCGTCAATATGTTTGTGATACCGGCGTTTGTTGGCGTGTTCAAGTCGCTGCATGCCGAGTTGCCGTTGATGACCAGGATACTGATCGGGACCTCCAACTTTACCGTGCGTTACTGGCCGGTGATGGCCGTGGCGGCGGTCGTCGGCGTATGGGGTTTCCGCGCCTGGGTCGGCACGCAGCGCGGCTTATACCAGTGGGACAAGTTCAAGCTGAAGATTCCTGTCGCCGGCAAGATCATCCTGAAAGCGACGATGGCGCGCTTCGCCCGCAGCTTCGCGCTCTCCAACCGCAGCGGCGTGCCGATTGTGCAAGGGTTGACGGTGGTGTCGCAGACAGTGGACAACGCCTACCTGTGCGCCCGCGTCGAGCAGATGCGCGACGGCGTCGAGCGCGGCGACAGCATCCTGCGGACGGCCGCGGCGGCCGGCGTGTTCACGCCGGTGGTGCTGCAAATGATCGCGGTGGGCGAGGAGAGCGGTTCGATCGACGATTTGATGGACGAGATCGCGCAGATGTACGAACGCGAGGTTGATTACGAGCTCAAGACGCTGTCGGCGCAGATCGAGCCGATCCTGATTGTCTTCCTGGGCATCATGGTTTTGGTGCTGGCGCTGGGCATCTTCCTGCCGATTTGGGATCTGGGCAAAGCCGCCTTGCATAAGTGATGCCAAAAACGAGGGATCCGCTGAATTTCTTGACAACATTTGTGACGCAGAAACAACGCGGCGCCAGTTTGCTGGAATTCGCCTTGGTTATCGTAATCGTGGGCATATTGACCACGGTTTTGCTGCAACGGATTTGGCATTACCAGCGCGAGGCGGACGAGGCGGCAATGTGGATGACGGTGGCGAGCTTGCGCACCGCCTTAGAAATTAAGGTTGAGCACGGGAAATTGCCCAGTGGAACGATAGATTTAACGATTTTGGCCGAACAAAATCCGTTTGATTGGTTGAAAGATAAGCCCGCCAATTACGCCGGCGAGTACTTTTCCCCTAGCGATGCCGATATCGGCGAGGGGAATTGGGCGTTTGATCGAAGTGATAAATCGGTGGTTTATTTGTTAAATATCAGTAGTCCGTTTTTAGATGCCCCAACGAAACGTTTGAAATTCAAGGTAAAATTACTTCGCTTGCCCCATCGCCCCGCCAAGCCGTCAGGCGCACCAGAACCTCTCGGTGTGGCCTTTGAGCAAGTGAAAGACTGACGCAATTCGCGCTGTCTTTCTTCAACTTAATGGACGACTTGGAGAAGTGAAAATGAACAAGGCAGCGATGAGCGCATTCCGTAAACCAGCAGCCCAGTCGGGCTTCACGCTGATCGAACTGATCGTCGTGATTGTTATCCTTGGCATTCTGGCGGCGACCGCGTTGCCACGGTTCACGAATTTGACTGGTGATGCCCGTGCCGCTTCCATAGCGGCTGCGCGCGGAGCTATGTCTTCCGGAGCGTCGCTGGCTCATGGCCAGTTCTTGATCAATCCTGCGTCAGTCGTCAATGGGATCATGTCGATGGAGGGTGCTGACGTGGCTATGGTTAACGGCTACCCGGCTGCAACATCTATCGCCGTCGCTGCGGGCCTGAGCAATTCGGACTATACGATTCTTCCCGCCGGCACCGCCAGCACCGACAACAACCCTACGGTGCCGGCGAATAGTGTTGCGATCATACCTAATAGCGTGGCTAACACCCCAACGGGCGCGACCTGCTTTGTAATTTACACGCAGTCTACTGGCGTCAACGTAGCACCGGCCCTCACCAACGCCCCTACTGTCGCGAACTGTCAGTAAGCGTATCGCCCCGGCCCGGTGTTGCCTTGATTCGCCATCACGCTCAGCGGCGCCTGGCTGGCGCCGCCTGTCACTCACCGGTAACCGGCTTCACTATGGTCGAACTGGTGACTGTGATAGTCGTCATGGGCATCCTCGGCGCGATCGGCGCCTCACGGTTTTTTGATGGCGATACGTTCGCCGGGCGCGCTTATTCCGATCAGGCCAAGTCCTTGATCCGCTACGCGCAGAAGCTTGCCATTGCGCAAAACCGGCAAGTTTTTGTCATGGCAACGCCAGCTAGATTGGCCGTGTGTTTTAGCGCCAACTGCAACACCGCCGCCGCTCTGGCCTTCGCGCCGGGCGGCATCAATAGCGGCAGCACTGCGACCCGCGCCGCCTGCACGCAGGCCGGCAACTATGTGGCCAACTGGATGTGCGAAGGCACGCCCGCCAGTGTGGCGGTGGCCGGTACGCCTGCTAGCGGGGTGTTCTTCTTCGACCCCATGGGCCGTCCGTTCAATATTATCGATCCCTCAAACGCTGTCGTTCCGCCCAATTCGGTGAGCTTTGTCGCGCCGATGACGCTGAGTTTCTCCAGCGGCACCAGCGCTTTCCAATTTACAGTGGAAGCCGGGACCGGTTATGTCCATTAAACGCCAACGCGGCCTCACGATCATCGAGCTGGTGATGTTCATGGTTATCATGGGCGTTGCCGCCGCCGGTATCATCGGTGTTCTGAACCTCAGCACCAAGTCCAGTGCAGATCCGCTGCGCCGCAAGCAGGCGATGCTGATCGCCGAAGCCTACATGGAGGAAGTGCAATCGGCCGGCCTCACCTTTTGCGCGCCCACCGATGCCAACTATGGTGCGGCAACATGTGCTACGCCCGGCGGAGTCGCGGCGTTTGGCCAGCGTCCGGCCGGCGCGCCGCGTCCCTATGCCAGCGTCGCCGATTATGCGACGGCCCCGGGCGTTGAAGAGCGCACGTTCGCCGGTGCGGACGGGGTGGATCGGGACGTGAACGGTCGAGCGCTGGGCCGGGATCAGAACCTCAACACGATGGGCAACAGCTCGCTGGGCCCGATTACGACGACGGTGGAACTCAATGTGCTGGGCCCTGCCGGCTCGCCGAATGGTAATGGCGCGCTCGGGCCAAACGGCCGCAACATCGTCTCGGCGGCCAACAACCTGCAGGTATTGAAGATCACCATCCGAACTACATACGGCCCCGGCGAAATAATTCAGCTGGACGGCTACCGCACGCGGTATGCGCCAACCAATTAATTCCATGAGAACCAGCCTTCGACATTTGCGGCATTTTGCGGCTCGCCAGCGTGGTTTTACGCTGGTGGAGGCGATCGTCGTCATGGTCATCACCGGCATACTGGCTGGCATCATGGTGCTGTTTATTCGTCGTCCGGTGCAGAACTACACCGATGCCGCCGCACGTGCCGAGCTCAGCGACGCCGCCGATCTGGCGTTGCGCCGTATGGCACGCGAACTGCGCACCGCTTTACCCAACAGCGTGCGCCTGACGGTTAACAACGGTGTCTGGTGGCTGGAGTTTATCCCTACTATATCGGGCGGCAAGTATGTGTCGATCGAGGACAATGCAGGGGGCGGCGCGACGCCGTTGAGCTTCACGAGCGCTATCGCAGCGCCGTTCAATGTGATTGGCCCGATGCCAACGCCAGCGCTGACTTTTGCGCCGGGCGGCGCGAATAATTATATTGTCATCTATAACCTCGGTCCGGGCTTTGCCGGCGCGAACGCCTACGCGCGTGACAATCTTGCGCGGATCACCGGTGTCGCTGGCCGCACCATTTCTTATGAACGGTATCAGAATGGCGACGCGTTGGGGAATGGCCGCAATGTATTCGCGGAACAGGCTAGTCCGAACCAGTCGCCCGGCCAGCGTTTCCAGGTTGTGACGGAGCCTGTGACATTCCGCTGCGAGGGATTCGCGAACGGCAGAGGTACGTTGAGGCGGTCCGTTGCATCCAACTTCTTCGCAGTCCAGCCCACCCCCACAGCGAATGCCGGTGATCTCATGGCAAACAATGTGGTCGGTTGCGATTTTTCCGTCAATGCCATCGGCAACCAGCAGAGCGCGCTAATAGGTTTGAATCTCGCGCTGGGCAGGCCGGACGTTAACGGTGGCAACGCCGTGGAAACCGTCACCCTGAGTCATCAGATCCACGTGGACAATACGCCATGAAGCTGCGGATGATAAGAAAATCGGCCGGAGTCGCGCTTGTCACGGCCATCTTTCTGTTGGTGGTGCTCGCCGGGTTGGCTGTGGCCGTTGTGTCGCTGACGACCTCGCAGCAAGCCAGCGCCTCGCAAGACGAGCAGGGGGCGCGCGCGTACTTGGCGGCGCGGGCGGGAATGGAATGGGCGCTCTTTGCTAGCTTGCAGCCAAGTGGTGGACTGGTCTGCCCCACAGTCGTGAGCTTCGGCTTGCCTGCTGCCACGTTAAGCGCCTTTACGGTGACGGTGTCTTGTAATGCAGTTCCGGCGCCAGGGTACGGCAACGCTGATCCAACCCTGCCCGATTCGACCGCCGGCGGCGTTAGGGTCAGAGTCACCGCTTGCAACCAGCCCGCAAATAATGCCTGCCCCAACAACGCGCCAGGCCCCGATTATGTACAGCGCGTCATCGAGGCGCAGCTATAAAGAAACAAGCCACATGACAATGTGTGTGTTTTTGTGGCATTACTATTAATTTTTGGCAAACGAGTGGTGTAACTTGAATATAATCAATCAACTAGCGCGTAAACCTCGTGTGCTGGTAACCATTTAGGTCGCTGGTATGGGATTCCTCAAAAGAAGCAAAAAAAAGGATGGCTGGCTGACCGTCTCGTTCCAACGCGACGGCATCTGCGCTGGCCGCGTGCAGCGCGTGCGCGACGCCAAGGCAGTGGTCGAGCTGTCGTCGTTTTATCCGTCCAACGCCAGCCTGTCGGCAGAGTCGCTGGAAAAGGTGAGCAAGGATTTGAAGGCCGCCAATTTCCTCTTCGGCACCATGCTGAGCGGCGGCGAGTACCAGATGCTGACCGTCGACGCCCCCAACGTCCCGCAGGATGAATTGAAAACGGCGGTGCGCTGGCGCTTGAAGGATATGCTCGACTTCCACGTCGACGACGCCACCATCGACGTGCTCGATATTCCGGTCGACCCGAACGCGCCGTCGCGCTCGCATTCCATGTTCGCCATCGCCGCCCGTAACGCGCTGATCCAGTCGCGCCAGGGCCTGTTCGCCGAGGCGAAGATCGAACTGAACGTCATCGATATCCCTGAAATGGCGCAGCGGAACATCTCTGCGTTGCTGGAAACCGAGGGCAGGGGCCTGGCCATGCTGTCGTTCGACGACGGCGGCGGCCTGTTGACGATCACCTTCAAAGGCGAGCTGTATCTGTCGCGCCGGATCGACGTGACCCTGCCGCAGTTGCTGGAACCGGACACCGACAAGCAGCAAACCTGCTTCGACAAGATCACCCTGGAGCTGCAGCGTTCGCTCGATCACTTCGACCGCCAGTTCAACTACGTCAACGTGATCAAGCTGCTGCTGGCGCCGACCGGCGCGCAGGGCTTGCACGAGTATCTGGCGGCGAATCTGTACATGCCGGTCGAGGCGATGGGGCTGGAGGACGTGTTCGATCTGAGTAAAGCGCCGGCGCTGCTGGACGTCGAGCAGCAGCAGCGTTTCTTCCTGACGTTGGGCGCGGCCCTTCGGCACGAGGAGGTGGTGCTGTGAGCCAGCAGATCAATCTGTTCAACCCGATCTTCCTCAAGCAGAAGAAGGTGTTCACGGCCTTGCCGATGGCCGAGGCGCTGGGCGTGATCGTCGCCGGCGCGCTGCTGCTGACGTGGTACGCCGGCCAGCGTGTGGCCGACCTCGAACGTTCCGCCGCGTCGGGCAAAACTTTGCTGGCCGACCGCGAGCGCCGCTTGGTGGAGGCCAACAAACAGTTCGCGCCACGCCAGAAAAGCGCCACCATCGCGACCGAGGTTGCCCAGGCCGAGGCGGAATTGCGGTCGCTGCAACAAGTGGAATCGGTGCTGCGCGACGGCACGCTGGGCAACGCGGCCGGCTATGCCGAGTATTTTCGCGCGTTTTCGCGGCAGAACGTTAGCGGGCTGTGGTTGACGGGCGTGTCCATCGTCGGCGCCGGCAACGACATCGGCGTGCAGGGACGCGCCATGCAGCCGACCTTGATACCGGCCTATATCGCCCGCCTGAAGTCGGAGCGGGTTATGCACGGCAAAAGTTTCGCCAGCCTGGATATTTCCCGGCCGGACGCGCAACTGATGCCGGCCGCCGCGCCGTCGACCGCTACCGGTCCGGCAGTCGCCGGTGCCGCCGCTCCGACGCCCGCGCCGGCACCGGCCGCACCGGTGGCGACCACGGCGCCGTTCGTGCAATTCAGCTTGCAGTCGACCGCGGTGGCGAGGACCGAACAATGAAGCAGCAACTGCAACAGCAATGGCTCAAGCTGAGCACCAAGCTGGACGCGATGACCCTGCGCGAGCGGGCGATGGTGTTCGTGGCGGTGACGGCGGCGATCCTGTTCATGATTTACACGATGGCGGTCGAGCCGATGCTGGCGAAGCAAAAACTGCTGCTGGCGCAGATCAAGCAGCAGCAAAACCAGATCGCCGGCATCGACATGGAAATCACGGCCAAGGCGCAAGGCTTCAATCTTGATCCCGATGCCCAGGAGCGCGCCAGGTTACAAACGGCGCGGGCCGAGATCGACCGCATCAGCGCCGGCCTGCTGGCCGTGCAAAAGGGACTGGTGGCGCCGGAGAAGATCGCGCCGCTGCTGGAAAACCTGCTCAGCGGCCACGGAAAATTACGGTTGATGGCGATGAAGACCTTGCCGGTGACCGGCATGAACGAGAGCTTAGCCGCATCCGCGCCGCCGGTGGCCGGCGGCGCCGCGCAGATCTCCGCGCCAGTCCAGCCGAATCAGCCAGCCCAGCCGGCCGCTGCCGCTGCCAAACCGCGCGAGCTGCTGTACCGGCACGGCGTGGAAATCGTCTTGCAGGGCAGCTATCTGGACATGATCAGCTACATGGCCGCGCTGGAGGCATTGCCGGTGCAACTGTTCTGGGGCAAGGCCAGCCTGGACGCGCAGCAGTACCCGAACTCGCGCCTGACCTTGACGCTTTACACGCTGAGTCTGGATCAGAAATGGATGAAACTATGAGCGCCATCGTGCGACATGCCTGGTTGGCGGCCGCGCTGTCGGCGCTGGTGCTGGCCGTGCCGTCGGCACGAGCGCAGACCCTGGCCGATCCGACGCAGCCGCCGCCGGAATCGCGCCTGCTGGCGCCGGGCGCCGCCGATGCGCCGGTGGCCAGTGCCGGCCCGCGATTGCAGTCGATTCTGATCGGCACGCGCGGCCGCGAGGTGGCGGTGATCGACGGCCAGACCCTGCGCAAGGGCGACAAGATCAATGGCGCGGTGCTGGTCCAGATCGGCAAGAATCAAGTGGTGTTGCAACACGGACGGGCGAAACAGGTGTTGACCCTGTTCCCCGACACCGGGACGGGCTCGAAGACGCCCGTTCATCAACGTTAAACGAATGCATATGCAAAAAATACTGACCATCGCCATCCTGACGACGCTGCTGCTGAACGGCTGCTCGACGCCGCCCAAGCGCGATACCTACAACAAGATCAACGCCGAGGTCGACACGGCGCTCAAGGCCAAACCGCCGGCCGCCGCGCAGGCCGACGCCGTGGCGAGCGCCTTACTGCCACCCGCGTCGCAGCTGGCCGAGCAGTTGCCGAAGGCGCGTGCGGTGCTGGAGGAACGCTTCAACGTGTCGTTCAACAACGTGCCGGTGCAGCAGTTCTTCAAT
This sequence comes from Burkholderia sp. LMU1-1-1.1, assembly GCF_040675865.1. NCBI lineage: Bacteria > Pseudomonadati > Pseudomonadota > Betaproteobacteria > Burkholderiales > Burkholderiaceae > Burkholderia > Burkholderia sp. LMU1-1-1.1. The sequence continues at coordinate 28,473 of NZ_JBEGHG010000021.1, read as the reverse complement.
TCCATCGTGGCCGGCACGCGCTACAACATGCTGATCAATCCGGATGTGACGGGCACCATCACCGCCAACCTGAAGGATGTGACGCTGGTCGAGGCGCTCGACGCGGTGCGCGAGCTGTACGGCTACGACTACAAGATAGAGGGCACGCGCATCTACATCCGTCCGCTGACGATGCAGACCAAGATGTTCAAGGTCAATTACCTGACGGCGATCCGCAAGGGCGTGTCGAGCCTGCGCGTGTCGTCGACGTCGGTGGCCAACGCCGGCACCAGCAACAGCGGTTCGCAAAACAATTCGGGTAACAATAACAATTCGAACAACAGCAACAACAACGATAACTCGGGCAACAACGGTAACAACGGCAACAATTCCGGCGGCAACCAGACCCAGAGGGACGCGGCCAACGTGCAAACCACATCCGGCAGCGATTTCTGGCTGGAGCTCAAGACGGCGCTCGAGGCGATCATCGAAACCGGCAAAGATGGCCGCAGCGTGACCATCAGCCCGCAGTCGGGCGTGATCGTGATCCGCGCCATGCCCGATGAGCTGCGCAATGTCGACCAGTATCTGCGCGCGACCCAGTTGTCGGTCGACCGCCAGGTGATCCTGGAGGCGAAGATCCTCGAGGTGGAGTTGAACAGCAACTTCCAGAGCGGCATTAACTGGGCCGCCTTCGGCAAGCTCAGCACCAACAGCCGCATCTCGGCCGGGCTGGTGCAGCCGGGCACGTCGTTGACGCCGCTGGGCGTGAGCGCCACCGGCTCGCTGACCAGTTCCGGCCCCGCCGGCACGGTGGCCGTGCCTGGGGCCTCGATCGGCGCCGTGTCCGACGCGGTCGGCTCGCTGTTCGGCCTGGCGTTCCAGACCAGCAATTTCGCGGCGCTGATTTCCTTCCTCGAAGGGCAGGGCACCGTGCACGTGCTGTCGAGCCCGCGTATCGCGACGCTGAACAATCAGAAGGCGTTGCTCAAGATCGGCACCGACGAGTTCTTCGTCACCGGCATCAGCACCACGACTACCACCAACGGCAACGGCAGCGGCATCACCACGCCGACGTTGACCTTGCAACCGTTCTTCTCCGGCGTGGTGCTGGACGTGACGCCGCAGATCGACGATCACGGCAACATCATCCTGCATGTGCACCCGTCGGTGAGCCAGGTGTCGACCGTCAACAAGGGCGTCAATCTGGGCACCCTGGGTAACTTCAGCCTGCCGTTGGCGGCGTCGTCGACCTCCGAGATGGACAGCATGGTGCGCGGCCAGGACGGCCAAGTGGTCGCCATCGGCGGCCTGATGCGCCAGGCGACGACGTCGGACCGTTCCGGCGTGCCCGGCGCCAGCGACATTCCCGTGGTCGGCGCGCTGTTCCGCGCCACCGGCGAGGTGATCCAGAAGCGCGAGCTGGTGGTGCTGATCAAGCCGACCATCGTCGAATCGAGCTCCGACTGGAACCAGGACTTGCTCGACAGCAGCCGCCGCATCAAGGAGCTCGATCCGCGCCGCGCCAGGGAGCGCAATTAATCATGTACAGCAAACACTTCGGCCTGCGCGAGGCGCCATTCAGCATCACGCCGGACACCAGCTATTTCTTCACCAGCCCGCACTCGCAGGAGGCGCTCAACACCCTGCTGGTCGCCGCCAAGAGCGGCGAGGGCTTCATCAAGATCACCGGCGAGGTCGGCACCGGCAAGACGCTGCTGTGCCGTAAGTTCATCGCCACGGTCGGGCCGGAGTTCGTCACCGCTTATATTCCCAATCCGTACCTGGAGCCGCGCACCCTGATGCTGGCCCTGGCCGACGAACTGGAGGTGACCCTGGCGCGCGATGTCGACCAGCACCAGATGCTCAAGTCCATCACCTATCGCCTGATCGAACTGGCGCACGCCGGCAAGCAGGTCATGCTGTTGCTGGACGAAGCGCAGGCGATCCCGGTGGAGAGCCTGGAGGCGCTGCGGCTGTTGAGCAATCTGGAGACGGAAAAGCGCAAGCTGTTGCAAATCGTGCTGTTCGGCCAACCTGAGCTGAACCAGCATTTGCAGGCCAATTCGATCCGCCAATTGGCGCAGCGGATCACCTTCCATTACCACCTCGGCCCGCTGAGCCGGGACGACATCGAATACTATCTGGCGCACCGGCTGCGCGTGGCCGGCTATACCGGCGGGCGGCTGTTCAGCCGTGGCGCGATCGGCAAGTTGTTCCGCGCCAGCGGCGGCATTCCCCGGCTGGTCAACATCATGGCCAACAAGTCGCTGATGCTGTGCTTTGGCGAGGGCCGGCAGCAGGTCACGCGCCGCCACGTCAAGCTGGCGGCGCAGGACACCAACGGCGTCGTCGGCGCGCGCCCCGGCGTACGCTGGCCGTGGCTGGCCGCCGGCGTCAGCGTGCTGGTCGCGGCCTGCGGTTTGACATGGGCGCTGACAAAATGAGCCTGATCAATAAAATGCTGCAGGATCTGGACAAGCGCGGCGGCGCCGGCGACGGCGCGGTCCACTCCCAGGAATTGAAGGCGGTACCGGCGCCGGAACGCGACCGCCGGCCGATGATGCTGGCCGGCGCGGGCGTGGCGGCGGTAGCCGTGCTGGCCGCGGGCGGCTGGTATGGCTGGCAGTACTGGCAAAGCCATCGCGCGCCGCCGGCGCCGGTGCCGAAAGTGGTGCTCAACCAGCCTCCGCCGGGCGCAGCGAGCGCGCCGCCGCCTGCGCATGTGGCCGAGACGGCCAAGCCGGTGGCGCCGGAACTGGCGGCGGCGCCCGCGCCGACCGCCGAGCCGACCGCCGAACCCGCACCGAAATCCGCCGGGCCGGCGCAACTTGACGGCCGGCCGGCCAAGTCTGTGCCGGCACGGGCCGCCGCCACGCCGCCGTCCGGCAGCGTGGCCGTCGACAACGCCGTCGCGTCGGAACCGCGCCGCCCCGCGCCCGACAGCGAGGCGCACCGCCCCGAGCGTAAGCCGGCCCAGGCCGAAGGTGTCAGCCGGCGCGAGCTCACACCCAAGCTCGAATCCGACGGCGCCTACCGCCGCGCGCTGGTGGCCTTGCAGGAGGGGCGCCTGAGCGTGGCGATGGCCGATCTGGAACGCGCGCTGGAGATCGATCCGCGCAACGAGGCGGCGCGTCAAACCTATGTCAGCCTGCTACTGGAAAACAAACGAACCGACGAGGCGATCCGCCAGTTGCGCCTGTCCTTGGGCATCGATCCGCGCCAACCCGGGCTGGCGATGGTGCTGGCGCGGCTGCAACTGGAACGCGGCGGTCCGGCATTGGAAACGCTGATGGCGACCCTGCCATACGCCGGCAACAGTGCCGATTATCTGGCCTTCCTGGCCGGCGTGCTGCAACGCGAGCAGCGTCACGCGGAGGCGGCCCGCTACTACCGCGACGCGCTGCAACTGGCGCCTGGCAACGGCGTCTGGTGGATGGGGCTGGCAATTTCGCTGCAGGCCGACCAGCACCTGCCCGAGGCGCGTGAAGCCTACACGCGGGCGCGCGCGGCCACCGGCATAACGCCGGAACTGCTGGCCTTCATCGACCGCAAGCTGGAGCAACTGGGGCGCTGAGCGGCCCGCAGGGCTGATGGAGACGATGGACGAGCAATCGCCGCTCGCGAGGCTGATTACGCACGACCGGGGAAGAAAAAGCTGCGGGCCGACCGGCGCTTTTGCGCCGTGTGAGGCGCTGGAACCACGTAAAAAGATAATTTCGTGACATTGTAAATTTTATAATCAAAATAAGTTAAGATGGCAATATTGACAATGCCAACGGGCTGGCGCCTACGTCCGCCCGTATCTCTTAAAACACTTATTGGGGTTAGATTAATGAATACAACGACGTCACGGACATCCTCAGTCAAACCTTCGCGCTACATCGCCGGCATCGCGCCGCTGCTGTTGTCTCTGGTGGTTAGCCAGGCGTACGCGCTCGACCGCACGGTGACCGGCGCCAACGGGGTGGTCGGCACGCCCGGCACGACGACAGCGCCCAACGGCGGCAAAGGGGGCGCGGCGCCAGACCTGACCGACACGTCGCTGACCGCCGGCGCTTTCAACCGCTTGACCTTGACCGGCGGTAACGGTGGTAACGGCGGCACCGGCCTGCAGGGCGCGGTGCTCGATCCGGACAGCCCCGATTGCCGCGATTTCGGTATTTGCCAGTACGGGCCGAGCGGTCTCGGCGGCAACGGCGGGGCGGGGGCCGGTGCGACCGGACGCGTCAACACGGCCTCGGTGGCCGGCAGCGCGACCGCCGAGGCGAACGTGTTCGGCGGCAATGGCGGCCACGTGGGGGCGGGGGACCAGTTTTACTTCAACATGGACCCGACCCTGAGCAACGGCGGCGCCGGCGGCAACGCCTCCAGCGTCGCCAACGGCGTTTCCGTGTCCGGCGCGGTGTCGGCCAAGGCCTACGCGACCGGCGGCAATGGCGGCGACACGAACGTGTTGTTTGCCGGCCGGGGCGGCGACGGCGGCAAGGCCACGGCGCGCGCGTCGGCGACCTCCGTCACGGGCAACGTGTCGGTGCTGGCGCAGGCGACCGGAGGCAATGGCGGCAGCGCCAACAACTTCTACGCGCCGGCGGGAGCCGGGGCGGCTGTCTACCTGGAGAACATGGTGGCGGGCGCGACCCGTGGCGCGCTGTCGCTGCTGCAGCACGCGATAGGCGGCAACGGTGGCGAGGTCAACCTTGGTGGCGGCGGCGGTCCGCCGGACCTGCCGGTCCAAGCCGCCAACAACGCCGGCGGTAACGCCGGATCGGTGCTCAAGCTGAGCGACGGCCGGGCCAGCGCGCTGAAGGCCACCGTCACCGCCAAGGGCGGCAACGCCGGCGGCTACAGCGAAACCGCGGCGGCGGCCGCCGGCACGGCCCGCGCCGAACTCTCTCTGACGTCGACCCGGGCCGGCGCTGACGTCGAGGGCAATGTGAAGGCCACCGGCGGCGACGTCACCGGTTGGGTTTGGCGCGCGCTGGGCGGCGACGCCGGCGGCGCCACCGCCATCGCCAAGCTGACCGGCAAGGCGGCGGTGACCGGATCGGCCGAGGCCCTGGGCGGGCAGTACGGCGGCTCGGGCGGCGCCGGCGCCACCAGCCTGTTGACCATCGACGCCGGCGGCCTGGCGACGGGCACCGCGCGCGCGGTGGGCGGCGAGATGGGCGGCACCTACCATGGCTGGGAATACCGCGACGGCGACGCCAGCGCCACCCTGGAACTGGTCGGGGCCGGCGCCAGCGGCGCCAGCTACGCCCGTGGCGCCAACGCCAACAGCAGCGTGACCGTCACCACCACCGGCGCGCGCGCGGTCAACGTGGAGTCGAGGGCGATCGCCGGCCTTGGCGACGCGTCCTGGTCGCGCGGCCACTACGGCGACGCCAGCGCGCGCACCGTCGTCAACGCGGGCACCACGGGCGGCACGGCCGCCGTGACGGCCGGCGCCTACGCCATCGGCAGCGGCGCCAGTCAAAACGCCTTCGCCGACCTGCGTATCAACACCGGCGGCGATATCACCGGCACGGCGCAGGCGGACGGCGGCGTGTTTTACTACATGTACACCGAAAGCGGCCGCGCCGAGGCCAGCGCCAGCGGCGCCACCAGCGGCGCGCACAATGTCACCTTGACGGCGCTCGCGCGCAACACGTTCACGCCGCAACCGGGCCAGAACATCTACGCCCCCGCCACCGCCACCGCGTATGGCGCCTCGGGCAGTGGAGTGGTCACCGTCGCGGCCCAAGCCTTGAGCGGCATGAACTACAGCACCAGCCCCTACCTGTCCTCGGCCCGCGCCATCGCGCAGACGTCGGCGCTGGGCGGCGTGAGCCACGCCACCGCCCGCGCCAGCGGCGAGCAGATGGGAGCGCTCGCCATCGCGACGGCCATCGGCGCCAAGGGCGCCCCTGTCGCTTTTTACGCTAACGCGACGGGCGGCTACGCGCAGGGCACGTCCGTGGCATCGAGCCGCTTCGACGCGGCCGGCTTCGCGCTGACCGCCGGCAACGGCTCGGTCGGCGACAACCAGCTGTTTTCCTATGCCGGCGCGGCCCCGGCCGGCGGCGCGGCCGCCCTCGGTTTGAGCGCGGCGGCGGCGGCGGCCATGCCGGAGCTGTACGGCGTCGGCATGCACGGCGCCTCGGGTGGCGACGATCCGTCGCAGCCGTCGCCGGCGCTGGGCGCCAACTCCACGTCGTTCAGCTTCGTGTCGGCGGTCGACCAGCATTTGCTGATCGCGTTCCTGGGCGCCGGCGGCACCGGCTTCGACACGCTCGACCTGTCGATCAGCAGCCACGGCACCTTGCTGTTCAGCCAGTCGTTCACGTCGCTGAGCGACGCCAACCTGTTCTTCACCGGCCGCGTGCTCGACCTCGGCTTGTTCGGCGCGGGCGAGCAGGACATCCTGGTAAGCTCGTCGCTTGCCGGCGCGGCCTACGGCTATGCGTTCAACTATGTGCTGGGTGGGGGCGGCCTTGGCGGTCTCGGCGGCATCGGCATGCCGACCTCCGGCGCAGGCGTCTCGGCCGTTCCGGAAGAGTCGAGCTGGATGATGATGATGATCGGTCTGAGCGGACTGGTGATCGTGGCGCGGCGCCGCAAGTCGGCCGCCGCGCGCGCTTAACTGACGTTAAGCGCTTGAGGCCGGCCGTTACAGGCTGGCCTGCGGGCCCCAGATCTGCTTCATGCTGAAGCGGATCGCGGCCTGGTCCTCGCTGAGCGCCTCGGCGATGACGTGGCGGTCGCCGGCGGCGCGACGCTGTTCGGCCGGCGGCAGCGCCGCGCCGGCCGCGTCGCGCAGGCAGTGCACGTGCAACTCGTCGCCGCCGGCCAGCCGATGGCTGACGACGCCGATCTCGCCGGTGGCCAGCCGCACCAGGCAACCGGGCGGAAAGTCGCCCAGTTCGCGCTGGAAGTGCAAGGCCAGCGCCGGATCGACCGGCGAGTCCTTGTCGTCCATCAGATTGCGCAGTGCCTGGTCCGGCAGCACCGAGCGCCGGTAGTTGCGCGCCGACACCTGCGCGCAATAGCGGTCGGCCAGACTGAGCAGCTTGGCGTTGAACGTCACCTGCGGGCTGGCGATGCCGGCCGGGTAGCCGCTGCCTTCATCGTTTTCATGGTGCAGCAGCACGCACGAAATCCATTCCTCGTCCTCGATGCCGGCGCACTTGAGCAGGTCGACGCTGTCCTCGGGGTGGCGGCGCACGATGGCCATCTCCTCCCTGCTCAGGCTGTGCTTGTTCTGGAAGCTCTCGTGGTGGCGCAGCATGCCGACGTTCATCGTCAGCGCGGCCGCCGTGACGGTCAGGGTGTCGGCGTCGGTCTTGCCGAGGCTGCGCGACATGACGACGGTGACCACCGCCGTCTCGATGCAGTGGCGCACCGCGTAGCTGCCGGCGATCTGGCACAGGAAGATGCAGGCGAGCGCGACGTCGGGATTGAGATCGACCGCGCGCACCACCTCGCGCGCGATGTCGCGCAGTTCGCTTTCCGCGTCGTGCTCGTTGCGCAGGTTTTGCAGCAGCCGTTCCAGCCGGCGGTTCGATACGTTGAGCTGGTGCAGCACCGACGGCGGCGCCGTCTCCAGTTGGGTGGTATCGGCCATCATGGTTGTCCCCGATTTAAACTTTGCCCAGCCGCTCCAGCGCGAGCGCCAAGGTCTCATCTTTTTTGGCAAAGCAGAAGCGCACGATGCCGGACTCCTTGCCTTGCTGGTAAAACGCCGACACCGGTATCGCCGCGACCTTGATCTCGGTGGTCAGCCACTCGGCGAACTCGGCCTCGGTCTGGGTCGAGATCTTGTCGTAGCGCACGCACTGAAAATAGGTGCCGTCGGCCGGCAGCAGTTCGAAGCGGGTGCCGGCCAGGCCGTCGCGGAACAGGTCGCGCTTGCGCTGGTAGAACGCCGGCAATTCCAGATACGGTTTCGGATCGGCCATGTAGCTGGCCACGCCGTGCTGCATGGGCGTGTTGACGCTGAAGACGTTGTACTGGTGTACCTTGCGGAACTCGGCCGTCAGTCCGGGCGGCGCGGCCACGTAGCCGAGTTTCCAGCCGGTGACATGATAGGTCTTGCCGAAGCTGGAGACGACGAAGGCGCGCGCGGCCAGCTCGGCGTGGCGGCACACCGACTCGTGGCGCTGGCCGTCGTAGACCATGTGTTCGTAGACTTCGTCCGACAGGATCAGGATGTTGGTGCCGCGCACGATGTCGGCCAGTGCGTGCATGTCGGCGCCGCGCAGCACGCTGCCGGTCGGGTTGTGCGGCGTGTTGATGACGATCAGCCGCGTCTTGCCGCTGACGGCGGCGGCCACCTTGGCCCACGGCACCGTGTAGCCGGCCGCGCCCATCTCCATCTGCACGCCGACGGCCACGCCGCCGGCGAGATTAATCGCCGGCACATAGCTGTCGTACACCGGCTCGATGACGATCACCTCGTCGCCCGGATGCACGCAGCACAGGATGGCCGTGGTCAGCGCCTGCGTGGCGCCGGCGGTGACGGTGATGTCGGTGTTGGCGTCGTACTCGTGGCCGTAGAGGGCGGCGATCTTGGCGACGATAGCGTTGCGCAACACCGGCGCGCCGCTCATCATCGGATACTGGTTGAAGTCGGCCTGCATGGCGTCGGTGACGGCCTGCAGCAGGCTGCGCTCGCACGAAAAATCGGGGAAGCCCTGGCCCAGGTTGACGGCGCCGGACTGCGCGGCCAGGGTCGACATGCGCGTGAAAACGGTGGTGCCGACGGCCGGCAGGCGGCTGGTCAGCAAGGGTGTCGACGGAAGATCGTTGCGGCTATTCATGGCGGCTGTAGAGTGAACGGATGACCTTATTCTAGCTCAGCGAGCGCGCTTTGGTGTTGCGTAAAAAATCTATCGTTCCAGCCGCCACGCCTCCGGCACGACGACCTTGAACATGCCGGCCTTGGCCAGCCGGCGCGCCAGTTTGAGCAGCGCCTTGTCCTTGGTGATGAGCACCTCGGCGCCGGCGTCGCGCGCCACCTCGAGGAACTTTTGATCGTCCTTGTCGGTGCAGACCGGCAGGCGAATGCCGGACTCGGCCGGCGCGACCACCTTGATCAGCGCGTCGAAGCGCGCCGCCGCCAGCGGCCGGCTGGCCTCGTCGAGCGGCAGGTGCGCATAGTGCAGCACGATGTTGTATTCGTCGCGGCAATCGGCGCGCGTGACGGCCTCGACGGCGCCGCTTTCGAGCGCGGCCAGCAGGTCGGCCCAGCGCGGATCGTGGAACACGAACAGGTCGAGGCAGACGTTGGTGTCGATGACGATGCGGGCCGGTGCGGGATTTGTTGGAACAGGTATCATGTCGGTAGTCGTATTCATGTGCTTATTTGAAATTTTCTGGAACCATATGCTGATAGTGCTTTCGCCCGCCAAAAGTCTCGACCTGGAGACGCCCCCGACCACCAAGCTGCATTCCCAACCCGCTTTCCTCGACCACTCGGCGCAACTGATAGAGCGCCTGCGCGAATTTTCGCCGGTGCAGATCGGCGAGCTGATGGATCTGTCCGACAACCTGTCGGCGCTCAACGTCGCCCGTTACGCGTCGTGGACGCCGGACACCGCCGAGGGCCGCCAGGCCGTCATGGCCTTCAACGGCGACGTCTACGGCGGGCTGGAGGCGCGCACCCTGACGCCGAAGCAACTGGACTACGCGCAATCGCGCATCCGCATCCTGTCCGGGCTGTACGGCATGCTGCGCCCGCTCGACCTGATCCATCCGCACCGGCTCGAGATGGGCACGCGCCTGAGCAACCCGCGCGGCAAGAACCTGTACGAGTTCTGGGGCGACACGATCACGCGGGCGCTGAACAAAACCGCCGGGGAGCAGGGCGCCGGGACCCTGGTCAACCTGGCGTCCGAGGAATATTTCAAATCGGTCAAGCCCAAGCTGCTGGAGGTGCCGGTGATCACGCCGCAATTCGAGGACTGGAAAAACGGCAAGTATAAAATCATTTCCTTCTACGCCAAACGGGCGCGCGGGCTGATGGCGCGTTACGCCGCCGTCAAGGGCATCACCGATCCGCAGAAGCTGAAGAAGTTCGATGTCGACGGTTACGCTTTCGACAAGAAGGATTCGAGCGACAGCACCTGGATTTTCCGCCGCAGGGTCGCCGCGTAAAACCGGGTAAAGGCGCCGGGGACCAACAAAAAACCGGGATCGCATCCCGGTTTTTTGTTAATTCCAGAGCTTCCACCAGTGACGCTCGGCCTTTTTGCCTTCGTCGAGGAACTTGCTGGTCGGGTAGTTCAGCTTGAACACGCGCATCGTATCGTCGCGCAACTCGGTCATGCCCAGCTTGTCGTAGCTGCGGATCATGATGAACAGCGCCTCCTCGATCGCCGGCGAGTCGCGGTAGTCGCTCATGATGCCCATGGCGCGGTTGGCCGCGGCCAGGTAGGCGCCGCGACGGTAGTAGTAGCGCGCCACGTGCACCTCGTACGCCGCCATGGCGTTGAGCAGATAGCGCATGCGGTCCAGCGCGTCCGGGGTGTACTTGCTGTTCGGGAACTTATCCACCAGCTGCTTGAACGCCGCGTAGGCTTCGCGCGTCGCCTTCGGGTCGCGCTCGGTCGTGTCCTGGGCGTAGATGAAGTTCAGGAAGCCGATCTGGTCGTTGAAGTTGATCAGTCCGCGCAGGTAGTACATATAGTCGACGTTGTTGTGGTTCGGGTGCAGCTTGATGAAGCGCTCCACCGCCGCCAGCGCCTGGGCCTGGTCTTGCGCCTTGTAATAGGCGTAGGCGATCTGCATCTGCGCCTGCTGGGCGTAGGTACCGAACGGATAGCTCGATTCCAGGCGCTCGTACAGCTGAATCGCGCGTTCGTAGTGGGCACCTTCGAGTTCTTCAGTCGCCTCCGAGTATAATTTCGTAGCTGTCCAGCCTTTTGTCTCGTCAACCTTATCCGAGAAAATGCCGCAAGCGGACAAACTAAGCAGAACCAACGTTGCTGCGACTACCGATAATTTTTTTTGCATATGTTTTGCAAGAAGCTGTTTAACCAAAGTTTTACAATAGGCTGATTATAGCCGATGGGAATGCCGTGATATTAACTCCAAAGCCGAATTTGGCCGAATCCTCCTCCGATAACGAATCCGACGCCGACCTGCCCGCAGAGCTCGAAGTCCAGGATGGCGACTACGGCGACGACGATGACGGCCTGGCTCCGATCGAACTGGAACTGACCCCGGAAGCGTGCGGCCAGCGCCTGGACAAAGTCATTTCCAAGCTGGTGCCGCAGTTTTCGCGCGGCCGCCTGCAAATGTGGATCGACGACGGCTTCGTCACGGTCGACGGCAAAGTGGCAAAAAGCACCAAGGACACGGTCTACGGCGACGAGAAGATCGTCATTCTGCCCCAACCGGCGCCGGAAGACGAGGCTTTTAAACCGGAAGCGATGGAACTTAACATCGTTTACGAAGACGAGCACCTGATCGTCATCAACAAGCCGGCCGGCCTAGTGGTCCATCCGGGCGCCGGCAACTGGTCCGGCACCTTGCTCAACGGCCTGCTGCACCACTGCCCGCAGCTGTCGGGCGTGCCGCGCGCCGGCATCGTCCACCGGCTCGACAAGGACACCAGCGGCCTGATGGTGGTGGGCAAGAACCTGCCGGCGCAGACCGATCTGGTGCGCCAGCTCGCCGCGCGCACCGTCAAGCGCGAGTATTTCGCTTTGGTGTGGGGCACGCCGCGCGTTAGCGGTACTATTGACGCATCGATGGGGCGCCATCCGAAGGACCGCATCAAGATGGCGGTCTCGAACAATTTCTCCGCCAAGCCGGCCATCACGCACTACGAGTTGCTGGCCAGCGGGGATTTGGAGCGCCGTCCCGTCAGCCTGGTGCAGTGCCGCCTGGAGACGGGACGCACGCACCAGATTCGCGTGCACATGATGTCGATCGGCTTTTCGCTGGTCGGCGATGTGATGTATGGCAAGCAGCACCTGGCCAGTGTCTTCCCGCGTCAGGCCTTGCAGGCCCGTCGCTTGGGCCTGGTGCACCCGGCCACGGGCGAGCAGTGCGAGTGGCTGGTGCCGCTTGCCGAGGATTTCGCCGAGCTGATCGCCAAGGCCGGCATCGAGGAACCGGAACAAGTTTGAACGCTATCCGACAGCAATGGTTGATGCCGAAATGGCCGGGCCTGCCCGCCAATGTCGGCACCCTGTCGACCACCCGGCGTGGCGGCGTCAGCCCGGCGCCGTACGACGATGGCATGGGGCAGGGCGGCCTGAACCTGGGCACCCACGTCGGCGACCAGCCGCATAATGTCGCGCACAACCGCGAGACTTTGCGCGCCATCCTGCCGTCCGATCCGGCCTGGCTGTCGCAGGTGCACGGCACGGCCGTGGTCGACCTGGCGACCCTACTGCCGCAGCGGGTGCCCGAGGCAGACGCCAGCTTCAGCAATGTGCGCGGCAAGGTGTGCGCCATCATGACGGCCGACTGCCTGCCGGTATTGCTGTGCGATACCGAGGGCAAGACCGTGGGCGCCGCCCACGCCGGCTGGCGCGGCCTGGCCTCCGGCGTGCTGGAGAACACGGTCGAGTCGATGCGGGCGGCCGGCGCCGGCGAGTTGATGGCCTGGCTGGGGCCGGCGATCGGCCCCTACCAGTTCGAGGTCGGGCCCGACGTGATGCAGGCCTTCCTTAACGGCGCGCTCGACGATTCCGGCGTGCGCCACGTGACGGCGGCGTTTTCCCCGGTGGAGGGCAAGCCGGGCAAGCATCTGGCCGACATCTACGCGCTGGCGCGCTACCTGCTGCACCGCGCCGGCGTGGCGCACGTGCATGGCGGCGAGTATTGCACCGTCTCCAACTCGGGGCGCTTCTACTCCTACCGGCGCGACGGCGTCACCGGCCGGCAGGCCTCCTTGATCTGGCTCAAATGACGCCACGCCGCGACGGCTTAGTTTTCGCCCTTGGCATCCGGGGCGGTTCCGGCCTCGCGGGCGTCCCTGGCCGCCTGTTCGGCGGCGCGGCGGCGCGCCTTGCGCCTGCCGCTGCCGGCGATGTACATCAGTGTGCCCAGCGGCAGCACGCAATAGAACAAAAACGTTACAATTCCCGCAACGACGGTGGGCTCGGTCAGCGCCATCAGTCCCACCACGTAAATCCAAGCAATCGCAACGATCAGCATAAACAGTTCAGCATAGAGCAGTCCAGGTAAAGATATTCAAACTATTTTTAGGGAATCAAACATGAATGTGCCCGATCCTCAAGCCATTGCCACCGCCTGGATGTCGCAGATGAGCGACCCCGCGCAGTGGCAATCCTGGTTCAGCAAGCTCCCGACCGCGGACGCCAACCCGCTCGCCGCCATCATGCAGGACGCCGGCGCCACCGTGCAGCCGCAGGCGATGGAACAGCTGAAGAACCAGTATCTGGAAGACTTCGGCGTGTTGTGGCAAGACTTTTTGGCCGGCAAAACCCCGGCACTGCAAGACCGCCGTTTCAGTTCGCCGGCCTGGCAGGGCAATCCGATGTCGTCGTTCAATGCGGCATCATACCTGCTCAACGCCAAGTTCCTGACCGCGATGGTCGATACCGTCGAGACCAGCCGCCATCAAAAACAGAAGATCCGCTTCGCCGTGCAGCAGATCGTCGATGCCATGTCGCCGGCCAATTTTCTGGCCACCAATCCGGAGGCGCAAGAGAAACTGATCGAAACCAAGGGCGAGAGCCTGACCAAGGGCTTGGCCAACATGCTGGCCGACATGAACAAGGGTCATATTTCGCTGTCCGACGAGACCGCGTTCGAGGTCGGCCGCAACCTGGCGACGACGCCGGGGACGGTGATCTATGAGAATCCGCTGTTCCAGCTGATCCAGTACACGCCGACCACAGCCACCGTGCACCAGCGGCCGCTGCTGATGGTGCCGCCGTGCATCAACAAGTTCTACATCCTCGACCTGCAGCCGGAGAACTCGCTGGTGCGTTACGCGGTCGAGCAGGGCAACACCGTGTTCATGATTTCCTGGGTCAACGCCGACAAGTCGCTCGAGGCCACCACCTGGGACGATTACATCGAAAAGGGCGTGATCGAGGCGATCCGCGTGACGCGCGAGATCAGCGGCCAGGACAAGCTGAACCTGTTCGGCTTCTGCATCGGCGGCACCCTGGTATCGACGGCGCTGTCGGTGCTGGCCGCGCGCGGCGACAATCCGGCCGCCAGCCTGACGTTGCTGACGTCGCTGCTGGACTTCAGCGACACCGGCGTGCTCGACGTGTTCATCGACGAGACCCAGGTGTCGCTGCGCGAGCAGCAAATCAAGGAGGGCGGCCTGATGCTGGGCCGCGACCTGGCCAGCACCTTCTCCAGTCTGCGGCCGAACGATCTGGTGTGGAATTACGTGCAGTCCAACTATTTGAAGGGCAACGAGCCGCCGCCGTTCGACTTGCTGTACTGGAACTCGGACAGCACCAATCTGCCGGGGCCGATGTTCTGCTACTACTTGCGGAACATGTATCTGGAGAATCGCCTGCGGGAGCCGGGCAAGCTGCAAGTGGCGGGCGCGACGGTCGACCTGTCGGCGATCGACGCCCCGGTGTTCATCTACGGCTCGCGCGAGGACCACATCGTGCCGTGGACGTCGGCGTTCGGGTCGATGAACCTGCTCAATCCGGGCAAGCCCAAGGCCAACCGCTTCGTGCTGGGCGCCTCGGGCCACATCGCCGGCGTGATCAATTCGCCGGCCAAGAACAAACGCAGCTACTGGATCAACGACAAGCCGGCCGGCCGCGCCGCCGCCAAGCCGCGCGATCCGGAGGCGTGGATGGCCGGCGCGACCGAGACGCCGGGCAGCTGGTGGCCGGAATGGGCGGCGTTTCTTTCCGAGCACGGCGGCAAGGATGTCAAGCCCAAGGCCAAGCCGGGCAACGCCAAATACCAGGCCATCGAGGCGGCGCCGGGGCGCTACGTCAAGGTCAAGGGGTGAGGTAAGGGAGGGGGAGGGGCTTGCTTTCCAGCTTATAAAATTAGTTGCGTTGCAATAAAAGCCAAAAGTTCTATCAGTTAGTGCAGGATATGCTTTTTCCCCTCTATAATAGGTATGGTAGCTTAGTGGGAAAGCGGACCGAAGTTCGCTTTTTTTTCGAATTGTTAGAGGACGCGCTGCGGCGCAATAAACGGACTTGTGATGAGTAGTGCGAAAAAAAATGCTGAACGCCTGATCAAGAAATACCCGAATCGCCGTCTGTATGACACGCAGACCAGCTCCTACATCACGCTGACGGACGTCAAGCAGCTGGTGCTGGACAACGAGGAATTCACGGTCGTCGACGCCAAGAGCAACGAGGACTTGAGCCGCAGCATCCTGCTGCAGATCATCCTGGAAGAGGAGGCGAGTGGCGCGCCGATGTTCTCCAGCGACGTGCTGGCGCAGATCATCCGTTTCTACGGCCACGCCATGCAGGGCATGATGGGTTCCTACCTGGAGAAGAACGTCCAGGCGTTCACCGACATTCAGCGCAAATTCACCGGCACCACGGTCGGCGGCCTGGAAGGCAAGCCCTTCAGCCCGGAGATGTGGACCCAGTTCATGAACGTCCAGGGCCCGATGATGCAGGGCATGATGAACAACTACATCGACCAGAGCAAGAGCTTGTTCGTGCAGATGCAGGAGCAGATGCAAAACCAGAGCAAGACTATCTTCGGGACGTTCCCGTTCGTTCCGGGCGTTCCGCCGACGGACAAGAAGTAATTGGCTTACGTATGCCGGAAGGGGCGCCGCTGGCGGCTCTAGGCGGATTACGCCGTTCCGGCTAATCCGCCAAGCGCCGCCAACACCCCGACCACACCCTTCTGTAGCAAAGCTACAAAAATTCCAGATTCCCGTTGACACCCGAATTTCATCGGTAGTACTATCGACCACATCTTGTGGAAGCGCTTCCACTCATAATCAAAACAAGGGAGTCGCCGTGGTTCTGGAAGCATCCGTCACACTGGAAGAGAGTTTTTCCCCACCGGCCGACTCGGTCCTGTGGCGACCCGAATTCCTGCTCGGCGCCGCCACCGCCGCCTACCAGATCGAAGGCGCGATCGCCGAAGACGGCCGCATTCCGTCGATCTGGGACACCTTCTCCGCCACGCCGGGCAAGACCCTGGCTGGCGACACCGGCGACATCGCCTGCGACCATTACCACCGCTGGCAAGCGGACGTCGAACTGCTCGCCAACCTGAACGTGGACGCCTACCGCCTGTCGATCTCCTGGCCGCGCGTGATGACGCGGGACGGCCAGCCCAACCCGAAAGGCATCGCCTTCTACCGCGACCTGCTGACGGCGCTGCGCGCCAAGGGCCTGAAAACCTGGGTCACCCTGTACCACTGGGATCTGCCGCAGCACCTGGAGGACAAGGGCGGCTGGGTCAACCGCGACACCGCCTACCGCTTTGCCGAATACGCCGACATGATCAGCCGCGAGCTGGCCGGCCTGGTGGATGCCTGGGCCACGCTCAACGAACCGTGGTGCTCGGCGATGCACGGCTACGGCACCGGCCACCACGCGCCCGGCAAGACCGACGTGGTGTTCGCCACGCAGGCGATGCACCACCTGCTGCTCGGCCACGGCCTGGCGGTGGCGCGGCTGCGGGCCAACGATCCGGCCGCGCAGGTGGGCATCGTCGCCAACGTCGGGCGCGGCACGACCACCGGCAGCGGCGCCGCCGACCAGCGCGCGGCATGGCTGTTCGAACTTCAGCATAACAACTGGATCCTCGATCCGTTGCTGAAGAAGTCCTATCCGTCGGCGCTGTGGGAGCTGTGGCCTGGCGCCGAGCCGCTGACCCTGGATGGCGACATGGACATCATCGGCGCGCCGCTCGATTTCCTCGGTATTAACTACTACTTCCGCACCAACGTCGTCAGCGATGGCGGGCACGGTTACAAGGAAGTGGACCTGGAAGGCGTGGAGCGCACGCAGATGGGTTGGGAGGTGCATCCGGACGGCCTGCGCCACCTGCTGGTCGGCTTCCACCGCGACTATCCGAACCTGCCGCCGATTTACATCACCGAGAACGGCATGGCCTCGGACGACAAGGTGGTGGACGGCGAGGTCGATGACCGCAGCCGCATCTCGTTCCTGAACCGCCATCTGGCGGCGGTCGACCAGGCGGTGAAGGCGGGCGTCGATATCCGTGGTTACTTTATCTGGTCTTTGATGGACAATTTTGAATGGGCCTTCGGTTATGAGCGCCGATTCGGTATCATCCACGTGGATTACGCCACGCAGCAACGCACGCTGAAGCGCAGCGCGAAGCTGGTGGCGCAATTCCTGGCCCAAAGGGCTGCGCCAACCGCGTAGCTCTCGGCCATCCAATAAAAATGGGCGCACGACGCCCACAGGAGACAGAATGAAGAAGGCGATAAAAATGGCCGGCGCCACCGCGCTTGCCCTGGCCGTGGCCGGCCCGGGCGCGTTCGCGCAGGGCGCCCCCGCATCGGCGGCTGGACCGGCCGGAGCTCCGCTCAAGGCCACCGTGATCCACTGGTGGACCTCCGGCGGCGAATCGCAGGCCGTCAAGCAGTTCGCCGACGCCTACAACAAGGCCGGCGGCCAGTGGATCGACCAGGCGGTCGCCGGCGCCGACCAGTCGCGCGCCACCACCATCAACCGCATCGTCGGCGGCAACGCGCCGACGGCCGCGCAGTTCAACACTTCCAAGCAGTTCCGCGACTTCGTCGAGCAGGGTTTGCTGAACAACGTCGACGACGTCGCCATCGCCGGCAAGTGGGACCAGATAATGCCGGCCTCCATCCTCGCCGCGATCAAGATCGACGGCCACTTTTACGCCGCGCCGGTGGACATCCACATGCCGGCGTGGTTCTTCTACTCCAAGGCCGCCTATAAAAAGGCCGGCATCGCGGCCGAGTCGCAAACCTACGACGAGTTCCTCGCGCAGCTGGCCAAGCTGAAGGCGGCCGGACTGGTGCCGCTGGCCTTCGGCGGCCAGGTGTGGCAGGAGAAGATCACCTTCGACGCCATCTTCGCGATGGTCGGCGGCGCCGACCTGTATCTGAAGGTCTACCGCGACCGCGACCAGAAGGCGGTGATGTCTCCCGCCTTCAAGCAGGTGCTGGTCGACTTCAAGAAGCTCAAAGCTTTCGTCGATGCCGGCTCGCCGGGCCGCAACTGGAACGACGCCACCGCCATGGTCGTCAGCGGCAAGGCCGGCGTCCAGATCATGGGCGACTGGGCCAAAGGCGAGTTCTCGTCGGCCAAACAGGTCGCCGGCAAGGACTTCGGCTGTTTCCCGGGCTTCGGCCCCAAGGCGCCGTACATCGTCGCCGGCGACGCCTTCGTCTTCCCCAAGACCAGCAACGCCGCCGCCGTCAAGGCGCAAAAGCTGCTTGCCACCGTGGTGACTTCCCCGGCCGCGCAGGTGGCCTTCAATTCGCGCAAGGGCGCGATTCCGATCCGTGGCGACGTCGATGAATCGTCGCTCGACATCTGCGCGCGCCAGGGCCTGGCGATCATCCGCGACAAGAGCCGCCAGCTGCCGAATTCGGAAATGCTTGCCACGCCCGACACCACCGGCGCGCTGCAGGACGTGCTGACCAACTACTGGAACAAGAACCAGTCGGCCGACGACGCGCAAAAAGCGTTCGCCCGCGCGCTGAAGGATGAATAGGCCATGACCAAAACCGTCATGAAGAAACGTCCGAGCGTTTCGCTCGCCGCCTACATCGCGCTGATTCCGATGGCGTTGACGGTGCTGCTGGCCTACCTGGGCACGATGCTGTGGACGGCGCGCGTGTCGGTGAGCAGCTCGCGCACCTTCCCCAACAGCGATTTCGTCGGCGCCTCGCAGTACATCCGCCTGTTCAACAACGAGCGCTGGCTGCTGTCGCTGCAGAACGTCGCCGTCTACGGCGCGCTGTTCATCGCCGCCTGCCTGATCATCGGCTTCCTGCTGGCGGTGTTCATCGACCAGAAGGTGACGGCCGAGGGCGCGCTGCGCACCATCTTCCTGTACCCCTACGCGATGTCGTTCGTGGCCACGGGCCTGATCTGGCAGTGGATACTCAATCCCGAACTGGGCATCCAGGAGGTGCTGCGCAAGCTCGGCTTCACGGAGGCGAAGTTCGACTGGATCGTCGACCAGGACATGGCGATCTACACCATCGTCATCGCCACCGTGTGGCAGGCCTCGGGGCTGGTGATGGCGCTGATGCTGTCCGGCCTGCGCGGCATCGACGAGGAATTGTGGAAGGCCGCCCGCATCGACGGCATCCCGCGCTGGCGCGTGTATGTGAGCATCGTGCTGCCGATGCTCGGGCCGTCGGTGTCGACCGCGTTCGTGCTGCTGTTCGTGATGGTGGTGAAGGTGTTCGACTCGGTCGTCGCGATGACGCAGGGCGGTCCCGGCACGGCCAGCGAGGTGCCCGCAAAGTTCATCATGGATTACCTGTTCGGCCGCGCCAATATCGGCCTGGCTTCCGCCGCGTCGATCGTGCTGTTGGCCACCGTGCTGGCCATAGTCGCGCCGCTGTATTACGTGCGCAGCCGCCGCGCCGACAAGGGGATGTGATGGGATATGTCGTGAAACAGGAGAAGGCCGTCATCGCCGTGGCCGAGGCCTCCCGCGCCGCCGCCAATGACAGCGGCATCTCCACCGCAAAGGCCCCGGCCGGGCGCAGGCGCAGGGCGCTGGCATGGACCCCGGCGCGCGCCGGCGTCTACGCGTTCTTGATCGTGGCGGCGCTGTTCTTCCTGCTGCCTTTGTATGTGATGCTGGTGACGTCGGTCAAGCCGATGGAGGAGATCCGGCTTGACACCCTGTTCGCGTTGCCGGTCAACTTCACGCTGGAGCCCTGGGTTCAGGCGTGGCAGTCCGCCTGCACCGGCCTGGAATGCGAGGGCATACGCGGCGGCTTCTGGAACTCGGTGGCCATCGTCGTGCCGAGCACCATCCTGTCGATCGCGATCGGCGCCGTCAACGGCTACGCGCTGTCGTTTTGGCGGCCGCGCGGCGCCGGTGTGCTGTTCGCGATCCTGATGATGGGCGCCTTCATCCCGGTGCAGGTGATGGTGTATCCGCTGGTGCGGGTGCTGGCGGCGGTCGATTTGTTCAGCTCCTTGCCCGGCATCGTTTTGATCCACACGATTTTCGGCATGCCGGTGATGACGCTGCTGTTCCGGAACTACTACGCGGCGCTGCCGATGGAGCTGTTCAAGGCGGCCCGCATCGACGGCGGCGGCTTCTGGCGCATCTTCCTGCAACTGATGCTGCCGATGTCGACGCCGGTGATCGTGGTGGCCGTCATCATGCAGGTCACCGGCATCTGGAACGACTTCCTGCTTGGCTTGGTGTTCGCCGGCTCGGAGCACCTGCCGATGACCGTCCAGCTGAATAACATCATCAACACCACCACCGGCGAGCGGCTGTACAACGTCAACATGGCGGCGACCATCCTGACCTCGGTCGTGCCGTTGGCGCTGTACTTCATTTCGGGCCGCTGGTTTGTGCGCGGTATCGCTTCGGGCGCTGTCAAAGGCTAAAGGTTAAAGGATCATCATGTCTAATGTAGCGATACGCAATCTGCAAATCCAACTGGGCGGCACCAAGGTCATCGAATCGCTCAACCTCGACGTCAAGGCCGGCGAGTTCGTGGTGCTGCTCGGACCCTCGGGTTGCGGCAAGTCGACGCTGTTGCACAGCATCGCCGGCCTGATCGACACCACCTCCGGCCAGATCGAGATCGGCGGCAAGGACATGACGTGGGCCGATCCCAAGGATCGCGGCATCGCGCTGGTGTTCCAGTCCTACGCGCTGTATCCGACCATGAACGTCGAGAACAATATGTCGTTCGGCCTGCGCATCAGCGGCACGCCCAAGGCGGAGATCGCGCGGCGCGTCTCGCGCGCCTCCGACATGCTGCAACTGGGGCCTCTGCTCAAGCGCAAGCCGGCCAACCTGTCCGGCGGCCAGCGGCAGCGCGTGGCCATCGGCCGCGCCATCGTGCGCGAGGCCGACGTGATGCTGTTCGACGAGCCCTTGTCCAATCTGGACGCCAAGCTGCGCACCGAGCTGCGGCGCGAACTCAAGCAGCTGCACAAGCAGCTGGGCGCGACGATGATCTACGTGACCCACGACCAGGTGGAGGCGATGACGCTCGCGCAGCGCATGGCGGTGATGAAGGGCGGGGTGGTGCAGCAGTTCGACACGCCCGCCAACATCTACAACGAGCCGGCCAACCTGTTCGTCGCCACCTTCCTCGGTTCGCCCGGCATGAACCTGTTCAGGGGCCGGCTGGAACAGCATGGCGGCCGCACCTTGTTCCGCAACGAGCATCTGGCCGTCGACGTGACGGACTATCCATTCGGCCTGCCGCCGGTCGGCACGCGCGACTGCGTGCTGGGCGTGCGGCCGGAGGACATCGATGTCGGCAACAGCGACGGCGCCGACGTGGTTGCCGGCGCCACGGTTTCGCTGGTGGAGGCCATGGGCGCTCACCGTGTGCTGTGGCTGGACTTCCACGGCACGCAGATCGCCGGCATCGTGCAGGACCAGCAGACGATCGACAGCGACAAAAATATTAACTTCTCGATCCGTACCAAACGACTTTCCCTGTTTGACGGAGCCAGCGAACAGCGGCTCTAAGACGGCAATCGCCGCGTAGCGCAGCGTAGTCATTCGGGCCCGGCCGCCACGGCATGGCCCGCCGCATCGCTGCGTCCTGCGGTGGTACCGGTTCCACTCGTGCGTATTCGCCGCCAGAGCGATGCACGACCACTCAACCGATGGAAGAAGTGAGGAAGACAACATGAAGAAAACGATCCTGGCGCTGAGCATCGCGCAAATAGCGCAACTGGCGTTGACGGGCGGCGCGGCGATGGCGCAGCAGACCGCGTCCACCGCTCCCAGCTCGCAAGCCGCGCCAAGCAACGGCGGCGACATCGAGAAAATCATCGTCACGGCGACCCGCCGCGACACCCTGGTGCAGGACACGCCGCTGGCCATCACCGCCTACACCCAGGACACGCTGGCCAACAACCAGGTCAAGGACCTGGCGTCGATGACGGCGATGGTGCCCAGCCTTGTCGTCGAGCCGCACAGCGACTCGGGTGGCGTGCACGTGTACATGCGCGGCGTCGGCTCGGCCAACCACACCGAGCTGGGCGACCCGGCGGTGGCGTTCTACGTCGACGGCATCTACGTGGCGCGTCCGCAGGGCGCGACGGCGCTGATGTATGACCTGAGCCACGTCGAGGTGGCGCGCGGTCCGCAAGGCACGCTCAATGGCCGCAATTCGACCGCCGGCGCGGTCAACCTCATCTCCGGCGCGCCCAATCCAAGCAAGATGTTCGGCTCGGCCAGCATCACGGTGGGCGACTATCACCGCATCCAGACCCAGGGTATGATCAACATTCCGCTGGGCGACGATATCGCGCTGCGCATCGCCGCCATCCAGGACCGGCGCGACGGCTATGTCGATTTCCGCAAAGGCTCCAACGTGGCGCCGGGCACGCGCAAGTACGGCGCGGGAGACCAGAAGGGCGCGCGCGCCTCGCTGCTGTGGCGCTTCACGCCGGATCTGAAGGCGACCTTCATCGCCGACTATTACAGCGACACCGGCGCAGGCAACATCTATCTGGCTGCCGAACCGGCGCCCGGGCAGGACCTGCGCTCGGCGCTGATCGACACGCCCGGCGCGCTCGACCAGTCCATCATCACCGGCAAGGCCAAGGTGCAATGGCGGCCGGTCGACGGCATCGAGACGCAGTACCTGGGTTCCTGGAGCCGTTTGAAGCGGACCAACGCCAGCGACGCCGATGCCGGTTTTTACCCCGGCTTCAAGGCCGAGAACCGCACCGAGTGGGGACAATTCGACAGCCTCTCGAACGAGCTGCAGGTGCGCTCCGATTCCGAATCGGCGCTGCAGTGGGTGGGCGGCCTGTTCTTCTTCAAGGAGAAGAACAAGATCCGTTTCGACATCGACCGCAGCCAGATTTCGCAGGCGATGCTGGAGCAGGACATCGCCAACGGCAACGTGATCTTCGTGCAGCCGACCGTGGGCCAATATGCGTCGGCCATGTCCTTCATCCAGGGCGACCGCCAGCTGCATTCGAAGGCCGCGTTCGCACAGGCCAGCTACGACATCGATCCGGTGTGGAAGCTCACCGCCGGCGTGCGCTACACCAAGGACCACAAGTACGATATCGGCGGCCAGAACTGGGCCTGCCCGAACTGGCCGGACAATCCGCCGCGCGGCACCGTCAACCTGACGCCGGGCCAGATCGCGCAGCTGGTCACACCGGGCACCGGCACCATCAACACCCACAACATCGGGCCGGGCGGGGTGGTCAACCAGTCCACCTGTGGTAACACCTATGGCGACAACACGGCCGACTTGGCGTACGGCCAGGCGACGTGGCTGGGCCGCGTGGAATACAAGGTCACCAAGGACATCCTGACCTTCGCTTCGGTGACGACCGGCTTCCACTCGCCGGCCATCGGCGACGGCGGCGCCACCACCAAGCCGGAAAAGCTGACCAGCTACGAGATCGGCTTCAAGTCCGACCTGTTCGACCGCAAGCTCACGCTCAATCTCGACGCGTTCTGGATGACCTACAAGGACAAGCTGGAATCGCAGGTGGTCAACAACACGCTGCAGAACTTCAACGCGGCCGGGGCCTCTGTCAAAGGCATCGAGGCGGAATGGAACTTCCGTCCGACCAGCGTCGATCGCTTCAGCGGTAACGCCACCTGGCTCAAGGCGCGCTACGACGATTTCATGTCGTGCGACGTCGACGCCGCGCGCGCCAACGGCCAGTCCTGCGGCACCACCGCGCCGACGGTCAACGTCGGCGGCAGCGTGTTGAAACACGCGCCGACCTTTGCCACCACGCTGATGTACGAGCGCGATTTCGACATCGGCAAGGGACGCCTGACGCCACGCGTGTCGGCCCACTACGAGACCGAGTCGTTCGTCGGTTCCGGCGCCTTCAACAACGATGTGCCGGGCCATCCCGGTGTCAAGCAGCAGCAGGCTTACACCACGCTGGACTTGAGCCTGCGCTTCGAACCGCGCAACAAGGCTTACACGGCCGAGCTGTTCGTCAACAACGCTACCGACAAGGAAGTCAAGTACGACGCGGTGGAAGTCTGCACGCAGGTTGGCGCGCCATGCCAGCCCACCCAGCAGATCTGGGCGGCGTACTACAACAACCCGCGCACGATAGGCGCGCGCGTGTCGATGAAATTCTAGAAAGGAAATCTAGAGAGGCGTGAGCCAAATTCAGGGGAGTCTCCGCGGTCTTGGGCCGGCAGCGATGCCGGCCTTTTTTTATGGAAGGCTTTTAACGTTTACTTAACGAGCCCTCACGTAGACTCCGGGTTTTCCACTCCGAAGACCCAGCGTGGCCTCAAAAAACCCTTTCTCCCTTGACGTTTTGCCATACGGTGCCTGTATATGAGCGCCAATCACACCTTCTTGCCGTTCTCGCAACCAATGATCGACGAGGCGACCATCACAGCCGTCGGCGACGTGTTGCGCTCCGGGTGGATCACCAGCGGCCCACGGGTGCGCGAGTTCGAGGAGCGCCTGTCCACGTGGTTCGGCGGGCGCCGCGTGCTGACTTTCAACTCCGGCACTTGCACCATGGAGATCGCCCTGCGCGTGGCCGGTGTCGGTCCCGGCGACGAGGTGATCACCACACCGATTTCCTGGCCGGCGACAGCCAACGTCATCCTTGCCGTGGGCGCGACGCCGGTATTCGCCGACATCGATCCGGCCACCCGCAACATCGATCTGGACCGGCTGGAGGCGGCCATCACGCCGCGCACGCGCGCGCTGATCCCGGTCCATCTATCCGGCCTGCCGGTCGACATGGACCGCCTGTACGCCATCGCCGCGCGCCACCGGCTGCGCGTCGTGGAGGACGCGGCGCAGGCGTTCGGCGCGACCTGGCGCGGCAGGCGCATCGGCTCGTTCGGCGACCTGGTGTCTTTCAGTTTTCAAGCCAATAAAAACCTGACGACGGGCGAGGGCGGTTGCCTGGTGCTCGACGACGCCGGTGAAGCGGCGCTCGCCGCGAAATACCGCCTGCAGGGCGTGACGCGCAGCGGCGTCGACGGCATCGATGTCGATGTCCTCGGCGGCAAGTACAACATGAGCGACATCATGGCGGCCATCGGCCTGGGCCAGTTCGCGAACATCGACGCGGTCACGGCGCACCGGCGCGCGCTGGCGCGCCATTACTTCGACCGCTTCGGCGACGGCTTCGAGGCCGCCACCGGCGCGCGTCTGCCGCTCGCCGATTTCGAGCACAGCAACTGGCATCTGTTCCAGATCATCCTGCCCGACCGGGGGCCGGGCACGCGCGCCGGGTTCATGGAGGCGATGGCGCGGCGCGGGATCGGGACGGGCTTCCACTACGCGCCGATTCATTTATTCAGCCTGTATCGCGCGCGCGGCTTCACCGAGGGCATGTTCCCGGTCGCCGAGCGCATCGGCCGCCTGACCGTGACCTTGCCGATGTTTTTCGCGATGACGACCTGCGATGTCGAACGCGTGGTCGCCGCCGTCGAAGCCGTCCTGGCCGCACCGGAGTTTTCGCTATGATGCCGGAACGCCTGGCGGGCGGCGACGCCCGGTTGGACGAGGCGCTGGCCCGCCAACAGTCGCCGCGCCCCGCGCGCGCCGTCGTGCCTTGGCACGAATCGAGGCTGCTGCTTTGGTTGCTGCTGGCCGGCTTCATTCTGGCCACTTTGTACGCGCTCGGCGTGCGCACGCTGGTGCCGCCCGACGAGGGCCGCTACGCCGAAATCGGCCGCGAGATGTTCGCCAGCGGCGACTGGATCACCACGCGTTTGAATGGCATCAAATACTTCGAGAAACCGCCGCTGCAAGCGTGGATGAACGCGCTGACCTTCACCCTGTTCGGCCTGGGCGAATGGCAGGCGCGCCTGTGGACCGGCCTGTGCGGCATCGTCGGCGTGGTGATGACCGCCTGGGCCGGGCGCGTGGTGTTTTCGCGCCGGGTCGGCCTGTACGCGGGCCTGGTGTTGGCATCGAGCCTGTTCTGGCTGGCGGCCGGTCAAATCAACTCGCTCGACATGAGCCTGGCGGGCATGATGAGCTTGAGCCTGGGCAGCGTGCTGATCGCCCAGCGCGACACCGCCGGCGCCGCCGAACGGCGCGCCTGGATGCTGGCCGCCTGGGCCGCCATGGCGCTGGCCGTGCTGGCCAAGGGCCTGGTCGGCATCGTCCTGCCCGGCGCCGTGCTGGTGCTCTACAGCGTGGCCGCGCGCGACGCGGATATATGGCGCCGTCTGCACCTCGGCAAGGGACTGCTGGTGTTTTTCGCGATCGCCGCGCCGTGGTTCATCCTGGTCGGGTTGCGCAACCCGGAGCAACCCCATTTTTTCTTCATCCACGAGCATTTCGAGCGCTTCCTGACCACCGGCCACCGGCGCGAGGGTGCGTGGTGGTACTTCATTCCGCTGCTGCTGCCGGGCGTGCTGCCCTGGCTGGGGTTGTTGCCCCACGGTCTGGCCGCCGGTCTGAAGCGGCAGCCGGGCCGCTTCCAGCCGCGTTTGCTGCTGCTGATCTGGGCCGTGTTCATCTTCGTCTTTTTCAGCAGCTCGAGCTCCAAGCTGCCAGGCTACATCGTGCCGGTGTTCCCGGCGCTGGCCCTGCTCATGGCGGTCCATCTGGAGGCGGCGGGACGTCGTTCCCAGCTGTGGGCTGCCGGCCTGCCAGCCCTGTTGGGCGCGCTGTTGCTGGGCGTCGTGGCGGTGACCGTGGCGAAGGGACATGGCGGCGCGCAACTGCGCGAATACCAGCCATGGCTGCTGTGCGCCGGCGCCATCCTGCTGGCCGGAGGCATCGCCGCCTGGCGTGCAGCGCTCCGTTCGCGGCGCGACCTGGCGGTGCTGGCCATGGCCGTGGCCGGCTTCGTCGCCACCCACCTGGTGGTCGCCGGCTTCGAGGTCTACGGCAAGGACCGCGCCGGCACCGCGTTGCTGCCGGCGGTGCGCGCCGAGGTCACGCCGCGGACCAAGCTGTATTCGGTCGGCGGCTACGAGCAATCGCTGACGTTTTATCTTGAACGGCCGGTGACCCTGGTCGACTACGCCGACGAGTTTACGTTCGGACTGGCGCAGGAACCGGGGCTGGCGTTGCGCCATGTCGATGATTTCGTCGCCCGCTGGCGTCGCGATGCCGCCGCCGGCGTGCCGGCCATGGCCATCATCGGTCCGGCGCCGTATGCCGGGCTGCTGGCGCGCGGCGTGCCGATGCGCGTGGTGGCGCGGGACGGCCGCCGGCTAGTGATATCCAATCAGTTGTCGAAGGGAAGGCCATGAGTGTTTCCAGTGTATTACCGTTGCCTACTGGCGCGGCGGGGCGTCCCGAGCTGTCGATCGTGATACCTGTCTATAACGAGCAGGAGGCGCTGCCGCGCCTGTTCGCGCGCCTGTATCCGGCGCTCGACGCGCTGGGCAGCAGCTATGAGATCGTTTTTGTCAACGATGGCAGCCGCGACGCGTCGGTGGCGTTGCTGGCCGACCAGTTCCGCCGCCGTCCGGACGTGACGCGGGTGGTGCTGTTCAACGGCAATTACGGCCAGCACATGGCCATCCTGGCCGGCTTCCAGTCCTCGCGCGGGCAGATCATGGTCACGCTCGACGCCGACCTGCAGAACCCGCCCGAGGAAATCGGCAAGCTGGTCGCCAAGATCCGCGAAGGCCACGACTACGTCGGGTCGATCCGGCGCGTGCGCCGCGACACGGTCTGGCGCACCCTGGCGTCGAAGGCGATGAACCGGCTGCGCGAGCGCATCACGCGCGTGCGCATCACCGACCAGGGCAATATGCTGCGCGCCTACGGCCGCAATCTCACCGACCTGATCAACCAGTGCGCGGAGGTGAACACCTTCGTGCCGGCGCTGGCCTACACCTTTTCGCGCAACCCCACCGAGGTGGTGGTCGAGCACGAGGAGCGCGCCGCCGGCGAGTCCAAGTATTCGCTCTACAGCCTGATACGGCTTAACTTCGACCTGGTGACCGGTTTTTCGCTGATTCCGCTGCAAATGTTCTCAATGCTGGGCATGGCGCTGTCCGGCGCCTCCGGCCTGCTGGTGCTCGGCCTCGTGGCGCGCCGCCTGCTGCTGGGCTCCGAGGCCGAAGGCGTATTCACCTTGTTCGCGTTGGTGTTCTTCCTGATGGGCGTGATCCTGTTCGGCATCGGCCTGCTGGGCGAATACATCGGCCGCATCTACCAGCAGGTGCGCGCGCGGCCGCGCTACGTGGTGCAAACGATCCTGCAGGACCTGGCGCCAGCGCCGGCGTTCGAGCAGGAGCCGCCGGCGGACGCCGCGCCGCTGGAAAAACGCGGGGTGGGGCGGTGACGGCGCGCGCCGTGGTCTTCGCCTACCACGACGTCGGCGTGCGCTGCCTGCGGGTGCTGCTGGCCGGCGGCGTGGACGTGGCGCTGGTCGTCACCCACGACGACGATCCGGCCGAGAACATCTGGTATGG
>NZ_JBEGHG010000020.1:0-70929 GCF_040675865.1 Burkholderia sp. LMU1-1-1.1 | reverse complement strand
TGGAAGGTCTATAGCGAGGGAAATGGCATCTGATAGCATCGTGCCGGCAAGTTAACACTTCCGGCCGCCGTTTACAACAAAAATGCCGCTAAAAGCTTAAGTTAGCGGCATTAGGACCTGACCCCGGGTTCCGTGGCGAAAACGCACAGCGCCACCAGCGGGAACACCAATCCCGCCCACAACACGCCGCGCCATCCGTGCGCGGCGAACATCCAGCCGCCCAGCGACGAGCCGACCGCGCCGCCCATGAAGAACAATGCCATGTAGAGCCCGTTCAGGCGGGCGCGGATCTCCGCCGGCAGCGCGAAAATCGCCCGCTGCCCCGTCACCAGATTGGCCGAGACGCCCATGTCCAGCAAGATCGAGGTGAGCACCAGCACGCCGAGATCGACGATACGGTTGGCGTGTATCGCCAGCGGCAACAGGAATGCCACGGCGCCGAGCGCGAACGCGATGAACGTGGTCGACAGGCTTTTGCCCTGGTCGGCACGCTTGCCCGCGATCGGCGAGGCGATCGCGCCGGCGACGCCGACCAGCGCGAAAATGGCGACACCGGTTTGGCTGAGTTGGAAGTACGGCCCCGTTAGCTCCAGCGAGACGCTGGTCCAGAACAGGCTGAAGGCGCCGAACATGCACGCGTGGTAGGCGGCGCGGCGGCGCAGGATGGGCGTGGTCTTGAGCAGGTGCCACATCGAACCCAATAGCTCAAAGTAGTGCAGGCCGGAGTTCGGATGGCGCTGCGGCAGCCGCGCGCGCAGCAGGAAGGCGAGGGCGGTGGTGGTGATGGCGGAGATGACGAACACGGCATGCCAATTCAGGGCGTCGGCGATCAGGCTGGCGACGGGACGGGCGAGCATGATGCCCATCAGCAGGCCGCTCATGACCTTGCCGACCGTTTGGCCGCGCGTTTCGGGACGCGACATGTGGGCGGCGAACGGTACGACGATTTGCGCGGCCACGGTGCCGAGGCCGATGCAGAAGGCGGCCAGCAGGAACAGGTTGGGATTGCTGGTGGCGGAGGCGGCCAACAAGGCGACCGCGCTGGTCAGCAGCGCGGTGAAGATCAGGCGGCGGTTTTCGACCAGGTCGCCGAGCGGGGCGATGAACAGCAGCCCGAGGCAGTAGCCGACTTGCGTGAGCGTGACGATCAGGCCGGCGGCGCTTGGGTCGAGGCCGGTGGCGCGGCTGATCGGCCCGATCAGCGTTTGCGCGTAGTACAGATTGGCGACGATCAGACCGGTCGCGACGGCGAACAGCCAGACCATGCCGGGGGAAAGATCTTGCTGGGCGTGGGACTGGCTCACGTGACGCTCCTTCATTTTGCAGGCGGCAATTTTACCGGTGATCGCAAAATGCTGCTGAGCGAGCAGGAGTTGTCACGGTTCCTCGTGGAATCTACCGCCTATGGCCGTGCCTAGAGGCCCGCCTCGGCGCGCTTCAGCGATTGGTGTACCTCGGCGGTGATTTCATACGAACGCAGCCGGTGTTCATGCTCGAAGATCTGCGAGGTGATCATCAATTCGTCGGCGCCGGTGCGGGTGATGAATTCCTGTAACTGGCGGCCGACCGTCTCCGGCGCGCCGATCGCGCTGCATGACAGGACGGAGTCGAGCATCGCGCGTTCCGGCAGTCCCAGCGATTCCAGATAGCCCGGTTGCGGCGGCTGCAGCCGCGATGGCTTGCCGGTGCGCAGGTTGACAAAGGCTTGCTGCATCGAGGTGGCGCGCAGCCGTGCCTCTTCGTCCGTGTCGGCGGCGAAGACGTTAAAGCCCAGCATGACGTAAGGCTTGGCCAGTTGGGACGAGGGCTGGAAATTGGCGCGGTACAAGGTCAACGCTTGCATCATCATCTGCGGCGCGAAGTGCGAGGCGAAGGCGAAAGGCAACCCCATGTGCGCGGCCAGCTGCGCGCCGAAGGTGCTGGAGCCCAGTATCCACAGCGGTACCTTGGCGCCTTTGCCGGGCACGGCCAGCACGCGCTGGCGTGGCGTGTCGGACATGTAATCTTGTAACTCCAGCACGTCCTGAGGGAAGGCGTCCGCGTCCGTTTCCAGCGTGCGGCGCAGTGCGCGGGCCGTGGTCTGGTCGGAGCCGGGCGCGCGGCCCAGTCCGAGGTCGATGCGGCCCGGATACAGCGCTTCCAGGGTGCCGAACTGCTCGGCGATCACCAGCGGCGCGTGGTTGGGCAGCATGATGCCGCCAGCGCCGACACGGATGGTCGACGTGCCGCCGGCCACGTGCGCGATCACCACGGCGGTCGCGGCGCTGGCGATGCCCGGCATGCCATGGTGTTCGGCCAGCCAGTAGCGCTGATAGCCCCAGCGCTCGCCGTGTTGGGCGAGGTCGAGTGTGTTGCGGAACGATGCGGAAGCGTTGCTGCCTTTGGCGATCGGGGCGAGGTCGAGTATGGAGAATGGGATCATAAATAACATATCGGGCCATCCGCACGGGTTTCAATGAAGCCCTTGCCGCGCATGTGGGTTTAGTGAATCCATGTTAAAGCGCCAATATATTTATATTTGCACAGCTTTTTTATTATTTCCCTGCTATTTAAGTGTGTTTAATTTGTCGACAGTCGCGTCAAATTTCACAAAAAGTTTTTCTCCAGCGCCTTCCTGATTTACTATTGGAAACAGTGAAGCGCCACGCCGAGCTGCTCCCACTCCTCTTAAATAAAGTTATTTCGATGGCATCTCCTGCTATCGTCGGGAATTCGCATGCCTAAGAAACTTGTCATCTTGTTTGCATTGTTGCTCAGTTTTGTCGGCCAGTCGGTGTTTGCCGCCGGCGTGAGCGAGACGAGTTCGCAGCGTCGTGGCCAGCTGTACCGCATTACCCATGAAGGTAAAGTCAGTTATCTGTTTGGCACAATTCATGTCGGCAAGGATGGTTTTTACCCGCTCGATGCCGAGGCGTCGCGGGCGCTGCTCGATTCGAACACGCTTGTCCTGGAACTGGATATTCGTCAGGACCTACCTTTCCAGAAGGCGCTGGCCCGTCATGGCCGCTATCCGGACGGCGATGTGGTGCAAAACCACTTGAGCCCGGCCACCTTGAGCAAAATGGTCCAGGCGCTGGCCAAGGCCGGCTTGTCGCTGCAATCGGTGCAACACTACAAGCCATGGCTGATCGCCAATTTGCTGGTCGGGACGGAGTTGGATACGCACGGATTCCAGCGCAGCCAGGCGGTGGAATACGCGCTGCTGGCCGCCGCGCAGAAGCAGGAGAAGTCCGTGCAAGAACTGGAAAGCGCGGAATATCAGCTGGGCTTGTTCGATATGCTGGACGCGCGCCAGCAAGAGCAATATTTGGTGGAGAGCCTGGCCGACCTGGACAGCGGCTCGTCGCTGAAGAAATCGAAGGCCTTGATCGACGCATGGAGCTCGGCCGACGCGCCGGGCATCAAGGCCGCGTGGCAGTCGGCCACGACCGGCGATTCCATCTCCGCCGGCTTCATGCAGCGGGTGCTGCTGGGCAAACGGAATCCTGAGATGGCCGCCAATATCGAACGCATCATGCAGCAGGACAAGGTCGCCTTCGTCGGCGTTGGCCTGCTGCATCTGGTGGGTGATGACGGCCTGCCGCAGTTGCTCAAGCGGCGCGGCTATCAGGTCGAACAGTTGTATTAATACGGCGTCAGCGTGCCGTTGTTGTAGCGGACCCGGTCGCCTATTTTGTAGCCAGGCATGGAGTCCACCACCACCAGTTGGCTGCTGCCGTCGTCCATCCGCACGGTAACGCGGTACACGCGGTCGGTCGGCGAACCGCCCATGGTGCCGCCCGCTGCCGCCGCGCCCACCGCGCCCACTCCCACATCCTGACGCTGCATCTGGTCGATGGCTTGCACCGTTCCGTACGAGGTTTGCGCTGTGCTGGTGTCGCCGGGACTTCCCGTGCCGCTTCCCAAACTCCCCGTTCTACCGGTGCTGCCGCTGCTGCCCATGCTGCCGGTGCCCGACGCGGCGGCGGTGCCCGGCGCCGTGTATCCGGTGTTGGCATTCGACGAGCTGTCCGACAACCGGTCCGAAGCGCATCCCGCCAACGCCGCCATGCATAAAACTGCAACCCATTTATTTTGCTTAGTGATGTACATTTTTTCGCCTCCCCGTTGGTTAATCAAAGTGGCCAGCCACTTGGGTGAGAGAGGCGCGATGCTTTTTTGTTCCAGACTATCCCGCCACAATTGATGTACATCAATTGAAACATGCTACCTACAGACAATAATTGTTCGGTATCACTCTAAAGGACATCGATATGTTGACACGCGTGACAGACACTATTATCGAAGAGTTAATCACTCTAGCCTGTGGGGAAAAGCAGGATCCCCGCTGCAGGCATTTGCTCACTCACGCATTGCACGGATTGGTACGCGTGGCCCAAGTCGAGCAATTGCAGCAAATGCGTTTGGATGTGGAATCGGCGACCGGTGGCAGGGGAAGCTTTCCCACCGATGCGGACGCCGATCTCAAGCTTGCGGCTGGATACGGAAACGCGTCCACAAGACCCACATGACCAGCGAAGTCAGGACGGCGGCGTTGCAGTCGACCAGCCAATCGGAAACGGCGCCGTGGCGGTAGGGCAGGAAGCTTTGTACCAGCTCGTCCAGGGCGCCCATGGCCGCGATGGTGAGCACGGCTTTGCCGGCGCGTTGCGCCGGGCTGCCCGTGCCGCCGGTGAAGATCAGGAAGGCCAGACCGGCATAGGCCATGGAGTGCAGAATGACGCCGGACGCGACCTCGCCGATATCCTGGCGCGCGCCCGGAATCGAGCCGAAGATCAGAATCAGCAGGTACAGGAAAATGGCGGTGCGGTAGCGCAGTTTGGCGTGCGATGAGGTCAGAAGTAGTTGCTTGATCATGAACCAGACAATACCACGCGCTGCGCGAAATGGGGAGTGGTGCACCGGGTTCCCGGTGCACCTTTCTTCAGTCATGCCTATCGGTTGCATGTACTTAAGATGTAACCAGTATAGGGCGGCAATATGACGCGGCCATGACAAAAATCAGTACCGGCGAAAAAAGGGCAAAAAAAAGCCCGCTGATTAAAGCGGGCTTAAAACTATTTTCTTGGAGGAGAATAGTGGAGACAGGTGTAATTATGGGGCTGCCTCAGATATGTGTCTAATTGTTGTTTCAGATACCAGACATCAATTAGGCGCATAACTCTATATTTAAACGATTTTATTTGACGGGAACGGTGTAATTCAAGGCCAGCCGGCCGCCGTCCACATACAGGGTTTGCCCGGTCATATAGCTGGCGTCGTCGCTGGCGAGGAAGGCGGCGATCGAGGCCACTTCCTCCGGCTCGCCGCAGCGGCCCATCGGCGTACGCGACAAAATGGTGTTGCGCGCTTCCGGACTGGACATGACCGCTTTCTTCGCCAGTTCCGTCAGGATGGTGCCCGGACCGATGCCGTTGACGCGGATGCCGTGCGGGATCAGGTTCAGCGACATCACCTTGGTCAATTG
The DNA here is from genome assembly GCF_040675865.1 of Burkholderia sp. LMU1-1-1.1. Classification (NCBI taxonomy): domain Bacteria; kingdom Pseudomonadati; phylum Pseudomonadota; class Betaproteobacteria; order Burkholderiales; family Burkholderiaceae; genus Burkholderia; species Burkholderia sp. LMU1-1-1.1. The sequence continues at coordinate 65,462 of NZ_JBEGHG010000020.1, read as the reverse complement.
ATTGATCGCGCCTTTGGACACCACATACGGCACCTGGTTCGGGATCGCCAGCTCGGCGTTGACGCTGGACATGTTGATGATGCAGCCGCTTTGCTGCTTGACCATCTCGCGCGCGACCGCCTGGCCGCACAGGAACATCGATTTCAGGTTGATGCGCATGACGCGGTCGAAATCGTCCTCGGTGACGTCGAGGAAATCGGCGGCGTGGGTGACGCCGGCGTTGTTGATCAGGATGTCGATACGGCCGAAGGCGGCCAGGGTGGCGGCGACCAGCGCGTCGACATCGGCCTTCTGGCTGACGTCGGCGGCGAAGAAGCGGGCCTGTTCGCCCAACGCGGCGGCGGCCTGCTCGCCCTCCGGTTTGATATCGACCAGCATGACTTTCGCGCCTTCGGTGATCAGGCGTTGGGCGCACGCCAAGCCTATGCCTTGGGTGGCGCCGGTCACGATAGCGACTTTTTGGGATAATTTCATAGGAGTGCTTTCTGAGCGTTCTGGGATGAAGGCCAAATTTTAACAGCCCGGTGGCGGCGCGTTACAATAGAGGGTTTGCAACAGATTAAAAGGTGCGTCGTGAATTTCATCAACAAATTGTCTGCCGCGTGGACGGCCAACGACTCCCTGCTGTGCGTGGGCCTGGATCCGGACATGGCCAAGCTGCCGGCCCAGTTCCAGAATGATCCGCAAGGTATTTATCATTTCTGCCGCGAGATCATCGACGCGACGGCCGACCTGGCGTGCTCGTTCAAGCCGCAGATCGCTTACTTCGCGGCGCTGAGCGCGGAAGACCAGCTGGAAAAGATCTGCGCCTATGCGCGCGAGAACTATCCGCACATTCCGGTGATCCTGGACGCCAAGCGCGGCGACATCGGCGCCACCGCGCGCCAGTACGCGCGCGAGGCTTACGACCGCTATGGCGCCGACGCGGTCACCGTGAGCCCGTACATGGGTTACGATTCGGTGGAGCCGTACATGGAGTGGAGCGACCGCGGCATCATCGTGCTGTGCCGTACCTCGAACGCGGGCGGTTCGGACCTGCAGTTCCTGAACGTGGACGGCAAGCCGCTGTATCAGCATGTGGCGCGCCTGGTGGCGGAGAAGTGGAATGCCAACGGGCAGTGCGCGCTGGTGGTGGGAGCGACCTTCCCGGAAGAACTGGCGCAGGTGCGGGCGATTGTTGGCGATATGCCATTGCTGGTGCCGGGTATCGGCGCGCAGGGCGGGGATATCGCGGCCACGGTCAAGTCCGGCAAGACGGCGGCTGGCGCTGGCATGATGATCAACTCGTCGCGCGCGATTCTGTATGCGGCGCCGCAGGCGGGCGAGGATTTCGCGTCGGCCGCGCGCCGCGTGGCGCTGGAGACGCGGGACGCGATCAATTTGCATCGCGGTTGATGTTGGTGCGGCTTGCGCGCCCGGCCGATGGCGCCAGGGCGCGCACCGCGCGGAATCACCTGTTTGCCGGTGCTTCCTTGTCGGTCTTGGGCAAGGTCTCCGCCGGCTTCGCCAGGCGCGAGGCGATGAAATCCTCAAAGCCCTTCTGCACCAATTCGTAGGTCTTGTCGATGTTGCTGGCCACCTCGCCACCCAGCACCTTCAAGCCTTCCAGCACGTCGCGCGCTTCGCCGAAGCCCTGGTCGACACCCTTTTTCAAGGTATCGATGAACTTGTTGAGCAGCACTTCCTCGTCCTCGCCCGGGTGCTGCTGCTTGAACGCATCGTAAAATGCGGTCGACAGCGATACAATGCGGCTCGCGGTGCCTTCCGGCGTATTGTCCTGCGACACGGCGTTCTCGATGGCGTTGTCGCCGAACTGGTCCTTGAGCGCCTCGTTAATGCCGGTCAGCGCCGTTTTCAGCACGACCGACATCGGTTCGTTGGAGGAATTCAACGACACCGTCAAAGAAGCTTGTACGATGGAAGCGTTAAGTTGCGCCTTGGCCTTGGCGCCGACCGACATCGTGCTGTCGTCCTTGGCCTGGACGTCCTTCGCCTGGAGTGGCGCGGCCTTGCTGGCGGCCGTATTGCCTGATGTAACTGAGACGGGGTTAGCCATGATGTTGCTCCGGTTGGAATACCTTTGAATTATCGGCAGTTTTTAGAATAACTGTAGCCCCCCTGAATGCGCCTCTATGACCACACAGACTTTTCTCTGGCATGACTACGAAACTTTCGGCGCGCAGACGCGTCGCGATCGCCCGGCGCAATTCGCCGCGATCCGCACCGACGCCGACCTCAACGAGATCGGCGATCCGATCATGTTGTATTGCAAGCCGGCCAATGACTTCTTGCCTGATCCGCAATCTTGCCTGATCACGGGTATCACGCCGCAGCAGTGTCTGGAGTGGGGCGTGCCGGAGCATAAGTTCGCCGCCACCATCGAGCAGGCGTTTTCCAAGCCGGGTACGATCGGCGTCGGCTACAACACGATTCGTTTTGACGATGAGATCACCCGCTTCATGTTCTGGCGTAACCTGATCGATCCATACGCGCGCGAATGGCAGAACCAGTGCGGCCGCTGGGATCTGCTCGACGTGGTGCGCATGACGTATGCGCTGCGTCCCGAAGGCATCGAATGGCCGAAGAAGGCTGACGGCAAGCCGAGCTTCCGGCTGGAAGACCTGGCCAAGGCCAACGGCCTGTTGCACGAGGCGGCGCACGACGCGCTATCCGACGTGCGCGCCACCATCGCGCTGGCGCGGCTGATCAAGCAGAAGCAGCCGAAATTGTTCGACTTCTGCTTCGCGCTGCACAAGAAGGACCGTGTGGCCGACGAGATCGGCATGCATCTGGCGCCGCAGCTGCGCGCGCCGTTCCTGCACGTGTCGGGCATGTTCCCGGCCGAGCGCGGCTGCATCGCGCTGGTGTGGCCGCTGGCGACCCATCCGACCAACAAGAACGAAGTCATCGTTTGGGATTGCACCTACGATCCGACCGAATTGTTCACCTTGGATGCGGACACGATACGCACGCGCATCTTCACGCGTGCCGACGCGCTGCCGGAAGGCATGACGCGGCTGCCCGTGAAGAGCATTCATCTGAACAAATCGCCGATGCTGGTGTCGAACCTGAAGACGTTGTCGCCGGCCATGGCCGCCCAGTGGGGTATCGATCTGGAGCAGGGCAAGGCGTTCGCCGCGCTGGCCGCGGCCGGGCGCAATATGGATATCGAATGGGAGCAGGTGTTTTATCGTCCGCCGGGCGCGGAGCTCGACGTCGATGAGGATTTGTATAACGGCTTCATCGGCAAGGAGGATAGGCGTTTGCTGGAGTCGTTGCGCAAGGAGGCGCCCGCGAAATTGGCGGTGGCGTCGCCGTCGTTCGACGATCCGCGCCTGGTGGAATTGCTGTTCCGGTATCGCGCGCGTAATTTCCCGGAGACCTTGTCCGAGCCGGAGATGGAGCATTGGGAGCAGCATCGCGCGGCGCGGTTTTACGATGGGGCCGGCGGTGCGCGCAGCATCGATCAGTTCTTCGGTGAGATCGATCATTTGCAGCAGGATGCGGATGAGCGGGCGGAGCGGATTCTGACCGAGTTGTACGAGTACGTGGAGTTAATCGCTCCGGCGCAGTAGGCGGGGTCGGGCTGACTACGCCAGCTCTTCCTGCGCCACCTGATTGCGGCCCAGTTCCTTGGCGCGGTAGAGCGCGGCGTCGGCGACCGCGATCAGGTCTTGTTCGTTCTGGTGGGGCTGCAATATCGCGACGCCGAACGAGGCGGTGATGTGCGGCAGCGGCGCGCGCATGTCGCTGAACACCACCGCTTGCTGCATCCGTTCGCACAAGCGCTCGGCCACCGCCAGCGCAACCTTGCGCTGCGTGTCCGGCAGCAGCACCATCATTTCCTCGCCGCCGTAGCGCACGGCGAAATCGGTTGGGCGCAGCGCGCCGCTGAGCACCTGCGCGGCCGCGCGCAATGCCTGGTCGCCGGCCAGGTGGCCATGGCTGTCATTGAAACGTTTAAAGTGGTCCAGATCGATCATGATCAGCGCCAGCGGCGAGTTCGAGCCGTGCGCGGTGGTGATCATGGTCGGCAACAAATCGTTGAGCCAGGCGCGGTTGTACAGGCCCGTCAGGCCGTCGATCATCGACAGCTGGCGGTAGAATTCGCCCAGTTTCTGGCGCCGGCGCAGTTGGGCGTTGGCGGCGCGGATACGGAACGACAACAGGCGCAGCAGATTGCGCGCCAGCACGTTCGATTCATCGATCAATTGCCAGACGATCTCCGCCTCGATCACCAGCACGTCGCTTTCCTCCAACGCGGTGATGCTCGACAGATTGGCTTCCTCGTCGAGCACCGATTGCTCGCCCACGCTTTCGCCCGGCAGGATCTTGCTGACGGTGCCGTCGGCCATGCCGGTGCGGGTGTCCGTTGCCACCGACAGCGCGCCGCGCAGCACGATGTAGAGCCGCGCCTTGCTCGAGTCCATCACCGCTTCGTCCGCTTCCAGCCGCATGATGGGACAGTGCGCCAGCAGTTTGGCGATGGCGGCATCATCGTTCGCATTGCGCAACAGCTGCAAGTCGCTGATCCGATGGGGGGACGTGCCGAAGGTGCTGATCTGTTTCAAGATAATCTTTCAATAGCGCAGCGATTTGTGCTGGCAGGCATTCTTGTGATACCCAAACATCATACCCAAACGAGGGGGCCGGGTCACGTAGTTGTTGCGTGTTGTGGTGTGGAGTGCTTCAATGTTGCCATTGCTATCAAGACGGAAAACCTCATGACTTATATCGATGCGCTCGGCACTGCGCACCCGGCGGACCCGAACGCGCGCATCGTCTCGCTGGTGCCGTCGATTACCGAGCTGTTGTGCGATCTCGGCCTGGCGGAGCAACTGGTGGGACGTACCGGTTTCTGTATCCATCCCGCCGACGTCGTGCAGGCCATTCCCAAGGTGGGTGGCACCAAGGATGTCAACGTCGACAAGATCCGCAAGCTGGCGCCGACCCATCTCGTGGTCAATATCGATGAGAATGAAAAACCGACCGTCGAGGCGTTGGCTGAATTTATTCCCAATATTGTCGTCACACATCCGGTGCGGCCGCGCGATAACCTCGAACTGGCGCGCTTGATGGGCGGGGTGTTCGGCAGGGCGGCGGCGGCGGAGGCGTGGTGCGCGGAGTTCGAGGCGGAATATGCGTTGTTGCAGGCGGCGCCCAAGGGGCCGCCGCAGACGATGTTGTACTGTATCTGGCAGGACCCCTGGATGACGATTTCGCGCGATACCTATATCGCGCGCATGCTGGAGGAGATCGGCTGGAGCGTGCCGGATCTGGGCGAGGTGCGGTATCCGCAATTCGCGTGGTCTTCGGAGTTGGTGGCCGGCGTCGACGGCGTGCTGCTGTCGAGCGAACCGTATCGATTCACGGAGGCTCATGCGTTTGCGCTGGAGAAGCAGCTGGGCAAGCCGGTGCTGCTGGTCGATGGGGAGATGATGTCGTGGTATGGCAGCCGCTCGGTGCGGGGGCTGAGGTATTTGCGCGAGCTCGCCACGGGCCGGTGAAATCCTCTAAAACACGTAGGGCGGATTAGCGCGCAGCGCGTAATCCGCCATGAGCCGCCGACGGAACTTGGCGGATTACGCTACGCTAATCCGCCCTACGTGTCTCCGTGGCGTTTTGGCAGGCCCGGGGCGATGGCATGGCGTCGCGTCGGTACGAAGCCGAAATTACTCGTCCTCGTCCGTATCGGCCGTGGCGACAACAGGATCGGCCGCGTGGCGCTTGTCCTTGTCGTGCAGGCGGCCCAGGGCGCTGTCGAGCGCGCGTTTGAGTTTGTCGGCGGCGCCGCCGATCGATTGGTGCAGCGTGGCGGCATGGTCGCTCACGGCGATAGGCTTGTATCCGGTAACCCGGGCTTCCATCAGGACGCGGTTGTCGCCGTCGACTGATTTTTGACCCACATTGTCGCTCAGGTGCACTTCCACGCTGGTGATCTGCTCACCGAAGCGATGAAGCGCGTTGCTCACGACTGATTGCACATGCTCGTCCAGACCCGCGTTGCGATCGATGGTTTTGTCGGAATTAATATTGATCTGCATATGCTTGCTCCTGTGTTGTTGAACTGCGAATCAATATTACTCCTTTTTGCCTTAGGTTCTCGTTAAGTAGCTAACCGTTGATGAGCGACGCTGCAATATTGATGGAAAGACCGAGTATCGCCAGGTTGTAGAAGAAGCACAGCACCGACTGCCCTAGCACCACCTTGCGCATGCGCCGGCAGCGCACGGTCACGTCCGAGGTCTGCACCGCCACCGAGATCGTGAACGAGAAATACAGGAAGTCCCAGTAATTCGGCTTCAGGTGGCGGTCCGGGAAGCCCAGCGGCGGCTCGCCGCCGGCGTGGGTGTAGTACAGGTGCGCGTAGTGCGAGCAGAACATCACGCCCACCATGAACCAGGAACCCGTCAAGGTCAGCACCACGAAGCCGTAGTGCATCGCCAGATCGGCATGCGGCGCGTCCTTGAGCGTGGTCAGCTGCGAGACGATGGCGGCCAAGCTGATCATCACGGCGATCGACAAGGTCGCCAGAATCACCGGCCCTTTCTCGTCCTGGCGGCAGGCGGCGCGCTTGATGTCGTGCTGGTCGGCGCGCAGCATCATCCATCCCATCGTCGTCAGATAGACCCAGACCGTCACATCCCACGCCGTCAGCACGCGGCTGAGCCAGCGCCAGTGCCCTGGCAGCAAGGGCAGCACCACCGCCCCGATCACGATGGCCAAGGTCAGGTGGGGGCGGCTGTGCGCTATTTTGGGTAGGAAGTTCGGCAGGGATTTCATTTTTTGTCCTCATGCGGGAAGCGGTCCATGCGCGACAGGACCGGGAACAGCCAGGCCCACAGTCCCGTCACCGCCAGGGTGGCGGCGCCGCCGAACAGGACGGCGCGGGTCAGGCCCATCCAGCCGGCGGTGACGCCCGATTCGAATTCGCCCAGTTCGTTGGAGGCGCCGATGAACACCGAGTTGACGGCGCTGACACGGCCGCGTATCGCGTCCGGCGTTTCATATTGCACCAGCAGGTGCCGCACGTAGACGCTGATCATGTCGCCGGCGCCCATCAGGAACAGCGCCACCAGCGCGACGATGAAGGTGGAGGTGGCGCCGAGCACCAGCGTGCCGGCGCCGAACACGGCCACGCCGCCGAACATCCACATGCCGACCCGGCGCGTGATCGGGAAGAAGGCCAGCGCGATCGAGCACAGCGCGGCGCCGGCGCCGGGCGCGGTGCGCAGCATGCCCAGCCCGGTCGGACCAACGTGCAGCACGTCGTGCGCCAGCGCCGGCAGCAGCGCGGTGGCGCCGCCGAACAGCACGGCGAACAGGTCGAGCGAGATGGCGCCCAGCACCACCGGGCGCGAGCGCACGAACCGCAGGCCTTCCAGCACCGTGTGCCAGGTGGCCGGTTCGCGGTTGCTGGGCTGCTTGACCGATTTGACCATGCACATCATCACCACGGCGGCGACCAGCAGCGCCGAGGAAATCATATACACCGTTTTCGGTCCCGCCAGGTAGAACAGGCCGCCGAGGGTCGGCCCGAGGATCACGGCCACGTGGAAGCTAGACGAGCTCAGCGCGACGGCCTTGCTGAAGCTTTCCGGCGGCACCAGGTTGACCAGGATGGCCTGGGTGGCCGGCCCCATGAAGGCGCGCGCGCTGCCGAACAGCACCAGCACGGCGAACACCGGCCACACGGTGCTGAGTCCGGCCATGGTGAAGGCCAGCAAGGTCAGCCCGCATAGCAGCTGGGCGGCGAGCGCGATGGCGATCAGGTTGCGGCGGTCGTAGCGGTCGGCGGCGTGGCCGGCGATCAGGATCAGCAGCAGGAAGGGCGCGAACTGCGCCAGGCCGATCAGGCCGAGGTCGAACAGATTGTGCGTCATCGAATACACCTGCCAGCCGATGGCGACGTTCTGCATCTGGACGGCGAGGGTGGCGAGGGTGCGGGCGCTTAAGTACAGGGTGAAGTTGCGGTGGCGCAGAACGCTGAAACCATTGCTAGCGTTTGAAGAGGCGGTACTGTCTGACATTGGGGCTTTCTGGGAGCGGGGTCCTGGGACTCCGCATCCCAGTCCGCTCCCGGTTGGATGCTGTTACGGTTTGTTGATGTCGGCTTCCGTGGTGAAGGCGTCGGCGTAGAATTCCTCCTCCGGCAGGCGGCATTGCGCGACAAAGTCCTGCTTGGCCGAGTCGACCATCACCGGCGCGCCGCAGGCGTACACCTGGTGGCCGGACAGGTCGGGCAGGTCGGCCATGACGGCCGCGTGCACGTAGCCGGTGCGGCCGCTCCAGTTGTCCTCCGGCAGCGCGGCCGAGATCACCGGCACGTACTTGAAGTTGGGCAGGATCGCTTCCCACTGGCGGCACAGCGCGTCCATGTACAGGTCCTGCGGGCGGCGGCCGCCCCAGTACAGGGTCATCGGACGCTGCGAGTCCTGCGCGCGCAGATGTTCGACGATGGCCTTGATCGGCGCGAAGCCGGTGCCGGAGGCGAGCAGCACCATCGGCTTGTCGGTATCCTCGCGCACGAAGAAGGTGCCCATCGGGCCTTCGAAGCGCAGGATGTCGCGCTCCTTCATCGTGGTGAACACCTGGTCGGTGAACAGGCCGCCCGGCATGTGGCGGATGTGCAGGGTCAGCGGCTGGTCCTGGTCCGGCGGCGACGCCAGGCTGTAGCTGCGGCGCTTGCCGTCGCGCAGCATGAATTCGATATACTGGCCGGCGCGGAATTTCAGCGTTTCGTTGGCCGGCAATTGCAGGGTCATCACGACCACGTCCGGCGCCACTTTTTCCAGTGTCGCGACGCGCGATGGCATCTTGCGGATAGGATAGTCGTCGCTGCCGGCCACTTCGCGCGCTTCGATCACCAGGTCTGCGTGCGCGGTGGCGCAGCAGAACAGCGAGTAGCCGGCCGCCTCGTCCGCCTTGCTCAGCGCGCGTTCCTGGTGGGCCTTGTGCGTCACCGAGCCGGACAGGACCTTGCCGCGGCAGGAACTGCAGGCGCCGTTCTTGCAGCCGTAGGGCAGGCCGACACCGGCGCGGATGGCGGCCGCCAGCACGGTTTCGTCTTCCTCGCAGCTGAATTGGTGGCCGCTAGGCTGTACAGTAATTTGAAACGTCATACAATCCTTCGAATGAAAAACATCAAGCTAATCAATAACCATTCCCACGCATTCAACCGGCCGCGTCTGCTGATCGTCGGCTGCGGCGACGTCGGCATGCGCCTGGTGCCGCTGCTGCGGCGCCATTTCCGCGTGTTCGCCACCACCAGCCAACCCGAGCGCCGCGCCGAATTGCGCGCGCTGGGCGCCGTGCCGCTGGTGGCCGATCTCGACCATCCGGCCAGCCTGCGGCGCCTGGCCGGACTGGCCCGATACGTGGTGCACCTGGCGCCGCCGCCGGCCGAGGGCGCGTTGGACCGGCGCACACGTAACCTGACCGCCATTTTACCCGAGCAAGGCCGCATGGTTTATGTCAGCACCACCGGGGTGTACGGCGATTGTGGCGGAGCGTTGTTTGACGAGAGCCGTCCGGTAGCGCCGCGCAACCCCCGGGCCACGCGCCGGGTCGATGCGGAGTCGGTGCTGCGGCGTTGGGCCGTGCGTGCCGGTTCGGACCTGTCCATACTGCGCGTGCCGGGGATTTATGGAGCCGAGCGGCTGCCGATCAAGCGCTTGCAACAGGGCACGCCGGCCTTGCTGGCCGCCGAGGATGTGTATACCAACCACATCCATGCCGACGACCTGGCCGCGATCATCGTCAGCGCGCTGTTTGGCGGCTTGCCAAACCGTATCTACCACGCGGTCGATGACAGCGATATGAAGATGGCGGAATACTTCGACGCGGTGGCGGACGCTTTCGGCATGCAACGGCCGCCGCGTTTGCCGCGTGCCGAATTGCAACAGGTGATCACGCCGGCGCTGCTGTCGTTTATGTCCGAATCGCGCAGGCTGAGCAACGGACGCATCAAGCGGGAGCTGGGGGTGCGGCTGCGCTATCCGACGGTGGCGGGGATGCTGGCGGGGATGTGATGGTGGCGGGCGGCGGCCCGGCCGCCCGATGGTTGCTTATTTCTTTGCTTATTTCTTCTGCTGCACCTTGCGCAACTGCTGCTTGCGCTGGGTCTGATTCCGGTTCTGTTTGGCTTCGTAGAGCGCGGTGGCGTCTTTCTTCGCCTGTTCAACCGTGCGCATCTCTTCCTTGTCGTCGTGCGCGACGAAATAATCGGCGTCCTGCGCGTCGACCACCAGCTTGATCGCGGCCGCATCGTCGAGGTCGTAGATCTCGTGCAGCAGGGTGGTTACCTCATCGAGGAATTCTTCGTAGGTCATGGGCGCCTTAAGTGTTGTTGGATTGCGGTTGGTGGTCCGGCCGGAGGCGGGAAAACGTCATTTTAAACGACCGGATCACGTCGAGCGTGGCTACCCGCACATAGCAGCGCCGCGGCGCTTGTAGTTGCCCGACAAAAAGGTGTAAAAAGATACCGAGACTTATACCAGTGCAAGCCCGATGTCAGCTTTCTGTGTCAAACTATTAAGATGACTTGCTTGACGCGCATCAAACAAATCAGCGCTTGATGCGATATCGTTGTATCTCTAAGAGGAGCTCGCGTATGCCAGCCACTTTGCATCCGACGAAAGAGCAGGTTCGTGCCTACATGCAACTGCGTGAGTGCGCCCGCCGTCCGCCACCGACACCAGAAGAAATCCGTCGTCAGTTGGGCTGGCGCAGTCCGTCCAGCCACGTTGGCTTCGGGTCGGCCTCGACCATCTTTCTGCCAAGCACCATCGCGCAACTGGCCACCCTGATGGCCGTCGAATGGTGTTTCCGCGCCTCCGGCCTCAGCCGCCTCAACTGAGTTGCTACAAAACTTTACAATGTTTTATACCTTTTCTTGCAACAAATTTCTTCCTAGCATAAGAAATGGGTGTAAAATCTATCAAAATCTCACACAAAAACAGCTCGGGTTAGCCGTTCGTTAACAAAAACGTGTATTATCGCGGCTAGGCACTAAAAACCGGCATAAACGTTCGCGTTTTGTAGTGCTTCACTGGTAATTGAGCTAATAATTTTATTTACCCATGTGTCGTTTTTTTGCGAAAACGGCTACGAACCTACTTAAACATTATGTCTATCAAAGAAATCACCGCATCCCCAACCTACAATCCGAACCGCGTCCTCGACGCCATCATCGAAAAGCTGCAACTGAAAAACGATGCTGCGCTGTCGCGCGCGCTGGAAGTAGCACCTCCAGTCATCAGCAAAATTCGCCACAACACGCTCCCGATTGGTGCGACCATCCTGATCCGTATGCACGAGATCAGCGATTTCAGCATCCGCGAGCTGCGCGAACTGATGGCGGCCTGATAGGCGACCAACAAAAAAGACAACGGCGCGCACCTCTCGGTGACGCGCCGTTGTCTTAGGTGGGTCCGGTTTTGATCGGCCTGCCTTGGTTGGGTTCGCTTACGCTGACGTGCTGATCGTCGTGCCGATGCGCTGGCCGTTGCTGTTGACGGTGGGCGCGGTTGCCGCTTGCTGCGGCGGCGGTGCCGGTGGCGCCGCTTGCTCGGCAGGCTTGGGCGCGGCCTGGACCGGTTCCGCCTGGCGCGGCGGCGGCGTTGATTGGACTGCGGCGCTGTTTGAGGCGACTGAGTTGACGGCCATGATGAGCTCCCAAGACGGTGGAGTTCAGAGTATGCCACTTTTTTAATCATGCCGCGCGGTGGCGTGGCTTAATTTTGGTGGCCTCTGGCGCCGCCGTCGGACCACAGATGGCGGATTACGCTTCGCTAATCCGCCCTACGTGGTTTAGACGGGCGCCCGGTTTTGTGGCCGCCGCCGGTTGCTTCTTAGCTCAGGCTGGGACGGCCGCTGAACAGGCCGGGCTGGTTGGGGACTTTTGCGGATACGGCTTTCTCCGGGCTGCCGCAAAATGCGACTTTCTCTTCGGGAGAGCCGCAAAACGCGTTGGCCTGCTTTTCTGGGCTGCCACAAAACGCGTTGGCCTGTTTTTCGGGCGAACCACAAAACGCATTGGCTTGCTTCTCTGGCGAGCCGCAGAAGGCGTTGGCTTGCTTCTCGGGTGAGCCGCAGAAGGCATTGGCTTGTTTTTCAGGGGAGCCGCAGAAGGCGTTGGCTTGCTTCTCGGGAGAGCCGCAGAAGGCGTTTGCTTGTTTTTCAGGCGAGCCGCAGAAGGCGTTGGCCTGCTTCTCGGGCGAGCCACAGAAGGCGTTTGCTTGTTTTTCAGGCGAGCCGCAGAAGGCATTTGCCTGCATTTCAGGCGAGCCGCAGAAGGCGTTGGCTTGGGTCGCGCCTTCGAAGGCGCGCTTCGCCGGACGCACATAGTCCTCGCCGAATTCCGCTTCGTACAGTTCCTTCATCCGCTGCCCAATGCGCGCCAGCGCCGCTTCGTCTTCTTCGCCGCGCATGCCGACGTATGGGAAGTGGTGCAGGAAGTAGCCGAACACGGCCTCGCAATCGGCGGCGTACTTCATCGTGTCGAGGATATGGTAGTGCCAGAACGTGTCCACGTCGACCAGTGGCGAGGTCTGTTCGTGGGGGTATTTTTTCATCAGCGTCAGGAACCGGCGATATTCGAACTCGACAGCGTTGGCACGTTCCAGCGACCAGCCTTCGCCGGATTCTTTATGCATCAGCTTGACCTTGATTGGGTCCAGATCCAGGGCGTTGATGATGTTCATGGACATCTCCTCTAAATTGATACGGGTTAAGAAACATTGCGAAGCAATTGATTTTTGCCTAACTTTGCTTCTTCACATTTGATATTTATCAATGTTATTGAGGAAATTCCTACACGCCGATGACTTATCCTAGTCCCGACGTGGCAAACAGGAGGGTAGTCAGGCGATGACGTTGGCGGTCAGGTGGCCGGAGTCGTTGATATCGTTGATATCGTCGTTGGAGGCCGGGGGGACGTGGTCGATCGGCACCGAGATGGCGACCGTGGTGCCGGCATTGGGGCTGCCGATGATGGAGCAGACCCCTCCGAGCAAGCTGATGCGCTCCTCGATGCCGACCAGGCCGAACGACCCCACCTTGTTGCGATTGCTTGCCCGCATGCCGACACCGTTGTCGGTGATGGTCATGCTCAGCATGCCGCCGGCCTGCCGCAATTCCACCCGGACCAGGCTGGCGTGCGCGTGCTGGATGATATTGCTCAGCGATTCCTGCAACACGCGGAAGAAGGCGGTGGCGCAATGGTCGTCGATGCGGATATCGCGCTGGTGCTCGATCAGCTCGCACACCATGCCGGAGCGCTGGCGGAACTGGGCGATCTGCCATTCGACGGCGGCGTTCAGGCCCAAATCCAGCACGTTAGGACGCAGATCGTTGATGATGTGGCGCACGCTTTTGATGGTGCTGTCGATCTGGCTGAGCGTGCTTTTCGCGCGGGCGTGCAGGCGCGGATGGCGGTGCCGGGTACGGGTGGCCAGCATGTCGGCCTCGATGCGCAGCACCAGCAGGTTCTGGCCCAGGTCGTCATGGATCTCGCGCGCGATGCGCTTGCGCTCCTGCTCCTTGATCTGGTCGGCGTGCGCGGCCAGCCGGCGCAGCTTGTGGTGCGACTGCTGCAGCTTGGCCTGGCTGTCGCGCAGTTCCTTGGTCATGACCTTGGCCATCTTGATCGCCCGCATGCGCGACGACGATAGCGTGTGGATCAGCAAGTAGAACAGCAGCGAGCCGATAAAACCGGCCAGCATGGCCAGCCACGGCAGGAACAGGTCGAAGCGGCTGGACCAGGCCGCCTTGGGCGCGCTGAAATGGGCATGCCATTGGCGGCCGTTGAACGTCAGCGGCAGCACGATGCCGAACTGGTCGGCGGGGCGCACATTGTCGCCGCCGTTGGCCTTGTTGTCGAACAATAAGGCGGGCGCCGACGCCGCCGATGAGCGGTCGCTGCTTTCGCCGCCATCGTACAGGCGCAGGCGCACGTCGCGCACTTGCATCTGGTCCATCGCCAGCTGCACCAGGCGCGGCACGCTGAAGCCGATGCCGACCGAACCCCGGTAGGCGGCGCGGCGCTCCTCGGTGGTGGTCAGCGGCATATCCTTGCGGTACAGCGGCAGCCGGATCGCCATGCCGCCGCCCTGGCCGAAGCTGTCCATGTCGATCTGCTTGCCGGACGTGCTGATCTCGCCGGTGTCGCGCGCGTTGGCCAGCGCCTGCGCCACCGCCGGTTTGTGCGTGATATCGAGCCCGACCCGCCAGCGGAACGCCGCGATCGGCTCGATCATCGTGATGACCGAATAGTCGGCGCGGTGGCCGGTCGGCTGGATGACATAGTCGGGATAGCCGTTGGGGGTGCCGTCGCCGCTGCGGCGCGATACCTTTTCGAAATCCTCGCGCTGCGCTTCGGTGATGTACTCGGCGTAATTGATGCTGACGAGGGCGGGGAACTGGGTCGACAGTTTCAGTCCGCGCACGAAACGATGGAAGTCTTCGCGTTCGACCTTGCCGCTGGCGTCGAAGTAGCTGGCCGTCGCGCGCAGCACGTCCGCATAGGTGTCGATGCGCGAGCTGATGTGGTACTGGGCGTTGCGCGCCTGGTGCATGAAGCGCTCGCCGGCGTCGTACTCGACCATTTTATAGGCGGCGACATAGCACAGCGCGCCCACGCCCAGAGACAGCATGATGCCCGCCCACCAGACGGATTTTGGCGGGGAAAACATTTGTCGCTGCGCGAGAAGTACCTCCATTCCGATTGCCTTTCAAGCAACTTCCGTGATTTCCACCTTACTTGAATATAGAAAATATTGCTAATGCTAGTCAAGTAATTTTATAAATAACGCCATTTGTCCTGGACGCTTTTCCGGCACGGGGATGAAAAAACCGGCGCCTCCTCGCGGAGGGCGCCGGTCTTATGGTCGACAAAAGCCTTATTTGGCGACGAAGCTGTCTTTTAGCGTCACGATGCGGTTGAACACCGGTTTGCCGGCGCTCGAGTCGACGCGGTCGGCGACGAAGTAGCCGTGCCGTTCGAACTGGAAACGCTGGTCCGGCAGGGCCGCGCTCATGCCCGGCTCCAGATAGGCGGTGACCACTTCCTTGGCGTTCGGATTGAGCAACGACAGGAATTCCTTGCCGCCGGCGTCCGGCTGGGCGTCGGTGAACAGGCGGTCGAACAGGCGCACTTCGGCCTGCAGCGCGGTGGCGGCGGACACCCAGTGGATATTGCCCTTGACCTTGTAGTTGTCCGAACCGGGCGTGCCCGACTTGGAGTCCTGGAAGTAATTGACATGGACAGCGACCACTTTGCCGTTCTCATCCTTGTCGAAACCGGTGCATTCGGTCACGTAGCCGTGGCGCAGGCGCACGCGGCTGCCCGGCTTGTCGTCGATCGGCGGGTAGTAGCGGAAATAGCCCTTGCTCGGCACTTCCATGAAGTCCTCCTCCTCGATCCACAGCTCGCGCGTGATGGGGAAGGTGCGCACGCCCATTTCGGGGTGGTGCGGGTGGACCGGCGACGTGCATTCCTCGCTCTGGCCCTCGGGATAGTTGTCGATGATTAGCTTGAGCGGACGCAGCACGGCGGTGGCGCGCGGCGCCTTCGGATCGAGATCCTCGCGCAGGCAGCCTTCCAGCGTACTCATGTCGATCCAGCCGTCGGACTTGGTCACGCCGATGCGCTCGCAGAACAGCTGGATCGCCTCCGGCGTGTAGCCGCGCCGGCGCAGGCCGACGATGGTCGGCATGCGCGGATCGTCCCAGCCGCTGACGATGCCGTCCTCGACCAGCTGGCGCAGCTTGCGCTTGCTGGTGACGACGTAGGTCAGGTTCAGGCGCGAGAACTCGTACTGGCGCGGCAGCGGCAGCGTGAAGAAGCCGCCTTCGGCCAGTGTTTCCAGCAGCCAGTCGTAGAACGGGCGGTGGTCCTGGAATTCCAGCGTGCACAGCGAATGGGTAATGTTCTCCAGCGCGTCCGAGATCGGGTGCGTGTAGTCGTACATCGGATAGATGCACCAGGCGTCGCCGGTACGCACGTGGTGGGCGTGGCGGATGCGGTAGATGGCCGGGTCGCGCATGTTCATGTTCGGCGAGGACATGGCGTCCTCGCTGATTTTGGCACGCAGGATGTGCTCGCCGTCGGCGTATTTGCCGGCTTTCATGTCGCGGAAGATTTGCAGCGATTCCTCGCGCGGACGGTCGCGGAACGGCGAATTCTTGCCAGGCGTGTTGAAATTGCCGCGATTGGCCGCCATATCATCGGCCGACTGGCTGTCGACGTAGGCATAGCCCTTGCCGATCAGGTACTCGGCCATCGCGTACAGCTGGTCGAAGTAGTCGCTGGCGTAGTGCAAGTGGTGCTCGACGCCGCCGTCGGCCTTTGGGTAGTCGTAGTCGAACCCCAGCCACTTGACGCTGTCGATGATGGTATCGACGTATTCCTGCTCTTCCTTGGCCGGGTTGGTGTCGTCGAAGCGCAGGTTGCAGCGGCCCTGGTAGTCGCGCGCGAGGCCGAAGTTCAGGCAGATCGACTTGGCGTGACCGATGTGCAGGTAGCCGTTCGGCTCGGGCGGGAAGCGGGTGATTACACTAGGCATGCCTGCGCGCACGTGGGTGCCGGCGGCCTGGTCGTGATCGATGATCGCGCGCAGGAAGTTGGACGGTAAGGCGGGCGCTGGGCTGTTTTTTTCGTTGCTCATCTGAAAAGTGGGCTTTGCAAGAGTTCGTGTGAAGGGCATTTTACCGTATCCCCTCCGTGGGCTGAGGGGAAATGCTGCGTCGCGGCGGCCCGGCCGGGATAGCCGCTGGTGCGACGGGTATAATTCGCCTTTAATTGTTCGGCATAACGGCCCCAGGGAGTTTCCAAGATGGAAAATCATTACAACACGCTGGGTATCGCGCCTAACGCCACCGAAGACGAGATCAAAAAGATATACCGTTCGCTGGCGATGCGCTTTCACCCGGACCGCAACCAGGCACCCGGCGCCGAGGCGCGCTTCAAAAGCATCACCAAGGCCTACGAGATCCTGTCGGACCCGGTCAAGCGCGAGGAATACAACCAAAGCGTGAACCACCGCATCATCATCGATTCGGAGGCGGAAGCGTACCAGTTATGGCGCTCGGTGTTCAACCTGCACGGCACCGTCTTACCGCCAGCCTGAACCTGTGGACCGACGTGGCCACTAAAACACGTAGGGCAGATTAGGCGGCACGCCGTAATCGGCCACGCTCCGCCAGCGGCCCAAACACATATACACAGCATCAAAAAACGAAAGCAAGCAATGAGAAAAGTACACCCCGAATTCGCCTATCAATCGCGCGAACTGGAAGGCCAGATCGAAGGCATTCTGGGCGATCCGCCCGACCGCAAGAACTACCAGCGCATGATCGACGCGCTGGTGTCCGAGTACGCCAGCGGCGGCGGCATCGAGGATGTCAACATGCTGGCCTTCGCCCTGGTCGACCACATCGAGTTCAGCGACCCGAAAGGCCTGCTGGCCGAAGCCCAGGATTACGAGTTCGGCGACCCCGCCCGCGTGTTCACGATGGCCTCGTGCAAAGGCGAGGCTGCGCAACAGATGTACGCGGCGCTGGAAGAGAACCTGCCGGAGCTGGCGCGCCAGGCGATCATCACCGCCTTCCTGTTCAAGAACCCGCGCAAGTGGGACGACGACGACCAATCGCTGGAACAACTGTCGGCCAACGACGACGGCGACGATGTCGCGGACGAAGACAACGCGACCGACGACTTCGCCCAAATGTTCGACAAGGAGGATTAAACCATGTCCGACGAAAACAAAAGCAATCTGCCCGCGCTGAGCAAGCAAGTGACCGAACTGGTGCTGGCCGGCTCGCTGGGCCACGCCGAGCAAGCCTTCGCCGAAGCGGCCGACCAGTTCGGCGACCTGGCGGTGGTGGAAGTGTTGAGTAACATCCCGCCGCAAGTGACGGCGCTGCACATGGCCGGCTTCGACGGCGGCAAGATGTCGCTGGCGACCCTGCTGGTGCCGCCGAAGGCCTGGGCCGACAGCCTGGCCTTCTTCGCCGCGACCTGGCAGGACGACCTGATCGAGGACGACCCGGAGCGCATCGCCGAATCGCTGTTCGCGCATGTGCACGGCGTGGTGTTCTCGACCGACGACGAGGAGCGCCGCAGCGAACTGCTGCAGGCCGCCTCGGCGACCGACCACGGCGCCACCATCTTCGCCATCCTGTTCTCGATGGCGCCGAAGGAAATCCTGGAGGTGGCCGGCGAGATCATCGCCAAGGGCCCGTACCTGACCGGCCAGACCTCGTCCGACAACGACGTCGTGCCGCTGGCGATCGCGTTGGCGCAAGCCTCGGAAGACGGCTGGGACCGCTCGCTGTTCGAGCTGTTCCCCGAGTTCCGCCACAGCGCCGACCTGGCCGACGCGGAGTTCAGCGACGACCCGGACGACGAGCCGACCTTCCTGCAGCGTTCGACCAAGGAATTGCTGTACCGCTTGCGCAAGCAGGTACCGTCGACACGCAGCGCCAAGGCGGGTTCGCGCCGCAGCGTCGGCACCGGCATCTTCTCTTGATGGAATATTCGAAGGATACCGAATCGATGCTTCCAGCATTAGTAGTAGAGAATTTGCCGCGCCTGACGCGCGCGATCCAGCAACTGGCGACCCATCCGGACGATGACGCCGCCTATGCGCTGGCCGACGAGCTGACCGGCATCACGGCGATGGTGGCCGAAAAGTTCACCAACGACCGCACCGCCGAGGGCATCCAGAAGGCGCTGCAGTTGACGGTGGGCGGGGTGTCGCTGGGGCTCGATCATGTGATCCCGAACGATACGGATCTGGCGGCGCTGGATTATCTGATCGAGCACGGCGCCGAGCATGCTTTCCAGATCGGTTTCCGGATGATCAAGGAGCTGTCGGCGTTGCCGGAGGATACCCTGGTCGGCGAATACGACACCGATCCGGTGTATTCGGCGCGCCGGCTGCGCGACCTGTTCATCGAGCTGTGCCAGACCGATCCGAACCAGAACTGGAACGGCGGCGACCGGTATTCGGTCATGCTAAAGCAGCGCAAGGAGGTGCAGGCGATCGTGCGGCTGGCCGGGTGGCTGCGCCGGCACAACACCGAGGGGCCGGTCAGCGATACGGATTTGAATGCCGAGGGCGTGATCGCGCTGGCGATCATCTTCGCGATCGAGGGCGGGGGCAGGGTGGTCGCGCGCACCGGACAGAAGGAGTTCGAGCGTTTCGTCAAATCGGTGCGCAAGAACAAGCCGGATTACGAGGAGGGTTGGGCGGCGCTGGTGGCCAAGGTGCCGGTGCAGCATCATCCGGTGTTGTTGGACCGGATCGAGAGTTATCGCCAGACTTGTACCGTGATTCAGCATATCAAGGGGCGCACCGCGATGAAGACCTTGTTCGCCGAGCTGGAGAATTATGCCGGGTCGGAGTTGGACGCCGATTATTCGTAATTGACGGATGGGCTGACGGCGGCTCACCCGCTTGCGGCCTCCAACGCGATCGCCCTGAACGCGGCCACCAGCGGCGATATCTCGTCCTTGCGCTGCGCCAGCAGCAGCGCCGTGGTCGCATCCTTGTCCGCCAGCGGCCGGTACAGCACCCCGCTCAAGCGGATGATGTCGAACGAACTCGGCAACACCGCGATCCCGAACCCCGCCGCCACCAATCCCGCCATCGTCGACGCCTCGCCGGCCTCCATCGCGATCGTCGGCTCGAACCCGGCCGCGCGGCACAGCCGGAAAATCTGCGGGTGGATGCCGGTGCCGGCCGTCTTCGGATACATCACCAGTGGCTGCCCCTCCAGATCGCTGATCCGCAACGTTTCCCGGGCCGCCAACGGATGCTCCTCCGGCAGTACCATCACCAGCGGATCACGCCGCAACTCGGTCGTCATCACCGCCTCGGGCAGCGCCGACTCCGGCGGCCGCACCAGCCCCAGATCGAGCTCGCGGCTGGCCAGCGCGTTGATCTGCGCCAGCGTCGATCGTTCATGCAAGGTCAGGGTGACGCCGGGATAGCGCTGGCGGTAGCGGTTGATGACGGTCGCGAACAGCGGCGTCAGCGGCGTCGAAAACGTAAAGCCGACGCGCAATTCCCCGGCCTCGCCACGCTCGGCCCGGCGTGCCGTCTGCACCGCCTGTTCCGACAGCGACAGCACGCGGCGCGCATCGTCCAGGAACAGTTTTCCGGCTTCCGTCAGGCGCACCCAGCGCTTGCTGCGCTCCAGTAACTGAGCGCCCACTTCCGCTTCCAGCATCTGGATCTGGTGGCTCAGCGGCGGTTGACCGATGTGCAGGCGCTCGGCGGCGCGGGTAAAGCTCAGCTCCTCGGCGACCGCGACGAAGTAGCGCAAATGACGTAATTCCAATGTTGAACCCTTGACTTGTTATCTCTTAAAAGTATGACTAACGACTTAAATATATATTGGACAGTCGTATAGTGCAATCCTAAGATGACACCATCGAGTTTTGCATCGGAATACCAATATGTCTTCAAGCACAGCGTCGGCCTCGGCTTTACCCGTTGCGCCGCCACCGTACACCCCGGCGCCACGCATCGCCGCCGGCAGCACGGAATTCAAACGCAGCAACCGCGCCATGTTCTTCGGCGGCTTTTCCTGTTTCGCGCTGCTGTACTGCGTTCAGCCGTTGATGCCGTTGTTGTCCCACGAGTTCGCGTTGAGCGCGGCGCAGAGCAGCATGGTGTTATCGGTGTCGACCGCCGCGCTGGCCTTGTCGCTGGTGGCGTCGAGCGCGATGTCCGAGCGCCTCGGCCGCAAGCCGCTGATGGTGGCCGCGATGGCGATCGCCGCGCTGATGACGATACTGAGCGCGTTCGCCCACAACTATCCGCAATTGTTGGCGATGCGCGCGTTGCTCGGCATCGCGCTGGGCGGCATGCCGGCCATCGCCATGGCCTACCTGGGCGAGGAGATTGAGCCGGGTTCGCTGGGCTTGTCGATGGGCCTGTACATCAGCGGCAGCGCCTTCGGCGGCATGGCGGGGCGCGTCATCACGTCGGTGCTGAGCGACCATTTTTCGTGGCGGCTGGCGGTCGGCGCGGTCGGGGTGGCCGGCGTGCTGGCGGCATGGGAATTCTGGCGCAGCCTGCCGGCCTCGCGTCATTTCGTGCCGTCCGGCGGCGGCGTGCGCTCGATGGCCTCGGGTTTCAAACTCCATCTGTCCGATCCGGGCATGCCGTGGCTGTTCGCGCTGGCCTTCCTGCTGATGGGCGCTTTCGTCAGCCTGTACAACTACATCGGCTACCGCCTGCTGGGCGCGCCGTTCGGCTTGAACCATAGCCTGGTCGGGGCGGTGTCGTTCCTGTATCTGCTGGGGATCTACAGCTCGGTCTGGGCCGGGCGCCTGGCCGACCGCTTCGGCCGCCGCCATGTGTTGTGGGCGGTGATGGCCATCATGATCGTCGGCTTGCTGCTGACCTTGTCCAATTGGCTGCCGCTGATCGTGGCCGGCGTGGCGCTGTTCACCTACGGCTTCTTCGCCACGCACTCGGTGGCCAGCAGCTGGGTCGGGCGGCGCGCGACCACCAGCAAGGCGCTGGCGTCGGCGCTGTACCTGTTCTTCTATTACCTTGGCTCGAGCGTGATCGGTTCGGCCACCGGCGTCATGTGGGGCCGCGACGGCTGGCCCGGCGTGGTGATGGTGCTGGGCCTGGCGCTGACGCTGGCGATGCTGGTGGCGCTGCGCCTGCGGCGCTTGGCGCCGCTGGGCGCGGCCGAAAAATAATTAGCGCGGACACTCGGTGTAGCTCTTCCTGCCGTCCGGATGGATGTTGATGCAATAGGTCAGCAGGGCGGTGATGATTTTGTAGGTACGGGTCTTGTTCTCGCCGTCCGGGGTGCTGAGCTCCACCATTCTGGCGCCTTGATACCATTTCGGCGGCACCGCCTCGTGGGCGGCGTCGAAGCCGCGTTGCAGCCGTGCCTGTTTGCTGTCGGGCGGCGGCAGCGGTTCGGCGATGGGGAAGGTCTTGCGTAATTCCTTGTCGATCTTGCCGGCGTCGAGCCTGGCTTGCGCCAGGATGCCGTCGGTGCCGGGCGGCGGCGCGGCCTGTGTTTGCGCGAAGGGATCGTAGGGAGCTGGCGCTGGCGTGCTTTCGCTTGGCGCGATCGGCGCCGCCGACACGGGCTCTGCGATCGGAGAAAACTTCCGGGGCGCGGCGGGCTGCGTCTTGATGCGGGGCGCCGGTGCCGCCACGCGCGGCGCTGCCACTTTCGGCACAGGCAGCAGCCATTGAATCGCGTCGCGTGGAGCGCGGGGGGCGTTCGCCACACGTTGGCTTTGCAGGAAAAAACAAAGCACCGCGAGGTGCGCGACGCCGGTCAGAAGCAAGCCCGGCCAACGCTTTTGACGTTGTAGTTTCATGGCCGGCATTGTAGCCGGGCCGCTGGCTGCGATTTATCTTTGTTGCAAGTACCGCGCCGTGGTCCCCGCGGTCTATTCCGGCGGTTCCCGACCGTCGTCGTCGGCATGCAGCAGCCGGTGGTATTCGAACGCTTCCCGTATGTTCTCGCGCAAGGTCTCGTCGTCCCATGGCTTGGTGTAGAAGCGGTAGATCTCGCCGCGGTTGATGGCGTTGAGCACCGATTCCAGGTCGGCGTAGCCGGACAGGATGATGCGTATCGTGCCCGGGTACATGTTCTTGACCCGGCTGAGGAATTCGGTGCCGTTCATGCCCGGCATGCGCTGGTCGCTGATGACCACCTGCACCTCGTTCATGGCGAGCATGTCGAACGCCTGCTCGGCCGTCTCGGCGCTCAGGATATGGTAGCCGTCCACCCGGAACAGCCGTTTCAGCGACGAGCGGATCGACGATTCGTCGTCCAGTAGCAGCAAGGTCTGCTGCTGGCGCTGTGCCGAGCTCAACTGCGGCGCCAGGCCGCGTTCCTGCCGCAGCAACTCGGCGAAGTCGCCCGGCAGCAGCGGCTTGCTGAAGAAGTAACCCTGCATCTCGTCGCAGCCGTGGCGCCGCAGGTAGGCCAGCTGGGCCTCGGTTTCGACACCCTCGGCGATCACCTTGAAGCCCAGGCTGTGGCCGAGCGCCAGTACCGAGCGCACGATCGCCGCCACCTTCGGCTCGGTCAGCATCTCGCGCGTGAAGGACTGGTCGATCTTCAGGTAGTCGACCGGGAACTGCTTCAGGTAGGCCAGGCTCGAATAGCCGGTGCCGAAGTCGTCGATCGACAGCGCGATGCCGAGCCGCTTGAGTTGCTCGACCACTTCCACCGCCTCGCCGACGTTGTGCATCATCAGGCTCTCGGTCAGTTCCAGTTCCAGGTACTGCGCCTCCAGGCCGCTGTCGTGCAGGGCCGCCAGGATCTCGCCGGTCAAGGCCGGATCGCGGAACTGGCGCGCCGACAGGTTGACCGCCACCCGCAGCGGCGTCAGTCCCGCCGCCTGCCAGGCCTTGTTCTGCGCGCAGGCGGTGCGCAGCACCCAGCGGCCGATCGCCACGATCATGCCGGTCTCCTCGGCCACGCCGATGAAACGCGCCGGCGACACCACGCCCATGGCCGGATGGTGCCAGCGCAGCAGCGCCTCCATGCCCACCACGGCGCCGCTGCGCAAATCGACCTTGGGCTGGTATTGCAAGCTCAATTCGTTGCGCGGCAGCGCGTGGCGCAGCTCGGCCTCGATCATGGTGCGCTCGGCGATGCGCGTGTGCATGGCCGCCTCGTAGAACTGGATCTGGTTGCGCCCGGCCTCCTTGGCGCGGTACATGGCGATGTCGGCGTGCTTGAGAAGTTGCTGCGGTTCGGCGCCGTCGTTGGGGTAGACGCTGACGCCGATGCTGCAGGTGACGGTGAACAGCTGCTTGCCCAGCGCCACCGGCGCGCTGACGGCGTCGAGCACGCGCTCGAGCAACAGCGACATGGCGCGGCCGTCGGCGTCCGGCATCAGCAGCAGGAACTCGTCGCCGCCGAGCCGGGCGACGGTGTCGCTCGTGTCGAGGCAGGCGCTCAGGCGGGCGCCGATGGTGCACAGCAGCTCGTCGCCGGCCTGGTGGCCTTCGCTGTCGTTGACCAGCTTGAAGTTGTCGAGGTCGATGAACGCGACCCACACGCCATGGCCGTAGCGCTGGGCGTAGCTGATGGCCTGCGCCATGCGGTCGCCGAACAGCGCGCGGTTGGGCAGGCCGGTCAGCGCGTCGTGGCTGGCCTGGTGCTCCAGCTGCTCCTGGTAGTTGATGGTTTCGGTCAGGTCGGTCAGCACGCAGACGTGGTGGGTGATCTCCGCGCCGGTGTGCACCGGCGCCAGATGCAGCTGGGTCCACAGCGGCGTGCCATCGCGATGGCGCGCGCCCATCAACAAGGTCACCTCGAGACGCGATTGCAGCGCCGCGCGCAGCGCCTCGCCGTCGTCGCTGTGCTCTTCATTGCCGAGCAACTGATCCAGGCGCCGGCCGTTGGCGTCGGCGCCGCTGTGGCCGAACAGGCGGGCGAAGGCGGGGTTGGCGTACTCGATCAGGTCGCCGTCCGGCCCGTGCGCGGTGATGACGATGGCGTTGACGCTGGCTTCGAGCGCGCGGCCGCGCAATTGCAGCATCATCTCGTTCTGTTTGCGTTCGCTGATGTCCTCGATCATGCCCAGCACGCCGATGATGTTGCCGTGCTGGTCGTGGAACGGCAGCTTGTTGATCAGGAACCAGTGCACCGTGCCGTCGGCCAGCGTCATGTGGTCCTGGCGGTCCAGCTGCGGCCGGCCGGTGGCGACGATGACGCTGTCCTCGGCACGGATGGCCTCGGCGTTGTGCGCGCACGGCAGCTGCTCGTCGCGCTTGCCGGCCACTTGTGAGGTGCTAGCGAGTCCGGCGGCGCGGGCGAACACTTCGTTGCCGCCGAGGTAGTTGCCGTCGAGCCCCTTCCAGAAAATCTGGTGCGGGATCTGGTTGATGACCAGGTTCTTGAGCTCGCGCGAGGCGTGCAGCTCGGCCGCCATTTGCAATTGTTCGGTGACGTCGTGGACGACGACGAAGCGCGACGGGTGGCCGGCGATGGTCACCGAATGCGACGAGATCTCGACCTCGATATGGCTGCCGTCGCGCTTGACGTGGGTCCAGCTGCCGGCGCGCTCGGCGCCCTTGACCGGGGCGGCGGCCAGGTTGCGTTCCAGCCGCTCGAGCTGTTCGGGCGGGCGGATGTCCTTGATCGTCATCTGCAGGAATTCGGCCTCCGTGTAGCCGTAGTGGGCGACGGCGGCGGCGTTGACGACCAGGAAGCGTAGCGTTTGCAAGTCATACACCCACATCGGTTGCGGATGGGCTTCGAACAGGTGCTTGAAGCGCAGTCGCGACTCGAACACGTCGTAGTCGTCGAGCGGATACGACAGGCACAGGTATTGGCCCGGCTGGTGCGGCGTGGCGCGGCGCCATTCCACCGTCTGCGTGACCATGTGCGGAACGCCGCCGGCGCCAACCAGCTCCAGCTCGCCGCGCCAGTAGCCGCGCGCGCGCGCCGTCGGCAGCGCCTCGTCCTTGAGCATGGGCACCGACCAGGTCGCATACAGCGAGGCGGCCGGCGCCACGTCCGCGATGGGGCCGAGCGCGGAGCGGGTGTGGCCGTTGAACCACAGCAGACCGCCGCCTTCGTCGATCGAAAAAGCGAAATAGGGACTGTGGGCGAAAAACTGCTCCAACGGCTGGTGTTCGGGGTCGCGGAGGTGTGCGGAGTACTGGTGGCTGTCCATGTCCGTTCTGGGGTGCGGGCTTTGTTAATTAATACTAACAGATGCGGCTCGGCGTGCGTAGCACAGCTGGCTCATCCGGGGGCGCGGCGATTTCGATGGCGGTCTGACGTGCGTCAATGGGCGGACGCGGTGGCTGAAACTGGCGGTATTGGCGAGGGTCGAATCTGCACTGGCACGCCTGTGCCTGATCCTACAGGGAGGAGTCACCATGCTGCAAACGAACGACATCGAGCACCGGTTCCATTTACTTGAGCAAGCGATAGGCCAGGCGGCGCAGGCGAGTTCCGCCGAGCCCAATCTTCCGAGCGAGCTGCGCGACAGCATCCAGCGCGTGGACCGGCTGTCGGACACGGCGCGCGAGATCTTGCTGTCGCAGGACGGGCAGCGCATCCACAAGCTGATCCGCGATATGGAATTGATGGCCGAGCGCGCCAAGCGGGTGTGCGCCAACATTCCGCAATTGTCCGCGCAGATGAAGGGCTCGGTCACTTACATGCACAGTCAGATCATCGAGTTGAAGCGGGATGTTTTAAGGTGAGGCGCACGTGGCGGATGTGCCGCGCTAATCCGCCACCTTGATCACCGCGATCATCTCGCCGATCTCGTCCAGGCCGGTCTCCTCGAAGCCGAAGCTTTGGTAGAACGTCCGCGCGGCGACGTTGCCCGGCTTGTAGCAAATCGTGATCAGCTTGACGTCCGGCTTGGCCCTGAGCTCTTCCAGCAGCAGTTCCATCGCGCGCCGGCCTATGCCCTTTCCCTGGCGGGGGAAGTCCACCATGAAGCGGTAGATGCCATATTCACCGGGATTGTCGTTCGACTGGCGGTCGTACAGCAGGAAGCCCGCCGGCTCGCCGTCGCAGTAGATGCCGCGCGGGATGTAATCGGCGTAGAACTTGGCCTGCGCGATCGAGAAGGCATTGCTGGCGATGTAATCGCGTTGGTGTTCGGGCAGCTCCATGGCCATGAAGGCCTCGAAGTTGTGACCGGTGATTTCTTTCAATGTTACGTTGCTGCTCATGCTTAAAGAACTCCTTTGTTGCGCAGGGTGGCGATGTCGGCTTCGCTGTGGCCGAGCAAGTCGCGCAGCACTTCGTCGGTGTGCTGGCCCAGCAGCGGCGGTGGCAAGGTCGACGCGGCGTCGGCCGGCGCGCCGGACATGCGCATCGGACTGCGCACCAGCTTGACCTTGCCGGCGGTTGGGTGCGGCACCTCCATCACCAGTTCGCGCGCCAGCACCTGCGGATTTTGATAGACATCGTCGAGGTTGTTGATCGGGCCGCACGGCACGCCGACGGCCTCCAGCGTGTCGATCCAGAAATCGCGGCTTTGCGTCAGCACCATGGCCGCCAGCAGCGGCACCAGTTCGTCGCGGTTCTTCACGCGCAGCGGATTGGTGGCGTAGCGCTCGTGGAAGGCCAGGTCGCCGCGCCCGCCCGCTTCGACGAACTTTTGATACTGGCCGTCGTTGCCGGTGGCGACGATGATGTAGCCGTCCGAACAGGCGAAGGTTTGATACGGCACGATGTTCGGATGGGCGTTGCCCCAGCGCTTGGGCGGCTTGCCGCTGTTCAGGTAGTTGCTGCCCATGTTGGCCAGCATCGCCACCTGCACGTCGAGCAGCGCCAGGTCGATGTACTGGCCGGTGCCGTCGCGGTCGCGCTGCGTCAGCGCCGCGAGGATGGCGATGGTGGCGTACATGCCGGTCATCAGGTCGGTCAGCGCGACGCCGGCTTTTTGCGGGCCGCCGCCGGGCAGGTCGTCGCGCTCGCCGGTCACCGACATCAGCCCGCCCATGCCCTGGATCAGGAAATCGTAGCCGGCGCGGTGCGCGTACGGGCCGTCCTGGCCGAAGCCGGTCACCGAGCAATAGACCAGGTCCGGCTTGATGGCCTTGAGCGAGTCGTAGTCGAGGCCGTAGCGTTTCAGTTGGCCGACCTTGTAGTTTTCCAGCACCACGTCGCAATGCTTGACCAGCTCGCGCAGCAGCGCCTGGCCCTCGGCGCTGGCGATGTCCACCGTGACCGAGCGCTTGCCGCGGTTGGCGGCCAGGTAGTAGGCGGCCTCGGTGGTGTCGTTGCCGTCGGCGTCCCGGGCGTAGGGCGGGCCCCAGGCGCGCGTGTCGTCGCCGGCGCCGGGGCGTTCGATCTTGATGACGTCGGCGCCCAGGTCGGCCAGGTTCTGCGAGCACCAGGGGCCGGCCAGCACCCGGCTCAGATCGAGCACGCGGATGTGGCTTAACGCTTTTTGAGCTGTCATGATATGTCTAACCTTTTGAGTAATCCTATCAGGCCGCCAGTGTAGTGTCTGCGCGGCATTCGTGATAGGGTGGGAGTTGGTTTTATAACAAATATTTACCCCGCACCCCGCGCAGCCCGGGGTCGTACCCCACTGGGTACGACCCCTCTGGTGCGGGTGTGGGGTTGACGCCGGAGGTATTCATCATGTGGCCGTATCCTAAAATTGTTGCACATCGCGGTGGCGGGACGCTGGCGCCGGAAAACACGGTCGCCGGCCTGCGCGCCGGCCTGGCCTACGGCTTCCATGCGGTCGAGTTCGACGTGATGCTGTCGCGCGACGGCATCGGCATGGTGATGCACGATGCCGACTTCGGCCGCACGGTGGCCGGGCGCGGCAGCGTGCCCGACACCGACGCCGTCGAGCTGGCGGCGATGGACGCCGGCGCCTGGTTCGGCCAGCAGTTCAAGGACGAACCGGTGCCGTACTACACGCAATTCATCGATTACTGCAAGGCGCAGCGCATCTGGATGAACGTGGAAATCAAGCCGGCCGACGGTTTCGAGACCGAAACGGGGCGCTGGGTGGCCACCGTGACGCGCGACAGCTATACCGGCGAGATCGCCGCCGGCGACCCCGCCGCCATCCCCTTGCTATCCTCGTTCAGCTTCGACGCGCTGGCCGCCGCCCGCGACGCCGCCCCGGACCTGCCGCGCGGCTACCTGCTGGACCGGATTCCGGACGATTGGCAGGCGCAGGCGAGGGAACTGGGCGCCGTCGCCATCCACACCAACCACAAGCACCTGACCCCGGAACTGGCGCGGGCGATCAAGGCCGGCGGTTACGGCCTGTTTTGCTACACCGTCAACGATCCCTTGCGGGGCAGGGAGATCCTGTCCTGGGGCGTGGACGGCTTTTGCACCGACCGCATCGATTTGATCGGCCCGACGTTTTCCTGACAACCCCGCCTGGCAACCCTTCCGCTGGCGGGGTCATATATAATCAACCCTTTGCATTTGCCAGCTACCTCTGCTCACGACATGAAATCATCTGAAATCCGCGACAAATTCCTCAAGTTTTTTGAATCCAAGGGTCATTCGATTGTCCGTTCCAGCTCCCTGGTACCTGGCAACGACCCGACCTTGCTGCTGACCAACAGCGGCATGGTGCAATTCAAGGACGTGTTCACCGGCACCGACAGCCGCCCGTACACCCGCGCGACGTCCGTGCAGCGCTGCGTGCGCGCCGGCGGCAAGCACAACGATCTGGAAAACGTCGGCTACACCGCGCGCCACCACACCTTCTTCGAAATGCTGGGCAACTTCAGCTTCGGCGACTATTTCAAGCGCGACGCCATCAACTTCGCCTGGGAGCTGCTGACCAAGGTGTACGGCCTGCCGGCCGAGAAGCTGACCGTGACCGTCTACATGGAAGACGACGAGGCCTACGACATCTGGGCCAATGAAGTGGGCGTGCCGAAAGAGCGCATCATCCGCATCGGCGACAACAAGGGTTCGCGTTACGCTTCGGATAACTTCTGGCAGATGGCCGACACCGGCCCATGCGGTCCGTGCACCGAGATCTTCTACGACCACGGCGCCGACATTCCGGGTGGCCCGCCAGGCTCGCCGGACGAGGACGGCGACCGCTTCATCGAAATCTGGAACCTGGTGTTCATGCAGTTCAACCGCGACGAAGCGGGCGTGATGCACAAGCTGCCGAAGCCGTGCGTCGACACCGGCATGGGCATGGAGCGCCTGGCCGCCGTGCTGCAGCACGTGCATTCGAACTACGAGATCGACCTGTTCCAGGCCCTGATCAAGGCCGCCGCGCGCGAAACCGGCGCCACCGACCTGGAAAACAAGTCGCTGCGCGTGATCGCCGACCACATCCGCGCTTCGGCGTTCATGATCGTCGACGGCGTGATTCCGGGCAGCGAAGGCCGCGCCTACGTCCTGCGCCGCATCATCCGCCGCGCGCTGCGCCATGGCCACAAGCTGGGCCAGACCAAACCGTTCTTCTACAAGCTGGTGGCCGATCTGGCGATCGAGATGGGCGGTGCCTATCCCGAGCTGGAAGAAGCCAAGGACCGCGTCGCGCAGATGCTGAAGGCCGAGGAAGAACGTTTCGGCGAGACCTTGGAAACCGGCATGAAAGTGCTGGAAGCGCAGCTGGCCAAGGACAGCACCGGCATCGACGGCGCCACCGCCTTCACCCTGTACGAAACCTACGGCTTCCCGCCGGACCTGACGGCCGACATCTGCCGCGAACGCAACATCAGCTTCGACCAGGAAGGCTATGACGCCGCCCTGAAGGAAAGCCAGGAGCTGTCGCGCAAGGGCGGCAAATCGGTCAAGGACAGCAAGGTCGAATATTCGGGCGAGAAGAACAAGTTCGTCGGTTACGATAACCTGAGCCACGCCACCAGCAAGATCGTGGCGCTGTACACGGGCGGCACCTCGGTGAAAGAACTGACGGCCGGCCAGTCGGGCATCGTGGTGCTGGACACCACGCCGTTCTACGCCGAATCGGGCGGCCAGGTCGGTGACCAGGGCACGATCACTGCCGGCGCCGCCGCGTTCAACGTCGACGACACGCTGAAAATCCAGGCCGACGTGTTCGGCCACCACGGCACCTTGTCCGCCGGTTCGCTCAAAGTGGGCGACGCGGTCAGCGCCGACGTCGACCAGGGCAAGCGCGCGCGCACCATCCGCAACCACTCGGCGACCCACCTGATGCACAAAGCCCTGCGCGAAGTGCTGGGCGGCCATGTGGCGCAAAAAGGCTCGCTGGTCGACGCGGACAAAACCCGTTTCGACTTCAGCCACAACGCGCCGCTGACGGCCGAGCAGATCGCCGAAGTGGAAGCCAAGGTCAATAAAGAGATCCTGGAAAACCACGCGACCAAGGCGCAGCACATGTCGTTCGACGACGCCGTCAAGCACGGCGCGATGGCGCTGTTCGGCGAGAAGTACGGCGACGAAGTGCGCGTGCTCGACATCGGCAGCTCGAAAGAGCTGTGCGGCGGCGTCCACGTGCAGCGCACCGGCGACATCGGCCTGTTCAAGATCATCTCGGAAAGCGGCGTCGCCGCCGGTATCCGCCGCGTCGAAGCGGTGACCGGCGAGGGCGCGCTGGCGCTGGTGCAGTCGATGAACCGCCGTCTGCTGGAGGCGGCGGCCGCGCTGAAATCGAATCCCGAGGAACTGACCGCGCGTATCGGCCAGGTGCAGGACCACGTCAAGGCGCTGGAGAAGGAACTGGCCGCGCTGAAGTCGAAACTGGCCTCGGGGCAGGGCGACGAGCTGGTCACGCAAGCGGTGGACGTCAACGGCATCAAGGTGCTGGCGGCCACGCTGGACGGCGCCGACGTGGCCCGCCTGCGCGAGACCATGGACAAGCTGAAGGACAAGCTGAAGACCGCCGCCATCGTGCTGGCGAGCGTCGCCGACGGCAAAGTCAGCCTGATCGCCGGCGTGACGGCGGATGCCACGTCCAAGGTCAAGGCCGGCGAGCTGGTGAACTTCGTTGCACAACAAGTGGGCGGAAAAGGCGGCGGCCGCCCCGATATGGCGCAGGCCGGCGGTACCGATCCTAGCGGTTTGCCAGCCGCGCTGGCCGGTGTCGCCGCATGGGTAGGCGAACGTGCGTCAAAGTAACTAAAGCGGCTTGCAGCCTGCAACCACGGCTGTAATGCAGCACCGATGCGGCCCGCGTGTCAAGCGCGGGCCGCTGTTGTTTAAGCAGACTTATTGTGAAATCGCAAGTTCCCGTTGCGAACTTGCAACGCGCAATGAACTATTTTGGTGCAGCGCGTCAAGCTCCACAAATTGGAGTAGTATTGCGAAAGTGCTTAACAAACTAGCGGGTTCTTGATGACTGACACGATACTTGAAAACGAAATCATGGAATTCCATAAAGAACTCGACGCGCGCGGCCTGAATTGCCCGCTGCCGATTCTTAAGGCTAAAAAAGCCTTGTCCGAGCTGCAAAGCGGTGAAGTGCTGCGTATCATGGCAACCGACCCCGGTTCCGTGCGCGACTTCCAGGCGTTCGCCAAACAAACCGGCAACGCGCTGCTGTCCCACGTGCAAACCGGACGCGAGTTCGTCTTTTTGATGCAGCGCAAATAAGCGCCGCCCCTCCCTGCGTCACCCTTCCCTGTAGAACCGCCGTCTAGGAAAACTGATTTTTAGACGGTTTCTACTAGCGAAAAATCGCACGATCGTGCTTTAATTTCTTGTGCGCGGTGGATTTCTCATATAATCTAGCCCACATTTAGTCCCGAACATTTATACATTTTCCCAAAGGCATAGCTATGAAAGTCTTGGTACCCGTCAAACGCGTGGTCGACTATAACGTCAAGGTTCGCGTCAAGTCCGACGGCACTGGCGTCGATATCGCCAACGTCAAAATGTCGATGAACCCTTTCGATGAGATCGCGCTGGAAGAGGCGATGCGCCTGAAGGAAGCCGGCAAGGTCACCGAAGTGGTGGCGGTGTCGTGCGGCGTGACCCAGTGCCAGGAAACCCTGCGTACCGGTATGGCGATCGGTGCCGACCGCGGCATCCTGGTCGAGACCTCGGTCGAGCTGGAACCGCTGGCCGTCGCCAAGCTGCTCAAATCGCTGGCCGACAAGGAACAGCCGCAGCTGATCATCCTGGGCAAGCAGGCGATCGACGACGACTCCAACCAGACCGGCCAGATGCTGGCCGCGCTGCTGGGTTGGCCGCAAGCGACGTTCGCGTCGAAAGTGGTGCTGGAAGACGGCAAAGTGACCGTCACCCGCGAAGTGGACGGCGGCCTGGAAACCCTGGCGCTGACGCTGCCGGCCATCGTCACCACCGACCTGCGCCTGAACGAGCCGCGCTATGTGACCCTGCCGAACATCATGAAGGCGAAGAAAAAGCCGCTGGACGTGACCAAGCCGGAAGACCTGGGCGTCGATGTGACCCCGCGCCTGAAAACCCTGAAGGTCGTCGAGCCTGCCAAGCGCTCGGCCGGCATCAAGGTACCGGACGTCGCCACCCTGGTCGCAAAACTGCGCACCGAAGCCAAAGTCATCTAAAGGAACAATCATGGTCGCATTAGTCATCGCAGAACACGACAACGCCAGCCTGAAGGGCAGCACCCTCCACACCGTGACCGCGGCCGCCCAGTGCGGCGGCGACGTGCACGTGCTGGTCGCAGGTTCCAACGCCGGCGCCGCCGCGGCGGCCGCCGCGCAGATCGCCGGCGTGTCGAAAGTCATCGTTGCCGACGCCGCGCACTTCGCCGACGGCCTGGCCGAGAACGTCGCCGAGCAGGTGCTGGCGCTGGCCGGCTCGTACAGCCACATCCTGGCTCCCGCCACCGCCTACGGCAAGAACATCCTGCCGCGCGTGGCCGCCAAGCTGGACGTGGCGCAGATTTCCGAAATCACCAAGGTCGATTCGCCGGACACCTTCGAGCGTCCGATCTACGCCGGTAACGCCATCGCCTACGTGCAATCGTCGGACAAGATCAAGGTCATCACCGTGCGCTCGACCGGCTTCGACGCCGCCGCCGCCACCGGTGGCTCGGCCGCGACCGAGACCGTCACCGCCGTCGGCGATTCGGGCAAATCGAGCTTCGTCGGCCGCGAGCTGGCCAAGTCGGACCGTCCGGAACTGACCGCCGCCAAGATCATCGTTTCCGGTGGCCGCGGCATGGGTTCGGCCGACGCCTTCAAGGTGCTGGAACCGCTGGCCGACAAGCTGAACGCGGCCATGGGCGCCTCGCGCGCAGCGGTCGACGCCGGCTACGTGCCGAACGACTGGCAAGTGGGCCAGACCGGCAAGATCGTCGCGCCGACCTTGTACATCGCCGTCGGTATTTCCGGCGCGATCCAGCACTTGGCCGGTATGAAGGATTCGAAGACCATCGTCGCGATCAACAAAGATCCGGAAGCACCGATCTTCTCCGTTGCCGACTACGGCATCGTTGGCGATCTGTTCGAAATCGTGCCGCAACTGGTCGCAGAACTGGGCTGATACAGCCTGAGCGCACCCGAGCCACGCTGATCCGGCACCGCCGGATTGCCGTGGCTTTTTTCTTGGAGACATAAGATGCCCTATCAAGCACCCCTGAAAGACATGCTGTTCGTGATGAACGAACTGGCGGACCTGGCCGGCGTCAACGCGCTGCCGGGCAATGAAGACGCGACCCCGGACACGGCCGAAGCCATCCTGGAGGAGAACGCGAAATTCGTCAGCAACGTCATCGCGCCGCTGAACCATCCGAGCGACAAGGAGCCGAGCTATTGGCACGACGGCCAGGTGACCACGTCCAAGGGCTTCAAGGACGCCTTCAAGGCCTTCGGCGAGGCGGGCTGGCAGGGTGTGCAGCATCCGGTGGAGTTCGGCGGCCAGGGCTTGCCCAAGCTGCTGGCGACGCCGTGCATCGAAATGCTCAACGCGGGCAGCATCTCGTTCGCGCTGTGCCCGTTGCTGTCGGACGGCGCGATCGAAGCGCTGCTGACGGCCGGCAGCGACGAGCAGAAAGCCATCTATCTGGAAAACCTGGTGTCGGGCAAATGGACCGGCACCATGAACCTGACCGAGCCGCAAGCCGGCTCCGACCTGGCCGCCGTGCGCACCCGCGCCGTGCCGCAGGGCGACGGCACCTACAAGGTGTTCGGCACCAAGATCTTCATCACCTACGGCGAGCACGACTTCTCCGAAAACATCGTCCACCTGGTGCTGGCGCGCACGCCGGATGCGCCCGCCGGCGTGAAGGGCATCTCGCTGTTCATCGTACCGAAGTTCCTGGTCAACGCCGATGGATCGATCGGCGCGCGCAACGACGCCCATTGCGTCTCGCTCGAACACAAGCTCGGCATCAAGGCCAGCCCGACCGCCGTGCTGCAATTCGGCGACCATGGCGGCGCCATCGGCACCCTGGTCGGCGAGGAAAATCGCGGCCTGGAATACATGTTCATCATGATGAACGCGGCGCGCTTCGGCGTCGGCCTGCAGGGCATCGGCCTGGCCGAGCGCGCGTATCAAAAGGCGGTGGCGTTCGCCAAGGACCGCGTGCAGTCGCGCGATCTGGCCGGCTCGGCCGGTCCGGTGGCGATCATCCACCATCCTGACGTGCGCCGCATGTTGATGTCGATGCGTTCGCAGACCGAGGCCGCGCGCGCGCTGGCCTACGTCGGCGCCGGCATCAGCGATGTCGCCCACAGCCACGCCGACGCGGAAACGCGCAAGGCCAGTCTGGCGGTGTACGAATATCTGGTGCCGATCATCAAGGGCTGGTCGACCGAGATGTCGCAGGACGTTGCGCGCGATGGCGTGCAGGTGCACGGCGGCATGGGCTTCATCGAAGAAACGGGCGCGGCGCAGCACTATCGCGATGCGAAGATTTTGACGATCTACGAAGGCACGACCGCGATCCAGGCCAACGACCTGGTCGGCCGCAAGACCGTGCGCGACGGCGGCGCTGTCGCCAAGGGCATCATCGCGCAAGTGCGCGCGACGGAAGCGGAGCTGGCCGCCGGCGGCTCGGCCGACTTCAAGGCGATCCTGGCGCAGCTGTCGGCTGGCAGCAAGGATCTGGAGGCGGTGGTGGAGTACGTCGTCGCCAACATGAAGAGCGACATCAAGGGCGTGTTCTCGGGCAGCGTGCTGTATTTGAAGCTGGCTGGCATCGTGCTGGGTGGTTGGCAGATGGCGCGTGCCGCCGTGATCGCGCAGCGGAAGCTCGACGCCAACGAAGGGGACGCTGCTTTTTACAAAGCCAAGATCGCCACCGCGCGCTTCTTCGCCGACCACATCCTGTCGCAATCGTCGGGCTTGCGCACCGCCATTATCGACGGCAGCGCCGGCGTGCTGGCGTTGAGCGAGGACCAGTTCTAAGCTGGCATCGTTCGTTGACGTCAAATCTGACGTTGAGACACGTAGGGCGGATTAGCGCAGCGTAATCCGCCATGCATGCGCCGCCGACGGCTCATAAATGGCGGATTACGGCGTTCCGCCTAATCCGCCCTACGTGGAACCGCGGCTATGGTTTCTTCACTGGAATTGAATCCATTTTCGTGCGCGTTGCGTAAAAGGGGGATGTTTACAGTGAGGTCTGCCATGACATCCATCGTTATCGCTCCCATCAAAAATACCCGCAAAGCTTATGCCGTGAAACGTATGAACGAGGCTGCACGCCGCATGCTTCAAGCAAAAACGGCCGCCGAGGAAATCATCGCCGGCCACTGGGTGCTGGCTTGGGCCGTCGCCGCCGGAGCCCGCCCGTCAGCCCGCTCGGTCCGCGAGGCCGAGGCAGCCATCTCGACACTGGTCGAACTCCGCCTTCATTGATGACTAGAGCTCCTGGCCGAACATGATGCGATGGCCGTCGATGGTGCGAACGCCAAACTCGCGCATGCCCCACGGCTTGTCCGCCAGCGTCTGCGTGAACTCGGCGCCGGCGGCCTGGTACTCCGCAAACAGGGCGGTGGCGTCCGACACCGTCACATACCCAAACCACGAATGGTCGCCCAGCTCCGCCGGCGGAATGGCGTCCGTGCACTCGCCGAGCATCACCCGAAAGCTGCCACGGGACAGAAACGTCCAACCGGGCGCCGTGAAGTCTATCTCCAGACCAAGCACCGAAGTGTAGTAGTACGTGGACTTGGCCAGGTCAAGCACGGCAAGCGTGAATCTGACATGGGTGAAATCTGACATATGGGTCTCCTTATCGAATCGTTGTTGACGCCGTTACGCAGGCGCCGGCTCACGCCGGCGTGCCCATCACATCCACAATCGCCTGATACACCCGCACCGGTTCCTCGGCGATACGGTTGAGCACGTAGAGGAAATGCTCTTCGCCGAAGACCACGTATTCGCGGGTGGGGAAGCCGCGCGCCTTGAGTCCGGCGATGTTGTCGGCGCCCAGGCCGATCAAGGATTCGAATTCATACCAGCGCGGATCGATGCGCTCCTTCAGAATCAGTTCGCTGAGGTCGGCCTGGATCGCGCGGTCGTGCGTGGCGATCGAGCACTTGTGGCCGCTCAGCAGCAGTTCGCCCGCGTACCGGCGATACGCGGCCGCGAGCTCGGGGCTGTTGCGGTCGTAGGAGATCTCCGCCGACTCCAGAAACGCGCCTTTGACCAGTCGTATGCGGCCGGGAATCTTCATCAACTGCGGCAGGTCGCGCGCGGTGCGATGGCGCTTGGCCGGCACCGTGATGCCGACGTTGTGCAAGCCGTCCTCCTTGTGCAGCCGCGCATAGACGGCGTAGATGTCGTCGGCGCGGTCGGCGCCTTCCATCGAGATCATCACCTCGCGGTTGATTTCCGCCGCCGCCAGCGCCACCCGGCGCAGATTCCGGTAGCCCAACTCCAGGTCCACCATCGACCCGACGTGCGACAGGTCCAGCGAGATCGAGCAGTTCAGGTTGCGCTGGCCGACCGCGCGCGTGAGTTCCATGAACACCTCCGTCTCGGCCATCGCGAACGCTTCGTCGCGCACGCTCTCGCCCATGTATTCGACCGAGGCCGCATGGCCTTGCGCGATGATGCTCTCGACGCGCGCCAGCGCTTCGGCGACCGTCTGGCCCGCCACGTAGCGCTGCGACACCTTGTGCATGTAAGCGCGCAGCAGCGGGTCGTTGCAGAATTTTTCCTTGGCCGATTCGTCGAGCGCCAACGCGCGCAGCGCCGTCGCGGCTTGATCGACGAGGCCTTGCCATTGGGCGGGGAAGGTTGGTGCGGACACGGCGGCTCCTGATGATGGGTTGGACAACATTGTGTCACAGCCACCATGATCTTCCAAATGGCGGAGCGGGCGAAAAGTCGTGCTCCAGACCTAACCCCTGTAAAATGATTGCGTATAACATTTCGCAATGTGAATCACGGCCGAAACGCCGTACAGGAGGGGACAATATGAAGGATGCATCCATGGCGGGCGACCGAAAACTTCGCCGGCTGGCCGCATGGTTGGTCGGCGCGGCATGTGTGGTGGCTGCGGCGGGTCAGCAGTCGGTGCTCGCTGCCGAGCCGGCGCCGTCCATTTTCAAGGGCGCGACCTGGACCGCCGACAACGGCAATGGCACGTTCACCAATCCGTTGTTCTACGACGAGTTTTCCGATCCTGACCTGATCCGTGTCGACGACTGGTTCTATATGACCGGCACCACCATGCACGCGATGCCCGGTTTGCCGGTGATGCGGTCGAAGGATCTCGTCAATTGGGAGTTCCTCAGCTACGCCGCGCCCAAGCTGGATTTCGGCCCGCAGTTCCGGCTGGAGGAGGGCAAGGAGATTTATGGGCAGGGGATTTGGGCGCCCAGCCTGCGCTTCCATAACGGCACTTTCTATATCTTCACCAACATCAACCGCCGGGCGACACAGGTTTACTCCGCGACCGACCCGCGCGGACCGTGGAAACATCACGAAATGCAACGCAGCCTGCACGACTTGTCGGTGCTGTTCGATGACGATGGCAAAGCGTACGCCGTCTGGGGGCACCAGACCATGCAGGTAGCCCGCCTCAACGACGATCTGACCGACATCGTGCCGGGTTCTGAGAAAACCCTGTTCGACAAGGACGACGGCATGGGGGAGGGCGCGCACTTTTATAAAATCGACGGCAAGTACTTCATCCTCAGCGCCAACTATGCCGGCGGATTCCGCATGCCGGCCGCGCGCGCCGACAACGTCTACGGCCCCTACGAGGTGAACCGGGCGATCAGCGTGGACGAGGGCTTCGGCCTGGCGCGCGGCAACCGTATGAAGGACGCCAAGCCGCCGTTCGTCATCGACCGGCCCAAGCCTGGGGCCGGCGACGCCACGACGTTGCACCAGGGCGGCATCGTGCTCACGCCGGCTGGCGAGTGGTGGGGCTTTTCGATGATGGACTACAACTCGGTCGGTCGCCTGACCGCGTTATCGCCGGTGACATGGAAGGACGGCTGGCCGTACTTCGGCTTGCCGGGTAATCCGGGGCGCAATCCGCGCACCTGGGTCAAACCGAAGACCGCCGCGGCCCAACCGATCCATGTGCCGTACGAGCGCAGCGACGACTTCTCCAGTGGGAAGTTGAAGCCGATCTGGCAATGGAACCACGTCCCGGTCGAGAACAAATGGTCGCTGACGCAGCGGCCGGGGTTCCTGCGTCTGCATTCCTTGCCGGCGACATCGTTTTGGGACGCGCGCAATAGCCTGACCCAGCGTGCGATCGGGCCGGTATCGTCACCGACGGTCGCGCTGGACCTTGCGGGGATGAAAGAGGGCGACGTCGCCGGCCTCGGGTTGCTGAATCTGCCCTACGCCACGCTCGGCGTCGCAAAAACCGCCGAAGGCCTGAACGTCGCGCTATTCGACCAGATCAGCGGGCAGACCACACGGATTCGGCTGGACGCCAAACGAATCTGGCTGCGTGCCGACTGTGATTTTCTGACCGAGCAGGCGAGATTCAGTTATTCGGTGGACGGCAAACGCTTCATCGACATCGGCGGCGCCTGGACGATGGTGTTCCAGCTCAAGACGTTCCAAGGCGTGCGCTATGCGCTATTTCATTACAACGTCACTGGCGCGGAAGGTGGATACGCCGATTTCGACAGTGTCGACATCGCGGAGCCGATGCCGCGCGGCCTGATGCGTGCGATTCCTTTCGGCAAATCCATTAGCTTGGCCTCTTACAAAACCGAAACCGGCCTTGCCGTCGCTGGAGCAAAGCTGTCCGCTTCCGCGCCGACAGCGTTCGAGGTAAAGGATATGGGACTGGGCCGCGTGGCGCTGGCCTCGGGCGTGCGTTATCTGGCGGTGGACAAGGAGGGCGGTGTCAGCCTGCAGACCGGCGAACCCGGCGCGGCGCAAAGTTTCCAATGGATGGAAACGCCGACGGGAGAATTGGTGCTGATGTCGCTCGCGAACAACCGCTACCTGCGCATCGATCCGCAGACCAGGAAGGTGGTGGCGGACAGTCCAGGGCCGCTGCCGGACGGCAGCGATGGCGTGCGATTCATCTGGTCGCACGCCAAATAAACTCGGGGGTCAAGTCTGACATTCGGACACGAACACAACCATTACCTGGTTCAGCCCGTGTCCGAATGTCAGACTTGACCCCATTGGGAAGGCGATTTAGCGGCGGACGATGCTGCCGTTCGAGCGCTTGACTTGGTCGCCCTTCATCATGCCGGGATCTTCTTCGAAGGTGTAGCTGTCGTGCTTGCCGTCTTCGTATTCGACGTTGACGGTCCACTGCTTGCTCGACCGCGCATGTTCCTCGACCTTTTTGCCGGCGTAGGCGCCACCGGCGGCGCCCGCCACGGTGGCGAGCTTGCGGCCGCTGCCGCTGCCGACCTGGTTGCCCAGCAGGGCGCCCGCGACGCCACCGGCGATCAGGCCGACCGCGCCGCCTTCACCCTTCTTTTCGCCCAGCACGACCGAGGTGACCCGGCCGCAGTCGGCGCAGTTGGCCGAAGGCTTGGCCGCACCGGCGTTCTTATAGTCGGCCTTCGCTTGCGTGTTGGATTTGTTGAATTCGGACTTGGCGTCGCGCAGACATTGCATGCGGGCGCTCGATTCGGTTTCTTCGGCGCACAGTTTCTTGTCTTCCGCGTAGCGGGTGGCGATGCGCTTGGTTTCGGCGTTGTAGTGTTGCTTCGGAGTCTGGGCTTGCGCGGCGGACGTCAGGGCGGCCAGCGTGATCGCCAGCAAAATTGAACGATTGTTCATAGTAGGTCTCCTATTGTTAGCCATAAGCGCCCCCAGTGTACAGTAAGTCAAATAATCGTGAGATTGTGGCAATCAAGCTGGTGGCCCCGACCATCATGGAAGCGACCAGGATGATGGCCAGCGGCCAGCGCGACTCCGATCGCTTGTCCGACGTGGGGTTGAAGCGCGCATCCCACTTCTCGTCGGACATCAATCCCAGCACCAGCGCCTCGAGGAAGCCGACCAGTCCCGACACCATGATCGGCAGCACCTTATAGAAGCCGTCCGCGTCCGGCGCGCCCTTGGCGATCACCCAGGCCAGCGGCACAGCGGCCAGATGCGCCCATAGCCAGGGATCGCGCGGGCCGCGCAGATACAAGCGGTGCAAGCCGAGCCCGCCTAATAAGAAGGCCAGCAGGGCGGCGACGGTCTTGTTTTTGTGGCGTGCGGCAGGGGCGGTGGGATGCGCGGTGTGGTGCGGATTCGTCATGGTTATCGATTAAATAGCCGGAAAGCATGCAGTATCGGTCATAATACCGGCCCGGCCCACCTTTTTATCGCTGTGGCTATTGCCCCGTGCGCCGGAACGGGGGATAATCTTCGATTACCCCAATTCGCCCGATTATTTCATTAACGCTTGCTGCTTCGCGGCAAAGCGCGCTATAATTTGCGGCTTTTTCCGTCCTAGCACACTTTTTGGAAATATTATGGTCGTTATTCGTTTAGCTCGTGGAGGCGCCAAGAAGCGTCCGTTCTTCAACATCGTTGCAACCGACTCGCGCAATCGCCGCGATGGCCGTTTCATCGAACGCATCGGTTTCTACAACCCGATGGCGCAGGGTGGCGAAGTGCCACTGCGCATCACCGCTGACCGTCTGGCTCACTGGCAATCGGTTGGCGCACAACTGTCGCCTACCGTCGCTCGCCTGGTAGCGTCGAACAAAGCTGCTTAAGTCTGGCTGCTGGTTTGACCGATAAGAATGCATCCGGGGTGCAAGTCCCCGACGATCTGGCACAGGTAGGCTTTGTCTTCGGTGCTTACGGCGTCGCTGGCTGGGTGAGGATACGTCCTTTCTCGGAAGATGCGGATGCGCTCCTGTCGGTGAAAAACTGGTGGATCGACAAGCCAAGCTTGCACGAGGTCGATGTCAAGCAGTGCAAACTGCATGGCGGCGACGTGGTCGCGCAGCTGGTGGGAGTGACCGATCGGGACGTCGCAGAAGCGCTCAAGGGCGCCGCTGTTTCGGTTCCGCGCAGTCGTTTCCCGGCCTTGTCCGAAGATGAGTTTTACTGGACCGAGTTGATTGGTCTGGATGTAGAGAATTTGCAAGGTGAGCACCTCGGTACGGTGACTGACATGATGAGCAACGGTCCGCAGTCGATCTTGCGCATCACGGCGGCCGTGGCGGAAGGCTCCGATCCAGAGGTTGCGGCGCAAGAGCGCCTGATCCCGTTTGTCGAGGCGTTCATCATCAAGGTGGACAAGGCGGCCAAGAAGATCACCGTCGACTGGGGCCTTGATTACTAAAGAACATAAGGGCGGCCCGCCATGCAATTCGATGTCGTGACCCTGTTCCCCGAAATGTTCGCCGCACTGACGCAGTCGGGGGTCACCCGGCGCGCGTTCGAACAGAATAAATGTGGCTTGTCGTTGTGGAATCCGCGCGATTTCACCACCGACAATCACCGCACCGTGGATGACCGCCCCTATGGCGGCGGCCCCGGCATGGTGATGCTGGCCAAGCCCCTGGAAGCGACGCTCAACGCGGCGAAGCAGCGCCAGACCGATGCCGGTCTGCCCGCGCCCCGCGTGCTGTTCATGTCGCCGCAGGGCAAGCAGTTGACGCACGAGCGTGTCATGCAGCTCAAGCAGGAGCCCGGTCTGGTGATCCTGTGCGGCCGCTACGAGGCGGTGGACCAGCGTTTGCTGGACCGCTGCATCGACGAGGAAATCAGCCTCGGCGACTTCGTGCTGTCCGGCGGGGAGCTGCCGGCGATGGCCTTGATGGATGCCGTGATCCGCCAGATTCCCGGCGTGCTGAACACGGATGCGTCGGCGATCGAAGACAGTTTCGTCAACGGCCTGCTCGATTCGCCGCACTACACGCGGCCGGAAACGTATGAAGGGGTGGGTGTGCCGCCGGTGCTGATGGGCGGCAACCACGCCGAGATCGAAAAATGGCGCCGCCAGCGCATGTTGGAAGCGACCGCGCGCAAGCGCCCCGATCTGCTGGTCAAGGCGCGCGAGAGCGGCCTGCTGACCAAGCATGACGAGAAATTTTTGGCAGGTTTATAAAAACCTGTTGTTGTAGAAGCTTGCGGACATGTTGTCCGCGTGTTTAACCCCATCCTCTACTGGGCGAGTGTCTGAACAGCACTCAACTGCGCGCCAGCACGATGGTTTTTGGAGTCTTAAAATGAATCTGATTCAACAACTCGAGCAAGAAGAAATCGCTCGTCTGGGCAAGAAGATCCCTGATTTCGCCCCTGGCGATACCGTGATCGTCAACGTCAACGTCGTCGAAGGCACCCGCAAGCGCGCCCAGGCATACGAAGGCGTCGTCATCTCCCGTCGTAACCGTGGCCTGAACTCGAACTTCATCGTTCGTAAGATCTCGTCCGGCGAAGGCGTCGAGCGTACGTTCCAGCTGTACTCCCCGCTGATCGCTTCGATCGAAGTGAAACGCCGCGGTGACGTACGTCGCGCTAAACTGTACTACCTGCGTGATCGTTCCGGTAAATCGGCACGTATCAAGGAAAAACTGCCAAACCGTCGCCCAGCGGCGAAAGCAACCGCAGCTTAATAGCCGCGCTTGTGTTTGGATGAAGGGGCACCACATAAAGGGGTGCCCTTTTTTTATATGGAGGTTCCGTTTGGCCAAGCCGCTATTTGATCCGAAGTCGCTGCCGATCGACGCCATCGCCGGCGAGCCGGCCGTCGCCCGCGAGCGCCTGGTGCCGCAATGGCTGCGCAGCCGCTTCGCCGAGCAGCCGGTCTGGACGCCGGAGAGCACCGACGAACGGCACCTGCGGCGTCCGGACGGCAGCCCGGCCACGGCCGCCTCGGTGCTGATCCCGCTGGTGCTGCGCGAGACCGGCCTGACCATCCTGCTGACCCAACGCAACGCCGACCTGACCGACCATCCCGGCCAGGTCAGCTTTCCCGGCGGCCGCGCCGAAGCCTACGACAGCGGTCCGGTCGACACCGCGCTGCGCGAATCCGAGGAGGAGATCGGCCTGGACCGCTCCCATGTCGACGTCATCGGCACCATGCCCGACTATTTCACCGGCACCGGCTACCGCGTCACCCCCGTC
This sequence comes from Burkholderia sp. LMU1-1-1.1, assembly GCF_040675865.1. Lineage (NCBI taxonomy): Bacteria > Pseudomonadati > Pseudomonadota > Betaproteobacteria > Burkholderiales > Burkholderiaceae > Burkholderia > Burkholderia sp. LMU1-1-1.1. The sequence continues at coordinate 21,557 of NZ_JBEGHG010000020.1, read as the reverse complement.
GTCGGCCTGATCGCGCCGCCGTTCGAGCTGCGGCCCGACCCGTCCGAGGTGGCCGAGATCTTCGAAGTGCCGCTGGCCTTCCTGATGGACGGCCTGAACCACCAGCGCCTGTCGGCCCAATTGCCCGGCGGACTGCGCAGCTTCTACGCCATGCCCTATGGCGAATACTACATCTGGGGCGCCACCGCCGGCATGCTGCGCAACCTGTTCCACTTCCTGCGCGCTTGATGTCCGAACTAATAAGTTTGATTCTCCCACCACGGTGGGTTATCGTAGCGGGCATCAAGGCGTCGCCGACCTAAAAAGGACCATTAATGACATTTCTTTCCATTTTATGCGCGCTGCTGCTCGAGCAAATGAAGCCGCTGCGCGCGGATAACCCGATCTACGCCGAGATCAAGAGCCTGGCGTTGCGGATGGAGACTTGGTTCAACGCCGGCCATTCGAGCCACGGCCGCCTCGGCTGGTTCCTGATGATGGCCATCCTGATGGTGCCCACCGCGCTGATCTACTGGGTGCTCAAGTACTACGACTGGTTTCTGGCCGCCTTCGCCTGGAACGTGCTGGTGGTCTACCTGACCCTGGGCTTCCGCCATTACAGCCACTATTTCACCTCGATCCAGCTGCACCTGAGCGCGGGCGATGACGCCGCCGCGCGCGCGTTGCTGGCCGAATGGACCAAGCAGGACACCGTCGGCATGGATGTCAGCGAAATCTCCCGCGTCGCCGTCGAAAAGGCGCTGATCACCACGCACCGCAGCGTGTTCGGCGTGTTCTTCTGGTTCCTGATGCCGCTCGGCCCGGCCGCCGCCGTCATGTACCGCGTGTCCGAATACCTGGCGCGCGCCTGGAACGAACCGGAACATATGCGCAACGAGGCGTTCGGCCAGTTCGCCGCGCGCGCGTTCTACTGGATCGACTGGATACCGGTGCGCCTGACGGCCGTCGCCTTCGCCGTGGTCGGCAACTTCGAGGACGCGATTTACGCGTGGCGCAATTTCGCCCACCGCTGGAGCGACAAGGCGATCGGCATCATCCTGTCAGCCGGCGGCGGCGCCATGGGCGTGCGCCTGGGCACGCCGGCCGAGAACGCGGCCAAGGTGGTGCTGGTCGACGCCTCGACCGTCGACGTCAGCGACATGGAGCCGGACATGCTGCCGGGCGAGGAGCCGGGCATCCGCGCGCTGCAAAGCACGGTGGGCCTGGTGTGGCGCGCATTGTTGCTGTGGATGATGTTGTTATTGCTGTGTTCCGGCGCGGCCTGGCTCGGCGGGACGCCTTAAAACGGCCGGGAGCAGGGTACAATAGCGGTATTGCCTTGGTGCGGATGATGAGTTTTCTGCACCAATTTGGTTATCTGTGAGGAAAGGTCGATTGAAATCAACGACTTACGTATTTAGGTCTTCTATAAGATATAATACGTAAGATTCTTCTAGAATGATATCCGCCCGGCGCGTCCCGCCGGGACTTTCCACGCATTCTTGTTACCAACAAGTATCTACGCACAAGCCCCCGCCCATGGCAGAGTCAGTTCAAAAACCGGCAGAACAGCAGGAATCGTTCTTCATCCTAGGCCTCACCAGCAATGGCAGGCAGTTCCGTCCCAGCGACTGGGCCGAGCGCCTGTGCGGTGTGATGTCCTGCTTCAAGCCGGAAGGTTATGGCGGCGGACGCGACTCCCATTTGCAGTTTTCGCCGTATGTCACGCCGACGGTGGTCAACGGCGTCAAGTCGGTGGTGGTCAACGGCAAGCTGCGCGCCCTGGAGCCGCTGGCGTATCACTTCGTGATCTCGTTCGCCAAGGATAACGACCTGCAGATGGTCGACGCCTGCCTGGTGCCCGAGAAGTAAGTACTTAAGCCTCCCCTCAGAAAATTTTCGTTTTTGCCACTACCCACGTCGGCGGGGTGGGGCTATGCTGCCTGTTCATCCGTTTTTAGCGAGACACCATGAACAACAGCCGTTTGAAACAAGCCGTCGTCGCCAGCATGATGCTGTGCGGCCTGTCCTTCGCCGCCACCGGCACCGCCTGGGCCGAGCCCGTCGCCGCCACGGCAGCCAAGGCGCCCGCCACCGCCGCCGTCAAGCTCCCGGCCGGCGTCGTCAAGGGACCGTCGGTGGAAGGCATCACCGAGTACCGGCTGCCGAACGGCTTGAAAGTGCTGCTGTTCCCCGACGCCTCCAAGCCGACGGTCACCGTCAACGTCACCTACCTGGTCGGCTCGCGCCACGAGAACTACGGCGAGACCGGCATGGCCCACCTGCTCGAACACATGCTGTTCAAAGGCTCGCCGAAGAACCGCAGCATCCCGCAGGAATTCGCCAACCGCGGCATGGACTTCAACGGCACCACCTCCTTCGACCGCACCAACTACTACGAGGTGTTCCAGGCCAGCCCGGAGAACCTGAAATGGGCGCTCGACATGGAGGCCGACCGCATGGTGAACTCCTTCGTCGCGCGCAAGGACCTGGACTCCGAAATGACGGTCGTGCGCAACGAGTACGAGAGCGGCGAGAACAGCCCGTTCGCCGTGCTGCTCAAGCGCATGGAGAGCGTCGCCTACGACTGGCACAGCTACGGCCGCGACACCATCGGCAACCGCAGCGACATCGAAAACGTCAAGATCGACAACCTGCAGAAGTTCTACCGTACCTACTACCAGCCGGACAACGCGGTGCTGCTGGTGGCCGGTAAATTCGACCCGGCGCAAACGCTGGCGTGGATCAGCAAATCGTTCGGCGCGATCCCGAAACCGAAGCGCGTGCTGCCGCCGTTCTGGACGGTCGAGCCGACCCAGGACGGCGAGCGCAGTTTCGTCGTGCGCCGCAAGGGCGACATGCAGCTGGTGGTCCTCGGCTACAAGATTCCGTCGGCGCTGCAGGAGGATAGCGACGCGCTCAGTTTCATGTCCGAGATCCTCGGCGACACGCCGACCGGCCGCCTGCACAAGGCGCTGGTGGAAACCGGCAAGGCCGCCGAGGTGTTCAGCTTCGGCCAGACCGGCTACGCGCCCGGCCTGCAATTGATCGGCGCCGTGGTCAAGGCCGGCGAACCGCTGGAACCGGTGCGCGACGCGCTGATCGCGACGGTTGAGAACTTCGCCAAGACGCCGCCGACGGCCGAGGAAATGGAGCGCGTGCGCCGCAACGTCGCCAACAGCGTCGAGAAGTCGCTCAACGATCCGCAAAAGGTCGGCGTCACCTTGTCCGAGGAGATCGCGCTGGGGGACTGGCGCCTGCTGTTCCTGGACCGCGACAAGCTGCCGACCATCACGCCGGAGCAGGTCAGCGCCGCCGCCGCGCGCTACCTAAGGCGCGACAACCGCACCGTCGGCACCTTCATTCCCGAAGACCATCCGCAGCGCGCCGAGATCCCCGCCGCGCCGAGCGTGGCCGAGGTGATGAAAGACTTCAAGGGCAAGGACAGCGTGCTGACGTCGGAGGTGTTCGATCCGAGCCAGGACAACATCAACGCCCGCACCGAGATCAAGACCATCGGCGGCCTGCGGGTGGCGCTGTTGCCGAAGAAGAATCGCGGCGAGGCGGTGTCGGTCAACATGTCGCTGCACTGGGGCGACGAGAAGAATCTGTTCAACACCTCCATCGTCTCCAGCGCCGCCAGCGCGATGCTGATGCGCGGCACCGACAAGTTCACGCGCGAGCAATTGTCCGACGCCTTCGCCAAACTAAAAATATCGGGCGACCTGTATCGCTTCGACACCACCGGTCCGAATCTGGATGCGGCGCTGCGGCTGGTCGCGCACGTGCTGAAGGACGCCAGTTTCCCGGCGGCGGAGTTCGAGCAGCTGCGCCAGCAATGGCTGGTCGGGATCGAAGCGTCGCGCAACGAACCGCAGTCGCTGGCCAGCACGGAAATGGACCTGTACTTCAACCACTACCCGAAAGGCGACGTGCGCGCGCCGATGTCGGTGGACGAGCAGCTGGCGGCGGTCAAGGCGCTAAAGCTCGAAGACGTGGTGGCCTTCCACCGCAAATACTACGGCGCCAATCACGGCGAGATCGCCGTCGTCGGTGATTTCGACAAGGCCCTGATCAGCAAGACCATCGAGGACAGCTTCTCGGGCTGGGACAGCAAGGTCTCCTACGCCCCGGTCACCCGCGTCAACGTGGACAAGGCGCCGATCGTCAAAATGATCAACGCGCCGGAAAAGGAAAACGGCTTCTATGCCGCGCGCCTGAACCTGGATTTGAACGTCAACGATCCCGACTACCCGCTGCTGGACCTGGCCAATTACATCTTCGGCGACGGCGGTTTGAAATCGCGGCTGATGGACCGCATCCGCCAGAAGGACGGCTTGTCGTATGGCGGCGGCACGGGCTTGCAGGCGGGCGAGATCGACCGCGCCGGCAGCTTCGACGTCAACGCCATCGCCGCGCCGCAGAACCTCAAGAAGCTGCAATCGGCGATCAGGGAAGAGCTGGACCGGGCGGTGAAAGCAGGCTTCACGGCGGCGGAACTGGCGGGCGCCAAATCCGGCCTGCTGCAGCAGCGCATCCAGAACCGATCGAAGGATGAAGTACTGGCCGCCGGCTGGACGCGCAACCTGTACCTGAACCGCACCTACAGCTGGAGCAAGGAGTACGAGGACAAGCTGAAGGCCGCGACGCTGGCGCAAGTCAACGCCGCCTTCCGCAAAGCCGTCGACCCGGCCAAGCTGACGGTGGTGGTGGCCGGCGACGAGTCCAAAGCCAAAAAATAAGGAATGTTCTGCACCATCTCCAATTATGTACTATCATTAGTTACATGAGACGAAACAGCAAACTATCCTCCATCCTGCACGTGCTGCTGCACATGGCGCACGCCGACCGGCCGTTTACCTCGGACGAGCTGGCCGGCTTCCTCGACACCAACCCGGTGCTGGTGCGCCGCGTGCTGGCCGGCCTGCGCGAGCGTGGCTATGTCGGTTCCGACAAGGGCCATGGCGGCGGCTGGACCATCACCTGCGACCTGCGCCGCGTGACCCTGCGCGACATCTACGAGGCGGTCGGTTCGCCCACGGTGTTTGCGATGGGGAACCGCAGCGAGCAGCCCGAGTGCCTGGTGGAGCGCGCCGTCAACGACGCGCTCTCCAGCGCCTTCGACGAGGCCGAGGCTTTGCTGATCGAGCGTTTCAAGGACGTCACGCTGGCCGATTTGTCGACCCGCTTCAACGACGAATACGCCAAGCACAAAGGAGCCTCCCATGCACATCCCACATCCGAGCACTGAATTCGACGTCATCGTCATCGGCGGCAGCTACGCCGGCCTGTCCGCCGCGATGCAGCTGGCGCGCGCCCGCCGCCGCGTGCTGGTGGTCGATGCCGGCCAGCGCCGCAACCGCTACGCCAGGCATTCGCACGGCTTTCTTGGCCACGACGGCCGCGAGGCGGCGGCCATCGCCACCGACGGCCGCGCGCAGTTGATGAAGTATCCGACCGTGCGCTGGATCGAGGGCTCGGCGCAGCGGGCCGAGAAAGTGGAGCAGGGCTTCCGCGTCACCTTGCAGGACGGCGGCGCCTACAACGCGCAGCGGCTGGTGCTGGCCACCGGCGTGGTCGATGAATTGCCGCCGGTACCGGGGCTGGCGGAGCGCTGGGGCGGCACGGTGTTCCACTGTCCCTACTGCCATGGCTATGAGCTGATGGAGGGACGCATCGGAGTGCTGGCCACGGGGCCGCTGTCGATGCATCACGCGATGATGCTGCCGGATTGGGGGCAGGTGACGATGCTGCTCAACGGGGCTTTCGAGCCGGACGCGGAGCAGTTGGCGTCACTGGAAAAACGCGGCGTGGCGATCGAGCGCACGCCGGTCAAGTCAATCACCGGGCATGCGACGGTTGAATTGCAGGACGGGCGGTCGCTGGAGATGGCGGGTCTGTTCGTGGTTAGCCGCACGCATAGCGGCAGTCCGATGGCCGAGCAGCTGGGGTGTGAGCTGGAGCAGGGCGCGATGGGCATGTACGTGCGCACCGACGGCATGAAGGCGACCAGCGTCGCCGGCGTGTACGCGTGCGGCGACGCGGCGCGCATGGCGGGGAATGTGGCGCTGGCGGCGGCGGATGGCACGCTTGCCGGGGTGTCGGCGCATCATTCGCTGATCTTCGGCGCGACCGCGGCGGCGGCGTGATTGCCTAACCCGCATTGAGCTCCGCCACGAAATCGTACAGGTCCCCGCGAAAATAAGACCGGCAAAACTCCACCGCCCGCCCATCGCGCAGAAACCCCAGTCGTTCCACCGCCAGCCCCGCGTCCCCCGCCTTGGCCTGGAGCAGCGCCGCCTGCTCCTCGTCGAGCAGCAGCGCGCTTAGTCGCTGGAGCGCGCGCACCGGGCGGTTGTGCGCATGCTCCAGCGCCTCGTACATCGACACCTGCACCGACTCCAGCGACGGCAAACACGTCGCGACGATGGTGGCGTACTCGATGCACATCGGGATGTCATCGGCGTAGCGGATGCGGTGAAACCGGTACACCGCCGCCCCCGGACTAAGCCGCAACCGCAGCGCCTCCTCCGGCGTCACCGTCCCTTCCGACCGCTTGAGCCACACGCTGCGCGGCGTGCGCCCGCGCGCCCGCATGTCCTCCGAAAACGACGTCAGCTTGGCGAAATTCTTCTCGATCCTCGTATTGATGAAATTGCCCGAACCAGGGCGCCGCACCAGCAATCCCTCGTCCACTAGCCCGTCGATCGCTTTCCTCACCGTGATGCGCGAGATCGACAGGTCGGCCGCCAACTGCCGCTCGGCCGGCAAGGCTTCGTCCGGTCCGAACAGCCGCTGGTCGATGGCCGTGCGCAGCGCGCGCTGTAGGCGCTGGTAGAGCGGCTGGCTGCTGCCTTGCCCCAGCGTGTGCATGATCTCAGCAAGCGATGTCATCCGTTTCGTCTCCCTCGTCCCGGGCCGGGCGCCCTGAATTGGTCTGTACCCGGTCGTTGCCATACCTGATCCGATAATACCAAAAAGAACCACCGTTCTGGTATCACACTGGTTTTACTGTGGACCGCACCGCCCTATAGATGCTCCTCTGCAACGAAGGGCGAATTGGTATGTGTACTTCGCACAACATATAAAAAAAATATGGCAATTGGTAGTATTCTGGTATTGGTACTGCGGTATATTGGCGTTGAATTGGTTTTGTATGAGGTTGTAAAAAAGGGATCTGCACGACATCGCGGCGGCGATGAACCGGGGAATCGATCTACGTTAAAACAGCACGGGCCTTCCAAAAAAAACAGGCCGCAAACAAGGGGGAGTAAATGAAAGAGAATCTGCCAGGTAAGACGAACATGCCACGTAGCGCGGTCGAGCAGTTGACGCCGATCGCCGCGGCGGTGGGCCTGATGGTGCTGGGCATGTCGTGGTCGGCGCAAGCGCAAGCCCAGGCGCAGGCTCAGGCCGATGCCGGCAAGAAGGACGGCGAGGAGATGCAAACGGTCCAGGTGCAGGGCATTCGTGCGGCCTTGCAACAGTCGCTGAACCAAAAGAAAAATGCCGAGTCGCACCTTGAGGTGATCACGGCCGAAGACATCGGCAAGATGCCCGATAAAAACGTCGCCGACTCGCTGCAGCGTGTGCCTGGCGTCAACGTCAGCAACGCCGGCGCCAGCGAAGGCGGTTTCGACGAGAACGACCGCGTGTCGATGCGCGGCACCAATCCCAACCTGACCCAGACCCTGTTCAACGGCCACAACGTGGCCTCCGGCGACTGGTTCATCCTGAACCAGACCACCCAGGTCGGCCGCAGCGTCAGCTACACGCTGGTGCCGTCGGAGCTGGTCGGTTCGGTGGTGGTGCACAAGAGCTCGGAAGCGAGCCTGGTCGAGGGCGGCGTCGCCGGCTCGGTCGACATCATCAGCCGCAAGCCGCTCGAATTCAAGGAGAACTTCACCGGCGAAGTGTCGCTGGGCGCGGTGTACGCCGATCTGCCGAAGAAGACCGATCCGCAATTCAGCGCCTTGCTGAACTGGAAGAACGAGCAGCGGACTTTCGGCGCCTTGCTGCAAGTGTTCTCCGAAGAACGCCACCTGCGCCGCGACGGCCAGGAAGCGCTGTCCTACGACAAGATCCTGGCCAACAGCCCGATGGCGATCGCCAATCCGGACCTGGCCAACGCCTACTATCCCGGCTTCCTTGGCGCCTCGCTGTTCCAGCAGGAGCGTAAGCGCCGGGGCGGTTTGATCGACCTGCAATTCAAGCCGAGCCGCGATCTGAACTTCGACCTGACCGGTTTCAGCTCGACCTTGAAGGCGTCCAACACCAACGACAACTACCTGCTCAACGGTGGCGCCATCATCAACCAGGGCAACGGCCAGGCACCGCTGCCGGGCTATGTGGTCAAGACCCAGAACGGCGTCAAGACCCTGGTCAGCGCGAACTTCGCGCCGGTGGCCGGCACCAACTATAACGAGTACGACCAGATCTCCCGTCCCGGCGCCGAGGCGACCGCCAAATTCATCGCGCTGGACGGCAAGTGGCGCGCCGCCGAGAACCTGACTTTCTACGGCAAGGCCGGCACCTCGAAAGGCGAGGGAAAAACCCCGACCCAGGACGTCATCGCGTGGAACGGCGCCACCGGCACCGGCGCGTCGTACAAGTTGAACGGCACCGGCACGGCCGCCGACTTCTCCTTCAATAACAATCCGGCCGCGACGCCGGGCACCGACGCCACCAGTGGCTTCAGCTGGATGTTCGGCGACCAGAACGTCACCGTCACCGACAAGGAAAAATGGCTGCAACTGGACAGCGACTTCCAGCTCGAAGCCGGTCCGCTCAAGCTGCTGAAATTCGGCGTGCGCGGCGCCGATCACGATCGCTATTCGGACAACGTGGTTGGCCAGGGTCCTACCTGCTCGACCCGCACCGACGCCGCCGGCGGCCCGGGCTTCTTCTGGGCGGCGCCGCTGCCTACCCAGTACAGCTGCATCAACGGCGCCAACTCGCCGTACAACCCGGCCAACTGGCCTGCGGCTGCCGGATCGTATCCGTCGAACTACGCCAGCGGCCTGGGTGGCAATTTCCCACGCGGGATCTTCCGCTACACCGCCGAACAGCTGGCGGCGTTCTCCAAGCTGTTCGCCAACCGCGCCACCGACGGCACGCGTGAGGACTTCGGCAATGAGTTCAACCTGAAGGAAAAGAACCGCGCCGCCTACATCCAGGGTAACTTCGAAGGCGAAGGCTGGAGCGGCAACGTCGGCGTGCGCTACGTGCAGACCAAGGAACGCGCCGTCAGCAATGTCGGCATGCCGGGCGATACGCCACTGGGCCAGCCGGGCGTGGTGTACACGTCGGCGTTCGGCATCTTCAAGCCGACCACCGTCGAACACACCTACAACGACTATCTGCCGAGCGCCAACCTGCGCCTGGATCTGAACAAGGACCTGGTGGCCCGTTTCGCGCTGTCGCGCACCATGACGCGTCCGGACTTCTCGTCGCTGGTCGGCACCTTCACCCTGACGCCTCCGGCCACCAAGGGCGGCGTCGGTTCCGGTTCGGGCGGTAACCCGGATCTGAAGCCGATCACGTCGAACAATTTCGACGCCTCGCTGGAATACTACTTCGCACCGCGCTCGCTGGTGTCGGCCAGTGTCTACTACATGGACCTGACCAACTACATCGGCCAGGGCACGCGCGTGGGCACCTACCGCACCTACACCGAGGCCACCAAGGTCACCGATCCGAACGGCTTCGACGCGCAGTACCTGATCTCTTCGCCGATCAACAGCACCGGCAAGGTCAAGGGCATCGAGCTGTCGTACCAGCAGCCGCTGTTCGGCTACTTCGGTATCGACGGCAATGCCACCTTCACCAACGCCAGCGACAGCAGCGGCGCCAAGGTGCTCGGTTCGTCGAAGCGCACCTACAACGCCAGCGCGTTCTACGAGGACGAGCGTTTCAACGCCCGCCTGACGTACAGCTACCGTTCGGATTCGTATGTTGGCCTGGATCGCGGCACGGAGTTCAACCAGGTCGGCATGGGTTACCTGAACGCGTCCCTGGGCTACAAATTCAACGAGAAGATCGGCTTCTCGCTGGACATGCGTAACCTGAACGATCCGAAGCTGAAGTACTACGCCTTGAACGAAGACCAGCCACGTTCGGTCTACAAGAACGGTCGCCAGTTCTTCCTGACGATGCGCGTCAAGTACTAAGCCGGTCGGACCGCGTCCGCCTCCACTAAAGAGGCGGGCGCGGGTCGCATGACGGGTTTTCAACGCTATACTTTGCCGATGCACCCAATTCCGCAACCGATACCCGAGTGGCGCGATGTCGACGCCCGCGTCTTCCATGAGCAGATCCTGCCGCTGCACCGCCCCGCTGTGATGCGCGGCGTGGTGCGCGACTGGCCCGTCGTCGCCCACGCGCTGACGTCGCCGGAGGCGGTCGGCGGCTACCTCAAATCCTTCGACAGCGGCGCTGATGTCAACGCCATCATGACGCCGCCCGCCGCGCAGGGGCTGGTGACCTATAGCGACGACGTCAGCGCCTTCAGCTTCGTGCGCAACCGCCTGCCGATGTCGGACATCATCGACCAGTTGATGCGCTATCTGCCGGCCGGCGTCCGCGCTCCCGCGCTGGCGGCGCAAAGCGCGGTCATCGCCGAATGCCTGCCGGGATTTTTGACGGAGAACCAGCTGCCGTTGCTGGGACCCGAGGTGCGGCCGCGCATCTGGCTGGGCAATCACATCACGGTGCCGGCCCATTTCGACGAGGCGCAGAATATCGCGGCCTGCGTCAGCGGCCGGCGGCGCTTCACCTTGTTTCCGCCCGAGCAGGTGGGCAACCTGTATGTCGGCCCGCTCGATTACACCCCGGCCGGCGCGCCGATCAGCATGGCCTCGCGCGCGCAACCGGACTTCGACAAGTACCCGCGCTTTCGCGACGCGCTGGCGGCGGCGCAGGTGGCCGAACTGGAGCCCGGCGACGCGATCTACATTCCGGCGATCTGGTGGCATCAGGTCGAATCGATCGGCCATCTGAACATCCTGGTCAATTATTGGTGGGGCGGTTCGCACACGGCCAACGACCGCAGCATGTCGCCGTCGAATGCGCTGATGCACTGCTTGCTGAACATGAAGGATCTGGAGCCGCAGGTGCTGCAGGCCTGGCGGGCGATCTTCGAGCATTTTGTTTTCAATTCCGACCCACAGCGGTTGGCGCATATCCCTGAACAGCGGCGCGGGGCGTTGGGAGCGATGTCGCCCGAAGAGGTGCGGCGTTTCAAGGACGTCTTGATCGCGCAACTGCAAAAATAATTCTACTGGAGACACCATGAAATTACACGCCGGCGCAGTGTTCGCGGCATCTGTCATCGCAGCGTTGTCGTCATCGTCGGCCATGGCGGATGAAGTGATCGGCTATTACCCCGGCTGGAAGTCGGCGGCGTATCCGGTCACCGCCGTCAACGTCGGCGCCGACAAGTTGACGATGGCGCTGTACGCATTCATCGACGTGTGCTGGGACGGCAAGCATGGCAACCCCGAGCCTTCCGTCAATGACGAGGCGCCCTGCCAGGATGCCGCCGGCGATCCGGCGTCGGCCAATGGCGCGCTGGTGTTCGGCGACGCCGTCGCGGACGGCGCCAATCTGCGCGCGCTGGTGGCGTTGAAGAAGCAGCATCCGAAGTTCAAGGTGGTGGTGTCGGTCGGGGGCTGGAATTGGTCGAACCGGTTTTCCGACGTCGCCGATTCGGCCACCGCGCGCGCCAATTTTGTCGCCTCGTCGGTGAAGCTGATGCGCCGCTTCGGTTTGGATGGCATCGACATCGACTGGGAGTACCCGACCGAGGTTGGCATACCGTGCGTGGCGGGCAGGGTCTGCGCACGGCCGCAGGACAAGCCGAACTACATCAAGCTGGTACGCGAACTGCGCACCGCCTTCGACGCGGCCGGCAAGAAGGATGGCAAGCATTACAGCGTCACCATCGCGTCGGGCGCCAACGCCAACTTCGTCAACGACGGCGCGGCGGGCAGCGCCTGGATCAAGGAGCTGGCGCAAAGCCTCGACTGGATCAACATCATGACCTACGACTACCACGCTCCGTGGGAGAAAACCACCGGGCATCTGGCTGCATTGAGCGGTGATCCGAAAGATCCGGTCGCATCCAAGGGTTTGTATGCTGAGGCGTCGGTCCAGCGCTATTTGGATGCCGGCATCGCGGCGGACAAGCTGGTGATGGGCGTGCCGTTTTATGGTTACGGTTGGAAGGGGTGCGCGCCCGGCCCGGCGGGCGACGGCCAGTATCAGTTGTGCGAAGGTGGCGCGACCGGCGGCGCCGGTGGCGGCAACGCGTATGGCTTCAGCCATTTGCTGAAGCAGGGAATACTGACGCCGTCCTTCGAGGGTGGCAAAGGCTATAAACGGTATTGGAACGCGTCGGCCAAGGTGCCGTATCTGTACAACGCGAAGGAGAAGATCTGGATCACGTACGAGGACCAGGAATCGCTGAGGGGGAAGGCGCGCTATATCAAGTCGAAGAAGTTGCGCGGGGCGATGTTCTGGGAGTTGAGCGCCGATGGCGAGCATCAGCTGATCGAGACGCTGTGGTCCGAGATGCGGCGGTAGAAACCCGGAACGGCGGGGTCGTACCCCTTGGGGTACGACCCCGACGCATCACGGGTTACGGGTTAAAAAAATGCCGGCGATGCCGGCATTTTGTTTGATTACTTCGCGGCGGCTGCCGGTGCTGCCGCAGGTTTGTTCTGATACATGATCCAGTAGCGCGCCAGATCGCCACGGCCGTCGTTGCCGGTGACCGTTTCCAGCAGCTTGACCGATTCGTCCTTCTTGCCGGCCATCGCCAGCGCGTAGCCCAGACGCAGCTTCGCATCTTCAGGATTCTTCGACACGCCTTTGGCGATACCTTGCTTCATCAGGTCGATACCCTTGTCGAACTGGCCCAGGGTGATGAAGTTGTAACCCAGGTTGACCAGGCCGACACCGTCCTTCGACTTCTGCGCGGCGGCGACGCCCGAATCGATGTTCTTCGCATCGTCGGCGGCGCCCTTGTTGGCGTTGTCGCGGATCTTCTGGATCGCGGCTTTGTCTTTACCGGCCGGGATGGCGCCTGGATAAGCCTTGTCCATCGCGATTTTACCTTCGGTGAAGAAGCCGCCCAGCACCGCCAGCTCGGCCTGTTCGACGTAATCCTCAGGCTCCATCTTCGATGGCGCGGCGACCGCTTTCAGGCGCGCCATGTCCAGGTCCAGACGCGGAGCGTAGGTCTTCTTGCCGCGCGTGCGGTTCAGCAGGTCGAACCAGTAGTCTTCCGAAGGGTAGTAGCGCACCAGCTCTTCGATCGCCGTCAGATACAGGTCGGTGTCCTTCAGTTTGATGCCGACGTTACCCAGCAAATTGAGTTCGTCCTTGGTCGGCGCGGTGCCTGCTTTTTTCGCCGCTTCGATATCCTTCAGTACTTCGGTCTTGGCGGTGGCGAAGTCGTTCTTCAGGAAGTACGAACGCACGATGTACTGGCGCTGCTTGGCGTTGTCGCCCGATTCGGTGCCGTAGCGGTTGAACCAGGTGATGGCCTTGTCATAGTCCTTGATGGAGCTGTAGTAGATGCCGGCGACGGCGTCGATGAAGCGCAGTTTGTCTTCCTGCTTCAGACGGCCCGAATCGATCATCGATTCCAGCGCCTTCAGGGTCAGCTCATTGTTATTGGTGGCCTGGCCCAGTTGCACGCGCATCTGGTTCAGCACAAACGCCTCGTATGGAGTCAGGTTCGGCGCGGCGGCGGCGGTGTCGATGCGGGTCTGGTATTCCTGGTAGTTCTTCGAATCGAGCAGCGGCTTGGTTTGCGCCGGATCGATCAACTTGTAGATCTCCGGACGTACCGTATCCTTCGGCGCTTCGGCGGCGGCTTTTTCCTTGTCCTGCGCGTGGGCGGCGGTCACGCCCAGCATGGCCGGTACCGCGTTCAGGCCAATGGCGGCCAGGATCAGACTAATACGAGCGAGACGAATATGGGACATGTTTAATCCTTCAAAAGACATGGGATGGCCGGCGCCGAGACGCCATGCCGTCGCTATTGGAGTTAGTGTTCAAGGCCGCGCTACGCGCGATCCGGCAAACCGCACATTCTACGATCCCTTTCCGGGAAGTAAAAGAGCCCGCCGGTGAAACCAACGTATTGTTACATAAATCATGGTTGATGCGCTTAATTCAAGGGTGCGTCAACTGTGCGCTGGTCGCGCAACCACCGGCTCCGGCTCATGCCGCGGACGCGCTGTCATTGGAATGATCTGCGACAGGATGGCCACCGGGATCGCGCACAGCATCACCCAGATGAAGAAGTGCTGGTAGCCGAGCGCGATCTGGATGTCGCCGCTGAATAGTTTGAACAGGACAAAGCCGAGCTGCATGATGCCGGTCGCGAAGGCATAGTGCGCGGTCTGATATTTACCCGGCGCGACCACCTGCATCATGTACAGAATCAGGCCGACGAAGCCGAAGCCGTAGCCGAACATCTCGACGCTGAGCGCCGCGCCGATCACCGCCAGGTCGGTCGGCTGGAAGTAAGACAGCAGATAGAAGGCGGCGTTGGGCAGGTTGACCGCGAGGATCAGCCACAGGATGGCGCGTTTGAGGCTCAGCCACGAGGTGAAGTAGCCGCCGGCGATGCTGCCGACGACGAAGGCGACGGTGCCCACGGTGCCGTAGACGGCGCCCACTTCGGACGTGGACAGTCCCAGGCCGCCAAGCGCGCGCGCCTCGCGCAGGAACAGGGGACCGATCGACTGCACCTGCGCCTCCCCGGCGCGGAACAGGATGATGAACAGGATGGAGATCCAGATGCCGGGCTTTCTGAAGAACTCGACGATCACTTCCCACAGCGTGCGGGCGATGGCGGCGGCGTTGGTGTCTGCGCTCGTTTCGTTTTTCGCCAGCGGCAGCGCCCAGCTGTTGTACAGGCCAAGGCCGATCATCAGCGCGGCCAGGATGCAGAAGCAGATGGTCCACGCGGGGACTACGCCCATGGTTTTTTCGAAGTGGCCCGCCAGCAGCAGCAAGCCGCCGGTGGTGAAGAATTTGCCGGCGTTGAAAAAGGTGCCGGTCCAGCCGGCGTACTGCGCCTGGCCTTTTTCATCGAGGCTGGTGATGTACAAACCGTCGCAGGCGATATCGTGGGTGGCGGCGGAGATCGCGACCAGCGTGAGCATCGCCATGCAGGCGGCGAACCAGAATGGCGCGTGCAAGGCCAGCGCGACGCCGCCCAGGCATACGCCGCCGAGGATCTGGAAGCCGACCACCACCAGTTTTTTGCTGCTGGCCAGCTCC
The DNA here is from genome assembly GCF_040675865.1 of Burkholderia sp. LMU1-1-1.1. Taxonomy (NCBI): domain Bacteria; kingdom Pseudomonadati; phylum Pseudomonadota; class Betaproteobacteria; order Burkholderiales; family Burkholderiaceae; genus Burkholderia; species Burkholderia sp. LMU1-1-1.1. The sequence continues at coordinate 6,281 of NZ_JBEGHG010000020.1, read as the reverse complement.
AGGAAGGGACTCCACAACGGCTTGAACACCCACGCGAAGCCGATCAAGCCGGTCCAGTGATTGAGCTCGTCGTTGGGCACGCCCATGCTCTTTAACATCTGATTGGCGACGATGGCCACCGCGAAGAACGGCAGGCCTTGCGCCAGATAGAGGCTGGGGACCCAGAACTTCGGGTTGCGGATGTTTTGTTTATTGTGGTCCACGTCGTCCCCGGATTATTTTATTCGAAGCCCGGCACCGGCGCGCGGCCGGTGGCTGGCAGTTCGTCGGCCAGCCAGCTGTTGACCGCGTCCAGCGCCGGTTTGGCGAAGCCGTAGGTCATCAGCGCGGGCGCCTGGATGTCGAGCGCCTGGTACGGGTTCCACAGCGCCAGATGCAGGTCGGGACGCCACGTGGTCCTCGCGTGCTCGCCGTAGCGCAGGCGCGAGGTCGACGCCAGCATCGTGAAGCGGCCGTCGCGGGGCAGGGCGCTCCAGTCGAAGGCCTCGGCGTCGGCGAAGGTCACCAGTTCGACGTCGTACAGGCGGCGCAGCGACGCGGCCACCGTTTCGGCCGGCACGCCGGCTTCCGATACGCCGTCGCTGACGACGTCCTGGCGCACCACCAGGCGCACCCGCGCGCCCTTGGCGGGGCGGCGCGGCTGGCGGTAGGCCGTCAGCGCGCGGCGCCAGCCTTCGGCCATCACGTCGCGGTCGGCCGCATCCTCCTTGTACGAGCGCGGCTTGCACGGATAGGCCAGCGCCAGCGCGGACAGGCGGTCGAGGCGCCGCTGGACGTCTTCCGCCGTCAGTTCGCCGGTGGCCAACGCCGCCGCGATGGAGTCGAGCGTTTCGTTCTGGGTTTCCGGGGTGCCGAGCGCCATCACCATGTCGGCGCCGGCGGTCAGCGCGCGCACCGCCGCGTTGCCCACGCCATAGCGGCCGGCGATGGCGTGCATGTCCATGCCGTCGGTGATGACGACGCCTTTGTACTTCCACTCGTCGCGCAGCAGGCCGGTGAGGATGCGGCGCGACATCGTGGCCGGGTTGTCCGGGTCCAGCGTCGGATAGACGATGTGCGCCGTCATCATCGCCGGCGCGGCGGCCGACGCGATGCGGAACGGCGCCAGTTCAAGGCGGTCCAGTTCCTCCAACGGCTTGTTCACGGTCGGCAGGTCACGGTGCGAATCGACATTGGTGTCGCCATGGCCGGGGAAGTGTTTGACGCAGCAGGCCACGCCTTCCGCGTGGCTGCCGGCCATCCACGACATCGCCAGTTCGGCGGCGCGCTTTGGTTCGGCGCCGAAAGAGCGCTCGGCGATGACCGGGTTGTGCGGATTGTTGTTCAGGTCCAGAACCGGCGCGAAGTTCCAGTTGAAGCCCAGCGCCTTGACGGCGCGCGCCACGGCGGCGCCGGTGCGGTAGGCCAGGTCGGTGTCGTCGGCCGCGCCCAGGCCCATGGCCGCGGGCGGCGCCGGCACCCAGGTCGAGCGCACCACGGCGCCGCCTTCCTGGTCGATGCCGATCAGCGACTCGGGCCCCATGACCGCCCGCAGGTCGGCGGTCAGCTTGCCCAGCTGTTCGGAGTCGGTCATGTTGCCCCGGAAAAGGCAGACCGCGCGGATGTTGTTCGCCTTCAGGAAGCCGGCGGTGGCCGCGTCCAGCACAGTGCCGGGGAAGCGGATCATGATCAGTTGGCCCGCGATTTTTCGCAACTCGTCGTGAGTCTTGTTTGTTTGGTCGGTCATTGGAGTGCTCCGGCGCGCTTAGTTTGTTTTGGTGACTTTGCTCAAATGGCGCGGCGCGTCCGGGTCCATGCCGCGCGCCGCCGACAGTTTTGCCGCCATCACGTAAAAGGTTTGGATCGCCACGATCGGATCGAGATCCGGCGTCGCCGCCACCGGCAAGGTCAGGTCGCGTTCGGCCACGTCGGCCGGCGCGGCCAGCAGCACGCGCGCGCCACGGCCTCGCATTTCGCTCGCCAGCTGCAGCAGGCCGGCCTGGGTCGGGCCGCGCGTGGCGAAGATCACCAGCGGGTAGCCTTCCTCGATCAGCGCCATCGGGCCGTGCTTGATCTCCGCGCCGCTGAAGGCCTCCGCCTGCAGCGCCGAGGTTTCCTTGAATTTCAACGAAGCTTCCAGCGCGACCGGGAAGCTGATGCCGCGTCCGACCACCATGATGTTGCGGGCCGGCGCCAGCACTTCCAGCGCCGGCGACCAGTCCTCGGTGGTGGCGGCGCGCAGCGACTCGGGCAGCGCCTCCAGGCCGGCCAGCAGCTCCGGATCGTTCTGCCACGCGGCCACCAGGCGCGCGCCGGCCACCAGGCTGGTGATGAAGCTCTTGGTCGCGGCCACGCTTTGCTCTTTACCGGCGCGCAGCGGCATCGCCCATTCGGCGGCGTGCGCCAGCGGCGAATCGATGTCGTTGACCAGCGCGATGGTGGTGGCGCCGCCGTCGCGGAAGTACTTGATCGGCTCGACCACGTCCGGGCTCTGGCCCGACTGCGAGATCGAGATCGCCAGCGTGTCGCGGGTGATCAGCGGCGACTTGTTCAGGGTCACCAGCGACATCGGCAGCGACGCCACCACGCGGCCCAGGCGCGCCATGATCAGGTAGGCGGCGTAGGCGCAGGCGTGGTCCGACGAACCGCGCGCGATGGTCAGCGCGGTCGAGAAGGAGGTGCTCCTCAATTTGCGGCCCAGCTCCGCGTAGCGGTCGCCATCGTGGGCCAGTTGCAGGGCCACGCAATCAGCTGCGGACAGGGCTTCTTTCAACATCATTGAGGTCACAACAATTCTCCTTCGATATAGACGGCTTTGAGGTTCAGGTCACGGTCGAGCACCACGAGGTCGGCATAGGCGCCGGGCGCCACGCGGCCCCGCTCTTGCAGGCCGAGATAATCGGCCGCATACGTTGAGACCCGTGCCGAGGCATCCGCCAGATCGAGGCCGAGTCCGACCAGGTTGCGCAGCGCCTGGTCCATGGTGAGGGTGCTGCCGGCCAGCGTGCCGTCGGGCAGGCGCACGCCGCCCATGCACTTCATGACGACCTGGCGGCCCAGCATATATTCGCCGTCCGGCATGCCGGTGGCGGAGGTGGAATCGGTCACGCAGTACAGGCGCGGAATGCAGCGCAGCGCGGTCTTGATGGCGCCCGGGTGCACGTGCAGCAGGTCCGGTATCAGTTCGGCGTACTGCGCGTGCGCCAGCGCCGCGCCGACCATGCCGGGTTCGCGGTGGTGCAGGCCGGTCATGGCGTTGAACAGGTGGGTGAAGCCGTGGGCGCCGTTTTCCAGCGCCGCCTTGCCGTCCTCGTAGGAGCCCAGCGTATGGCCGATCTGCACCCGCATGCCGGCGTCGGACAGTTCCTTGACCAGTTCCAGGTGGCCTTCGATTTCCGGCGCCACGGTGATCAGTTTGAGAGGCGCCAGCGTTTCGAGGCGTTCGACGTCGGCCAGCTTGGCCGAGCGCGCGTAGTTGGGCTGCGCACCGAGCTTGCCGGAGTTGATGTACGGGCCTTCGAGGTGGGCGCCGAGCACGCGCGCTTCACCCTTGCCGCGCTGGGCGGCGGCCCTGCCGATCCCGGCCAGCGCGATGTCGATATCCTCCGGCGGCGCCGTCATCGTGGTCGCCAGCATGCTGGTGGTGCCGTGCCGCGCGTGGATGGCGGCGATGGTGTGGACCGCGTCGCCGCCTTCCATCACGTCCTTGCCGCCGCCGCCATGCACGTGCAGGTCGATGAAGCCGGGGATGATGTAGTCGTCGGCGTTGAGCGCCGGATCGATGCCGCCGCCGGTGATGGCGATCACGCGTTCGTCGAATGTGACCTCGCCGCGGATCCAGCCCGCCGACGTAAGGATATTGCCTTTGATTGCACTGCTCATCTGCGCGACTCCGCTACGAATTCATAATAATCACTTCGGCAATACGAGTGGGTCAGTTCCACCGCTGCGCCGTTGTCGAGATAACTGACGCGGGTGATGTGCAGCATCGCGGCACCCGCAGGTATGTTGGCCAGGCGCGCCTGTTCCACGCTGGCGTTGACGGCGCGGATATGCTGCAGCGCGCGCATCGGGATCGTGCCCTTCGATTCCAGATAGCCGTACAGCGAATCGGTCACGCTATGCGGGTTGGGCATGTACTGCGCCGGGATGGTGGTCGTTTCGATCGCCATCACCACGTCGTCGGCGGTGCGCAGGCGCTTCAGGCGCGCCACCGGCATGTTGGGCGACAGGCCGAGCGACAGCACCTCGACCGGCGAGGCCACGCCGATGTCGCGCTGCAGCCAGCGCGAGCCGGCGTTGAAGCCGCGCTCCCGCAGTTCTTCCGAAAAGCTGGTCAGGCGCGACAAGGGCTGTTCAAGTTTCGGCGTGATGTAGGTGCCCGAGCCGCGCTTGCGGGTCAGCATGCCGCGCTCGCACAGCATGTCGATCGCCTTGCGGGCGGTGACGCGCGAGATGTTCAGCATCTCCGACAGCACGCGCTCGGAGGGCAAGGCCTCGTTGGCGCGCCACTCGCCGTTGACGATACCGTCGGACAGCTTGTTCGCCAGCTGCATGTACAGCGGCGTGTCGCTGCCGGCGTCCGGTTCGAAGTCTTTCAGCTGTTCGCTCGACTGGGCTGGCACGGGCTACTCCTTCAATCGTTGTTGGATCAGCCGCAGCGCGCCGGCCGCCGAATCGCCTTGCGGCGTCACGCTGCGCGCCAGGACAGCCGCCGGCAGATAGGGGCGCAATGGCGCGCCCAGGCCGCCGCACAGCGCGATCGGCAGCGCGCCGCTCGGATCGAGCGCGTTGGCCATGCGCTCCACTTCGCGTCCCGCTTCGAGCAGGATTGCCTGCGCGGTTGGATTCGATTCGCCATGGCGCAGCACCACGCGCGCCAGCTGCGCGTATTGGGTCTGCGTGGCCTTGGCCAGCCATTGCTGGACCGATAGACGCGTCTGCGCGAGGTCCGCGCCTTCGGCCGCGCCGCAGGCTTCGGCGACGTCGGCGGCGAAGGCGTCGTCCGGCTTGCGGCCGTCGAGTACCTGCTGCAGGTGGTTGGCCGCGCGCAGTCCCATCCAGGCGCCGCTAGCCTCGTCGCCGGCCGGGAAGCCCCAGCCGCTTACTTCGACATGCGGGCCGCGGAGCGGTTTGACCTCGCCGACGCTGCCGGTGCCCAGCGCGATGATGGCGCCCGGCTGGCCGGCGTGGGCGCCCAGCACGGTGGTGTGGCCGTCCGACTCCAGCGCCAGGCGCGCGTAGCCGGGATTGGCGGCGACGAATTCGGCGGCCCACTGGCGGTTATGCACGCCGGCCATGCCGAGGCCGATCGCGATGGACGACTTGGCCGGGAAATCGATCCCGGCGGCAGCGAAGGCTTTCGCGGCCGCGTCCTCGACGGCGGCCCAGGCGCCGGCGATGCCGTGCGACAGCGCCGAGGGCCCGCTGGTGCCGTTTGCCAGTTCGACGCCGTCGACGCGCGCCAGGCGAACCCTGGTACCGCTACCTCCGCCGTCTACGCCTATTAAAAATTCGATCATGGGTATCTGAAAACTCTGTCGCTGGGAAGCCGGCCCGGGCCGGGGTGGTTGAGGGCACTATATGGTTGCCCAACCAGCTTGTCAACAGGTATTTAACTGGTATTATAAAATATTGAAGTGGACTTGCGTTGTCGAGTTGGTATTTATTGGTAACTATCTGTTTTTAATGGGAATTGGCGAAGCGCGGCGCGTTCGTTGGCGTATCGCCGATGCATGCCACTTTGGTCTGGTTTTGGTAGGGAGGGCGGCGGAAGGAGTACAATTCCGCTTTGTTAGATATTTAAAGGTAAGACAATGAGTGACTATTGGGACGACTGGCAGCGCGAGGCGTTGGCCGCGGGCGTGAAGGCGCCGTTGGCCAAGCTGGGGATGGAAGTGCTGAAGACGCACCGCAAGAACCGCTGGCCATCGCACTTCCTGGGCCGCATGGAAGACGGGCCGATGATGATTGAAATGTGCCTGGAAGAGCCGGACGAGACGGAGTTGCTGTTCGTCGAGAATCTGCATCCGTATGACGACAAGCTGATTGCCGCCACCAAGAAGCGTCTTTGCTTCGATTGATGTTTTAGGCGGTGCTTGCGCCGCAGGCCGCATTTGGCGGATGAGGCGGCACGCCGTAATCCGCCAGGAGCCGACGGCCCAAGTAAGGTCCAGCCCGTGTAGAAATGGTGGACCTGACCCTAATGCCGCTAAGTTAAGTTTTCTTAGTTAATCGTTTCTCTGGATATCGCTGCGCCACCGCTTTAACGACCCGGTCGAATTTTCGTCCGGGTCGTTGCG